>JAEEKX010000034.1 GCA_016288655.1 Bacteroidales bacterium
ACTCGAAAGGTTCCCCATCCATTACGGGGTTGTCACCCATGGCACCGTACACATACAAGTTGCCCTCGTCATCGAAAGCAGAGTTAGAAATGTAATTGTGGTAACTAGTACTGGTAGTTGTACCGTCTTGTCCGGTCCAGTAGTGCGCCCATTTCCACTCGCCTTGGGCAGTGGCTGTCGCAATCAACAATACGAATGCAAGGAAGGGGGTAATGCAGTGTTTCATAATGGGTGGGATTTTATAGGGTGGAAGATGTGGGTGCAAAGATACGAATAAATTGAAAATTGAAAAATGAGAATTGAAAACCTAATATTGCAATTTAGTACTGCTGCGATAAAAAAAACACCAAATATTACGCGTGCCAAAGGCACGCCATCCCAGTAACCCCACACAAACGAACATAGTGAGTGCAGTGTGGGGTGGACAATGAGCTGGTAATCAGCGTGCCAGCGGCACGCTACTTTTATTATACAGCGTATACTAAAAATTATCAGCTATCGTTAATTTAACATGAGCTATACTACATCCAACTTCCACATTGTTTTCCGCACCTACCGTAGCGAACGAACAATTCCCATAGAGCACGAAAAAGAACTCTATGCATACATTTATGGCATCGCCAAGAATCTTCATTGTCAGACCTATCGCATAGGTGGGATGCCCGACCACATTCACATTCTTGTATCGCTGCCTTCCAACCTGTCACTTGCCGCTTTCGTGCAGAGAGTGAAGACTGACAGCAGTAAATGGCTGAAACTCAATCCGCATTTCCCGGCATTCCGTGGTTGGGGTAGAGAATATGCGGGATTCAGCTACAGCTGGAAGGATAGAAACAATATCATTAATTACATCATTCAGCAGAAGGAGCACCATCGTGTCACTACCTTTGCCGAGGAGTACAGGGCTTTTGTGGAAGAGAATGGTATTGTAGTGGATGAGAGATACTTCCTTCGAGATGATGTGTAGCGTGCTTTCCGCACGCCTTTACCGTTGCGCGTCCCTACCCCAGACTGCGGCCTAAAGGCCTTGTCAGGGGTTACTAGGAGTGTGTGCCTTTGGCACACTAAGCAAAATCATTCCCCCTTCACCACCTTCCGCGTCACGCTGACGCCGCGGGCGAAATTGATTTTCACGAGGTAGGTGCCGGCGGGATAGGGCGACAAATCCAATGTGGGTATTTGTGAACCATTCTCCACCAGATTCCCCAATTTCCGTCCCTGCAGATCGTACAGTTCGATGTTCTGGTACCCGTACATGTAGCCGCACACGGTGGTGGTGCCGTGGGTGGGGTTGGGTAGAGATAGATTGTATTGGCCTCTAAAAAACCGAGGTGTTTTATAAACTAATTTGTACTCCATCTGCTACAACACCGCCGTCATCGGAACATCAGTTGGTTCTGTGGGCACATGCGCCACGCGCTGGAAGTCGAAACAGACGCCCACAGTGGGCACGCCCGGGTGCTGCGCCAGGAAGCGGTCGTAGTAGCCCTTGCCGCGGCCGAGGCGGTTGCCGGCGGCATCGAAGGCCATGCCCGGCACCACGATCAGGTCGTAGCCGCCGTCGTAGCGCGCGCCCCGCGGCTCGGTGATGTCGAAGCAGCCGACCTCGAAGCGGGTGTCCGCGTTGAGAGCCACCGGCACGATGTCGTCGCCAACAACAGTGGGGAGCACGATCTGCTTGCGTTCGCGCCAGCGGTCGATCACCCCGGCCGTGCGCACCTCGTCGGGCAGGGCGCTGTAGAGCATCACACGGTGGGCGCCCTGGAAGTCGGCGCGTGCCTCCAGCTTCCGCATCAGCACCTGCGACTGCGCGTCCAACTCCTCCGCACTCCGCGCCCGTTTCATCGCCCGGATCATGGAGCGCAACTCCGTCTTGGTGGCCTGCGCCGCGCGCATCCACGTCTCCAACTGCTGCCGCCGCCGGCGGTACTTCTCCGCCTGCGAGTCGATGAAGTCCTCACTGTACTTGCTGTCGCAGAAGCCGTTGCCCCGCGCCACATACTCGGCATCCTCCATGCAGCAAAAAAGTTCCTCGTAATTGCGCAACAGCTGCTCGTTCTGCTTGTATTCGGCCAACAGGCCCGCGGCATCGGCGTCGAACATGGCGCCATCGGAAAAGATATAGCGTTGTTTCATAGTCATTTCGGTTAAAATTCGTCGGGCACCTGCATTTTCTTATAGACCTTGTCGCCGCGGTGTACGAGCACGCCTGTGGCCACGGAGAAGAGATCCCCCTTGCGCACTGTCGGCACGGGGCCGGCGTCGAGGCGAAGTTCCTCCACCACAATCTCTTGGATGCCGGTGGTGGCGCCCTCGAAAGCCAACGTGTCGCCCACGGAGACCTCGCCGCTGGTGAGGGCGATCTCGGCGACATTGAGTTTCGAGAAGAAGTTGGTGACCTTGCCGACATGCTCGCGCACGGTGGTGGCGTGCGAGCCGTACCGCTCCGTCCACTCGCCCATGGTGCGCCCGAGGTAGTAGCCGTCCCAGAAGCCGCGGTTGAAGACCGTGCGCAGACGCTCTGTCCAAGCGTTTACCTTGTCGAGCGAGAACGTGCCGTCGGCCACGGCCTGCACCGCCTCGTGGTAACACTCGGTCGTCACCTTCACGTAGTCGGCGGAGCGGCCGCGTCCCTCGATCTTCAGGATGCTGACCCCGGCCTTGAGGATCTTGTCTATAAAGCCGATAGTGCAGAGGTCCTTGGGCGACATGATATATTTGTTATCGACGGCCAATTCGAGATCGGTCTCGAGGTCTTTGACCAAGTAGGCGCGCCTGCATGGTTGCAGGCAGGCGCCGCGGTTGGCGGGAGAGTTGTAGCTGTCGAGACTGATGTAGCACTTGCCCGACACCGCCATGCAGAGGGCGCCGTGGACGAACATCTCCACCCGCACCAACTCGCCGCGCGGTCCGCGGATGTCGTCATCGGCGATCTGCCGGATGATCTCGGCGGCCTGCGCCAACGGCACCTCGCGCCCCAGCACCACCACATCGGCAAACTGCGCATAATATCGGACCGCCTCGATGTTAGTGACGTTGCACTGGGTGGAGATGTGGATCTCCAGCCCCAACTTCCGGCAGTGAGTGATGACGGCCATGTCGGAGGCGATGATGGCGGAGACCCCGCACGCGCGGGCATGCTCCAACAAGCGGTGCATCTCCTCTATCTCATTATTATAAACGATGGTATTGACTGTAAGATAAGACTTTACATTGTTTTCTCGACAGATGTCAGTAATCTGTTGCAGGTCGTCGAGTGTGAAATTGGCGGCAGAACGGGAGCGCATGTTCATCTTGCCCACGCCGAAATATACGGACCCCGCGCCGGCATGGATGGCGGCGGACAGGGACTCGTACGAGCCGACGGGCGACATGATCTCAATAGGCATCATTCTTCTATACTATTTTATAAATTTCTGATTGATAGATAATTAAATCAATTATCAATTCCCCAATTTGGAAAAGCCGCGCCAGAGGGTGACACAGTCGGTCTTGACGGTATAGTCGCGGGCGTAGAGTTGGTCGGCGGTGGCGAGCATCTCGTCGGAGAAGTCGTAATTCTTGAAGGCGTCGGCGGGATGGAGCACGCCGGGCTTGAGTTGCGCGAGGGCGCCGTCGCCGTGCGCACGTGCGAGTCCGACCCAACTCTTGCGGCCGCCGAGCACGTGGAAGATGTTGGCGACAAAGCCGCCCTTTCGCTTCACGAACCAGATGTCGAAAGGCAGCAGCAGCAGCAGCGCGAGGGCGCTGAGGATGTCGAACCAACGCTTGCGGCGGCGGTTCTCCTTGCTGATGACGGTGTGCAGGGAGGCGTAGGGCGTCTCGGAGGCAAAGATGGAGCCGCTGCCGATGACAGCCATGCTGTCTTCGGGCGCGATCTTGAACTCCATCTGGTCGGCGGGCAGATCGCACATCCGGTCGATGATCTGGTCGGCGGGCAGGTCGCGCGAGCAGAAGATGAGTTCGTTGATGTGGTATAGGGCGACGAGGTCCTTGACCTGCGAGAGGTCTCCGATGACGCGGCTGTCGCGCTCGGTCGGCTTCTCGATGGTGATGATGCTCCAGAACTCGCACTGGGTGTCCATCATGCGGACAAGGTTGAGCACGCGGGAGGCCTCCTCGATGCTGCCGACGACGGCGACACGGCGGGTTCCGTAGCGGCTACCGTCGGGACGGTTGCCGGGCAGCAGACGGGCGAGGGTGTGCGACAGGTTGCCGGCGATGAGTGCCCACATGGTGCCGAAGAGGATGACGGCACGGGAGAAGCGGAGCGTCTCGGGCAGGAGCGCATAGACGGTGAGAAGCGCCACGGTGCCGATGACGATGCCGCGGCTCACCCGCGCCAACTTGGGCGGTCGCGCGTAGCCGCGACAGGCCGCCACCGCAACGATCCACACCAGAATGTAAATCGGCAGGACGCCGTAATAGTAATGGCCGGGAAAACCGCTGGAGCGGGCAGCCAGCACGTTGTGGTCCCAGTAGCGGGCTAAGAAGAACATGCCGACATAGATGAGCAGGAAGTCAATGAGCGGGGGCAGCAGTCGCAGCACCACACGCTTGAGCGCCGCCAACAAAGCCCGGAACCATATCGCGAAGTTGATCAGCGTGTTGAAGAGTTTGGCGTTGTTCTTGGAAAAGTGCTTCTGCGCGAATATCTGCATCGCCTTGTAGAAGACATGCACGTAGTTGAGACTCCCCTTCTTGGTGCTTTCCCCTTTATAGTGGATGATGCGGGTTTTGGGGAAATAGTAGTTCTTGTAGCCGCCTTTGAGGATGCGGTACGAGAGGTCGATGTCCTCGCCATACATGAAGTAATCCTCGTCGAGCAGTCCGATTTTGTCAAGCACGGAGCGGCGCAGCAGCATGAAGGCGCCGGAGAGCACCTCCACGGAGTGTATCTCGTCGTTGTCGAGATAAGTCAGGTGGTAGGAGCCGAACTTGCGGGAGTGCGGGAAGAGTTTGGAAAGTCCGAAGAGTTTGTAGAAGGCGACGGCGGGGAACGGGATGCCGCGCTTGGATTCGGGCAGGAACTCGCCCTGACCGTTGACCATCTTCACGCCGAGGCCGCCGGCGTCAGGAGTCGCATCCATGAAGGCCAGGCACTTCTCGAAGGTGTCCTCCTCCACGAGAGTGTCGGGGTTTAGCAGGAGCACATACTCACCGGACGACTCGCGGATGGCCTGGTTGTTGGCGCGGGCGAAGCCGACGTTCTCCTGGTTGGCGATGAGCCGCACCTGGGGGAACTTCTGCCGCACCATCTCCACCGAGTGGTCGGCGGAGCGGTTATCGACCACAAAGACCTCGCCGTCGATGCCGCGCATGGCCTTGAACACGGAGGCCAGCGCCTGCTCGAGGAAGTGTTCCACATTGTAGTTGACGATGACGACGCTCAGCTTCATTCCACGGGGATTAGAAATATGCGAGCACGGTCTTTTGGGTGCGCACCTTGTCGCCCACCTTCACATTCACCTCAGCGTCGAGGGGCAGGAAGACGTCCACGCGCGATCCGAAGCGGATCATGCCCATCTCCTCCCCCTGCTTCACGAAGTCGCCGGGTTGCGGATAGGAGACGATACGCCGGGCCACGAAACCCGCGATCTGACGGAAGAGCACCACATCATGCTCGTCCTTGCGCACCACCACCGTGTTGTGCTCGTTGTCAAGCGACGACTTAGGCAGATGGGCCACGAAATACTTGCCGGGGTGATAGGCCACGTACTCGACTTGCCCCGCGATGGGGTAGAAGTTGACATGGACATTATATACCGACATGAAGACGGAGATCTTGATGCGGGAATCCTTGAAATACTCGTGCTCGGTGGCCTCCTCAATCAGAAGGACGGTGCCGTCGGCCGGCGAAAGCACACCGTTCTCCACCACGTTGATGTGGCGAAGCGGCACGCGGAAGAAACGCACGACCATGAAGAGCGGAATCAGCAAGATGAAGAGAACCACGAAGTTGATCCAAAATCCAAATGACGTCAGCAGCAGATATGCCGTGATGGCGCCACCGACGAGGACGACGGCAATGGTGATGGGCAGAATTCCTTCTTTATGCAGTTTCATCTTCTTAATTCGACCTGCAAAAATACAAAAAATAAATTACAACGCCAATTCGGGGAAACGGGCGACGAGTTCGCGGCAGATGTCGTCGAAAATGTCGTCCATGCTGCCCATGCCGTTGATATGGCAGAGCACACCGCGCTGTGCATAGTACTCCTCCAACGGCTTGGTCTGCGCGAGGTAGTTGGCGATGCGCTGCTGGATCACCTCGGGGGTGTCGTCGCTGCGTTTCTCGATCTCCGCGCGTTTAAGCATCCGGCGGGAGATCTCGTCGCTATCGACGTTGAGGTTGATGACCACCGAGATGGGCAGCTGCTTGTCGTGCCCGCGGCCTTCGAGCATGTCGGCCTGCACCGTGGTGCGCGGCACGCCGTCGAGGATGCAGCCCACGATACCCTCCTTGCGCGACAGGAAGTCGTGCAGCATGTTGATGGTCAGCGAGTCCGGGCAGAGTTGGCCGTGGTCGATGTAGGATTTGGCCTCCACGCCGAGCGGAGTGCCCGCGGAGATGTTCTGACGGAACAGGTCGCCTGTAGAGATATGGGTGAAGTTGAACTTTTCGGCCAAGCGCTTGGCTTGCGTGCCTTTTCCTGAGCCGGGTGCCCCCAGCATGACTATGTTGATTCTTTTCATCATAAGAAAATTAAATGGCTATTCGTCAACTACTTGGTAGATGTCGCGGAGATTCCGCCCCAGTCCGTTGTAGTCCATGCCACGCCCCAAGATGAACTTGTCGGGGATTTCCAATCCCACGAAGTCGATGGGCAGCGAATGCCTGTAGGAGTCGGGCTTGTAGGTGAGGGTGGCGATCTTCACGTCCTTCACCTTCGCCTCCTTCAGAATCTGGTTGATGTATGCGTAGGTGTTGCCTGTGTCAATGATGTCTTCGATCACCAGCACACGCTGACCTTCCAGGTCGCCGGAGAGACCGACGACGTTGCGCACGACCTCGGTCGATTGCGTACCCACGTACGAACTCACCCGCACACAGGACATCTTGCACTGGATGTCGAGGCGCTTCATCAGGTCGGCACCGAAGATGACGGAGCCGTTCAGTACGAAAAGAAGCGTGGGAATGTCGTTCTTGTATTCGGCGTTGACCGCAGCCGCCACTTTTTCGATGGCTGCATCTATTTCTGTTTCAGAAATATACTTGACGAACTTCCGATCGTCACAAGTAATTGTGCTCATCATATTGACCCCATATTGAATTGCTTGCAAAATTACGTTTTTTTGTTGGAAAACAACATAAAAAAACGCATTTTTTCACTTTCCGGTTCTCAACGACGGTCAACCGACGATGACGCCGCCGCCGACCACGTCGTCGCCTTCGTAGAAGACAGCGCTCTGGCCCGGGGTGACCGACTCGACGGGCTGGTCGAACTCGACACGAATGGCGCCGTCGGCGTGGTAGAGGCGGGCGGCCGTGCCGGCGTTGCGGTAGCGGATGCGGCAACTCACCTCGAAGCCGTCGGCGAAGTCGTCGTACTTGGTGAGGATGGGCCTTTCGACGAGGAGCGAGCGGCTTTGGAGATGTTGCTTCTCGCCGATGACGACACGGTTGTTCGGACCATCCAGGGCGACCACGTAAGCAGGAGCGCCGAGGGCAATGCCCAAACCGCGGCGCTGACCGATGGTGTAGTTGTACAGTCCTTCATGCTCGCCCAACACCCGTCCATCCACACTCACGAACTCCCCGTGCGGCATCCGCGCCTCCAAGTCGGGAACGTTCTCCTTCAGGAAGTTGCGGTAGTTGTTGTCGGGCACGAAGCAGATCTCCTCACTCTCCTTCTTCTGCGACAGTTTCACAAAGCCGTGGCCGGCGGCGAGTTCGCGCACCTGCGGCTTGGTCAGGTCGCCCAACGGGAAAATCGTGCGGGCGAGGTTGTCGGAGGTGAGGCGCCAGAGGAAGTAGGTCTGGTCCTTGAGCGTGTCGGCGCCCTTGCGGAGGTAGTGCCTGCCGTCGCACTCGCCGATGCGGGCGTAGTGACCGGTGGCCAACTTGTCGCAGTGCAACTCGTCGGCCATCCGCAGCAGTTCGCCCCACTTGATGATGGGGTTGCAGAGCACGCACGGGTTGGGGGTGCGGCCCCGCAAGTACTCGTCGACGAAGTTCTGGATGACCGTCCGCCGGAACACGTCGCGGGCGTCGAGGATGTGGTGCTCGAAGCCGAGACTTTCGGCGAGGTGCTTGGCCTCGAAGATGGAATCGACGGAGCAGCAGCCCTTCTCGCGGGCCATGCAACTCTCTGTGATGCTGTCGAAAGTGCGGAAGGTCACGCCGACCAGGTCGTAGCCCTGCTCGCGGAGCAGCATCGCGGCGACACCGCTGTCGATGCCACCGCTCATTGCCATCAATACACGCGGTCTCATCGGTTCACTTTCTTACAGGGAGGCCTGCAGTATCTCCAAGATATCCTGTTCGGTGAGGGGCGCCCAGGCCTCGTCAAGTCCTTCGTTGACAGCGATGTGATGCGCCATCTCGCCGAGGCGCTTCTCGTCGATGCCCACTTCGCGGAGCGTCATCGGGATGCCGAGGCCTTTGAAGAAGTCGTAGGTTTTCTGGATGGCCTGCTCTGCGATCTCCATGGCGGGCAGGTTGGCGTCGATGCCGAACAGTCCGGTGCCGTAGGTGACGAAGCGTCCGACAGTCTTCTCATTGAGGATGTGGCGCATCCAGCGCGGGGTGATGATGGCGAGGCCTTCGCCGTGGGTGATGTCGTAGTAGGCGCTGAGGGCGTGCTCGATGCCGTGCATGGGCCAGCCGCTACGGCCATTGCCATTGCAGAAGATGCCGTTGCAGGCGAGGGTGCAGGTGTAGAAGATCTCTGCGCGGGCCGTATAGTCATTGGGGTCGGCCATCACCTTGGGGGCGTTGAACATCAAGCTCTTGAGGGCCGCGATGCACATGCCGTCGTTGAGGATGGTGTTGGGTTCGGCGAAGAACTGCTCCATCACGTGGTTCATGGCGTCGGCGATGCCGGCGCGGGTGTGCTTCGGCGGGATGGAGAAGGTGAGTTCGGGATCGAGCAGGGAGCAGACGGGGTAGAGCAGCGGGTCGATATAGCCCACCTTGTCGTTGGTTTCGGTACGAGAGATCACGCCGCCGGCATCGTATTCGCTGCCGGTGGCGGCCAGCGTCATGATATCGACGATGGGCAGGGCGGCCTGGGCCTTCACCTGATAGCTGATGAGATCCCACGGCTCGCCGTCGTAGCAGGCACCCGCGGCGATGGCCTTGGAGCAGTCGAGCACGCTGCCGCCGCCCACCGCGAGAATGACATCAATATGGTGCTCCTTGCACATCTTCACGCCCGGCACCACGCTCTGGGTGTATTTCGGGTTCGGCTCGATGCCGGGGAGTTCATACACCTCAAACTCCTTCAAAAGAGTTTTGACTTGATCGTAAAGGCCGCTGCGCTTGATGCTGCCGCCGCCATAGGTCATCAATATGCGTTTGCCAAGAGGACGCATCACCTCGGGGAGTTTTTCTACCACGCCCTTGCCGAAGAGAAGGCGGGTGGGAGTGCAATAACTGAAGTTTTTCATTTCTTATTTATTTAATTATTAATAATTTACAATAAAAAAAATTCACATTCGATTCTTGCTGGCTGTCATAAAAAGAGCGCTAACGGACCATTTTAGGGCTGCAAAGATACATTTTTTTTGAAAAACAAGATTTACCGACTTGAGATACACGAGACATCTTCCCCGCAACTAATATAAGCTGAGCCGCATCGACACCGGATAGTGGTCGGAGACGTATGGCACGCCGTAGTCGCCGGTGAGGACTTGGAAGGAGACGGGGGTACAGTCGCGCACGAAGAAGTGGTCGATGCAGGCGGTCGCTTCCTTGCCGAAGGCGTTGTAGGTGTCGCGTCGGTCTGTAGAAGGGGCTATATCCCTGGCACTCCACAGGTTGTGCGCCGCCAGAGGTTGGAAGATATCGTCGGTGAGCGGGGAGTTCATATCGCCGCCAACAATCACAGGGCAGTCCCGTCCGAACTCGTCGGCCCAATGGCACAGCAGCTTCACCGACTCGCGCCGGGCGGTCTGTCCCACGTGGTCGAGGTGGGTGTTGAGGTAGAGGAATTCCTTGCCGGTGGCCTTGTCGCGGAAACGGGCGATAGTGACGGTCCGGCGGCAGGCGGCATCCCAGCCGAAACTGACGCTGTCGGGGGTGGCACTCAGCCAGCGGGTGCGCCACTCGAGCAGTTCGAGACGGTCGCGGCGATAGTAGATGCACATGCTCTCCCCCGCGCCGGCCCCATCGTCGCGGCCCACGCCGATGCGTGAGTAGTCGGCCCGCAACGCACTGTCCAAGTACGCCGTTTGGTTGGGGAGGGCCTCCTGCATGCCAACGGCATCGGGACGCTCCTTCAACAGCATTTCAGCCACCGCCTGCCGCCGATGCTCCCAATCGTTGTCGCCGTCGTTGGCCCAGGCACTGCCCAGCCGAATGTTGAAGGAGATGATGGAAAGTTCGTTCTGCCCGACGCACACAGCGGTCAAAACGACGAAGAAAAAGGTGTAGAGGACTTTTTTCATATATCTTTTTTAATATGGATTTCTGATGATTGCCCGGCGGACAGGATCGCGGTATCAACTACTGCCCTCCCCCTTTGGGGCATTCGGAGTTGTCGTTTGTTTCGGAGCGAATAGGCAAGGAAGTCACCGAGAGTCGGTCTGGGGGAAATCCGCTCAGCCAGCGGCAGAGCGGCGGGGCCACGATCCGTACGAGATGATAGGCCAGCAGACTCAATCCGATGGCCAACGACGCATTCAACAGATGGGCGGCGAGGAAGCCGACGCTTCCGATCCCGTGGGCCACGAGCCATTGGGCGGAGAGCTTCGTCAGGATCCGGGTCGCGATTCTGTGGAAAGCGAAGACAAAGAAGACCGGTTTCGCGATGGCACGCCAGTCTGTGGAGGGATGGCGCAACACGAACCTGTAGCAGAGATGCGCGACCACCCACATGCCGGAGAGGTTGCGGATGAAAGTGAGCAGGGGCACGCTCCATTCGGGCCTGATGGCCGGCACGGTGACGAGGAGGGAGGCGGCTATGTATATCGGCAGGGGCAACCAGAGCGGTTTTCGCAGCAGTTCGGATAGGGACGGGAGCCACACATGCAGCCAGCACCCGAGCATGAACATGGCCACCTCCGCCTCGAATCCCAATGGATATGGGATGGCCGCCAGCGCGATGGGCACGATCAGGGAGGCCTTGTGCCACTTGACCACCCGGAAATAGAGGGGCGTGAACAGCGCGATCACCATCAGATCGCGCAGGAACCACAGCGGCTCGTCGATGGGAGATGAGTTGAACCCTTCGCCGCGGATGCAGCAATAGGACTTCAAGATGTCGGCGACGCCCATCTCCTGTATCGGCGGCACCTCCCCCAACGAAGAGGGCATCAGCCATCCGATGATGCCGTAGAACAAGAGGAAGATGGTGTTCCACAGCAGGTACGGCAGCAGCCACGTCCTCGCACGACGCTTGCATTTCGTCTTGAAAACGCTCCAAGTGAAGCCGTTCTCCGCGGCGACGAACAGATAGCCCGATATCAGGAAGAAAAGGGGATTGGCGAGCCACACGACATTCCCGCCCCAGCGGAGAACCTCCCCGTATGCGGATTCGGCATATCCCGTATCCAACGTCAAGTTGGTGTGGATCAGCACCACCAATCCCATCAGCACCCACCGCAGCAGGCCGATGGTCTGGCTGACCTGTCCGTCCGGATATCTCATGGCGGGCACCGTATTCATCTCGTATCGCTTGTCCTCCAATGGCTTGCCCCTGCTGTTTCCTCTGTTTTCGCGAAACAGGGAGCATGCCGGCGGAGAGCCGAAGCCATCAAAGCATTATAGATGAATCGGTTACAGTCCCTTTACCAACTTCTCCACCTTTGCCTTGTCGGCGCCGGTGAGGTTGATGGGTTCCTTCCAGTTGGCCTTGGGCGCGGAGGGACGGAGGTAGTCGAGGGTCTTGCCCTTGCCGCTGCCGCCGCTGGTGAAGAAGGGGATCACAGTCTTGCCCTCGAGGTTGTACTGTTCGAGGAAGGTATTGACGATGGTGGGCGCGATGTACCACCAGATGGGGAAGCCGACATAGACGACCTCGTACTGCTCCATGTGCTCGACCTTGCTCTTCACGGCCGGACGGCTGCTCTTGTCCTGCATCTCGACGGAGGAGCGGCTCTTCGAGTCGCGCCAGTCGAGGTCGGCGTCGGTGTAGCGCTGTTCGGGGACGATCTCGAAGAGGTCGCCGCCGGTGACTTCGGCGAGGGTGGCCGCGGCCTTGGCGGTGGTGCCGGTGGCCGAGAAGTAGGCGACCAGGGTCTTCGTGGCAGCGGGCTCGGATTTCGCAGCGGGTGCCGGCGTGGTGCTCTTCTGGGACTGCCCCGTGCATGAGACGGAGGCCAAAGTCAGGATGACGATCGGCAAAACATTCATTTTCATATTCTTACAATTTTAATGGATAATTTGCAAAAATACGGTATTTTTTTTTACGAAGCCCTATCCGGGGAAAAAGATGACCTCTCGAAATCGCCACACCCGCTTCTCCACAGCCATCTCCTCAATAATACTCTATGGTGCGCCGCTCTTCCCCCATCGGCTCTCCGTTTTGCAAGCACCTCTTGACCAACCAGTTGCCATACGTATCATACTCGTATGTATAACTCCAGTCGTATTGTTGGACGGCGTCACCTTCCGAGCTTTTCTTCTGCATGGACATGCTTTCCACATTTCCGAACTCGTCATAACCGAATGTCATTCCGATGACGTCGGGATCCATCGCGAAACCCTTCCAGCCGACAAGTGTGCCGATATGGGCTTTCATCTCCACGATGCGGCCGTGCCCGTCGTAGCGGATGGTGGAACGCGAGATGATGCCGCTATAGTCTTGCAGGTAATAATAGACCAGCCGACCGTCGCGGTCGAAGATATAGTCACCCGTAGTGAAAAAAAGTTGGATTGGGTATATGCTTCTAGCGCCACCAAACGGAAAGGCCGCCCCCGTTCCATTGAGCTCGCGGCACTGTCCCATCCGTGCATTGAAGAAAGTGTCCAAATGTGCCATCGGATCCGAATGGAGTTTCACATATTCGTCGGAGTCGCTCCCTTCGCTCGAATTGCAATAGGAGATTCTCAACAACGTGGAATCCCCGGGCAACGGCTCATAATGCAGCAGACGCAGGTCTCCTTTCGGCAGCCCCACAGGCCAATCCCGGATTCTGGCCACGCAACGCCCCGAATCGTATTGAAAGGCATAGACCTTGTGGGGGAGCCCCTGGTAATTGTTTTCATTGCTCCAATCATCCACATAGACCAATCGATTCAGCGAATCGTAGGCGAAATGGAATTGTTCTTTGGGATGTGCATCTACGGGCGACGAAGTCTTGGCATAAAGCACGACGTTCCCGCAAGAGTCATACTTCAAAAAAAAGCAACCCTCCTGGTCCAGGTTGTCGGAATGCGACACCAGCCGACCGTCGCGGTAAGTATAGTACGAGGTCCCCTTGTTCTTTTCCGTGATGATATTTTTGGGGGACGTGCTTCTCTTCCAGCGTCTGACACTCCCTTTGTTCATATCATAGATGAAATAATGGGAATGTAGGGTATAGTCGATCCGGATGCTCCGAACGGCACCAGCCGTGTCGAAGAGGACTTCGGTGTTCCTCTCTTGAATCACATCGTCAATGTGATGTTTCACCACCAAACAACTCATCAGATACCGAGTTTGCACGTGTGGTATGTCGGAATGGTACTCGATCCGCTTCACAGGTCCGCGGAGATTGGCGTAAGCGGCGTCATCCATATCGGGAAGGAACTCCCCGACGGACACGATGCACGACATGTCCGGCATCGTATTTTGGGCGGAGGCGACATACAGGGCCGCAAGCAGCACCTGCAGGAAAACGATTTTGCGCATAACAAGGGAGGGGTTATATTTTTGTTGTCTGCAAAAATACAACTATTTTCAATATTTCAATAAGGGATGGGAAAATCTCCTACGGGTCTAGACCCCAGCATTTCCAAAAGATTGATTTGTGACAATATCACGCTTGTTTTTTAGGATGACGGGAATAATAGAAATAGAGCGCCAGATCGACGGCCACCATCGTGCCGTTCAGCACGTAGAGCCACATCACGACATCGTAGTTGTGGGTGAGTTTGTGGATGATGCCGAACAGGTAGCCGAGGATGATGAGCGACATGAAGAGCGGGCTTTTACCGGCCACCACATGGGTGCGCAAGGCCTTGGCGATGGAGATCGGCCAACTCACCGCGAAACAGAGCAGAAAGAGCACTTCCCAAATACTGAATTCCATAATTTGCTGATTATTAAATTGCTATGATTTCAAAAATCGGACAGCAAAGGTACGACTTTTTCCCCTAATGGCGAAAACAAATTACTTTTTGCCTTTCCCGGCAGAATCAGGTGTCCGCCGGAACAGTGATGGTGTCAACCCCATCGGATAACCGACCTAAAAGTGCCAACGCAACTCCACGGCAATAACGGAAGAGCGCGCGCCCGAGGGCATGGGTGCATGCTCACCGAATGCGGACAGCAGTCCGAACTGTTCGCCGGCATCGTGCCCGCCCTCGAAGAGATCATCGGAAAAAACTCGGAAAGAGGAAGATAATATTTTATTCAACAACACGTTATAAAAAAAATTATCATGAAAATCGCCATCCGTTACAACACACGACAAGGCATCCTATAGGCAACGGCGGGCCGCTTCCGCCCTCGTGAAACAACATCATCCACCACCACCCATGAGCGAAGAGAAAACCCAGAAACCGCCCGGCAAATTCAAGCAATGGCTCAGCCGGTTGTCCCCCCGAGTGGGAGTCATCCTGCTGATCATCTGCGTATTGTGCTACACCATCTCGTTCGGACAGATGCTGTTGCCCATCGACCCGAAACTCAAGGGCGTGCTATGGGTCGTCTTCTTCGGATTGGCGAAGCCCTTCCAATACGCGGGGCTGGCCATCGTGGGCGTGGCGGAGGTGAAACGCTGGAAGCAGCGGAAGAAAAAGTCGAAGTCGGAGTCGGAAAATGCGGCTGAAGGGCACTGACATTGCGAAAACCGCCCGACTTTCGGGGAAAATTCAAGCAAGAGAAGCGCATCTTCATTATACAAACCACTGCACTTCAATATTTTACAAAAAATTCAAAAGAGACTTGTCTGGATTAAAAAAAGTTGTATATTTGCAACCTCAAACAAACGAATGATCTGTTAGCTCAGTTGGTTTAGAGCGCTTGCTTGACAGGCAAGAGGTCACTGGTTCAAATCCAGTACAGATCACACGAAAAAGCACCCATGAAAAGGGTGCTTTTTTTATTCCCGTGTTGAAACCGAAAGTCTATTCCTGAACTGCCAGCAGCGTGAGTCCGCCTTTGTTGCCCATCACGAACAGCTCGGCAGTGCCGCCCCCCTTTTGGATGAGGTGGTCCACATACAGCGGTTCCATCAAGGTGAACCGTTCACAGTGGAAAGTGTCCCCCACCTTCAGTTTGGCATTGTGCGATTCCGACACTTCAAAATGGCCCATTCCCAGGTAACGGAAACGGCAGGTACGGTTGGGATTCCATTTGACCTCCACGATGTTTCCTTCTTTCAAATCCTTACTCCACAAGGTGTTCTGAATCACACGGTGGGAGGAGCGCACCCCTTCTTGCTCGCAATAGTCCGAGACGAAAGTCTCCCAATCGGGGTAGCCGATGAAACGGGCGAGGATGTCGAGCGTGCCTTCCCGTGTGGAGGCGTAGCCGTCCACGTAGCCCCAGATCCGTTTCAATGTGGAGGTGCCCAAGGTTTCCCCGAGCCGCTCCTGAATCACCCCGGAAAGAAAGGTGAAATCGGTAGAGGTCTTGATGCGGTGGTTGGCAGACTCTTCCACACGCTGGCGTAACAATGCAATGTTTTGACTGGTGTCGGACATGATGGAGATGGATTTTTATGGCGCAAAAGTACAACGATTCTCCCTATTTACAAACTATTGCCAAGTCCTAATGTAGTTCTTTTGGGGCCAAGACAAGGGAAAAAGACACCCCAAATAGTCAAATTTGAGCGAAAGCAAGACCCTTAAAGGATGATTTTCAACGGATTAAAGCAGTGCAAAAAAGAACCAAAAAAGAACCTAATTATCTGATTATAAATGTTGTATGTTTGCATTTGCAAAACACACAAACGCTAATGGCTCTTGCGAGTTGTGTGAACATGAAAAAAACAGAGCCCTGTTTAAAATACATTTAATATGAAAATGAAAAAAGAAAACTTGATTGGAGCATGCAACGATTAATTCCATTATTCAATTAAAACGATTAATTCCATTATTCAATTAAAAAGTTTTACGATGAAAAAGTTTTTTTATTTAGCACTTGTTGGTGTTGTGGCCATGGCCATGACATCCTGCAACTCAATTGATTCCAAACTCAACAGGATGGAAAAGGCCTGTGAAGCGGGCAACTATGTGAAAGCTGCAAAAATTTCCAGCGAAATCGAAAAGGAATACGATGAGGACAAACTCACTGACGAACAAGAAGACCGTTACGAGGAAGTATCCTTGAAATGCAGCAAAAAAGCACTGAAAGACAATGAACTGGATGATTTTGATTTTTAACAACACTAAATGATAATGAATATGAAGAAGAATGTTTTTACACTTTTGGCCGGCATTACCATGCTCATGCTGGCGGTTGTGTTTTCCTCTTGCGGCTCAAAAAGCGAAAGCAGCAACCCTGAAATCCAGAAAGCCACGCAAGAAGAGAGTGTGGCTCCTTCCGACCAAGATGCTGCCCAAGCAGAAGTGGCTGACGAAGACCTGAACGTGGACGATGAATACGAGGATATCAAAAATGCGAAGGAGAAGTACGACGAGGCCTACGAGCAGGCGAAGGACGAATATGACAAGGCCTATAAGCAGGCGAAGGATGACTACGACAAAGCATACAAGCAAGCCCAGGACGATTACGACAAGGCCTACAAACAGGCACAGGATATGCTCGACTCCTATGGCTGGTAGAGAATAGCGATCACTTCATTCTTCCATTGAAACACCGCGAAGGCAACCCTCCATCAAAGGGGGTTGCTTTTTTGTTTTTTATGTAATTTTGCAATGTGAAAAATTCCACAGAAGACATATCGACATCAGGTCGTGTTGAATCGACAGAATACCATGTCTCCGAGTATTTTACAGAACACAGCGACCTCCCTTCCAAAAGCTACTGCCGGCTTAGCAAAGCGCTTCGCTACGGGAAGTGGTTCGTGCTGAAATCCCTGAAGCCCGAATATGCTGCCGACCCCGTCTATCAAGGGCTTTTGGAAAAAGAGTTCCAGTTGATGGTCCAGCTGAACCACCCCAACGTGGTGCGGGTATATGGCATGGAGGAGGACCCCGTCATGGGACACGCCATTGTGATGGAGTGGGTGGACGGACGCACCCTCCAAGAGATGCTGGAAGAGCACCCTTCCGAGGAAGTCCTCCGCGGAGTGACAAAACAACTGTTGGACGCCCTCGGCTACTGCCATGCCCATCAAATCATCCACCGGGACCTCAAGCCCAGCAACATTCTCATTACAAGGAATGGCAACAATGTAAAAGTCATTGATTTCGGGCTGTCCGACAGTGACGGATTCGCCGTGCTGAAAGACCCTGCCTACACGAAATCCTACGCCTCTCCGGAACAGTTGGCCGGCGAGACGCTGGACTGCCGCACCGACCTCTATGCCTTCGGACTGATACTTCGGCAGATGTTTCCGAACAAATATCGGTGTATCGCCAGAAAATGCGTGCAACCGCTGAAGGAGAAGCGATATGGTTCCGCCGCCCTGATTGCGGCCGCATTGGCAGGCCAAGAACGGAGAAAGAGAATCCTTCTCTGGGGCTTGGTCATACTGGTCTTGGCGGCTCTTTTGGTAGGCCTTTTGCAAATAGGAAAGCCCTTTAAGGAAACCATAGTACGGCAGGAGGTGCCGGGGGCGATGCCCGTGGCGGCGGGAGCAGACACCACGGAAAAAGAGACCTTTCAGGACACGCTCTCTCGTGGCACATTGCCCGCAGTCTCATCCCCCACCCTTCAAAGTGATGAAAATCTATTGAAAAAAGCAGAGGATGATTTAAGGAGCGATTACGACAGCATTACCAATGCCTTCAACAAAAGAATACAGAATGGAGAGTTTGTCTATCGCGAAATGTTCCAATGGAACCGCACGATTGCTATATACCAGTTCTCCATTCAAACACAGCGGCGAAAGGCCCAAGTGCCCGCCCCGTTGCGGTACAGCTTTCAGGAGTTGGGCATGTCGCTGTATGCAAAATTGAACAGCCAATACGTGGAATATGATGAACGATACCCCTCTTTTGTTGAGCTGCACAATAAAAAGCAGCTTTCGGAGGAAGAGTATGCCCGGTTGAATGAAAAAACGCTGGAATACGGAGAGGAGGTGAAACGGCTGTCGTATCTCCTCAACGAGGTGGCGGCAGAGTGAGCGGAATATGGGCGGCACGCTGGCAGATAGATAGTACCTGACGGCAGCTATGCCGCTGAAAACTGGCTGATTGACAGAAAGATAGCAAACTACATCCCCTTAGTCATACACGCACCGCACAGAGAGTCCCATCCTTGCGCTGTACGGTCCGCGCTGCACACCCTGAGCGTGCGCGAAGATAGTCCGCCCCCAGTACATCGGTTCGTGGAATACGGTGCTGGTCCAGAAGCTGGCGTATTCGCCGAAATGCGTGTCGCTGCCGTTGTATATGCCTGCCGGAAGCGCGTTGAAACACATGGCGTTGCGCAGCTCATTGCTGTAGTCGCCGGGCTCACCGGCGGCATTAGCCGCCTCCCAGGTGCCTTCGCTGCCGCCCACCAGCAAAATGGCATGGTTGCCGCGCCAGCCATTCTGCGTCATATCCTCGTCTGTCAGCTGCGACTCCATCCTGTTCCACTCCGCATCGCTCGGCAGATGCCAGCCGTCGGGACAAAGCCCCGCGCCGTGCATCGCCGCAGCCCCGTTGTACAGATAGCCATATTCGGACACATTCTCCTCGTTGCCGTCAGGCACAAAACGACAGGGCATTTCTTCATCCATGTTTTCCCCAACGGGAATCGTATCGCCATTGGCGAAGCGGGTGGTGCGCAGGTTGGAAGCCATCCACACTTGGCGGCCGATTTTGATGGCGTCATACACATTGCCGTCGATGTCGGTCACCGCATTGGGAATCATCTGAACCTTGGGCAGCTGTACGGTATCATCGTTGTTGGGTTCCTCTTTTTCGCAAGCCGCCATCAGCAAGGCCGCTGCAAATAAAAACATGATCTTTTTCATAACAAGGGTTTTATGGGGATTACTACATTGACGGGGACTTCTCTTTTTACTCTTTTTCCGTCATACCTCCAGACCCTGCCAGTCCCTTCAACAGAATCTGAAAATATAACGCTGCAAAGTTACATATTATTTTCTTATTTCCAACAATTTAGCTATTTTTTTGAAATTTATCGGTGGGGGGGGGGTAATATATTGATATTCAGTGTGTTATAAATATCAATGTCATCTGAAATGGGATTTTTGAATAGAATTATGGCACAATTTTCAACTGTAACAAACTGTGTTTTAGCAATAAATATTTAGAAATCACCATATGTTTAACGACATATTAACGTAAACGGGAAAACAGGTGCAATTTTTGGCAGCTTTTTGCTTGTATTTATTTGATTGTCAGAGAGAAATAATTAGAAGTCACCTTTACTCTTTTTCCGTCATACTTCCAGCCCCTGCGAAGTCCTTTCAACAAAAACTGACTGTATGACGTTGCAAATTTCATGTCATTTTTCCAAACAGTTCACCTATCTATCTTATTTTCAGTATGGTTTAGAGACACCCAATCCCGTCCACAGTTTTTTTTCACACATCCCCTTGTAACAATATGTTATGATTTTTGATAAAAATTATGTCAAAGTCAGGATAATGCCAGCAAAAACGGGCAGAGACATCAGCACCAAAGGTTGCATCTCCTCAATATAGAGGGAATTCAAACCTGTTGAAAAAAAATATTCCGACAGCGTGCTGTAAATGCACCGAAGTGCGTATCTTTGCCGATTGTTTCCTGTGAAATGCGCCCTCATTTTTATTACGTTTTGCAATGAAAAAATGGATATTCGTCAATGTTCTGCTTCTGATAACCACCATCCTGAATGCACAGAACGATTCACTTACTCCCAAAATGTTCGGTCTCGACAAGGCCAAATCCGATGTGGAGCGATACTACATATTATATAAAATGCACAAGTCCGCCAACCTTTTCAACAAACCGGTGAGTTACAACGGCATCGGGGAACTGGACATTGAGATCCCCGCCGATGCCCGCCCCATCCCGCTCAACGGCAGTTGCGACTTCCAACATCTGGTGCTGAACGTCACCAACAACAGCAAAGCCATCTACCTATTCTCCTTCACACAATCCACAGACACCATCCATGTCAGCAAGGAACAGGTGGATAACGGCGACTTCTCCGACATTGCCCGCATGGACTCTGCTTCCGCCTACCTGCTCATCCTTCAAGACGACAGCGTCTGGGTAAACCAACGGCAAGGCCACTCGTATGGACATACGAGGAAAGACATCCTGCTGGTGGACAAACGGCACGCCCTCAACCGCACAATCATGCCTTACAACACCGAAGAGACGAAACTGTCCGCCCGCATCTGTCCCGCCACCCGCGACGTGAAACTCATCGCCAACCTCACCATCAACCGGGCCGACAGCAACCAGTACAAGACCTATTGTTTCGACGTGCAGAACCAGTGCAACGTGGATATGAGCAACATCACGATCAACACACCGCCCAACGACTTCTACGCCGACGCGGCCATCCGCGTCAACAACTGCGCCAACGTGCGCCTCCGCGACATCGTCATCAACGGCACCTATTCGCAGACAGACCATTATGGCTACGGAGTGTCGATGGACAATGTTTGGCGATCGACAATCGTGAACATGAAGGCCCGTGCCAACTGGGGCATCTTCGGCAACAACAACATCAACGAGGTGGAACTTGACAGTTGCGACATCAACCGATACGACATCCATTGCTATGGCCGAAACGTGATGATGCGGAACTGCACTTTCAGCAATCTGTACAACCAGTTCTCCTCCGTGTACGGGAATGTGGTCTTCGACCACTGCGTCTTCAAGAACCACATTCCGGTGTTGCTGGAATCGAGTTACAATGCCTACACCCCCTTCGATCTATACTTCTACAACTGCACCTTCAGCATCAACAGCAAACGCAACTATCTTGTGGATGCCCGCGACCTCACCAACAAACAGAACACCCGCCCGGAGGTGGCCGCCAAAAACCTGCCCAACATCACCATGATCCGTCCCACCCTCATTCTGACCGACGACGTGTCGAAGTTCTACATGATTCATTTCAGCAGTGTCAGTTATATGAAAAACGTGGGACACATCAATCACATCGACATCGACCTCATCTCCGTCAGAGGCGGCAAGATACAGTTGAAGATCTGCAACAAGGATTTCCAGCACGCCTCCCCTATCCGCTTCCCGCTTCGCAACCAGGTGTTCGGGAAATAGAGCGCATCCCCATTCCGTCCTACCCCATCCGTCCGTGGAAAGAACTTGTTCGCGACAGATTTTTTGTCGGACATCGAATTTTTTTGTATCTTTGCGGATTGATTTTTGACAGAAATACAAACGCAATTATCTGATTATGAAAACACATACGATTTCCACGCAATTCCTGAGCATTGACAAAGTTGAGAAAATCATCGACTCCAAGGCGAAACTCGCGCTGTCGGAAGAGTCCAAGCAGGCCATCCTGAAATGCCGCCGCTACTTGGACGAGAAGATGGAGAACAGCACCGTGCCCGTCTATGGCGTCACCACCGGCTTCGGCTCCCTGTGCAACACCTCCGTCTCGAAGGAGGACCTCTCCACTCTGCAGAGCAACCTCGTGAAGTCGCACGCCTGCGGCATCGGCGACGAGGTTCCGCAAGAGATCGTGCGCCTGATGCTGCTGCTGAAGATCCAGTCGGTGTCGTACGGCAACTCCGGCGTGCAACTCCAGACGGTGGAGCGCTTGGTCGATTTCTTCAACAAGGGCGTCTGCCCGGTGGTCTATCAGCAGGGTTCGCTGGGCGCGTCCGGCGACTTGGCGCCGCTGGCCCACATGTGCCTGCCGCTGCTCGGCGAGGGCGAGGTCTATTACCACAACAAGAAATACCCCGCCGCCGAAATCAACGAGAAGTTCGGCTGGCAGCCCATCACCCTGCAGTCGAAAGAGGGCTTGGCCCTGCTCAACGGCACCCAGTTCATGAGCGCCTATGCCGTGCACCTTCTCATCCGCTCGCGCAAGCTCTCCTGGCTGGCCGACATCATCGGAGCCATCTCCCTCGAGGCCTTCGACGGCCGCATCGAGCCCTTCAACCTCTCGGTTCACTTCGCCCGCCCGCACGTCGGACAGATTCTCACCGCCACCCACATCAACAACCTGCTCATGGGCTCCGAAATCATCGCCCGCCCGAAGAAGCACGTGCAGGACCCCTACTCCTTCCGCTGCATGCCGCAAGTGCACGGCGCCACCAAAGACTCCCTCACCCACATCACCAATGTGGTGGAGACCGAAATCAACTCCGTCACCGACAACCCGACCGTCTTCCCCGACGAGGACCTCATCATCTCCGCCGGCAACTTCCACGGACAACCCCTCGCCCTGGTGCTCGACTTCCTGTCGTTGGCCATGTCGGAACTCGGAAACATCTCTGAAAGAAGAATATACCAACTCATCAGCGGCAAACGCGAACTGCCCTCCTTCCTGGTGAAGAACCCCGGGCTCAACTCCGGCTTCATGATCCCGCAATACACCGCGGCCTCCATCGTCAACCAGAACAAGACCTTCACCATGCCGTCGTCGTCCGACTCCATCGAGTCGTCGCAGGGGCAGGAGGACCATGTGAGCATGGGCGCCAACGCCGCCACCAAGGCCTACCGCGTGGTGGAGAACGTGGAGAAGATCCTCGCCATCGAACTGCTCAACGCCGCCCAGGCCCTCGAGTTCCGCCGCCCGCTGCGCTCCTCCGACTTCATCGAGGACTTCATCGAGCAGTACCGCCGCTTCGTCCCCTTCGTGGAGAACGACACCATCATGTACAAACTCATGGCCGCCTCCCGCGACTTCGTACACCATGTCAACGTCGTCATGGAAGAGTGCTAACCCACTCATCCCCATTAAGATATGAAAAAACTCATCCCCTTGTTGGCCATTCTCCTGCTCGCCGCCTGCAAGCAGGAGAAGTTCCCGCCCGAGCCCTCCATCTCCTTCGTCAGCTTGGAGAAGATCGACAACGGCATGGGCTACGACGACAAGGCGACCCTCACCATCCACTTCGAAGACGGCGACGGCGACATCGGACTGAACGTGACAGACACTGACAGCCCGTATGACACTTCGTCAGTCTATTACTACAACTGGTTCATCGACTATTATAAAAAGATTGACGGCGAATTTCAAAAGATTGAATTTGAAGAAGTTACATTTAACCAAAGAATTCCCCGCCTCAGCAACAGCGTCCCTGAATCCATCGAAGGAAACCTGTTCATCGACTTGAACATCAACGACTACAACCCGGCGACCGCCACCGACACGATCCTGTTCAAGTGCCGTATCGTGGACCGCGCGCTGCACGAAAGCAACGAAATCGAGACCACGCCGTTAGTGGTCAAGAAACGGCCCTGACGGAGTCGCCATTTTTTCAAGAAAAAAAACAAAAAAGCCGACTTTGGCACAGATTTTGTTATAATGTTTGTGTTGAATTATTAATATCGGAATCAACGTCAAGGGAAAAAACATGGAAGAGAACATTCTGAATACCAGCACGAGCAGCGCAACCGCCACCACGACGACCACGGCCGTCAACAATGAGAACCTGATTTACGATGTCATGAAGTATGACACAGAGTTGCGGGGCTTTGCCATGAAGATGACGCAGAATGTCACCGACACGGAGGACCTGATGCAGGACACCTACCTGAAGGTGGCACAATACTCTTCCAAATACACCCAGGACACCAACCTGAAGGCGTGGGTGGTGACCATCATGAAGAACACTTTCATCAACAGTTACCGCCGCCGCCAGCACTGCAAGATCGTCTCCGACGACTACCTGCCGGCCGGCTACGAGAACTATGTCACCGACCCCAGCGACGCCGCGGACCTGCGCTACTACATCACCGAGATCAGCAACAGCATCGCCGCCAAGGAGGAGAGCCAACGCAAGCCCTTCGAGATGTACCTCGACGGCTACAAATATCAGGAGATCGCCGACATCATGCAACTGCCCATCGGCACGGTGAAGAGCCGCATCCACTTCACCCGCAAGAAGCTGATGGAAGAACTTCAGGACTACGTTTCCCCGACGTTTCCCCGTACGGCTTAATTTGCGACAGATAGAGCGCCAGCGTGAGCGCGAACGGGATAAACGCCAATCCGGCATATACTTCCAACATACATTCCACCAAGATGTTGGCTGATATCACCATCACCAACAACACGGTGGGCAACGAGCGTTTGCGGAAACCGACCCACAACGGATGGCAGAGAAACCAGAGCACGCACGCAAGCCCTGGAATGCCTATGCCCAACCAGGTCTGCAAATACTGGTTGTGGCAGTTGAACTTCCCGGATGACATGTAGCGGTAATGGTGCTCCACCGCCTTGGCATGCAACCCGTCGAGCACGTCTCCGGAACCCACGCCCCAGAACCAGTGCTCACGCCCCAATTCCCACGTATTCTTCCAAAGGGCGATACGGATGGCTGTGCTCTCCCGCGGGTCGTCGCGGTCGGCCGACTTGAAGTTCGTCACGCTGTTGGCGATCCGGTTGTCGCTGTCAACCGTCGGCTCACCGTAATGCGACTTGATGAAGAACCCGCACCCCGCCACGATGGCCGCAAGGAGGATGACGGTCGGCACGACATGCCGCTTGGGATAATTCATCCACACCACGAGATAGGTCAACGCCACAATCGCGAACGTCGCAATCCCCATCTTCGACTGAAGCAGGTAGATGTGCACGGGAAGAGCCACCAAAATAATGACAGCCAATATCTTGGGAAACTTCCAATCCTTCAACACATCGGGACGGCGGACCATCTCCGCCATGACCATCCAGGCCACGATTTCGTACATCGAACAGTACGACGGATGCCCCAAACTGAAATAGGGCAGCAGGGCGGCATGTTCGTAGAAGAAATGGTGCGTATAGCCAGTTTGCATGAACCACCACAACGAGGAACTCATGCAGCATAAGGCGATCACGAAAGTGACCAGCGCATAAACCAACAGCATCAGCATGATCCTCCGCTTGTGCAACTTGGGCAGCATCGGCATGACGCATACCGGACAGACCAAAAACCAAATCTTATACTCCCATTGGGAAATGGCGGTGCCGACGTTCTCGGAAAACAGCGGCCCGACCAGGTACAGCAGATAGAAGAAGAGCATCGCGCCCGCCCAAATCAACATGCCGTTGTCGCGCAGGGTACGGTAACGCTCCCGCCAGTTCCATTCCGCCACGGCTAATGCCAACCACACCGCCGCGATCGGCAGGAAGACGGCACGACAGAAATAGAACAACGTCAACGTCATCACCAACATCACGAAGTTGAGATTCAGAAAGACCCGCTCTTTTTTGCTCATTTCCATTGCCATCATACTGATTAATCGTGAAAACGCCAAGCGATGCCGATGCTGACACGTCGGTCTTGCATCGGATAGGCCGGGGTGGTGAAATAGTGATAGCCCATCAGGCCGGAGAGCAAGTGTACTCCCTTGACGAAAAAGCGGATGCGCTGCACCTGCAATGCGACGTATATGTCCATATAAAGGTAATTCCCGACCTTGATCGAATGCTGGTGGTAGAACTGATGCAGCATCGGGTAGTAGGCATCGGCGTAATATTTGGTGTTGTACGCCGCGGCCAGACCAAACTCCAGTTTCGCCTTGTTCTTGAAGATGGGGAAACGGTAGAACACATCGAGTTTGCCCGCCACAAGCGGTACCTGGATGACCTGCTTGTTCGAATATTGCAGATACCCGTTGAAGATTATGCCCAGCCCCTTGTAACGGAACGGAGCGTAGAGATGGAGTTGCAGGATGTTGGCATACGAGTCGAGCATCGCGGGCTCCCGATTCTCGTCCCAATACAGATAGTTGTGAAGCATGAAGTAACTGAACTCCACCCGATAATCCCGATACTGCCAATAGGGCGTGAGCCGGATGATGTTCTGTTTCGGCCAGTTGTTGTCCCACACGGCGTGGTCATTGATGAAATAGGTGAAGATGTAGTCGGGCGACAGGAAGTAGAAGTCGAATTCGGCGCCCACCTGATGCAACTCCTTGCGGTCCAACTTGACGTTGACAGAGGCGCTGAAGTTGAGGTCATTGTTTTGATAGCAGCCCTTGGAGGGTTTGCGCGACTCGCTGGGCTTCGGCTTTCTGCCCAAGGTGTAGTAGATCTTGGCGGAGAGTTCCAGACGGGTAAACAGCCGCGCGTGCATCTGCGCAAACGGCGTATAGGCATTGCCGGCATAGAAGGCGGAACGGTAGTTCGTGTATTCGTGGGTGATGCCGCCGGTCAGATGGAAGAAGTACCGCTTGTTGCTCGGCTCCTTGAAAGGCGGGAAGGTCGAAAACTGTAGGGTGTTGGAAAGAACGTAGAAACTCAGCGTGTCGGTGAGCGTGTCGGTCGTCAGCGCGTACGAGATGGGATAGTAGGCCGAATCCACCGGGTCGTCGTAAAAACAGTAGCGCTGCTGCTTGAACTGGAAGGTGTGCGTGAAAGTCCCCCAGTGTCTCTTCGCCCCCTCTTCCGCGTCCTTCTTCTTCGACTCGATGTTGAGATACTGCTGGAACATCAGGTCATGGGTGAGCAGGTGGGAGTTGGCGGAATAGAGCCGCACATTGAATTCCTGGTTCTCATCCTGGTCCTTATTGGCGTGAGACAGGAACTCCACAATGTCTTGTATGCCGCCGTTTTCCTGCATCTTGAAGTGGTTGACGATGTAACTCAAGCGGAAACCGTAGATTTCTGTCGGCAGCTCGAAATGGCAAAGTACATCGGCAACGACGTTATTGGTCTGTTGGTGAGTAAAATAGCCGTTGTTGCCGTAACCGCGCAGGTTCACCACGATCTCCGCCCAATCGCGGATGTTCTGCGCGTGGGTGGCATAAAAGGTGTTCTCTGTCTCCAACCCGTAGGTGAACGCCAACTGGGTGTAGGAGGTCTTGAGGTTGTAATACTTCAGGTCGGTCTGTTCCTTGAAATAGAGCGGGAAGGGATTGGAGATGAGCGAGAAGCCCGGATCGCGGCGGAAACTAAAGTTCATCGGCCGGTGCGCCTGCCCGAAGATGCCGAGACTCTGGTACAGATTCTGCGTCTTCAGCAAAGGATCGTAATGGACAAGATTGTCCAGACTGGTATCCACCACCTGGTATTCCACGGGCTTGAAGAAGGTGCTTCCCAGCGCTGTGTATGAAGTCGGCAGATAGAGGGGCGAGATGGCCATGACCGAGTCGATATTGCGGGTGAGTTTGGCATCGACCTCGTTCTCCGTCTCCTGAGCACGCCCAACAACTCCCCATGAGAGGAGCAAAAGGCAGATCAGAAGAAGACGGGAAAATTTCATCGTGGTGTTAAAATTGGAATCCGACCATGAGTGCGAGATAGGAGGGCTTCACCGACTCGCGGTCGCTGTAGAACGGCCGCAACGACTTCTTGTAGGCCACCTCCACATTGAAGAACTTGAAACGGAACCCTAAGCCGGCATGAAGCAGGAACTGATGCTCCATAAGGTTGTTTTTGCCATACCGGATGTCATTCTTGGTGAAATGGATGAGCGGCTGGTAGATGATGCCGACATTGGGCATGAGGGCGCAGACCTGCTGCTTGCCCAACGGGATGTATCCCACGGCCTTGACGGGGATTTGCAGGTAGCGGCTCTCTACAGTCTCCTTGCCAATGGAAATAAAATCGAAGGTCTTGGCCTCGTAGTTGCCCTTGAAAAACATGTAGTTGAGCCCGACTTCGGCGAAGATGAAGCGATAGCCGCCCCTCACGAAAAGCCCGAAAGTACCGGAGAGGGTGCGGTCAAGGTGGTCGTAGTCAGAGAGTTCGCGGGTGCCGAGTAGGAAGTCGGTGCCGATATGGAAGCCGTAATGGAGGAACTGCTCCAGCGGGGAGCCAGCGGTCGCCTTCAGCGTCGGGGCAGGCGTCGGGGCAGGCGCAACGCTGTCGGTCTCGGAGGCACGTGCCGTGCCGAACGACAAACATGCAAGCGCCAGTATGGCTATGAGTCTATTTTTCATCGGACAGGGTTTCGGGAGTGGGTGTTTGCGGTTTCGGTTTCTCTCTGGCGGTATTGAATTGGCTCATCGTGCGTTGGATGCCGGCAGTGCAGAACGACAGCACCATCTGCACGGCGTTTTCAATAGCCGGCTCGATGGTCTCCTTCAACTCCTTGGAGTCGAAGCGGCCCAGCACGTACTCAACCTGATAGCCCTGTGCGAAGTCGTGTCCGACGCCGAAGCGAAGGCGGGGGAAATCGCTGCGCCCGATCATCTCAATGATGTTGTTCATGCCGTTGTGGGTGCCGCCGCTACCCTTCGCGCGCATGCGCAACTGACCGGGCAGCAGGTCGATGTCGTCGCAGATCACCAGGATGTTCTCCACAGGCACGTTCTCGTGCTCCATCCAGTAGCGGACCGCCTTGCCGCTCAGGTTCATGTAGGTGGTGGGCATCACCAGCACGAGGGTGCGCCCCTTGTACCGGGCCTCGGCGACGTAGGCGTAACGGTCGCTGTGGAAGGTGGAGGACAGAGACTTGGCGATCGCGCTCACGACCTCAAAGCCGATGTTGTGGCGCGTGCCCGCGTATTCGTCCTCCGCATTGCCCAATCCGAATATGATGAATTTTCTACTATTTTCCACTTTACAAAATTTCAAGGTGCAAAGTTACATGTTTTTTCCGAGATGACCTCTTCCGGCTCTTTTTTTCCATACTAAAATATGTTAAAATGAGTTTTTATGTTGTTGTTTGAAAAAAATTGTTTACTTTTGCGGCTTGATATCGTATAAAATCAAAAAAAATCCGACTATATGAAAAAAATCGCGCTTGTTGGTTACACCCTATTGATGGGTTGCCTGATTGTACTTTTCGCACAATGCAAGAAAGAACCCGTGTGCGACCTGGTGCTCCACGTCCACAAGACCACCACCGGCATCGACACCGCGGATGCCGTCCAGAACTGCCTGGTACGCATCGGTTTGGAAGACAACTACGCCGACTTCGCCAAGGCCGAGGGCTACACCGACAAGAACGGTGTCTTCACGCACACCTTCCGCTATGAGGCCCTGCTTGACGTGCAAGCCGTTTACGACTACACCTACACCGATGAGAACGACGTCGTCCACCGCGACTACTACGTGGGCACCGGCAGGGTGAAACTCGAACCCGGCGAGACGGTCGAGCAGTACATATTAGTCACCGAGGCCCAGTAATTTTGCGAAGCCCCAGATTTTTCGGGATCACCCTGTTGGCCATCGCCACCTGCGTGTTGATGGTGCTGGTGGTGCGTCATCCGCGCATCAAAACCACCCCTATACCCCCGAAAAAGGAGGTCCAATACACGGAGAACAAGACCAACACACTGAATATCTTGCTTTTCTGCCACGCATCCGACTACTTCCTCTACCGCGGAACTACCGTCGGCTTCCAATACGAGTTGCTAAATTTGATGTGCGACTCGCTTCAAAAGGAGGTCAAGTTCACCTTCACGAGCGACCCGGAAGAGGTGAAGCGTCACTTCTTCAAAAGCGACTTCGACATCATCGCCTACGACGTGGAGCCGGGGCAGGCCGACATGGACATGCTCTGTTTCTCCGTTCCGCACTCCACCTCCCACGCCGTGATGATGCAGTCGTCGAAGGCGGAGAAGGATGGCATCTACTCCGCCTACCTTCCCTACTACTTCCCCGCCACCATCAACCTCGACTCGTTTCCCGAGCCGCCCGTGGGATGGGAGATTGTCCGCTCCGACTCGCTCACCAGCGAGGAGTTGGTGGAACTGCTCCACGACGACAGCATCCACTACCTCATCACCGACGCCTACACGGCCTACATGCTCAACCCCTTCTACTCCGACGTCTCCATAGTCAAGACCGTCGGCCCCGAGTACGACCGCTGCTGGGTGCTCAACCCCGCCAACATTGCCAAGAACGACAGCATCAACAACTGGCTGACGACATTCAAGCAGTCGAAGGAGTACGCGAAACTGTGCGACAAGTACTTCCATCCGCGCTCTCGGTACGTGCTGAACGGCGGGCGCGAGAAACGTCGCGGCAGCATCTCCTCCTACGACGCCCTGATGAAGCAGTACGGCAAGAAACTCGACATCGACTGGCGCTTCGTCTCCTCCATCATCCGGCAAGAGTCCGGCTTCCGCACCGACCTGGTGGGCGTCGGCGGCAGTTTCGGCGTCATGCAGATGATGCCCGCCACCGCCCGCAACTTCGGCATCGACTCCACCTCCTCCGCCGCCGAGCAGATCTACGCCGGCATGCGCCTCATCGCCCGCCTCGACAAGATGTTCGTCAAATACGTCCCCGACCCCAACGAACGGCTCTACTACGTCGCCGCCGCCTACAACGCCGGCAGTGGACACATCGTCGATGCCTGCGAACTCTGCCTCAAACACGGCGGCGACGTCACCTCCTGGAACGACGTCTCCAAATACCTCCTGCTCAAGATGGAACACCAGTACTACTCCGACCCCGTGGTCAAATGCGGCTACTACCCGGGCCGACATACCGTGCGGTACGTCGAAGCCGTGATGAAACGGTACCACGGTTATACCATGAGTCTGCCCAAAAAATAAAATCCATTCTATTCGCCGCGGCGGCCCACAATCGCCCGCAAAGTCTTTAATATCAGCACAATATCTTCTTTAACGGATTGATTTTCGATATATTGAAGATTCAACTCCAATTTGGCGGGCATCACTTCTTCAATATAAGTGCGCTCGGGGTCGTCGCTCTGCGCCAGCAACTCACTCTCCGCAATGTACTTGAGGGAAGCGTAGTCGGTCAACCCGGGCCGCACCGACAGCACCCGCCGCTGCCGCTCGTCGTAAAGCGCCACATACTTGGGGACTTCCGGACGCGGCCCCACCACGCTCATGTCGCCGGCGATGATGTTGAGCAACTGCGGCAGTTCGTCGATCTTATACTTGCGCAGGAACCTGCCGATGCGGGTGATCCGCCGGTCGTCGCCGATGGTGATGAGCGGCCCTTGGCGGTCGGCATCCTGCCGCATAGTGCGGAACTTCAGCAGCCCGAACTCCTTCCCTCCCCTGCCCACACGCCGCTGGCGGTAGAAGGCCCCGCCTTGCGATCCCAGCATGATGCACAACGCCACCACCAAACCGAACGGCAGCAGCACCAGAACGGCCAACGAACAAGAGAGAACGTCGAGCAGGCGTTTCATGGGGGACAGACTGTTTTACTGACGATTGTACTTGTAATAGTCGCGGGCATTGCCGCCCCAGTAATCCTCGGGCACGGTGATGTCGGGGTTGACGTTGGGGCTGAGGCGCTTCACCAACTTCATCTGCCACGCCGGATCCTGTATCTCGCCGATATAGTCGGAGTGCAACAGCTCGTAGTTGTTGGTGGCAAGGTCGCGGTTGTAGAAGATGAACTTCACGTTGGTCTGTTCGCCCAGCGAATAGTAGTGCCAGATCTCATACGGATAGGCCTGCGGATCGTATGGCTCCTCGGTGATGGTGGTCGGCGGGCCGTAGCGCAGATAGACGCGCCCGCGGTCTGTGCGGAAGCCCTTGATGACCGTACTGCCGTAACGCTCATTCACGTAGTCAACCTTGGCCTTGTATGCCAGCCACGCGCCTTCGGGGTCGTCGGGCGCGCGGTCGATCCAGAAGCCGTAGAAGTACCGTTGCAACTCGTCGAGCGGCACCTTCTTCATCTGCTGTAAAAAGAACTCCTGCTCCGCAACCGTGCCGATAGGATAGAGCGTCGCCACATTCTCTTGAAGTGTCTTCAAATCAGTCATCTTCTCCACAAAAGTGTGCTCCACCACCACGTCGTCGTAGTGGGAAAGGTCGAGTTGGATCCGCGGATTGCTGCGTTGGAAGAACGCGCGGGAGAAGGCAAGCACCGTGGAGTCGGCGTCCATGACATAGAGGTTAAGGTGATAGTTGCCCGACGGCAGATGAAAGATGTTGAAAATGTGGACGAAGACGGAGACCGGAGCGGTCTGCACCTCACGACAATAGACATACTCGGGCTTTGCCGCACGCCCCAGCTCCACAATCTCCGACTTCACGATGAAGGACTTTCCTGCGCCCAGCACCTTGTCAGTGTTGTAAATCTCACAACTGAAAGGCAGGGAATAGACCTTTTCGGGAGCATACTGCTGGAACAACGGCGTCACCCAGAAGCCGTACTTGTCGAAAACCCCGCCGTCGCCGCTGCGATTCATCCGCTCGTACAACGAAATGTCGGAGGTCGAGACCCTGTCGGCAGGGAAATCCACATGCACGAAGTCAATATAGCGGATGGAATCGCCATTCCCGTTCACATCTTTCAAGGTGAAATAGAGATAATAGTCGCCATTGGGGACGGCGAGGTTGCGCACGTCGCTGAAATAGGATTTCTCCTGTAGCGACTCCTCCAACTTGGGCGGACTGACGAGAATATAATGCAACATGTTGACACTCTCCTCATTACCGCCATCGTTCTTGCGGCGCACATCCACGAGAATATCGACAGAGGCCTCGTAACGTCCAGCGGACATGGGTTGAGAAACGGCACGTCCATTCTGGACTTCGCCTCGCTTTAAGAGATTCTGGTTGGACATCGGTACGTAATTGACCGTGCTTCCATCCACGATAAACTGAAATTCAATATACGACTGCATTTCATCCGTAGAATAGGCATGGAAATTCAGAACGGCTTTCAAACTTTTGGTGGCAATGCTGTCCGTCTGCGGCTTTGCATTTTTCTTCTTTTGGGCATAGCCGGCGGGAAGAAACAGTGCTGTGAGCAGAAGCAGGACAGTGAATCTCAACAAGTTCTTTTTCATCATTTTACAAGTATAAAAATTTAGTAAAGCCCAATCACTTGGGAATACGAGGTTCCGTCAGGAGATATAACCTTAACTCTCACAAAACTATATCCACTATCATAAGCATTGATGTTGAACTTGGGCAGTTTCACTTTGGTAGTGCCGAAGATGTGGCCATCCTCCAAGGCCTGTCCCTTCACCTTGACCTCTTTCACATAGACGTTGGGATCTCCATCGATTCGCATCTCGAGTTTGATGGTGGAGATGCCTCGGTTGCACAGATAGGCGCAGTTGACGACGGGTTTGTTGGTGCTGTTGTCGAAGACGATGAGCACGGGAGCGTCGTAGTCGCGGGCGAGGTTGTTGTAGGCAGACATGAAGTTGGGGATACCGTAGCCGGCCTGCGGCTGCGGATTGCTGTGGAGGTTGCCGGCACGCTGCACGGCATCGATGACATCCTCAACACTTTTCTCGGGGAAGAGTTGCCAGAGGCAGGCGACCATGCCGGAGAGTACGGGTGAGGAGAAAGAGGTGCCGTAGGATGCCTCAATCTCGTCTTCGGGGGTGATGACCATGACGCGGGAACCGACGGCGATGGCGTCGGGCTTGACGCGCCCGTCGGCGGTGGGACCGTAGGAGGAGAACTCGGCCATTGAGCCCTCGCGGTCGATGGCACCCACGGTGAGGACGCCCTCGGCATCGGCGGGCGCGGTGATGTAGTGCCACTCCTCGTCGCCTTCGTTGCCGGCGCTCACGCAAATGATCATCCCCTTCTGGGCGGCCAACGTGGCGGCCTGCGACGCCCGGCTGATCTTGCCGTTCATCTCCTCATATTGATAGGATTGCAATTTGTTGTCGAACTTGTAATATCCCAACGAGGAGTTGAGCACGTCGCAGCCCAGACTGTCGGCCCACTCCACGCCGGCCACCCAATTGTCCTCCTCGATCTTGTTCTCGCTGCGAGAATCCTCCGTCATCGCCAAGTAGAACGAGGCCTTGGGGGCAGTGCCCATGAACTCGTTATCGACATAGCCGGTGATGCACGAAAGCACCTCGGAGCCGTGGGAGCCGCTGATGAAGACCGAACGGCCCGGCTGGACGAAATTGCGAGTGCCCAACAGACGCCCCTCCTGGCGCAACGCCTCGAAACACTCCATCTTGTTGGCGTTCTTGAAGCCGCCGTCCATCACCACCATCAGCATGCCCTCTCCGCGCGCGCCCAAACGGTGCAGCCAATGAGCCTGGTTCATCGCCAACTGAACGGAGGTCTTGCCGTATGAGAAGTTGCCGACATGCTCATCCGCCACGAAGACCTCCTTCGTCGTTTTCGGAGGAGTGTAGGTGCTCTGTGGATAGTCGAAAGTCTCCTCGTTCTCTAAAGAAGCCGTGCACTCGCACATCGCCACGCACTTCAACTCCCTGATCTGCTTGTCGATATCCTTCACCGTGGAATAAACCGTGATGCCATTGAGCCATTTCGACTTCGTGAGCAGCACCATGTTCTCATCCAACGCCAGCACCTGGCGGATGTAACTTTCGTTGACAGGGAAATCCTGCTCGGTGATATCGATGTTGAACCGCTGACGCTTCTCAATGGCCCGCGGCGACAGGAACTCCTGCGGCCGATCGATTGAATAGGTGGTGTTCGCCTTATCCTTAAACTGCACCCAATATTTGGCGGGCGACTGGGCATACAAGGTCACGAAAAAACTCGCGACAATCACAAAAACGAATGTCCTTTTCATCGTAAAATATATTTGGCTGCAAATTTACATGAAATTCCCATTTTTTATGATATAAAGGAAAAAATTTCAGAATTTTCACGTACCTTTGCAGCCGCAATCAACTGCAAAAACTGGTCAAGATGGACGAAACAAAGAAAAAATCACGCAAGAAAGGTTGGCTGATCACGCTTCTCGTGCTTTTAGTCCTGGGAACGGGTGCCGGCATCTATTTCTACACCAATTATTTAAGAAAAAGCACCATGGATCCCATGGAGATGGTACCTGGCGATGCCGCGCTGATGGTGGAGATCAACAACTACGACAGTTTCTTGGAATCCGCGGGGCACTGCCGCGCTTTCCTGAACGATGTGGTGTCACTCGGGGCGCTCGACGGCATGCAGTTCTTCCTTTCGCAATTCGACCAGCAGACCCTGTCCGGGGAGCCGATGGCGCTCTCGGTGCACCCGACCGACAACGGCAGCGCGCTGCTGCTGTCGCTGCGCGCCAAGACGTCGGAGTTCGACCGCCTGCTGAAGAAGCTGGAACTCAACCGGAACAACTTCCACGCCCACAGCGGCTATGAGATCTACGAGATCGGCACGCACCACCGCACCTTCTACTTCTGCTACCACGACGGACTTTTCACCGTCGCCGAAAACGAGGCGGTGCTGAAGTCGGCGCTCGACTGCATGTCATCGCGCAAGACGCTGTGCCGCGCCGAGGCCTTCCAGCCCCTGCGCGAAATGATGGACAAGAACCCGAAACAGAACTGGTTGGTGGTCGCGCAGTCGGCATTTTGGGAAAGCCAGCAGGGCAACCTGTCGCCCGAAGCCTCGCCCGTGCTTGAGGCCCTGCGCAACGTCACCGACTGGTCGGCCTACCAGATCACCGTCAACGCCGGCGAGATCGTCCTGTCGGGCTATAGCGTGCTGAAAGAGGGCGCTTTCCTTAACCGATGGAACGGACAGCATCCCGCCGCCATCACGACACCCGAGGAGATCCTCCCCGCCTCCATCGACGATTACGCCGAGTACAACATTTCCGACATCGACGCCTTCTGCCGCAACGCCCAACTTTCCGACAACGTCAGCACCGCCCTCAAGGCGCTGAAGAGCACCATGTTCCACACATTCACCCTCTCCGACACGCTCACCTACCGCTACTTCGCCGTGCGCGTCCCCACCTGCGACAGTGCCTTCCTGCAGTCGCTCCTTCCCGACAATCATACGATCGACTCCGTCAAACTCGGCACCCATCGGTTCGGACGCGGCAACTTCGCGCCCGCCCTCTGTCCCCACGCCACAGCGGTCGCCACCAACACCTTCCTCATCTCCGACGACCTCAACTACCTCGTCTTTTCCGACTCCATCACCAATCTGCAAAAATACAGAGCCGCCCTGTCGAAAAACAAGTCACTGGCTGAAAATCAGATCTATGTCAACTTGAAGAATGACGGCCGCTGGACTTCCCGCGCCGGCTACCAACTTTTCTTTCAAAACCGAGAGGACTCCATCGACAAATATCTCAACTCCAAACTCATCTCCCGCAACACTCGCCTCCGCGACATCCGATACATTTTATATAATGCCCAAGAGCCCGTCGGGCAACTCGTCCCCAACAACATCTACATTCGCTTCTCCACCAAGTAATTTTGAGTACAACGAATTGAATCACAAAAATTTATAATATCATGAAAGATTTAAAGAACTACATCGAAACCCACAAAGACCGTTTTTTGGAAGAACTTTTCAGTCTGATCCGCATCCCCTCCATCAGTTCGCAAGAGGAGCATAAGGGCGACATGGTACGTTGCGCCGAACGCTGGCGTGAGCTGATCCTCGCCGCCGGTGCCGACCGTTGCGAGGTGATGCCCACCGAAGGCAATCCCGTCGTCTATGGTGAGAAGTTCATCGACGCCAACGCCCCCACCGTGCTAGTGTACGGCCACTACGACGTCATGCCCGTCGATCCCATAGAACTCTGGAAATCAGAACCTTTCGAACCCGTCATCCATGACGGAAAGATCTGGGCGCGCGGTGCGGACGACGACAAAGGACAGTCGTTCATGCACGCCAAGGCCTTCGAATACATGGTGAAGACCGGCCAGCTGCCCTGCAACGTCAAGTTCATGCTCGAGGGCGAAGAGGAGATCGGCAGCGGCAGTCTCTACGGCTTCTGCGAGAAGAACAAGGAACTGCTGAAGGCCGACATCATCCTGGTGTCCGACACCGGCATGATCGCCACCGACATCCCATCCATCACCGTCGGCCTGCGCGGACTGAGTTACCTCGAAGTGGAGGTGACCGGCCCCAACAAGGACCTGCATTCCGGCATCTTCGGCGGTGCCGTCGCCAACCCCATCAACATCCTCTGCCAGATGATCGCCTCCTTGCAGAACGAGAAGAACGAGATCACCATCCCGCACTTCTACGACGACGTGCTGGTGCTCTCCGACGAGGAGCGTGCCCTGATGGCCAAGGCCCCGTTCAACCTCGAGGAATACAAGAAGGCCATCGACGTAGAAGAACTGCACGGGGAAGAAGGGTACAGCACTATCGAGCGCACCGGCATCCGCCCGACGCTCGACCTCTGCGGCATCTGGGGTGGCTACACCGGCGAGGGCTCCAAGACCGTGCTCCCCTCCAAGGCCTGCGCCAAGGTCTCCATGCGCCTTGTGCCCAACCAGGACTCCACCAAGATCGCCGAACTATTCCAGAAACATTTCGAGAGCATCGCGCCCAAGTGCGTCAAGGTGAAAGTGACTCCGTGCCATGGCGGCGAGGCCTACGTCTCCCCCATTGATATGCCCGCCTACAAGGCCGCCGAAAAGGCCTACGAGACCACCTTCGGCAAACGCCCCATTCCCACCCGCAGCGGCGGCAGCATCCCGATCATCTCCGGCTTCGAGCGCATCCTCGGCACCAAAGCCATCCTCATGGGCTTCGGCCTCGGCGAAGACGCCATCCACTCCCCCAACGAGAACTACAAACTCGAACACTTCTTCAAAGGCATTGAAACCATTCCGTACTTCTATAAATATTATGCTGAGATGATGAAATAAATCATCCGTCCTTTATTATAAAGATGAAACGTATCACTCTCTTTCTGCTTTCCGCCATTTTCACCACGGCGGCCTTTTCCCAGAACGTCAACTGTTACCGCATCTATCTGCACGACAAGGAGGGCACCCCCTACTCCATCGACCAACCCGAGGAGTTCCTCTCGCAGCGTTGTCTTGACAAGCGCGCCCGCTACGACGTGCCCGTCACCGAGCAGGACCTGCCGCTCAGTCCCACCTACATCAGTGCGATTGAAGGTGTGAGCGCACAACTGCGGGTGCTGTCGAAGTCGAAATGGACCAACACACTCACGGTGTGGTGCCCCGACACAGCCCGCATGGCCGACGTGCGCGCCCTCGCGTTCGTCGATAGCGTAAAGCCCGTCGGCTTCTACGAGAGTATGGACAACCGCCTGTTCGACGACCTGCCGGTTTACGACCAGACCGTCAACCCAAGTGACTCGACGACCTACGGCAAGGGTGCGGCGCAACTCGCGCTGCACAACGGACAGTTGCTGCACGCCCAGGGCTACCGCGGCGAGGGGATGCTCATCGCCATGCTGGACGCCGGCTGGCTCGCCTTCGAACGCACGCCGTGGTTTGCCAACCTATACGAAAACGGCCAAATCTGGGGCACCCGCAACTTCGTACCGGGCATGGAGAACGTCTATCTGGGACACAGCCACGGCACCAGTTGCGCCTCCACCATTGTGAGCAACGTCTTCGCCAACGACACGCTCGTGGGCGTCGCCCCCAACGCCAATATCTTCTTCATCCGCACGGAAGACCCCGAATTTGAAATGCTCATCGAGGAGGACTTCTTCGCCGCCGGACTAGAGGTGGCCGACAGCATCGGCGCCGACATCGTCACGGCGTCGCTGGGCTACACCCGCTTCGACGACTCCTCGTTCGTCTTCGACTACAGCTCCTGCGACGGGCACACCTCCATCTGCTCGCAAGCCGCCACCATCGCAGCACACAAGGCCATGGTGGTCTGCTCCGCCGCCGGCAACGACGGCGCTAACGAGTGGCACAAACTCTCCCGCCCCAGCGACGCGGAGGACATCCTCTGTGTGGGCGCCGTCAACGTCGATAGCGTCTATGCACCCTTCTCCAGTTGCGGACCCAGTTACGACGGCCGCGTCAAGCCCGACGTAGTCTCCTGTGGCTATGACACATACGTGGTCGCCCCAGGTACCTACGATGGCGAAAATCCCTTCCATTACATGGTGATCTACGCCGGCAACGGCACATCCTTCGCCACCCCCATCATGGCGGGCATGGCCACCTGCCTTTGGCAGGCGCTGCCGCAACTCAACTCCTTAGAAATCATGCAGATCATTCGTGAATCGGGGCACCAGTATAACGCGCCCGACACGCTGTTGGGCTACGGCATTCCCAACATCTACCAGGCCTGGCTCGACCACCGCACCGACGGCATCGCCGCACCGCTCCTGCCCACCGTCACCTTCACCGCCTTCCCCAACCCGTGCAGCAGCCAACTCACCATCCGCAACCCCGGACACGAGAGCGTCAACATCTGCGCCTTCGACCTGCGCGGACGGGTGGTTTTCGCCGACAACAACTTCAACGACAACAATTTACAATCCATCAACACCACATCCTGGCCGGCAGGCACCTATTTAGTGCGCGTGCAACGGCAGTGGGGCCGCGCCGAAATCATCAAGGTGGTCAAGGAATAACCGGTCAACGAGCCGTACTTATCTTAAATATAGTATTCCGCGATGCGCTTCATCTCGGAACTGACGTTGTTGCCTTCGTACAGAATGCCGTAGATGGTCTCCGAGATCGGGATGGAGGCGCCGAACTTCTTGTTCATCTCATGGATGCAGCGGACGGCATAGTAGCCCTCCGCAATCATACTCATCTCCAACTGCGCCACGCGCACCGACAGCCCGTGACCGATCATGTTGCCGAACATGCGGTTGCGGCTGAAGTGAGAGTAAGAGGTCACGAGCAGGTCGCCGAGATAGACCGAGTCGTCGAGACAGCGCTCGCCCGGGAAGACCTGGCGGACGAAGTTCTTCATCTCGCGCACGCCGTTGGCGATGTAGGCGGCGATGAAGTTGTCGCCATAGCCCAGACCGCTGTAGATGCCGGCGCCAAGGGCATAGATGTTCTTCATCACGACGGCGAGTTCTGCGCCCTTGATGTCGGAAGAGACGGAAGCCCGCACGTATCGGTTGGTGAACATCCTCGCCACGTCGGCCGCCAATTCCGCGTTAGTGGAGGCGGCGGTGAGAAAGGTGAACTTCTCTTGCGCGATCTCCTCCGCGTGCGACGGTCCGCTGATCATGGCCATGTTCGCCATCGGAATATGGAACTCATCATGCAGGTAGTCGGTGATAAACTGCAACCTCTCGGGAATGATACCCTTGACCGCCGTGATGATCTTCTTGTTCGACATCCGGCTCTTCTTCAACGGCTCCAACGTCTTCTGCAAAAAAGCGGACGGGGTGACAATGATGACATAGTCGGCGCGGTTGACCACCTGACGCAAGTCATTGCTCACTTTAACATCTTTTGGGTCGATAAAAGTGGAACTGAGATACTTGGGATTGTGCCCATATTTGTTCACGCCCTCCACGATTTCGGGCTCTCTCACCCACCAGTGGATGTGTTCGAGATTGGCCGATAATATCTTGATAATCGCGGTGGCCCAACTACCTCCGCCGATGACAGCGACACGGTAGCGAAGGCGTGTTTTCTTTCTAAAAGGAGTAGCGGTCTCTTCCATTTAAAAGGAGTCTTTTTAACTTTTTTTAAGTGTGCAAAAATACACTTTTTTTTTGAAAGAGAGATTTTTTCAGAAAAATGTGCTACTCTTCCGCCGCCAGTCCTCCCAAAGAGGTCTCCTTGTAAAGCGAAGGCAGGTCGTGACCCGTGGCCTTCATCACGCGCACCACTTGGTCGAAACTGACGATATGCTTGCCGTCGGAGATCACAGCGAAGACGGCGGCGTCGATGGCACGGATGGACGCGAACGCATTCCGTTCGATACAGGGCACTTGCACCAATCCGCAGATGGGGTCGCAGGTCAGTCCGAGGTGGTGTTCCAGTCCCATCTCGGCGGCGTATTCCACCTGATACGACGATCCACCCATCAGTTGGCAGAAGGCGCCGGCGGCCATGGCGCACGCCGATCCGACCTCGCCCTGGCAGCCCACCTCCGCCCCGCTGATGGAGGCGTTGTACTTGATGAGGTTGCCGATGAGTCCAGCTGTGGCGAGGGCGTGCAATATCTTCTTGTCGTTGCGCTCGTACTGGGTATAGTAGGTGTAGAGCACGGCGGGTAGAACCCCGCACGAGCCGCACGTGGGCGCGGTGACGATGGTGCGTCCGCTGGCGTTCTCCTCCGCCACGGCAAAGGCATACACCGGCGTGGAGTAGCGATGCTGCAACGACTGGTTCATCGCCTGCACCCGCGAGTACATGGTGGAGGCCTTGCGCGGCAGCATCAAGCCGCCGGGGAGCGTGCTCTCGTGCTCCAAGCCGCCTTTGATGCATTGCTGCATCTCCTCCCACACCCGCTGCAGGTAATCCCATATGTCGGCATCCTCACGGTCGGCGACGTATTCCCACAACTTGCGGTTGCCGATGTGAGCGAGGATGTCGTCCATGGTGGCGTACTCGTAGATGCGTTCCGTACCATGTCGGGTGCCGTCCTCGGAGATGTCGCCGCCGCCCACGCTGAAGTAGCGCTTGGTCAGCAGTTCCCTACCGTCGGCCCCCAAGGCCGTGAACTCCATGCCGTTGGGATGCTCCGGCAGGAAGATCTCCGGTTTCCAGAGGATCTCCACCGGCTTCGGCGCCAACGTCTCCACGATGGCCATGTCGGTCATGTGCCCCTTGCCCGTAGCCGCCAGACTGCCGTAAAGCACCACCCGGTAGCGCGCGCCATCCGGGGTCAAGGCCAAGAAGGTCGCGGCGGCCTTCGCCGGTCCCATGGTGTGCGAACTCGACGGCCCGCGTCCGATCTTGAAAATGTGCTTGATACTTTCCATTATCTATTCCTCCTCCAAGGCCTCCATGTCGATGCCGAACGACAACAGCGTCTTGCCCTTTGGGGTCTTTTTCTTGCCCAACGGCAGCACCTCTACACGGTCGGCGGCGACTCCCTGCGAGACCAGATGGCCGACGACCTGCTGGTTGCGGCGTTCGACGTTGGCTTCCACCTGCTGTCGAAGTTGCTCCACATCGTAGAGCGTCCGGCACTTCACCCGAATGTCGGCAGAGGTCGTGTCAGTCATACGGGAATTGACGTAGGAGACGAAAGCCCGCTGTGTCGGCTTGATCTCTTGAATCGCCTGGAAGTCTTCCATGCCCAACTGCTTGCCAGGATGCTTCTGCAAATAGAAATCGCGCTTGGCGTTGAAGAGCGCATACTCGCTGATGTTCTCCTCCATGTCAACCGACTGTTGAATAGTGAGTCTCAACTCGGGTTTCTGTTGCATCGCCGCGGCGATCTTGTTCAGTCGGTCAGACGACTCGCTACCCAAACCCTGCGGATGGATATCATAGACCATGTCGGCGAACAGGTCGGGATCGCCGCCGATGGCCTTGACCAGGAAATCGACCGGCGCGGCCAGCACCTTCACGAAGAGGTTGGCCAACGTCTTGAAGATGATCTTACGATAGGAGAAGGTCGGGTCGTTGATGTTGCCCGAAACCGGCAAGTCAAGGCGGATATTGCCCTTGCGGTCGGTGAGCACATACACGCCCGCCCGCAGCGGGATGTTGTACTCCGGCTTCATCTCCTTGATCTTCTTATCCACCTGACAGTTGTATATATCGACCTTGTTCTGGCTGGCGATGACAGCATCCGTCAGCGTGTTGTCGCTCACGAACGACAGCACGCCGTCGGTGATCGGGTAGGCCATGTATTCAACACTGTAGGGCGAAGCCAACGTCATGGGTACGTTGCTCAGGAAGACCCTAAGTTTCATATTCTCGAAGTCGGAAAGGCAACCCGACCAGTCGGCCATGAGTTTGCCGCCGTCACCGACGACAGCCCCGAGTTTCACGGCGAGGGGACCGTCCAAGTCGAAGTTGGGCGCCTTCATGGAGATCTGCTTCACGGGGATTCGAACTTCCTGCCTCATGGTATGGTCAATGTAGTTGAAGGAGGAGTTCTCCAAAGAAAGATCGTCGATGTGCAGGCGGAATTTGGAGCGAATGGCGGCGGTGTCAGTCGCGGCAGTGGTGTCAGTCGCGGCGATGTCATCGGACGTGGCCGACGTGTCGGTTCCCAAGAAAGTGTCGAGGTTGGTGTGGTCTCCGAACTGCTCGTAGTCGAAGTGGGCTCCCGAAACGGCGAACCGTTTCAAGTGGAAGTTGCCCGTCATCGTGTTGACCTCGGCAATGTCCAAATTCACTTGGCCGACTTGGGCCACGGGAGCGCCGCTCTTGTCGGTCATCGACAGGTTGGCGAACTTGGCCGTGCCCGTCGCCACCACATCGAGGATATGGTCGGTGTTGCCCTTCAGGTTGAGGTCGGTGGTGAGCCGCCCGCCGAAGTCGCGGATATTGAGGAACTGCCGCAAGTACGGAGTAATGGTATTCAGTTCAAAATCAGTAAGTTTCACCGACAGGTCATACTCACTGCTACGCATGCCGTAGAGAAGTTTCACCTTCAGCCCGCCGCCGTCGGCGAACTTCAGGTCAAGTCCGAGGTCGGTGTCTTCGGTGCTGAAGTAGATGCGCGGGACCTTCACGGCCAGTTGTCGCAGGTCGAACTTGCTGCCCACCGAGGAGTCGCGATAGACCACACTCCCTTTCGAAACGGTGATGTTCCGCAAATCGACGGTCCAACTGCTCGGCTCGTCATCGTCGTCATCATCGTCCTTGTAAAATTCGATGATGTCGGTGAAGTTGAATCTCCCGGGCGACTGAATCACCTCAACGGAAGGGTTTTCCAGAGTTATCTCACTGATATACACCGTCTTTCCCAGCAATCTCCAAAGCGACATATTGACATAAAGGCGATCGAAGGCGACGAAGGTGTCGCGATCGTTCTGTTCCAGTCCCACGAATCCCTCCATCTCGACGCTGCCACGGAAGAGGTTGATATTCAAGTCTTCCATGGTAACCACACGGCCGCAGATCTGTTTGCTGTATTTCTCGATGACCCAATGGGCGATGGGCGAAATGAAGATGGCGAGGAGGAGGAAGAGTGCAACGAGGGAGCCGACGATCCAAAGGAGCACTTTGGTGATGCGTCGGAGCGGCTTCCTACGCTTCTTCGCTTTTCCGGCGGAGGCGTCGGGGGCCGTTTCCTCGGGTTGCGGGGCGGCCTGCCGAGGCGCAGACTCGGTGGTGGTGTTTTCTACTTTCGGCTCTTCCACAAGGGGCGCCGGAGTTCCTTCTACTTCTTCCATCTCTTTCATGGACAAGGGATTAATCTATGGCACTAAATTTCAAACTCAGGTCCAGACTGCGGATCTGGTGGGTGAGCGCGCCGACGGAGATGTAATCGACGCCAGTCTCGGCATATTGGCGCAGGGTCTCGTCGGTGATGCCGCCGGAGGCCTCTGTCTCGCAGCGGCCGTCGATCAGCTGCACGGCCTCGCGGCACTGATCGACCGTGAAGTTGTCGAGCATGATGCGATCCACGCCGCCGTGGGCAAGCACGCGCCGCACGTCGTCGAGCGACCGCGTCTCCACCTCAATCTTCAGGTTCAACCCCTTGGCTTTCAGGTAGTCATGGGTCTTGTCAATGGCCTGCTCGATGCCGCCGGCGAAGTCGATGTGATTATCCTTCAGCATGATCATGTCGAAAAGCCCGAAGCGGTGGTTGGAGGCGCCGCCGACCTTCACAGCGTACTTCTCGAAGTAGCGCATGTTGGGGGTGGTCTTGCGGGTGTCGAGGATAGTGGTGCGGGTGCCCTTCACCAGGTCGGCGTAATGGCGCGCGCTGGTGGCGATGCCGCTCATGCGTTGCATAAAGTTGAGCACAGTGCGCTCGGCGGTGAGCATGCTCCGCGCCGGCCCGCGCAGGATGAAGACGATGTCGCCCCGGCGGATCTCGTCGCCGTCGTGCATCAACTGTTCCATCTCGATGGCGGGATCGACGATGCGGATGACCTGCTTGGCCACCTCCACGCCGGCGAGGATGCCCTCCTGTTTCACCAACAGTTTCATCTGTCCGCGGCGATCCGCGGGGATGCAAGCCAACGAGGAGTGGTCGCCATCGCCCACATCTTCCAAAATACTCTGTCTGATAATCTCTTCCTGATTCATGTATATAGGATTAATTTTCCTTATCTGCCTTGAAGCGAAGCACTTCCACTTCCTTCTTGGTTCCGTCTTTCAGTGTCTTCTCCGCCCGGATGATCAACATATCCTTGACAATAACGTAGGTGGTGCGCTCGGATTGAAGCGCGGAGATGAAATCGTACTCCAACTCCATGGCATTGCAGAGGCGCTTGGTGGAGCCATCGTATTTGAAGCTGATCTTGCCGCTCCGATTGGCGTAAAATGTGCCGAAGAAGGAGTTGCACCCTAAACACCCTGTCATCCGATCGCCAGAGAAGATGATGTAGGGAACTTCAGGAGCGTCTTTCAACGGCTCCGAGTTCAGACTGACGAGCACCCACTTGGTCTCCCGAAGCGGAGTGTCCGATTCCTGCGCCGCCGTAGCAGATTCGGCGGTGCCGTCCGCGGTTGCCTTGGTCGTGTGACAGCCGCATGCACAGAGAGAAACGACAGCGAAAAGCAATAAGATTTTTTTCATTTCCTTGATTTTTTTAGCGTTGCGAATACAATGCGATTAGCGGCTGCAAAGTTACACGATTTTCTTAAAAATAAGGTTATCAAAAAATAATATTTTTGCAAAATAAACCATTTTATTCAAAATAAATCATGTAATTTTGCAGACTATAAATCAAAATCATACCACAATGAAAAAACTGGTACTTTCTATTTTGGCAATGGCCTTCACAATGACCGCTTTCTCACAGGGCATCAACTTGTTATATCATAACGCCCCCGTAGGCGACACCCTCAACTTCTATTGCACCAACATGGAAGACGAGAATCAGTTAGACCTGATTGTGCAGAACAACACGTCGGATTCGGTCTATTTGAGGGTCGTCAAGGATGTAGTGAGTGAGCTGGACGGTTCCTACAACACCTTCTGCATGGGCAACTGCTACGATCCGTCGGTGACGACTTCGCCCATCACCTTGAACTTAGCCCCGGGTGAGAGTTCCGACCCCTCAACGCTTCACTTCATTTACTACCCTGGCAACCAATACGGCACCACTACCGTCGTCTATAGCTTCACCGACGAGAGAAGCGAATCCGCCACGGTCGTGGTCAATTACATCACTCTGTCGGAAGGCATCGACAACCACGTTGTCAACGCCAAGGCCTTCAACGCCTATCCGAACCCGGCCACCTCGCAGGTGACCGTTCAGTACGACCTGTCCAACTGGCAGCCCGGCGACAAGAGCCGCCTCGTCGTCACCAGTCTGGTCGGCAACCAGGTGCGTGCCACCAACCTCTCCGGTGCCACTGGCCGTGCCACCCTCGACATCTCCGACCTCGTCGCCGGCATCTACTTCTACTCCCTTGAAGTCAACGGCCAGGTTGTCACCACAAAAAAACTTATCGTCAAGTAAATCAAGGCCATGGAAGTCACCAGACTCTTCGACCTCCTGCCCCATTATGCCATGCAATTCCCCCGTGAGGACGCGCTCAACGGGAAGGAGAATGGCATTTGGCGGCACTACGGCATCAAGCAATATGTATCCATCGTCAACAACATCAGTTACGGACTGATGCAGTTGGGCATCAAGAAGGGCGACAAGATCGCGTCGGTCAGTTCCGGGCGTCCCGAGTGGAACTTCCTCGACATGGCCATCATGCAACTCGGCGCCATCCATGTGCCCATCTATCCCACCATCAGCGAGAGCGACTACAAGTTCATCCTGCATAACGCGGATGTGAAGATGGTATTCGTCTCCGGCTGGGACATCCTGCGCAAGATCGAGAACATCCTCTCTGAAATTCCGCAGTTGAAGGACAATGTATATACATTCCGAAACCTGCGCGGCTACCGCCATCTCAACGAGGTGATCGAATTGGGCATCGCCAACCCGAGTCCGCAGTATTTAGAGGACATCAAGGAGCGCATCTCGCCCGACGACGTGGCCACCATGATCTACACCTCCGGCACCACCGGCACCATGAAGGGCGTGCAACTCACCCACACCAACATCATCGCCAACTTCAAGGCGATCCTGCCCATCGTGCCCACGCATGCGCAGACGAAAGTGTTGAGTTACCTGCCGTTGTGCCACATATACGAGCGCATGATGATCTACGCCTGGCACTACCTCGGCATTCCCATCTACTATGCCGAGAGTCTCGGCACCATCGCCGCGGACCTGCAGGACGTGAAACCCACCATCCTCACCACCGTGCCGCGTTTGTTGGAGAAGTTCTACGACCGCTTCGTGGCCACGGGCCGCAAGTTGCCGAAGAGCAAGAAGAAGATCTTCTTCTGGGCCGACGAGGTGGCCAGCCGATATGACATTGAGGGGCGCACCCGCAAGTACGACCGGCAGTTGCGCACGGCCCGGAGTCTGGTACTCAACAAGTTCAAGAATGCCTTGGGGGGCAAGATCGACGTCATCGTATCTGGTGGCGCGGCCATCCAGCCCCGTCTGTGCCGCATCTTCTGGGCGGCGGGCATGCCCGTGCTCGAGGGCTATGGCCTCACGGAGACCTCGCCTGTCATCGCCGTCAGCAGTTTCTTCAAGAACGGCATGAAGTTCGGAACGGTGGGTCAACCGCTGCCGGGCGCCGAGGTCAAGATCGGCGACGACGGCGAGATCCTCACCCGCGGCGCCTGCGTCACGCAGGGCTACTACAACCTGCCCGAGCAGACGAAGGAGGCCATCGACGAGGAGGGCTGGTTCCACACCGGCGACATCGGCGAGTTTGAGCCGGAAGGACAGTTGAAGATCACCGGCCGCAAGAAGGAGATGTTCAAGACGGCCTTCGGCAAGTATGTCGTCCCCACGCAGGTGGAGGGCAAGTTCGCCGAGGACTCCCTGATCGACAACATCATGGTTGTGGGCGAGAACAAGAAATTCGCCGCCGCCCTCATCGTCCCCAACTTCGCCGACCTGCGTTCGTGGTGCGCCCGCAAGGGCATCACCTACACCACCAACGAGGAGATGGTGAAGCACCCCGACGTGCTCAAGAAATACAAGAAGGTGGCCGACAAGTGCAACGCCGAACTCAGCGAGACCGAGCGGGTGATGAAGTTCATCCTCATCGACTACGAGTGGGGTATCAGCACGGGCGAACTCACCCCGACGCTCAAACTCAAGCGCCGTTTCATCGCAGAGAAATACGCCGACAAGATCGAAGAGCTGTTCGTGTAGGTGTGTGGAAGCCGGTGGCTTCCGAAGACACGCAAAATTATTAACTTGATATGAATGAGATTATTAGCGCATACTGGTGCTTATAATCCCATCGTGGTAAAACTCTCCGTATTCATCGCGTATCCATGTGACCGTATGGCCTTCCAACCTTCCCCGAATATACGAATAACTTATCTCCTCTTCCGTCTCCTTCTCCATGTTCACGTCAACAATGCCGTTGGTCCGCAGGATCACATTTGTGATTTTCATCCCGTCGGCCTTGACTTGTCTCAGCAGTTTGTCGCTGTTGGTCAGACCGGCAAGCCAGGAATAGGACATCTCCTTTCCTGGATACTCTTGCAAATCCCCATTGTCATCCACATATAAATAATAGGTATAGTAGCAACGTCCCACGGTCATACGGGCGTTTTTATCATACATCATATTCAAGTCAGTTGTTACGCAGGTGTACTCTCTATCCGCCAACCATTTCAGTGCGCCTGGGCTTTCGATTTCGGCAAGATTATCATTGCTGAACTTGTACAAGTAGTTGATAGCGCCGGGGCCGCCCCAACCGATGGAGAAAGAGAGCAGAGCTTCCGCACCATCCTTGGTTGAGAAGCGGTGCAACTCCACATCTGAATACAAAAACCCAACGAGTCCCTCGTCTGTCAAACTTTCCACCTTTACATCGCCATTTATCCTGTGGACGAGGAACAGATAATACGTTTTGTCATCATCCTCCGAACTCGGGGTCATCACGACGGCAATGATCTCGCTCTTCCCGTCATAGTCAAAATCATCATAAAAGACCTTCCAATCATCAAAAGCAGCCAAAGTCTCTTTAGGAGCCGCCGCTTTCAATGCTTGGAGGAATTCCTTCTTCTGGGAAGTGGTGTTCTGGGCCGCACCGACCATTGTCAGCAACAAGAGAACAACAATCAAGACACTTTTTCTCATCATGTTCGTTTTTTTTAACAACCTGCAAAATTATAACTTTTGACGAAATCTATAAAATATTTTTACGGTCAGCAATAAAAAAAAACATCAAAACATGCAACCAACTCCTCTCCCCATAAAAAAAACCCCCAGGTTTCCCCAGGGGTTTGACTTTCGCAAATGCAGGATTTACTTCGTAATGACCAGCTTCTGTGTCAGCACTTGGTCGGTCGTGCGGACGGTGACGAAATAGACGCCGGCGCTCCATTGAGCGACGTTGAGGTCAAGCGGAGTGCCTTCGGCCGGCAGTTCGACATCGTAGATCGTCTGGCCGTTCATGTCGGTGATGGTGCAACGGCTGTCGCGCAGTGATGTCTGGATGCGGACCACATCGCGGGCCGGGTTCGGATAGACCTGCAACGTGCTGCCATCCTCGAAGGCAGCCACGCCCATCGGCGCGCCCACACTCTCGATGGTGTAGTTCAACGTAGCAGAAGCCAACACGGTGTTCGTAGCGACAGCGTTCTTGCCACCGATGCGGTGCGTGCCATCCCATGTCAACGCCAGGTCGGAACCGCCCTGCATTGTCAGAAGGTCAAAGACGATCTTGTAGTTGCCCGGCTGGTGCCATGTGGCGTTGATGGTGGTATAGACATCATCGTCGGAGAGATAGTTCATGTAGAAGTAGTTGTAATTGTACATCTGTGCAATCGAGAAGGTGTTGCCCGGGATGCTGCCCGAAGGATCAGTCACCGCGGCGCCGTAAGCGTTGTGCATCGAAGGCACATACGTGCTCATGTAGATGCTACCACTGTTGACGACATCGCTCAACGGCTCGTCATCGCGGAACAGCGTGTATCTGACCGCCACCTTGGCATTGGAATCGTAGTCGTTGTCATCGCAGGTGAGCGTGACGCTGGAAGCGGGTTCCGTGACATTGGTTTCCGACAACGTCAGCATCGGGTTGCCCAAGAGATCCTCATTCGTATTGCCGATGGTGAAAGTGTACGAAGTGCTGGCGATAGCGGCAGCACCCTCCACGCTGTTCTTACCACCGATTCTGCGGGTGACGCCATCCTGCGTGTAGGTGATGGCCAGATCCGTGCCATTCTCCTCCGGCATCAACTCGAACACCATGGTGTAAGTGCCTGGGACGGTGAAGTCGTAAGACACCGTATTCTGGCGGCGGTTGAGGAAGTGCAGATAGAAGAAGTCGTAATGGGTATTGCCGATGAGGCAGTTGCTGGACGGGATATTGCCCTGTCCGGCCGTGATGTAGCCGCCCAGGTTGCCGCCGTTGAAGTCTGTACCTACATTCATCGTCCCTCCACATTCTGTTGCGATGGCATCCACAAGCACATTTTGCTGCGTGGCCGGATCGAGACGATAGAGCGAGTAGTTGATGGATACCTTCGTCTCAGGATCGAGGGTGTTGGCAAATGCCCTCACCTCGAAGCTGTTGTCGTCAATGGCCTCTGCCGTGATGAACGCCTCACCGTTGTACGGGTCGATGATCGTCAGCGTGAAGGTCACCAGACTGTCGCAGTAGCCGTTCGGGTCGGGAACATTCACCTCATAAGTGCCGGCAGTTTCGTACTGCGCACCGTTATAGACGAACGGCAGGTCAGTCACATCCACGGTCACCTCGAAGGTGCGGGCATGACGTTCGTGCACATTCAGCATCAAGGTGTAGATGGTGTCGCACTCCTCACCGGAGACGGTCCAAGTGTACGTGTCTTCAGCGCTGTACTCCTCTCCGTTCGGGGCGGTGTAGGTCTCGCCCTCGCAGATGTCGGCTGTCAGTTCCACAGTCGGATTGTCGAGCGTGGTGATGCCGAACTGCTGTACATTGACGCAGGCGCCGGAATAGACGCTCACCATCATCGAAGACTCGAAGTCATCGCGCGTAAGCGCCAACTCCATGCCTTCACCGGCCAAATCGTTGTTGACATACCAACGGATGCTGTCAACAACCTGGTTGTTGGTCTCGATTACCAGCAGCGTCTCGTCGATGTTGGCGCAGACCTCCGTACCCATGATCTCCACCTCAGGCATCTCGTCGAAATGGACGGTGACGAGACGGATGCTGTCGCAGCCAGTAGTCTCCTGCGTATAGCGCACCTCGATGGTCGTATCGCCATAGAGGAGGAATTGCTGGTCATTTTCCTCATAGGAAGCCGGCCAATACAAGGGAGCGCACAAGCTCACACTCGCCTGGGAATAGGCGGTCGGAAGGATGTGGAGCCGCAGTTCGGTGATGCTGTCGCAGCTAAATTCGGTTTCATCGTAGTTATAGACGACGACCTCATTCATCTGCTGCGTCTGTCCGCGGAGCGTCTCGATAGAGTCGGCACTGAGGAGGAACCCGTGACCTTGATAGCCGTAGCCCTCGCACACCTCATCCTCCACAGTGGCGAAGCCCACGACGGCGTTGTAGGCCGGATGGACCGTCAGCGTAAGATGGGCGGTGTGGATGCCACAGTAGGAACGTCCCAGTTCGACGATGGTGTCAACGATGCCGACCGTCTGGGTCTTGGCTGCCTCCACGTCGAAAATCTCGTCCATGTAGGGCTCGCCTTGGCAGACCTCGGCCTCGTACTCATCCACACGGTCAACTGGCAGCATCGTCAGTTCGATGGAGTCGGATGCAACGCAGACCACGTCATCATAATACTGGGAAACTGCAGGATAGACAACACTACCCGTAACATAGACGGTCAGGTCGGAGGTGATCGTCAGCATCGGGTTGTCGCCGACGAGCGTGTCAATACTCCAGGTGTACTCTTCCGCGCCCGAAGCCGACAGCGGGATGGCGACGCCCTCGCAAACCATGGTGGTCGGAGCGGCGAGTTCAACCTGCGGCAACGGCTTCACGAAGAGGGTCAAGGTCACCGTGCTGTCGCAACCGGCGGCCGTCTGACCGGCAAGGGTGAAGACAGCGCGGTCGCTGTTGGCAGCCATCTGGGCGATGGTGTCGGCCGACAGGTCGAAGTTGTTGTCGGCGTAAGGTTCACCAGCGCAGAGGTAGGCGGTGTCATAGAGCGCATACTCCGGATTCACATGCAAGGTGAAGGTGACGACGGTATCATAGATATGGTACGGATCGCTGAACTCGATGGTCGCATCCGGAGCGGTGGCCTCAGTGAAAGTATGGTCATGATAGGTGAACGGCAACTGGCTTTCGCAGATGGTGGTGTCGATGGTGAGCAGTGTGGGGACCACCTCGTAGTGCATCACTACGGAATCGACCGCCAACTCGCCGGCCAGCGTAGTGGCGCCGCCGCCGCCCACAAGGCCTTCGCCGCTGTTGTATGTCAGCATGTAGTCCTCGCCGCCTTCGCGCTCGCGCAAGAAGAACTTGATCTTGTACTCGCCCGGCACGTTCCACTGAGCCGTCAGGTGGTTCGTGGTGGAAGTGAGGAAGTCGAGGTACCAGTACGTGTATCTGTAATAGACCACGCGGAAGGTATTGGTCGGGATACTGCCCGCACCCGTCAGCAGATTTCGTCCAACATTCTGCTGGATGTCGGCATAATAGGTTGAGAAATAGACCGAACCGTAGTCCGAAACATCACTGATAACCTCGCCATTGCGGGTGATTTCATAGTCGATGCACACCTTGCGGTTGCTGAGGCCGGAGCCATTGACATTCATGCTGAAAATGGCCGTATCGCCCAGATTGTCGGCAAACTGGGTCGTGTCGATGTCAATGCCGACGGGCACCTCGACGATGTTCAGATGGATGATGCTGTCGCAGCCGCTGGCACTTGGCAACACAATGTCGTAGTTGCCGGCCTGGTCGAAGACATTGTCATCGTCAAACGCATAGGGCAGTTGCATCGGAGCCACATTCACCTCAATGGTGGTATCGGACGGCTCGTTGATGGTGAGGTTCAACTCATAGACCGCCGGGCAGTTCTCATACGTGCTGTTGTACGTATAGTTGCCGGAAGTCGTGTAGGTCTGACCGTCGATCCAAGTGTAGGAGCCGCAGGCCGTGACGTTGTCGGTGAGGTGGAAGTCGCCCGTGCCGATGCTCAGGTGCATCGTCACCACGCTGTCGCAGCCGTTGGCGGCCGGCAGGGTGGCCTCGTAGTCGCCAGCACTGTAGTACTCCTGGTTGTTCCAAACATAACTGCTCACGCAGTTGCCCAGTTCAACGCTGAACTCATGATAAACCGTAGGCGTGATCTCCACGTTGACCGGATACATCTGATAGGATCCTTCGTTGCCGTTGAACACTTCGTAGTATCCGCTTTCGGTAAATTCGACATCGTACAGGTATTGCGGCAGTTCGCTTTCGCAGAATTGGAGGTTCTGCACAGGCATCGTGTCAACGGGACCGACATGGAAGTTGATAAAGACGGTGTCGGAGAGCACCGAGTCGGTCTGCCAGGAGCCGGCGCCGCCGAGCACCCGTCCGTACTCGTCCACATACGCATAGTCCATGCCGCTGGCGCTCGCCTTGCGGAGCACCACGAGTTGGAGTCGGTACTCGCCCGGTTCGTTCCACATGGCAGTCACCGTGTTATCGACGCTGCACATGTAGTCGGCGTAGAAGTAATCGTAGTTGTAATTGTACATGTTGTAGGTGTTGCCCGGCAGTTCGCCCGTGCCATTCCACAGCATGGCGCCGAAGTTGTCGTCGGCAACCGGCGAGTATGTGCTCATGCTCACTTGTCCGTAGTCCTCCACCCGTTCGATAAGCGTATCGTCCTTGTAAAGTTGATAGGCGATGGCCAACTTGGCGCCCGGGAAGTCACAATCCTTGCGGACATTGAATGCAGCCGTGGCCGTCTGTCCCACGGGCACGACGACATCCGTGACAGGCACATCCAGGAACGGCTCGTTGGAGATGTTGAACTCAAGGGTATAGATGATGCTGTCGCACTGGTGGTTGTCGATGTCGCTGAAGGAAGAGACGCACGGCACAATCACCTCACGGGTGATGGTGGTGTCCTTCATCGTGGGTCCACCCAGACGCTCGCCCGTCACCGGCCATACGTACTCAGGACTATAGTTGCAGTAGTGGATGCGGGTGGCACGTTCGATCGGATACGTCACCGTGAGCGTCAGGTTGACGATGCTGTCGCAACCGTCGGCGGTGGTGTAGTGATAACTATAGTTGCCCGACTGCGTGCATACCTCGTCGGGGTGGTTGACGGCATCGAAGACGTAGTCAAGGTCGGAAGCGCAGATGTGCACTGCCGTATCCTTGGAGTAGAGGAACACCTGCAACGTGGCCTCCACCGTAGCGGCGCAGCCATGTTCGCTTTCGGTGGCCGTGACCGTGTAGATACGCTGTCCCGGTGCCGCGGGAGTGGCATGCACCGTGGCGCCGGTGGTGGCGTCGAGTTCCTCACTGGCCTCCCACGCAAAGGTGGCGCCGGCAATGTCACTGTGGGCAACCAACTCGTAGGTCGGACCCAAGCAGACCATATCGACTTCGGGCGTCACGGTCAGATGGTGGGAAGGATAGACGGCAATCCGCACGGCGTTGCTGTAGGCGACACCGCAGGCGTTGGTGTCGGCATGGCGCAGCCACTGGCCATTCCACAAGTCGGCATCAATGCCGTTCTCAACATCCACCTCCACCAGATCGTCCGCCTGAGAGAAAGCGCTGTCGGCGCTCAAGTACCAGCCGGAGCCGGTCACAGGTTCGCCATTTTCGGAGAGCACCGTCGGCACGTCGAGATTGAAATCGTCACCGGAGCAATAAGTATCGCTCGGTGCAAGCAACTCGCTCACCGTCGGCACATCGTTCACCAGCAACTGCACGCTGTTGGTCGTCATGGAACCGCATTCATTACCAATGTAATAACGGATGAAGGCGAGGTTCATGCCATAGTCGATGATAGTGTCGGCCGGGAAGCGGGTGTACAAATTGGATCCGTAAGCCATCGTATATTCCCAACCCTGGGTGATGGTGCCGCCGAACTCATGGGTGACCGGAGGCAGGATCGCCAACGGCTGGCCCGCACAAACAGCTCCGTCAAGGGCGGTGATGTCCTCGGCCGTCGGGGCCTGCATGAAGAGCATCTGAATGGTATCCGAATAGACCTCTCCACAGCCGTTGCTGGCGAAGTACCACGCCTTTACCTCAGGACCATAGTTGAACTCACGGTCGGCGGAGAAATCCACCTCAACGCCATCCACCATGACCTTCCAACCTTCAGAGACATCAGAACCACTGTTGTTGTGATAGTTGACGGTCGGCTGATAGGTATCCCACGGGAACACACCCGACCCGCAGATGGGATCCGGTTGAGGAATCTCCGAAATCTCCGGCAGACTATCCACCTTGAGTTGGAGAACGTTGCTGTAGCCCGTCACGCAATCCGTGGTGACGAAGTAGCGGAGATACCAGTCATTGTACGACATCATAACAGGGTCGGTAACCGTGAAGTCCTCGTAGTTGACGCCGTCTTCCGAAATCTGCCATCCCTGAGCATCGACGGTCACGCCGAGCGCGTCAAGGAAGGTGACAAAATGCGGGGTGTCGATATTCAAGGCACTGCCGGCGCAGATGTGCTCCGGCGCCGCGATCTCATCAATAACGGGAGCGTCAAGCACATAGACGGTCTTGTCCACGCACTCTGTAGTCCCGCACACCTCGGAATCAAACCGCACATAGTAGGTGGTCGTCTGCGTGGGCGTTACCGTAATCTGATAATCGCCCTCGCCGGAGAAGAGCAGCGTTCCGTCATCGCAACTGCTGCTACGCCATTCATACACGGCATCAGTACCCTGCGTACCTCCTTCAGCCGTCAACTCAACCGACTGTCCATTACAGACGTAGTCGTCACTCTGGATGCTCATACCCTCAATGGAAGAGGGAGCGTTGATATAGACCTCCACATAATAACTATCCTGTGAGACACATCCGAACTGGGTTTCCCCGTAGAGCGTGTAGTGGATGTCGCCCAGGAAGTGGAAGTTGCCATGCGTAGAAGAGAAAGCATTGTCGCCGGAGGCGGTTCCGTAGCCGGCATGGATCGAGAGCGCACTGGTGCTGTACTGGTTGAGCAGCTGGCCGGGAACGATACCCGCGGTATTGTTGGATTGAGAACCGTAAAGTCGGTAATACAAGTCATTACCACTGAGGATGTAGAAAGTGAAGGTCTCTCCGGCATGGATGTTCACGGGAGCGTTCAAAGGCACGGTGCACAGTTCGCGCGGCACCATGTCGAATTCGCCCTGACCGATCAGGTTCCAACCCTGCTGGTGCGTCGCCGTAGCCATACAACTGCCCCGACGATAATAGACCTGCGCATTGGCGTTTCCTCCATATCTCGGATAGAAACTCAACGAGTCGATGGTCATGTCGGCATTGGCCGTCACATCGACGAAGACGCCGTACCCCGTGTGGTTGCCGGACAAGCCCGTAGCGAGTTCAAAGGAACCGGACAGAGAGACCAGGTCGGTGGCCGCGTATGCGTAATAAACTGCATAATCGGCCGTTCCGTACTCCTCGGCGGGTACAGAGAAGATGTCAAGACTTTCGCTGGCACCGAGGAACTCGTTGTCTTCATTATACCAGATCAGCATGGGCTGTTCTTCTTCAAAATCACCTTCGGAGACAAAGGTCTCACCCGTCAGAAGAATATCCTGACCAGAGCAGAAGACATCCGTCCATTCCATGTCCTCATTCACAGACCATGCATCGGGAAAATCGATGGGCTGCGGCAGCACCTGCACCTGTCCGACGGAAGACTCGCACTGGTACTGTTCGGGGTAGTAGTAGTGGATGAGAACGTAGCCGTTCTTTGTATCGACCGGTTTCGCGGGCAGGGTAGGATCGTTGCCGGAAATCATGGTCGTGTTGATCAGTTGACGGGAGGCATCGACAGCATAGGATGCCGGGGCATAGCCGTTGGTCTCGGACTCACTGGTCCAGACGAAGCCGCTGCCGCCGCCGCCACCGGCGAAGAGGTTGGCACCCGCGCCGGACGCGCCGCCGTACCAGCCGCCGCCGCCACCACCGCCGTTCGTGGCGATGGCCGTGTTGGCCGTTCCGAAAGCGCCGATGAGGTTGTCTCCTGCTTCGTTGAAGCCGGCAGCGACCTGCGAGGCGCCGTTACCACCCTGATCAGCCGCGCTGACGCCATTGCCGCCGTTGCCGCCGGACAAGCCGCCGCCATAGCCGCCGAGCACATGGCGACTGCTGGTGGTAAAGCCGCTGCCACCGCCGCCGCCAGCCACAATCAGACGGCTGTTGTAGTGTTCGTTGCTGTTGGCCTCGGCGTTGACGAGCGCGACGTCGGTCGCACCGCCGCCGCCACCGCCGGCAGAAGCGCTGGCAGTGCCGCCACCGTTGTAGCCGCCGATAGAGCCCACACCACGTCCGCCAACATAGATGTAGAGTTGCGAAAGACCATCCACATTGTTGAGCGTGCCCACGGTGTAACCGCCACGGCCGCCCGCGGTGTCAGGCACGTTGCCACCTGTAATCGCTCTCGTGCCGCCGTCGGCGCCCCAGACCTCAAAGGTGAGTCTGCTGACTCCGTCCGGAATATCAAAGACCTGAACGTCGTTCGTGTAGGCGAATCCCTGCTCGCCCTCTTGCGCGGAGGCCAGCAGACCACGGAAAGCTTTCACATAATAGGTGACCGTATCGGTGTTGGACGCACCGTCGAGGTCATAGGTGGAGCCACGGTTCACCTCGTTGTGGCATGTAGGATCGGAATACCAAACATAGGTGAGCGATGCGTTGGGATTGTTGACGGAAAGGGTGACGGGCGTTCCGCAAACCATCTCTTGGTCGGTCAGTTCCGGAGCCGCAAGCGGCTGTACCGTCACCGTCACCGGCGTTGCCTCGGTAAGACAGAGGGTGTCGAAGTTGGGGCGCAGGTAGGAGATGATGGCCACGCCGTTGCCCGCACGACCGTAGGTATAGCCGCCGGTGGGACTGGGCATGCGTTCGTCGCCAGCGATGAGGGAGGTATGGGTGAGGGAAGAGCCGACATAGCCGGATCCGCCGCCGCCCGCGCCGGATTGGTCGGCAGAGGCGCCGCCGCCGCCGCCATAGTAACCGCCGCCGCCACCAGAGCCGCCGCTACCGCCGTTGCCGCCGGAGCCGCCCTGGCCACTGGTCGTGCCAGGCATGCCGTTGGCCGTGCCGTTGTAACCGCCGGCACCGGCAGAAGAGCTCGTGGCTCCCCTACCGTAACGGTTGGCGATGGTAGAAGTTCCGTTGACGCCAGACAGGCCGCCGCCGGCACCGCCGGTGATGGTGGATGCTGTGTTGGCATACGCCGCGCCGCCGCCGCCACCCGCGACCAACAAGCGGTCTTCCAGCATATTGCTGCCCAGACGGATGTCAGTGGCACCGCCACCGCCCGCACCGGGATAGTAGTTCACACTCGCCGTGCTGGCACTGCCGCCGTAACCGCCGCCGTTGAAACCGCCGGCAGCGGCCGTGCCGACATGACCGTTCACGCCGTTTTCTCCCTGACCGCCCACATTCACGTAGAGCGTCTCGCCACCCTCAACGGCCAAAGTACCGGCTGCATAGCCGCCCTTGCCGCCATATTGGATGGTGGAGAGGTTGGAACCGTACTGGACGCTACCACCCTGAGCGCCCCATGCCTGCAACGCGACTTCGCTCACAGCCATCGGGACAACGAACTCAAAGGTGTTTCCATTATAAGTAATGACAGAATCCACCAACTCGGTGCCGGGGACTTGGCTCAAGCCAAAGGAGCGGACATAGAAGGTGGTCGTGGTCCCCATGTTGGGAGCATCCCAGGTCGCACCCGTATGTACCAGTTGCGTACACTCCGGATCGGCATACCAGTTATAGTTGAGACCATTGACGGCATTGGAGACTTCCAAGTGCGCCGTCATGCCACAGTCCACCGTGACATCCTCGACCTGGACAGGTTCGGGTTCGCTGGTGGTGATGGTGATGGATGCGGCCTCGGAGATGCAGGGAGATTCGACCATGCCGATGGGGATGATGCGGGCGTAGCCGTTGCCGGGATGGCCAACCTCCGTATTGCCATCGGGAGCGGGCATGCTCAGGTTGCCGGCGATAGTCTGGGCTTCAGTCAAGCCATCTATGTAGCCGGAACCGCCGCTGCCGGCATTGCCGGCAGCGCCACCGTACCAGCCGCCACCGCCGCCACAAACGGTTGAACCGCTCGTCTGCGATGATCCTTGTCCAAATGACGCATTGTTATTGTACGAGTCTGTGCCAGGTCCCGACTGGGTACCGCCCGTGCGTTCTCCGTTAACACCAGACAGACCGCCACCGGCACCTGCGGTGTACGAGTTGCCATCATAATACAAGTTGCCTCCACCACCGCCAGCCACAATCTTCACGGCCGAACGATTAGAGGAGAGTGTGCTCAACAGGCCGGAAGCAGTGGCAATATGCGTAGCACCGCCACCAGCACCTCTCACACCATTATCTCCATGATATCCGGCACCTCCGCCATTGTAGCCCCCTGTGGAAGAACCCGACAAGGAAGCCGACGATGAGGAACCGCCGCCCTGTCCTCCGACATGGACATACAAAATCTGACCGGGTTCGACCTCCAGCGTACCATTGGAGTAGCCACCACGGCCACCCATGTTGCTCGGGCCGCCTTGACCACCCTGCGCGCCCCAGACTTCCAGACGCACTTGATGGATGCCGTTCGGAATCTCATAAGTCTGTTCCGAACCCGTATAGCTGAACTCCACAGGCACGACCGCAGCCGCCTGCGGAACACTTCTCACATAGTAAGTGGTGTTGCCACCAACCATCGTCGTGTAGGTGGCACCCTCGTGCATCACCGCACCGAAAGCGGGATCCGTGCTCCATTGATAGATCAACTGGTCATCGGGATTCTCCACCGACAGCGTGACCTGCGTACCACAGATGACATTGTCGTTGGAGGCCGTCACCGTCGGAGCCACATCGGGGTTGATGTGTACCGTCACCGGCAACACGACAGACGGGCAGCCCGAAGCGATACGGATTTGTCCGGAGATGCGGGCATAGCCGCTGCCGGTGCGACCGGTCACCGTACTGCCCGTGGGCGACGGCATGCTCTGGTTGCCGGCCAACAGCGAAGTATTGGTCAGAAAATGGTCGCTCGCAAAGTGATAGCCCGACGGATGATAGGAGTCGGCAGTGTTGACATAGCCGCTGCCGCCGCCGCACATCTCACGGTAGTAAGAGTAACTGTCGGTATAATTCTGATAAGAGCCGCCGCCGTACCAGCCGCCGCCGCCACCGGCAGGACAATATCTGTAATTGGATACAGAAACGGAGTTTGCTCCTTGTCCGAAACTACCGCTGGAACCGGCTGCAGACTGCGTACCGTAATAGCTGGAGGAGTATCCGGCCCCCGTAGTACCACCACCGGCCCAGCCGACATTGCTGTTGGAAGCGCCAGAGCCGCCACCGGCTACGATGATACGATCGTACAAGGAGGTCCCGTTCAAACGGATATCGGTTGCGCCGCCACCGCCTTGCGCGTATGTATAGGTTCCCGACCATGACGTCATGCGGCCATTGCCGCCGCCATTGTATCCGCCAGGAATGGTATAACCCGCATTATTGGTTGTATAACTGCTCGGCTGACCGCCGACATAGACATGCAACACGTCGCCAGGAGTCACGGCCAACGTTCCGGCCGCATAACCACCCTTGCCACCTTGGTAAGTGGAAGAGTAGTTGCCACCCTGGGCGCCCCAAACCTGTAAGGTGAGTTCCGAAACTCCATCCGGCACCGTATAGGTGTAACTGCCGGATGAGCTGTAGTTCATCTCAATATCCTGCATAATCTCTTCATAAGCCTGCACATAATAGGTTGTCTCCTCGGTAATATCGGGTGTGGTCAACGTGGTGCCCACATGGATGAGGTCCGTACACTGGGCATCCGAGAACCAGCAGTACTGGAGAGTCGGATTCGGATCCTGCACCGACAACGTGGTGTGGGTGCCGCAAGAGACGTATGCGTCGGCGATGACAGGCTGAGGCAGAGCGGCGACAACCGTCAAGACGCTGCTGTTCTGAGAAGCAGTCCACGTGTTGTCGCAGCCGTTCTGGAATTCACGGGTGAAGACGTGCTGTCCCGGCGTGAGCGACGCCAGCACGCTGCCCGGCAATTCGAACGAGGGAACATCGGAATCATCCAACACTGTGCCGTCCACCAACCAACGATAGCTCGAATAACCGCCTGAAACGCCATCAACCAAGGTGCTGAAGACGACCGGCTGCGTCTCGGAAGCACATACAGTATGCGCAGTGGTCGCGATGGAACCGGCATTGAAAATCGGCTCCGTAACGATATGCGAACCCGTGGCGGAACATCCATGAGCGGAGGTCCCGGTGACCAGATAGGTGCCGACGGCATCCACGGTGATAGTAGAACCGTTTTCACCCGTACTCCACTCGTAGGACTCCGCGCCGGAAGCTGTGAGGTCGACGCTGCCACCCGCGCAGAGTGCCTCCGGCGAAGAGGTGATCTCCACATCGGGATTCACATGCACGTCGTAGGAGAGCACCGCATCGCAGTTGTAACCGGGCGCGGAAACCGTGACCGTATAGGTCTGATCCTCCGTCGGATTCACCGTGATGGACTCCGTCTCATCACCCGTGTTCCAGGAATAGGAGTACTGACCGCGCGGCTCGAACGCATAGACCGTGCCGGAGGTGAGGTACGATGCACCCACCCCTGTGATGTTGTCATTGCCCGTAACGGTGGAGGTCGTTGCCGTGCCAGCACCGGTGGGAGTGACACTTATGAAGGAGAACTGCCCATCGACATTGCTGTTGATGCCGATGGATGCACTGGATCCGATAGAAGAGCTGAAGCCACTGCCGTACCAGAACTCGATCTTGTTGCTGCCTTCATATAATTTGACTTGATAGTAGAACGGATAACCACTGTAACTCAATTGATATCCATAATGCTGGAACGTAAATACCCTGTTGGGCGCGGTTCCCGTGGTCTGATACTTGACCGTAGTGCCATACAAATCGTCCCAGAAAGGAGCCAATATGTTGTAGTAACTGCCACTGGCAAGTTGATTGTAATGGTAAGCGCTGGTACCACCCAACTGGAGGAAACCATTGCTGCTTCCCTGTGTGATGGTGGTGTAATCCGTACCGCAGTAATTGAACGTGAATCCAATCGGAATGTTCGCAGGGTAACTGTCGTCGGAACCAGAGATGCAGGTGGTGCCGCCAGAAAGGGTCTGGAAAGTCTCATGGCGGACACTGAAGTCGTAATTGTCTGCGCCCGTGGCATTCGAGGAGGCACCCTCCACCTGGAGGGTGAAGTCGGCGCCGTTCTCAAGGCAGAAGGCCTCGTCGGAAACGCTCAACGTCACTTCGGGAGAGGCGACATGGATGGTCACCTCATCGGTGATGGTGCACCCCTCGTTGGAGGCGGTGAGCGTATAGGTCGTGGTCACGCCTGGGCTCACGTAGTAGTGGCCGTCGCGCTCATAAACGCCTTCGCTGAAGGAGTGGGTCAGCACGTCGCCGGAGAGTTGTACCGAGAGTTCGATCTCCTCCTGGTTACAGGCCTCGTTGGAGGATGCCGTCAGCTCGGCAGTCGGGACCGGGTAGGGATTCACCTGGACGGGGATGATGTCGGTGCCGCAGGTGCTATTGTTGACAGATTGTAGGATTGTGATGCGGGCGAAGCCGTTGCCGGCATGACCGGTTTCGGTACCGCCGTTGGGGGCGGGCATGCTGAGGTTGCCCGCCACGAGTTCGCTGCCAGTGACGGCTGTGCCGGCATGTCCGGAGCCGCCGCCACCGCTATAGCAACTGGTGCTGTTGCCGCCACGGCCACCGCCGCCGCCATACCAGCCGCCGCCACCACCGGCACCGCCGGTGTAACTACCCGACAGGTTGCCGCCACGGCCGCCCTGGCCGAATGTGCCCGCCAAACCGTCGTTGGTGCCATACGATGAACCAGCACCACCAGCCGACTGGGTGCCACCCTTACCATAGTAGGAAGAACTGCTGTAGGGCGAACCGCCAACGAGACCGCCGCCGTAGCCGCCGGGATAACTGCTCGCGTATCCGCTGCCCGCGCCGCCACCGGCCACCAACAGGACATCGCCCTGATGGCCCGACAACGACGAAAGCACACCGGAACGGGTGGCGATATGCGTGGCGCCACCACCGGCACCACCTTGATAATAGTAACCGGAATATCCGTGGTATCCACTGTTGCCGCCACCGTTGTAGCCGCCTTGACGAGCCGCATACGTGCTGCTCTGATTCAACGCAGGCGCTCCCTGCCCGCCAACGTTGACATACAACGCAGTGAGGTTGGAGACGTCGATGGTGCCTGCCGCATATCCACCCTTGCCGCCAGCATAACTGGTAGTGGAACTATTGCGGCCTTCTCCACCTTGGGCACCCCAAACCTCCAAACGGACGGAAGTGACACCCGCAGGGATCTCATACACCTGCTCTGAACCAGTGTATTCAAAGTCGGTGACAGGTGAGGAGATAATCATGCCCTGTACATAGTAGGTCGTGGGACCACTCACCGTGGGGGTGAAAGTGATGGCCGTGTCAAGCGGATTGGAACCGTCGGCATTGGCACTCCACACATAACTGTACCCGGGAATCGGGTTGGTTACCGTCAACGATGAAGGAATGCCCTCACACGAAGAGACTTCCACCACCGGGTTCTCCGGATCGAGCTTATGGACGGCCACAGGGATGATCTCCGAAGGGCACCCCAACAGCACGCGGCGCGTCACCTCGATGGTCGCATAGCCGTTGCCGCTGCGGGAGCCAGAAGTCATGGAAGTATTAGTAAGCATCGGGCTAAGATAGCCAGAACCGCCGCCGGCACTGTAGCAACTGGTGCTGCTGCCGCCGCGGCCGCCGCCACCGCCGTACCAACCGCCGCCGCCACCGGCACCGCCGGTGTAACTACCCGACAGGTTGCCGCCACGGCCGCCCTGGCCGAATGAACCCGCCAGACCGTCGTTGGTGCCATACGATGAACCGGCGCCACCAGCCGACTGGGTGCCGCCCTTACCATAGAAATTGCTGGTGTACGGAGTGCCGCCATTGGCACCACCGCCGGCACCACCACCATAACTGGTGGAATAGCCGCCATGACCACCGCCGCCACCGGCTACGATGAGCACATCCCCACGGTAGTCCGACAATGACGAGAGCACACCCGAACGGGTGGCGATATGCGTGGCACCACCACCGGCGCCCCCTTGGTAATAGGATGAATAACCGTGGTATCCACTGTTGCCGCCACCGTTGTAGCCGCCCTGACGGGCAGCATAGGTCGAACTCTGGTTCAAGGCAGACTCGCCCTGGCCACCCACATTCACATACAACGTGCTGATCCCGTTCAAGTCGATGGTACCCGTGGCATATCCGCCCAGACCGCCAGAATAGGTGGAGGAACTGCTATAACGTCCGGATCCACCCTGTGCGCCATAGACTCGCAAGACCGCACTCTGCGCACCATCAGGCACCTGGAACACCTGCTCGGCACCCGTGTAGTTGAAGGTCGTCGTCTGAGTGGTGATGTTCACATGTTCAACCTGCAAATAGAAAACCGTATCTTCCGTGATGGCCGGCGTCGTGAACTCGGCACCCTCATGCAGCAGGTTCTCCCCTGCCGGGTCGGAATACCAACGATAGAAATAATCGTTGCCACTATATCCGGATGCTGTCAGCGTGGTGGAAGTACCGCAAGCCACCATGGTCTCGCCGCTTATGGCCGGAGCCGTCATCGGCGGGTTGATGGTCAACGTGGCCGTGGCACCGGGAACGGAACTGCCGCATTCGTCATCGAAAGTGCGCGTCACCGCAAAGACACCGATGCCCAGAGTCTCCCTGTCGGCCGCCGTCAAAGTATAAGAAGGCGTGGTCGTATTGACATTGACAGAAGGACCGATTTGCCAATGATAAGTGATGTCGCCTCCGCCCGTGGCCGGAGTCCCGACAAGCGTAATCTCGTATTCGCTTTGGCAAACCTCCAAATCGTCAACACTCCCAGCATGAGGTGTAGTCAACTCGTTGACAGTGACAATATTGGAGTTTGCGACACATCCCTCTTCAGTCATTCCTTCAACCACATAACTGGCCGCATCGGCAGTGTAGGTGGCACCTGTCCCTACCTGCACGCCATTCCGCCTCCACACGTAGTTGTCCGCGCCACTGGCTGTCAAAAGGACAGTAGCACCGGCACACGTATAAGGATTCTCTGGCGCAACCTCGACAGTAGGAATCACCCGAACCGTATGGTCGATGACCGCATCGCAGTTGAATGAAGGACTGGAAACGGTGACCGTGTATGTTGTTGTCTCATTAGGAGTTACCGTCAACGTGTTGCTCGTCGCTCCGAGAATCGGCTCACCATTGGCCGCCCATGCATACGTCGGATTTGACATACAGTAAACATCTGCCTCCCAGCCCGAATAAAGCACCGAACCATCTGAATAGAAATAGACGGTCAGACTGTTACCCGTAGAAGTGAATGTATGACCGTTCCATGTGGAATTACCGCTGCTGGTACCCATCTGGGGGGCTGAGCTGCTGGTGCCATTGTAGATGGTGATATAGTCGCAGCAGGACTCGAAATTGGCACTGTTGATGATCAGTGTGACATGATTGCCCACAGGGGCGGTAAAGGTTGTATAGTAGGAGGCGGAATTGGAATAATTGCCGGTGGGACCGCCATTGTCGTAGAAGTGGTATCTGTCGCCGGCATTCAACGTCCGGACAGTGGTGCCGGCATACATGTTGATCGTGCCTGTATAGCTGCTCGGGACGACCGATCCACCCTGTACCGTGAGGGTGCTGCTGCTGCCCGCCGACACGCACTCGCCATTATCGCTAGCCATAAAATCCACTGAGGGAGCATCCACAACAATGGTCTGAGCATGCTCCGTGCTGCAATAGTCATTGTAGGCCGACACCGTGTAGGTGGTGGTGATGCCCGGAGTGACCGTGTGCGTGGTGGAAGTGCTCACCGTGCCGTCACTCCACTCGTAGCGGACAATGTCGCTGCTGGGGTTGTTGATGGTGAGGGTCACCGGCATCCGACACGTGGTGTTGGCAGATGCGGAGAGGGTGAAACTGGGCTGCGCGCCCAAGACGACCGGCACCGTGGTGATGGCCGACTGACAGGCCACCGTCATTCCCTCGAAAGTAATGCGTGCATAGCCGTTGCCCGTATGTCCAGTCTCCGTGCCGCCGCCAGGTGCGGTGAAGGAGGTGTTGCCGGCGATGGTTTGAGCGCCGGTCAGATAATAGTCGGAGGAGACGTTGTAGCCGGAGGGCGCGTTGGAAGCAGTGGAGGAGGTCCAGACATAGCCGGAACCGCCGCCGCCGTATCTGCCGTCGGAGTCGGAGTCGCTATCATAGGCGCCGCCGCCGCCGTACCAGCCGCCGCCGCCGCCACCGCAGGAGTAGTTGTATGCGTCGCCGCCCTGTCCGAACGTTCCACGGGTGGAGGTGATACTGTTCCATGAGATGCCGCCCTGAGTCGGGGTGGCGCCGCCGCCGCTGCGGTTGGCGCCAGTGACATAGGAACCCGAAACGTAGTTGTAGTAGCCGTCACCGCCATAGGCGCCGCCACCGCAACCTGCCGGATTCGCGCTGCCGTAGGAGATGCCCGCGCCACCGCCGCCGCCGGCGACGATGATCCTGTCGTACAAGGTGCTGCCGATCACGCGGATGTCTGTGCCACCACCGCCGCCACGGCCATTGATGACACCGTCGCCGCCGCCGTTCCAGCCGCCCGTGGTGTTCGTGCTGCCAGCACCACCAACATATACGTTGAACTGGCTGATGCCCGACAAGTTAGAGATCGTGCCGACAGAGTAGCCGCCACGACCGCCCGTATAACTGCCGTAAGTGCCGCCTTGCGCACCCCACACCTGCAGGGTGGCAGCGGTGGCGCCGCTGGGCACCGCAACCGTCTGAACGCTTCCCGTAAACGAGAAGTCATACACCGGATTGTATGTACCTGAATAGGCGCGTACATAATAAGTGGCGTTGCTATAGTTGTTGTTCACCGTGTAGGTAGTACCCTCGTGCAGCGGATCGCCCGAACAACTGGCGTTGCTCCACCAGCCGTAGGTCAGGCCCGGCACTGGGTTAGTGACCGTCAGCGTGAGGTCCTCGCCAGGACAACGGCCATCCACCTCCACCACAGGAGCGGGCGGAATGGAGGCCGCACCCACCAACACGTTCGTCGCAGACGAATAGGTGTATATGGGAGGAAGCACATACGAGATGCGGGCATAGCCGTGGCCCGTGCGGCCGGTCATGGTGCCGCCGTTGGGGCTGGGCATGGAGGCATTGCCCGCGACGGTGCTGCCGCCGCTGACGCCGCCGATGTAACTGGCGCCGCCGCCGCCACCGCGGTCGTCGTCACTACTTCCGTCAGGATAGGTGCCGCAGCCGCCGTACCAGCCACCGCCACCGGCGCCGCCGTAACCGGAACTCCTGTAGATGCCGGAGCCGCCGTAGCCGAAGCCGCCGCCCCAGTAGGTAGAAGAGGAATAACTCGTACCCGAAAGCCCGGTCGTATATTGAGTCGTATTGGTATAACCGCCGCTGCTGGTCTGGTTGCCGGCGTTACCACCACTGCCGTATCCACCGGAGGCCGCGATGCCCGTGGTGCCACCGCCCGCAGCACCGGCATAGGAAGATCCGCCGTCGGAACCGCCGCCACCAGCCACCAACTTCACAGCCGATTGGTTGGTTCTCAGGTTTTTCAGCACGCCCGAGGCAGTGGCAAAGTGCGTGGCACCACCACCACCATGGTAACCATATCGATAACCACCGCCGTTGTAGCCACCGGCATAGACGCCGCTGGAATAACTGCCGGAATTGCCGGAACCACCCACGTTCACGTAGATGGTCTGCCCCGGCGTGACGGACAAAGTGCCCGTGGCATAGCCGCCCTTGCCGCCGTAGGTAGAACTGGAACGGTAGCCCCCCTGCGCGCCCCACGCCTGCAAGGTGAGACTAGTCACCCCGGAAGGTACCACAAAGGTCTGCTGACCACCGGTATAGTCATAATTGAGCGTGACATCCTGCCCCATCTGCACGGAGCAACTGGCTTTGCAGTATATCGTTTGCGGGGTCTCGCCCGCCGTAAAACTGTAACTGGATCCCTCTCCCAACAACTGCGTGCAGGCGGCATCGGAATACCACAAGTATTGTGAGAAGTCACCCGTGGTTGTCAATGTCACATCCTGTCCGCAGACCAGATTGCTGAGGTCGGTGCTGGGGGTGACCGTCGGCGCAGGCACGGAAGCGGGACACGGACGCGTGAAAGTCGTATAAGAGCACCCCTCGGCCTCTCCATTACTATTGTACGGCTGCACCCAACAGAAATACTGCCCGTAGTTCAGGCCCGTCGCCGCCACCGAAGTGGATGTGGTGGTGTAGGTCGGCGTGGAGGGAATGGTAGGAGAAGTGGAGAGATAGACGTGATAGCCCGTGGCTCCCGAAACGGAAGGCCAACTCAACGTGGTCATAGAGCCGTCGATGTTGGAGCCGTTGGCCGGAGAGGAGAGTTGCGTGCACGACGGTATCAACATCATCGACAACCGGATCTGGTTCTTGCTCATCAGACGGGTCCCGCTATAGCCCGACGGACTGGACGGACTATAGTTCGTGCCATCGCTGTATATATACATCGCCTGGTACCCGCTGGTGCTGTAAACATAGTCGGTGCAACTGCTCACATAATCGCCGGTGTTGTCGTCCACGCACAGTAGAAGGTTGCTCGTCCCATCGTAATGGAAAGGCGTGGTCAGGTTGACGGTGTACCACCCCGATGAAGAGGGAATGGACATCGACCCTTGATACACCAGGTCGCTGGAAGAGACAGCCACCCAATCGGAGGTGCTCGAGAACTCGTTTTTGTTCGTGTGCTTCAAATAGACAGCGACAGTACGTGTTGCTGACGTTGAACTGTGGTAGAAACTGATGGACAGAATACGACCGGCGCCACCACCCGCAGCCGCGATCTCCGATGCCGTATAGATCTGCTGCGACAACGTGTAAGAGTACCACTCATACGTTGGAAGATAGGAATTAGTAGTAGAGGCGGTGCCAATAGTCACATTGGTCTGCGCCTTCACGCCAGTGGGCATAAAGGAAAGAAGCGCGACAGCCAGGCCAAGCAGCCAGAGCGTCATGCTCAGCGACAGCCGACGGTTCAGACACTTCTTTGAGGATGCTTTCAATCCCGATCTTGAGACTTGAAGATTTGAAGGGGTAGTTTTTGCTTCCATAAGCGATATTTTTTTTTTACTAATTTTCTACAATAATATATATATTTAGGTGAAGAATCCATTTCATTCAGCGAAACAATCCACTGAAAACAGACGAGCATTTATACAAGAAATGATATTTTTATTGATAGTTATCAACATTTCGCTGAAATATTTAGGGAGTTTTCCGCAAAATTTCAAGCAAAAACGCTGCCTACAAAATCCTTGAGCTTTCTTCATAAGAGACAAGATATCAGATAATTGGTAGATACACTTCCCACTTTTCCACATTTCACAAAATCAACTGCCAATTTACGATTATTTTCAACTAAACAATCGCAAAATAAAGAATTTTAGAAAAAGTTATCAACAAAAAGCCCGAAACGGCCACAAAAGGGTGGCGTAAATGCTATTAAATCCAGGGATGGAATGGGAAAGGATGTGTTTGGGGGGAGAAAAAAAAAGCAAAAAAAAACCAGCCCGGAATCGGACTGGTTTAGATTTTGCCGTTGGAGCGGTAGACGGGTCTCGAACCCGCTACCTGCAGCTTGGAAGGCTGCCGCTCTACCAAATGAGCTACTACCGCAGGTTTGTGGGGGAGGGTGGACTCGAACCACCGAACTCCGAAGAGGACAGATTTACAGTCTGTTGCAATTGCCGCTATGCGACTCCCCCGTGCTCTCCATGTTCGAGCCGATAGACGGACTCGAACCGCCGACCGGCTGATTACAAATCAGCTGCTCTACCAACTGAGCTATATCGGCTTTAGGATTTGGTTTTCAAAAAACGTTCATCGTTTTAGCGGCTGCAAAAATACACTTTTTTTCAATCCCCGCCACACAATTTCCGAAATTTTTTTTCTTTTTCACAACCCACTGAATTAAAAGAAGATAATTTTCCAAAAGAATGATTCTCCCCTCTTTTTCAAGGTTAATGACAAAACATTGTGCATAAATTTTCGGGAGCAAACCGCGAATTTGATGAAAAAGAAGTAACTTTGCGCAATCTTTACTAATATGGGAACGTTAATCCTCATCCTCTTCGCGACCTACACCGTCCTCCTGTTTGTGGTGATGTGGGCGACGGCCCGCAAGGCCGACAACGCCACCTACTTCACCGGGAACCGCCGTTCCCCCTGGTTTGTCGTCGCCTACGGCATGATCGGGGCCTCCCTCTCCGGCGTCACCTTCATGTCGGTGCCCGGCGACGTGGCCAACATCCACTTCACCTACTTCGGCATCGTCATCGGATACATCCTCGGCTACATCGCCATCGCCTACATCCTGCTGCCCATCTACTACAAACTCAACGTCACCTCCGTCTATGAGGTGCTCGAGCAGCGGATGGGGGAATCCGCCCACAAGACCGGATCCATCTTCTTCATCCTGTCGCGGCTGCTCGGCTCCGCCCTGCGCATGTACCTGGTCATCTTCGTCCTGCAGACCTTCGTATTCGACGGCCTCGGAATCCCCGTCTGGCTCACCGCTACCGGCATGGTCATCATCATCCTGCTTTACACCATGCGCGGCGGCATCAAGACCGTCGTCTGGACCGACACCCTGCAGACCACCTTCATGCTCACCGCCCTCGTGCTCACCATCGTCATCATCGTCCGGCAACTCGGCATGCCGCTCACCGACATCTGGGGGCAGATGAAGTCCGCCGGCCACACCCAACTGTTCGAGACCGACTGGCACGAGAAGAACTTCTTCCTCAAACAGATCGTCAGCGGCATGTTCATCACCATCGTAATGACTGGCCTCGACCAGGACATGATGCAGAAGAACCTGACCTGCAAGAGCTTGCCCGACGCACGGCGCAACATGCTCACCTTCTCGGGCATCCTGGTCGTCGCCAACGCGCTCTTTCTCTTCCTCGGCGCCCTGCTGCTGGTCTATGCGCAGAACAAGGGCATCGACCTCTCCCAGATCATCACCGACCACAAGACCGACCGCATCTATCCCGAGATCGCCTTCAACCACTTGGGCGGCATCACCGCCGTGGTCTTCATCATCGGGCTCATCTCCGCCGGCTACTCCAGCGCCGACGGCACCCTCACCGCCCTCACCACCTCGGTCTGCTACGACATCATCCACCTCGAGAAGATCACCCCCGACCTGAGACGGCAGACCCTCATCCGCCGCTGCATCCACGTCGGCATCGCCATCCTCTTCCTGCTCACCATCATCATCTTCTCCAACTACCACAACGACTCGCTCATCAGCATCATCTTCAACGTGGCCAGTTACACCTACGGCCCCATCCTCGGCATGTTCGTCTTCAGCATCTACACCCGCCGCCGGATCCGCTTCCCCGCCCTCGTCCCCGCCATCGCCATCCTCTCCCCCACCCTCTGCTTCTTCCTCAACCGCTACTCCGAACAACTCTTCTGGGGCTACAAGTTCGGCTTCGAACTGCTCATCATCAACGGCCTCCTCACCCTCCTCGGCCTCCTCGCCATCTCCCGCCGGGAACACGCTCTCGAATGAAAAAAAATGAACATTTACCGTACAAAAATGTACTAATATATAAAATCCATCCATCGTCTATTCCAAAACAATAAACAATCCATACCAACATCCTCATCAATAATCTTTATCCCAAAAATCAATTCGTATAATTCGCGTTAAACCGCGAAATTCGCACCTCCCAAAGCACCGCAAACTTTATAAAAAATGACCCTCAAACAACAGTACACCTATCTCATCGACTACTTCAGCGAGCACAACCCGGACGCCAAATCGGAGTTGGAGTTCCAGAACAGTTTCGAACTGCTGGTCGCCGTGATGCTCTCCGCGCAGTGCACCGACAAGCGGGTCAACATCGTCACCCCAACGCTCTTCGCCCACTACCCCACCCCGCAGGCCATGGCACAGGCGAGCGTGGCGGAGCTGTACGAGGACATCAAGTCGGTGTCGTATCCCAACAGCAAGGCCAGCCACCTGAGCGGGATGGCCAGAATGCTGGTGGAGGAATTCCACGGCGAGGTGCCCGGCACCATGGAGGAGCTCACCCGCCTGCCCGGCGTGGGCCGCAAGACCGCCAACGTCATCCTCTCCATCGTCTTCGACCAGCCCGCCATGGCCGTCGATACCCACGTCTTCCGCGTCTCCCACCGCCTCGGCATTGTCAACGCCAAGGCCACCACCCCGCGGGAGGTCGAACGGCAACTCACCAACCACATCCCCGCCGAAAAGATCCCCATCGCCCACCACTGGCTCATCCTCCACGGCCGATACGTCTGCACCGCCCGCAACCCCAAATGCGACGCCTGCGGCATCCGTGAGGCCTGCGCCACCTTCAAAAAAGAGAACAAACCACTGTAAATCAGCATAAAATGGCCATCTACATTCCCAACGCGGAACTGGAACGCAAAACCATCCTCAGAAAATACCGCGAACTGCTGTCGCTGGTGTGGGACAAGACCACCCCAGCACAACGCGAAACCATCCACAAAGCCATGGCCCTCGCCGCCAAAGCCCACAAGGACATGCGGCGAAAGAGCGGCGAACCCTACATCTACCACCCCCTCGCCGTCGCCAAGATCGTCGTCCAAGACATCAACCTCGGCACCACCTCCGTCGTCTGCGCCCTCCTCCACGACGTCGTCGAAGATACCGAATACACCCTCGAGGACATCCGCGACATGTTCGGCGACAAGGTGGCCCGCATCACCGACGGACTCACCAAGATCGAGAACCTCACCCTCAGCCAGGACGAATCCATCCAGGCCGAGAACTTCCGCAAGATCTTCCTCTCCATGTCGGAAGACATCCGCGTCATCCTCATCAAACTCGCCGACCGCCTCCACAACATGCGCACCCTCGAGTCGATGCCGCCCGAAAAACAGTGGAAAATATCCTCCGAAACCACCTACTTCTACGTGCCCATCGCCCACCGTCTCGGCCTCTACAGCATCAAAAGCGAATTGGAAGACTACGCGATGCAATATACCGACCCCATTAACTACAGACTGATTTACAACAAGTTAAAAGACACGGAGAAGACACGTGAGACCATGATCCACGACTTTGTGGTCCCCATCCAACAACAACTGGAAGAGGAAGGTATCGTGGCGCAGGTGTCCGGACGCACCAAGAGCATCTGCTCCATCTACCAGAAGATGAAACGCCAGAACTGCCAATTCGAGGATGTCTATGACGTCTTCGCCGTGCGCTTCGTCTTCGAAGCCGAACCGCAGGACGAGGTGAAGCGTTGCTGGGACATCTTCCGGATAGTCAGCAAGATATACCCGCACAACAAGCCCGACCGCATCCGCGACTTCCTCACCAACCCCAAACCCAACGGCTACCAGGCGCTCCACACCACCGTGATGGGACGCAGCGGCAAGTGGATCGAAGTGCAGATCCGGTCGCACCGCATGGACGAGATCGCCGAACGCGGTTTCGCCGCCCACTACAAGTACAAGGAGGACGGCCGCACCCCGAAGGAGTACGACAACCGCGTGGAGGACTGGCTCGCCACCATCCGCACCATCCTCAAGAGCGACGACAGCAGCGCCCTCGACTTCCTCAACGAGGTGAAACTCAACCTTGAACTCAAAGAGGTCTATGTCTTCACCCCCAAGGGCGACATGCGCACACTCCCCGCCGGCTCCACCGTCCTCGACTTCGCCTACGATCTCCACACCAACCTCGGCAACAAATGCCTCGGCGGCAAAGTCAACTCCAACATCGTGCCCCGCAACTACGTCCTCAAGAACGGCGACCAGGTCGAAATCATCACCTCCAAGAACCAGCACCCCACCACCGAGTGGTTTGACTTCGTGAAGACCACCCGCGCCAAAGAGCGCATCAAGGAGGCCATCAAACTGGAACAGAAGAAGTTCTCGCAGGAAGGCATGCGCATCCTTGAGGGCTATTTCAAGGAACTCGACTACGGATTCACACCGCAGAACATCGGCAAGATCCAAGGCGCCACCAAGATCCGCTCGCCCTTCGAGTTCTGGAACTACGTCGCCGACGGCAAACTGTCGAAAGAGCGCGTCGCCCAGATCCTCTCCGAAGAGAAGAACAAGAACCTCGAGACCTTCCAGAAGTCCATCACCAACGCCCTCAACGAGAAGTCGTTGGACACCCTCATCGACGAAGAGTTGGAGAAGAACCCCGAAATCTTCATGCTGGACGAGTCCTCTTCCGAGAAGATCAAGCACGTCATCGCCCCCTGCTGCCAGCCCATCCCGGGCGACCAAGTGGTTGGTTTCCAGATCTCCAGCGATGAGATCGTGGTCCACCGCACCAACTGCCCCGAAGCCATCGAGCAGATGTCGAAATTCGGCAACCGCATTGTCAAGGCCAAATGGCGCAAGGACCGCGAGATCGCCTTCCTCGCCGGAATCAAGTTGGAAGGATTCGACAAGAAGGGCATGATCAAAGAGATCATCGACATCATCTCCGCGCAGCACAACCTCAACATCCGCTCGCTCAACATCGCCACGAAAAACGGCGTCTTCACCGGCAAGTTGATGCTTTACATCGAAAACGTCAAGGCACTCAACGAACTCATCGAACAACTGCACGGCATCGACAACCTGGAGAAGATCCAGCGCGTCGGTTTCGATTTATTATAAAGAAAATCAGATAGTTACATCCACCTCTTCCGCTTCAGGAAGATGAGCAGGATGATGACCGTGAGCAGGCACACGCCCATCACGCCCCAAAAAGCCCAGGACTTGTCGGCGAAGGGCAGCCCCACGTTCATGCCGTACAACCCAGTGAAAAACGTCAACGGGAGTACGATGGTGGAGATGAGTGTCAGCACGCGCATGATCTCGTTGGTGCGGTTGGTCTGCAACGAGTCGAACGTGCTCGACAGGCCGGCCACCAACTCGCCGTAGTCATCCACCATATCCCACATCTTCTGGTAGAAGTCGAGGATATTGCCCCAGTAGTCCTCCATGTCCTCCACGTAACCCTTCACATCTCCGGATTCAAAACGGTGGAACAGACGCAGTTGCGGCTTGAACATGGTGTTCAGCTGGATGATGTTCTTGCGGAAGATCGACATCCGTTCGATGGTCTTCTCCGACTTGCGGCTGAAAAGGTCGCGGTTGATGGCCTCCAACTCCGTGCCCAGCCGCTCCACCAAAAGGAACGTCTCCTTCATCATGCGATAAAGCACTTTATAAAGGATACCGTCGCTGGTGCCGCCGATCTGCTCGTCGTCGTCCATCTCCTCGGGATCCATCTTGGTCAAATCGAAAAGATCCTGCACCACATAGTGCGAGTTGCCGACCGTGATCAGAAAGTCGTGTCCCCAGAAGATCTTGGTCTCCTCGGTACGCACAAGGTTGGTGCGCGCATCCAGCAGCGGGAAGTGCAAGACAAGGAAATAATAGTCGTCGTAAACGTCGATTTTCGGGCGTTGCACGAAACTGTAGCAGTCCTCAATATCCAAGGGGTGAAAGTGGAAGTTGTTCCTCAAGAAGTCCATATCCTCCACCGTGGGATTCGTAATATGATGCCATTTCAGCACACCAAAACTAATGGTGTCAACCATTTTTCACCTCCTTTCTATTAACGGATGCTGCTCTATTCTACATTCGTGTTGATATTAAAATTTTTCGGCGGCAAAAATAGAAAAAAAATTTCATTTTTCACCCGCAAAAAAAAACATTTTCTTGACATTAAATTCCATAGATTTTGGCGAAAAGCGAGACCCGCCGTTCCACCGCCCTGCTGCCAAAAAGTTGCAGATAGTCGTACATCCGCAATGCGTCCCACTGCTCGAAGACAAGACTTTCCTTCAAGGCAAATTTTCTCATATCTTCTTCTGTATCATAATATTCAGGGGAAAGATAGAAAAGGTCGAGCAGCGCTTTCTCCGGTGTCGCCATAGCAAATTCAAACGGCGGATTTCCCTGTTTCTCGAATCCGAAAATCAAATCCTCCTTCATCCGATGAAAGTCGAAAAAACCGATCGGACAACGGAATTCGTTGGTTTTGAGACGGGAAACGCAACTCACCTGCAATTGTATTGGGGCAGGCAGATAGCCGTGGTAAATCAGGGCGGAATGCAGGCTCACATAACTATCGCCATACATTTTATTGGCTATAAAATATTGAAAGTCACTATTTTGTAAAAATTCCGGAAAGACATAGCACCCGTTTCGCACCTTCACTAAATAGCCGTTCGCGCACCAGCGGGTAAGACTGTTCTTGTCGAAATGCCGGCCGGATGCGTCAAAGTCGCGTTTCGTCACGCAACCCGCCGACCCGAAAAGGGTCCGAAATGTCCGAAAATCCATCATGGCGGCAAAAATACATGTTTTTTCGTCACGATACAAAAAATTTTCACGCACGCGAGGTTAATTCGGGAAAAACACGTACTTTTGCTGTTCTGAAAACAACTTCGTAAACTGCATGTTAAGGTTTGAAAATCAGGGAATTTTATACTTGTTGCTGGTGATACTCCTCTTCATCGGCATCTATGTGATCGTCTATTTTGTGGATCGAAGCCGAATGCGGCGGAACATCGACCCCGTTTTATTGAAGAAGTTGATGCCCGGGCGGCGGAAGCTGATGCCTCACCTGAAATTCGCGCTCTGCATGATGGCGTTGGCCTGCCTGATTGTGGCGGCGGCGAACCCGCAGACGCCGGGGAAAGAGATCACGGCCGACCGCAGCGGTGTGGACGTGCTCTTCTGCCTGGACGTCTCGAAGAGTATGGAGGCGAAAGACGTACAGCCCTCGCGCTTGGAGGCCTGCAAGATGGCCATCAACCACTGCATCAACCGAATGAGCGGCAGCCGTGTGAGTGCAGTCATTTTCGCCGGCACCGCCGAAGTCGCCCTGCCCGCCACCACCGATTACGAAGCGGCCAAGAGCACAATCAACCTACTCACTACCAGAAAGATAGATATTCAAGGCACTAACCTTGCCGAGGCGATGTACCGCTCCGCCGCAGCGTTGGGCGTTCCCATCCACGATGAGGACGCCGACGCCCCCGACACGGCCGACGTCACCCAAAAGGCCGTCATCCTCATCTCCGACGGCGAGGACCACGCCCCCGACGCCGTCGCAGCCGCCCAACAACTCAACAGGCACGGCATCCTCGTCTTCACCATCGGCATCGGCACGCCGACGGGCGCCACCATCCCCGACGGCAACGACGTGAAACGCGACAACACCGGACGCCCCGTCGTCACCAAACTGAACGAACAGATCCTCATGGACATCGCCGAGAAGGGCGGCGGCACCTACACCCACGCCGACAACGTCCACTCCAGTTTCGACGCGCTCTTCGACGAGATCGACCAAATGGCCCGCACCGACTTCGGCAAGGTGAAACTCAAGACCTACGAGTCCCAGTTCCAATATCCGTTGGCGCTCGGTCTCATCCTGCTCGTCGTAGAGGGATTCCTGCTCATGGGCAAGCCCCGTCGCCGGCTCACCACACTGCTGCTGCTCCCCGTCATCGGACTGCTTTTCGTCCAGTGCCACAAAGGCGACGGTACCCGCGAGAACCCGCTGCTCGCCACCGCCAACGGACAGTTCGCCCGCGCCGACTCCATCGCCCACGAAGGAGACCCCTACGACCTGCCCGCCGACGCCGACACGCTGTACCACAAAGCCCTGCGCACCTACCAGCAAGTCGCCACCCAATACCCGGACTTCCGCGACCAGGCCCTTTTCAACCAGATCGACGCCAACTACCGCATCGGCAACTACGACTCCATCCCGCACCTCGCCGACTCCCTTTTGCAACTCACTACCGACCAGAAACTGACCGCCGACATCCACTACAACGTCGGCAATGCCCACCTCGCCAACGGACAATACCTCATGCAGTCCGCCCAAGCCGAAGGCAACGACTCTCTCAAGAACCTCGCTTACAACGAGTACGGAGCCGCCATCGAATCCTACAAGTCCTGCCTGCGCATCCACCCCTCCGACATGGACGCCAAATACAACTTGACCTATGCCCAGAAGCTCCTCCCCAAGGGCCAAGGTGGCGGCGGTGGCGGCAACGGCCAACAGAACCAAAATCAGCAACAGCAAGGACAAAACGGCCAAAACCAGCAACAGCAAGGACAGAACGGCCAAGACCAACAACAACAAGGACAGAACCAACAGCAGGACAAACAGAACCAGCAGGGGCAGTCGGGACAAGACCAGCAACAGCAGCGCAAGGAGGAGCAGAAGCAACGTGGCAACTCCGGCAAGGAGGGACAGGAGCAGCAGAAAGAGAAGCAGCCCCAGCCGCAAGAGGGAGAGAAGCAGCAGAATCAACAGCCGAAACAGCAGGGGCAGGGACAGCCGCGACAGCCCAAGAGCGACGAGCAGAAAACCACGGAACGCCAACTGAACGCCCTGCGCCAAAACGACAAGAACAGACAAAAAGAGCACTACCAACTCACCCTCCCCCAACAACGCCAGAACATGGAGAAGGATTGGTAACATTTTGGAAGCAATTAGATTATGAAGGCAATAAAGTCATTTTTACTATTGATGTTCCTGCTGACGACCGCCACCGTCGGCCACGCCCAAACCTGCACGGCCCAGGCCCCCGCCAAAGTCGGCATCAACCAACAATTCCAATATAGCGTCACCCTCAACCAGGACGGCAACATCTCCTCAACCGACTTCGGCCCCTTCACCAAGGTCGGCGGACCCTCATCCAGCACATCCACTTCCATCAGCTTTGTCAACGGTCAGCAATCCACCTCGCACACCACCACCTTCACCTACGTACTGAAACCCACCAAGTTGGGGAAACAGACCATCCCGGGCGTCACCTGCAATGTCGGCGGCAAATCGGTGAAGAGCAACGCCGTCACCGTGGAAGTCACCAAAGAAGACCAGCAGACCCAGCAGCAGCGGCAACGTTTCCGCGATCCCTTCGAAGATTTCTTCCGCGATCCCTGGGGCGACCAACAACGCCAGCAGCAGCAACAGCCCTCTTACGACGTCTTCGTCCGCGGCTCCGTCTCCAACACTGCCCCTTTCCAAGGCGAAGTGGTGACCGTGGTTTACAAACTTTACACTTACAACGTCGCCCAATGGCAGGCCAACGACGTGAAGATGCCCCAGCAAACCGACCTGTGGACCTACCGCCTTGACGACCCCGACGGCAAGTTGGTGGAGAAGACCGAGACCATCAACGGCAAACGCTACTCCGTCTATGAGATCTACCGTTCGGCCGTGGCACCGCAGAAGAGCGGCTCGCTCACCATCAGCCCCTTCTCCCTCGACATGACCATGATCGTCGGACGCGGCTTCTGGGCATCCCGCTCTGACCAGACGATCAAATCCAACACGCTGACACTCAACGTCAAGCCGCTGCCGAAAGCCAACCGTCCCGACGACTTCTCCGGCTTGGTCGGGCAATACGAACTCACCTCCACCCTCGCCCCCACCGAAGTCGATGTCAACGACGCCGCCGACTTCACTGTCACCCTCTCTGGCAAGGGCGCCATACAACTCGCCGACCTGCCCGAGTTCAACTTCCCCGACAACATCGACGTCACCGACCCCATCATCGACGACAAGGTGGCCACCGCCAACGGATTAGGCGGGAAACGCACCTTCAAATACGTGCTCATCCCCCGCCAGAACGGCACCTACGTCATCCCCGCCACCACCTTCTCCTACTTCGACCCCACTTCCCAGACCTACAAACAACTATCCACGCAGGCCTGCTCCATGAAGGTGAAGGGCGAAGGATCCACCGCCAAGAAGAAAAAAGAGAACGACACCGTCGAAGCCGACGGCACCACTGACGTCGTCGGAAATCTCAAGGCCTTCTTCAGCAAATACTGGATCCTCTTCGTCCTCATTCCCGTGCTCATCATCGTGGTCATCCTCGTGCTGCTGCTCGTCCGCCTGCTCCAGCGGTCGAAGGGAAAGAAGAGTCCCGCACAGAAGCGGGTGCGGCATGCCAACCGCATCGCCGCCCGACGCCTCAAGAAGGCGCAGAAACTGATGACCGCCGGCGAAGACGACGCCTTCTTCGAAGAGGTGGCGCACGCCCTGTGGGACTACCTCGGGCACAAGTTCCGCATCCCGCTCGCCGACCTCTCCATCGACGCCGTGCGCAACAAACTCATCGACAAGGGAATGAGCGAAGACGAGATCGCCCAGTTCACCCAAACCCTCGACAACTGCGAGTACTCCCGCTTCGCCCCGGGCGACAAAGCCGAGATGATGAGCCAACTGTACGACCAGGCCCGCGACTTCATCACCCGCATGGAAGGCAAATAAACACCTTTAAGACAGAAACTTATGAACGATACGCAGCTATTTGTAGCCAAGACCTACGCAGGGCTTGAAGAGATTCTGAAAGAAGAGTTGGAACGGCTCGGCGCCCGCCGTTGCCGCGCCGTCACCCGCGCCGTGGAGTTCGAAGGCGACATGGAGCTGATGTATCGCGCCAACTACTTCTGTCGCTTTGCGTTGCGGATTCTGTGGCAGGTACACCAGTTCGCCTTCCGCGACAACAAGCAGTTCTACGAACAGATCTACAAATACCCCGCCGAGCGGGTGATGTCACCCGAAGGCACCCTCGCCTTCAGCGTCACCATGAGCGGCAACGCCTTCAAGACCCCGCTCTTCGCGGCGCAACTCGCCAAGGACGCCGTCTGCGACCGTTTCCGCGAGAAGTTCGACCGCCGGCCGTCGGTGGACAGGAACGCGCCCGACGTGCAGTTCCACCTCCACATCCACGACAACAACGCCGCGCTCTTCCTCGATAGCTCCGGCGAGTCGCTGCACAAGCGCGGCTACCGCGTCGCCGACCACCCCGCCCAGATCAGCGAAGTGGTCGCCGCCGCCATGGTCGAACTCTCCGGCTGGCGCGCCGACTGCGACCTCATCGACCCCATGTGCGGCTCCGCCACCATCCTCATCGAAGGCGCCATGAAGGCCCTCAACATCCCCGCCGGATTCTTCCGCCACGACTACGGCTTCTTCCACTGGAGCAACTTCGACCGCAAACGCTGGAACCGCATCACCGACGAAGCCGACATCCACGACGACATCCCCATCGACTTCTACGGCAGCGACATCTCCGCCCGCTTTCTGGACTTGGCCCGCGACAACGTGCGCCAGGCCCGCCTCTCCGACTTCATCCACCTCGGCCGCAAAGCCATGCGCGACACCACCCCGCCCCGCACACCCGCCTTCCTCATCTTCAACCCACCCTACGGCGAACGCCTCGACATGGAAGACATCGACACCCTATACCGCGAAATCGGCGACACCCTCAAACAGAAATACGCTGGCTGCACTGCCTGCATCATCAGTTCCAACATGCAGGCAATCAAGAATATAGGACTGCATTCCTCCAAAAAATCCACCCTCTACAACGGTGCCTTGGAGTGCAAATTCCTGCGCTATGACCTCTACTCCGGAAGCAAAAGACAAAATCCTCAAACCTTTATAAACCCTTAAACCCCTTATTATGAAAAAGTTACCCATTGCTTTTCTGCTGTTTTTCTGCTGTCTTTCCCTTTTTTCACAGAAAAACCAACCCTCCGAAAATTGGGTCACCTGCTGGAATATGGTTGAGCAGGGACAGTACGAAGAAGCCATTGCCTGCTTCGACCAAGAAGTCAAAACGAACCCTAAGTCGGGCTACAACTACTTTGGAAAAGGTATCGCCTTAGCCGCATACGGAGCGTACGACGAGTCTCTCCAGAACTTCGAGATTTCCCTGAAACTGCTGCCCAAGTCGGAGCGAGCAGGCGTGTATGTTTACATGTCATTGGTGAACAAATTGAAAGGAGAGCTCAAGCTGGCGTTAGAACAGATCAACTCGGCCATCAAACTCGATCCCAACGACATGGATAAATACAGATTCCGGGGTGAAATCCACGAGTTGATGGGAGACACCACAGCCGCCATCGCCGACTACCAGCACATCATTGACATAGCGCCCCAAGAACCCGATGGATACCTATCCATGTGTTACATTCTGAAAGACAAGGATTTGGGTGAAGCCACCGCAGTCTGTGAAAAAGGGATGTCGGCCAATCGCAACTTCGCGGATTTCTACCTCGTGCATGCCATGCTAAAGTGCCGGGCAGAACAGTACGAGGTCGCCCTCGGAGACCTCATCCGATACATCAACATGGACTATTGGCACGATACCATCGGCACCCTCTTCAAACTCATCGCCGACAACATTCCCGAAACCATGTTCCAGTACTTGGAGGCCCAACAGAACAAACAGACCCAAAACACCTTCTGGATATCCATGACGGGCGAAATGTACTACTACTTGGGACAACGTTATCATGCCCGCCAGTGCTATCTCGATGCCTACGAGCGCATCCCGGATTCCACCACCCTCGAGAGACTTATCACAATGGACTTGGGTGCGGGCGAAATCGCTGCAGCAAAGCAGCATCTGGACGAACTGCAACGGCAATATCACCTCGATTCGTTTGAAGTCGAAGAACGCAAGGCAGTCATTGCATACTGCAGCGGACAATTCGACGAAGCCATCCACATCTGCGACTCACTCTTGGCTATTCAATATAAAGACGACATCTTCATCGAGAACATTCAATTATTGTACAACGCCGAAAGATACTCGGAACTCGTCCAACGCCTTGAAATCTATTTAGACACCTGCCAGCAACCCGGCACGCTCTTCAACACCCGCGGCCATGCCCATCTCGTCTTGGGAGACACCGCCGCGGCATTCAAAGACTTCCACCAATCACTGGCCATTGACTCCAATCGGATCATCCCCTATCACTTCCTCGGGGACCATGAAAAGGCACTTTCGCAAATGGAAGTGTTCTACGACCTCAACAGCAAGGATGGGCAAGAACTTTACACTATTGCCTCTACCTATGTCATTCTCGGAGAATTGGATCTGGCCATGGAGTTCCTTCGGAAATCCTTCCAAAAAGGCACCTATTGGGAACATCGACACATCATTGGTAATGACCCCGACTTCGCCCCACTGCGCACCCGCGACGACTACAAGGCCCTCATTCAGGAATATGAACAGAAAGAAAAGGAGTAACGGCTTCCTTATTCGAAAATAAAGGAGATCTGGAACATCTTGGAACGGAGCGACTGCACCGTCTCCGCATACATGTTGTCCTCCTTCACCAAAAGGTTCACCAAGCCAAACGACATCTTGAACTCCGTGGTGAACTTGAAATAGGCGCAATAGAAGTCCAACCCGACACCCACCTGCGCCTGCACGTCATTGGGATAGAGTTTCAACATGATCTCGTGAGGGTTGTTGTTCTGCTTCTTCGCCGCCGAAATCAGGTCGAGACTGTACTGCGCACCCCCGATGACATACGCGCGCACGTTGTGCATACGCGACGACTTGAACTTCACCAACAGCGGCAAATCCAGATAGACAGACTCGACGCGCTTCTTCGTGATCAGGTCGGAGCCGTCGGAGTAGTGGATGGTATAGCGCACCACGCGGTCGCCGAAGGATAGCCCGGGGATGAACCGCAGGTCGAAGAACTTGCCCAAGCGCAGGTTGGTGACAATGCCGAGGTTGAAACCGCTCATCGGCGCCGTGTTGATGATCATCAGCGAGTCGTACCGGCTGAGGTCGGCATCGGAGCGGATGGCAAAATCGAACTGGTTGTATCCCAGCATGAAGCCGAAGTGGAAAAGTTGGTTATCGTACTTCTGCAGGTTCGGAACACCGAAACTCGACCGCTGCGACGAAGCCGGCAGCAACGATGCCGCAAGAAGAAGAGTGACGATTATGGTTTTGAGATGTTTCACGATTTCAATTTAAGGAAAACAAAACGAGCAATTTTTTCATTTATTGCATGAAAAGGGAAAAAGGCACTCCCCGCCCCCATTCCAAAACTTCCAACTGGCCAACGCCTGCTCGTGCAGCATCGTCAGTCCGTTGAAGACACGGGCGGCCCGTTCCCTACCCTTTTGCATAAAAGGTGTGACGGCAGGATTATAGACTAAATCAATCAATGTATGTTGTTGTGTAATAGATGAATATGGAATATCTGGACAGCGGGTATCACAGGCCATTCCCAATGGCGTCGCATTGATAATCAAGTTGTATCTTTGAATAATAGAAGGGGTGAGTTCGTTGTATGTGTAGTCTCCTTTTTCCGATTGTCGGGAGACGAATGCGGCATCTATTCCATTATTTTTCAGCACATTGAAAACAGCTTTGGCAGCACCGCCGGTACCCAAGACCAACGCCGCACGTGGCGGTTGCGGGCAGGCCTCGCGCAACAGGCAGGCGAAACCCGCGCCGTCGGTGTTGTGGCCCACCAGCCGAACCTTCCCGTTCTCCCGCATCACCAGAACCGTGTTCACGGCACCCACCTCTTCTGCCTCCTTCGTCAACGAATCCACGTACGACATCACCGCCTGCTTGTGGGGATGCGTCACGTTGAAGCCGACCCAATCCGGATTTTCGGCCATCAATTCCGGCAAAAAACGAATATCCTTCAACGGGAAAAGTCGATATTCCGCATCGACAATTCCTTCTTTTTCAAATAGTTGATGAAAGAAAGCCGGCGACTGACTCTGAGCCACCGGATAGCCGACCAAACCGAACAGTCGCATCAGGAAGCGGATTGTTGGGCGTTACGTTTTCTCTTTCGGATACCTTTCCATATAAGGTAGGCGACAAAAAGGACGCCGAGGCCGAGGAGCACCCACGAGATCTCGTGGATGTACTTGTTGATGAGGTCTTCCTGTCCGTGCAGGAAATAACCGACGAGGGCGAGGATGATGTTCCAGATTCCGGCGCCGAGGGCGGTGTAGCCGATGAAGGGCAGGATGGGCATCTTGGCCAACCCCGCGGGGATGGAGATGAACTGCCGCACCACGGGCACCAACCGTCCGATGAAGGTGGACGACCGGCCATGTTTCACGAAGTAGTCCTCCGCCCGCCTCACCTTCTCGCCGCTGAGCATCAGCAAATGCCCCACCTTGGTATCGACGAACCAATAGATGAAGGGCCTACCGAGGAAGTAGGAGAGAAGGTAGTTGATGAGTGCGCCGATGATGGCGCCGAGGGTGGCGAAGAGCACTACCAAAGCGATATTGACGAACTTGGAGTCGGTGGTGTGGAGCGGGGTTGTCTCGTCGCAGGAGGCCCATGCGGCGGGCGGCACCACGATCTCCGACGGGAACGGGATGAAGGAACTCTCCAGTCCCATCAGCAGCGAAACCGTGCCGTAGTTGAGGTGATGGAAGTACCAGTTTTTGACCCTCATCACAACGCTGGTGGTATCCACAGCGCCGCCGGCATCGAAGGTGGATGCCGGCGGTGTGTTTGGAGCTGCGGTGGCGGTGTCGGCAGGCGTGGCCTGCATGTTGCCGCCGAGGAGCAGCGCGGTAAGCAGTATCAGGATTCTTTTCATGCCTGAGTGCGGACTACTTCAGACCTTCCGGAATGTCCTTGCCCAACTGCGTTCCCAACTGTTTCACAATGCTGTTGTTGGAAGGATCGTTGGCGTTGGCGTTGTATGCCTTGAGGCCCCAGTTGTACGATTTCTCCATCATAGACTTTTGCTGCTCGCTGTATTGGTTCTTGAGAGCGATACGCTCACTCATCTCAAGGTCTGTGCGGGAGAAGACGCTCTTGATGAGGGAAGTGAACTCATCAGCTTGCAGGAAGTAAGTGTAGGCGTATGCGCTGGCGATCTCGAAGCAGTCGGGGGTCTTCAGTTGCGCGGAGTCGAGCAATTGGATGGCCATGTCGAACTTCTTGGTGTTGGCCAGTGAAAGGGCGCAGTCACGCATCACAGAGGAGTCGGCCGTGTATTTCAACACGTTCTTGAGGCACTTCTCGAAGGCGACGCTGTCATTGGTGATGCTCGTGTAGTCGAGTTCGAGAGCGTAAATGGGACCTCTCTCCTCCTTGGCGACGTTTTTCTTGGCAAGCTTCAAGATATCACCGCATTTGACGGTGTCCTTCTTGTTGGATGCCACGTTGTAAGCCATACGGTAGATGACGTCGTAAGTGGTATTGACTTTCATCGCATTCTCAAGGGCGGTTTCATAACCCTCCATATCTTGGATGCCATAGCAAATTATGGCTACATTGTAATATGCCAAACCGGAGTAGAAACGACCTTTCTCTTCATCGAGCAACAAGGCCCTGGCGGCGGCATTGTAGTACTTTATGGCCTTTTCGTTGTCGCCGGCCTTCTTGGCTCTTCCCGCGATGTCGAACATCTCGGAAGCGCAAGTCAACTGACCGGTCTTGGCATCCACCAAACCGGTGATGGGCGCGACGTCATGATCGAGTTCGATGGCTTTGTAGAAGCTCTCATACGAGGTGAGAATCGCATCGGGAAAACGGGTTTGGTAACTCGGATCCTTTTTCAGACGTTCATTATCAAGTTGATAAACCTGGAGATAGACATTTCCACGGAAAAGCCAGGCACGGGGATTGGTCTGGTTGACGGGCATGCACTCTTCAATTTTCTTCTGGGCGGGGTAGATCTTCTTGTTCTGCAACAGCAGCCATACGTCTTCAACGTTCTGTGCACTCAGCCCGATGGCGAAGAGGAATGTCAATGCGATTAAAAACAGCTTTTTCATGATGATATGGTATTAAGTTTAATGATTATTGATTCTTATTTGCGATTAAGGTTTAATTTTCTGCTCGATTTCCTGTGCCTTACCCTCTTGTCCGAGACGGAGATAGATTTGACGGAGGCGTTGCAACACCTTGGTGTCGTCGGGGTTGGATTGAAGTGCGGCCTCGAAGTAGGTGGCGGCGCGGGCGAGATACTCGTCGCTCTCCGCACGCATGGCCTGGTATGTGTTCTTGTCGGTTTTGAGTTTGATGCGCTCAGCTTCAAGGTATTTGAATTCGCCCATGTTGGAGCAGCAGACGCCAAGGTTGTGCGCGATGATGGCATTGTCGGGAGCGAGACGGTACGCCTGGGTGAGCAACGTCTCGGCTTCGCTGTACAGACTATCGCTGAGCATGAGGTTGGCAGCGTTGATGGCGCACTGCGGATTCTGGGAGACGGAGGCGGGCAGGTGTTGCAGCTTCTGCCGTCCCTGTGCCTGCTGGTCGGTCCAATAGAGGTAGTCGGCTTCCGCCACACGCAGGAAAGCATTGTTCGGTTCCTTCTGCAATCCTTTGGCTATCAAGTTCTTCACCTCGTCCTTCTTGCCTTCCGACTTGTAGGAGTCGATCAGTCCGACAAAGACGTTGATGTTCTGGGAACCATCGTCGAGGGCCTTCTGGTAGTAGATGCGGGCCTGTTCCGGCTGCTCCAGCATGGTGAAGACGTAAGCGTAGTAGTAATAGAGTTCTCCGTTGAGAGGATACTGTGGAGCTTGGATTTCGTAACTTTCGACGGCTAAGGCGAGGATGTCGCGGGCGGCTTCATACCGTTTGGCGTTGATCTCATCGACGCCTTCCAAAAAGAGCACGGGGTAAAGCACCGGCATGGCCTGATAGGGGGAGTACATGTCGGTGGCCTCGATGTTCTTGTTGAGTTCCTGGGCCTTCTTGAAAGCCAAGTAGGAATCGCGGGGAGCCGTGGGGTAGAGCGGCTGGTGATTCGCGTCCTTCTGGCGTGCCGAATAGTCGTCCAACGCAAGGCGATACTCGATGTTGGCCTTGTAGAGCCATGTGTTGGCCTTGGTGGAGAATTTCTCGTCCTGAATGCACTCGTCAATGCACTCCTTGGCCTTCACATAGTCTTGGTCATAAAAAAGATTGTAGGCGCGCATCGGCGTATTCTTTTGCGCGGAAACGTATAATACGCTTACAATCAACATGATAAGAAAAACTCCTCGTTTCATCGATTCATTTTTTAGAATGGGCAAAAATACATGATTTTTTTCACATTGACAAGGATTAAAATCCATTTGATTGATTTCAGTAAAAAAAAGAACGGATTTCAACGAAAAAATGTATTTTTGCAGTTTGAATTATTCGCATAATCTTTCTCCCTATGAAAAGAGCGCTATTACTTTCCACCTTATTGATAATCTTCTCTTTGACAGCGTTTTCGCAAAACGAGGCGACGGGAGCCGACAGCACGACGCGCGTTTCGGGCAATGTCGAAGGGACCACATTCGACACGGAGAGTCTCGACGACGAGGATGTCACGACGGGCGGCTACGTGCCCGGACTGCTGCACTCCTCTCGCGACATTTACAGCAGCAACACGTCGTATGCCTTCAGCATCGCCTATTTCAAGTCGCGCGGCGTGGATTCGAAGTACCAGAGCATCGCCATCAACGGGTTGGAGATGGAGAATGCCGTGACGGGGCGCGCCTCCTACTCGCAGTGGGGCGGGCTGAACCGAGTCTTCCGCTGGCCAGAGAACGTCGGCAACCTCGACCCGGTCACCTTCCTGTTCGGCGACGTGGGCGGTTCCACCAACTACAGCACCCGCGCCTCCTCGTACCGTCATCAGTTCCACGCCAACTACTCGCTCTGCAACCGCAACTACAACAACCGCATCATGCTCACCTACGCCTCCGGGCTGTTGAAGAACGGCTGGTCGGTCGCGGCCTCCGCCTCCACCCGCTTCGGCTCGCAGTTGAGTTACGTTGACGGCAGCAGTTACACCGGCTTCGCCTACTTCCTCGCCGCCGAGAAGCGGTTCAACAACGAGCACGCCCTCAACCTGACCGTCTGGGGCTCCCCCACCTCGCGCAGTCTGCAGGCCAACTCCACGCAGGAGGTCTATGACCTCACCGGCGACCACTACTACAACTCCAACTGGGGCTGGTACGACGGCAAGAAGCGCAATGCCCGCATCCGCGACACCTACGAGCCCGTCTTCATGCTGTCGCATTTCTACACCCCTGAAAACGGCAAACTACAGATCACCAGTAACATCGCCTCCACTTTCGGACGACAGAGCACCACTTCCCTCAACTGGAACAACGTGCCCGACCCACGTCCCGACTACTACCGTTATCTGCCCAGTTACTTCAACGACGACCCCGAACTGCAGGCGTGGTACACCGAGCAGTGGACCCACAACAAGGGCATGCGCCAACTCGACTGGGACCACATGTATGAGGTGAACCAACTGGCCGCCGCCATCGACGAGCAGGCACAGTACATCGTCGAGAACCGCGTCATCGACCACGTGATGGTGGCCGCTTCGTCCAACCTCGTCGCCAACCTCAGCGACAACATCAAGTTGTCGGCGGGCGTGGACATTCGCGGATACAGACAACGCAACTACAAAACCATCAACGACTTGCTGGGCGGTGCCTACTGGCTCAACGAGGACAAGTACGCCGACGGCGAGAGTCCCGACAACCCATACCTGCTGTACGACGACCTCGACAACATCGGCGCGCACCTCGGCGTGGGCGACAGATTCGGCTACGACTACGCCTACAACATCTACCGTCAGAATCTGTGGGCCACGGCCAAGTTCTCGTACAGCCACATCGACTTCCACGTCGGCCTGAACGGGACATCCACCGAGATGTGGCGCACCGGCTTCATGCGCAACGGCCGTTTCCCCGACAACTCGCAGGGAAATTCCGCTCACCAGATATTTCTCAACTACGGTGCCAAGGCCGGCTTGACCTACAAGATCAACGGTCGTAACTACCTGGTGTTGAACGGGCAATGGCAGACGCAAGCCCCCAGCATCTTAGACGCCTTCATCAGCCCCACCATCCGCAACGACTACGTGAACGGACTGACCAACGAGAAAGACCTCGGCGTTGATTTCTCCTACGTCATGCGCTATCCCTTCATGCGGATGCGTCTGTCGGTCTTTTACTACAAGTTCATGGATGTGACCGACCAGTTCAGTTTCTACCACGACGACTACGGCAGTTTCGTCAACTACGCCATGACCGACATCGACAAGCAGAACATGGGCGTGGAGTTGGGCGTGGAGATCCCGATCGGCTCGATGTTCACGGTGGCTTTGGCCGGCACTTACGGCGACTACATCTACACCAACCGTCCGAACGTGACAATCACGGCGGACAACGGCTACGACGTGCTTGGCAACGGCAAGAGCGAATATACCGAGCAGGTCTATTGGAAGAACTTCCACGTGGCCGGCAGTCCGCAGGTGGGCGCTACCCTCGGCGTGAAATTCAACTACAAATATTGGTTTGTCAGCGTGAATGCCAACTACTTCGACAAGATCTACGCCGACATGAACCCTGAGCGCCGCACCACGGCCGCCCGCGGCACCCTGGAGAGCAGCAGCCAGTTGTACCAAGACCTGGTGGCGCAGGAGCGGCTGAAAGGGCAGTTCACCCTCGACGCCTCCATCGGCAAGTCCTGGAAGGTGAAACGCAACACCATCGGCTTCAACGTGAGCGTGACCAACCTCACCAACAACAAGAACCTGGTCACCTCCGCTTGGGAGCAGCGCCGGTTCGACTACAGCGACTACAACGTCAACAAGTTCCCGAACAAGTACTACTACGCCCAAGGGCTGACCTTCTACATCGGCATCAACTACACGTTCCAATAGTGGAAAGTTAAAGTTGAAAGGTTAAAGTCGTTTTTCAGTTTGACTACCCCGGCCTGCGGCCATCCCTTTTGAGAGAAGGGAATGGGTTGCCGATGTCATTGTCGGAATGAAGTGTTGTTTGCTCCTCTACCTTACGACAGTTTGTTGTTGTCGATCAGCCAGCGGGTCACCTCCACGATGCGATCCTCATCGAAACGGTTGCCCAGGAGGTTGACCAACTCCCTGATGTCGGCGCACTGCGGGTAGGCCTCGATGACGGCCTGCCGGATTTGGTTGAACTCGTCGCGGCGAAGACGGGCGGCCCGGACGGCGCGACAGACATCGCACTTGCCACACGCATCGCTTTCCGTCTCCCCGAAATAGGCCAGTAGTTGGCGGCTACGGCAGACGGTGTTATCTGTCACATAGTGCGTTACGGAATCCAGCCGTTTTTTTGCCACCTGCTTGCGGCTGTCATACACGCTGCGGTCGTAAAAGAGGTACTTCTCATCGACGCGCGGTCGAGTGAAGAGCACCTTGGGCAGGGAATTGCGCGGGTGGTATTCTACATAGCCGAACTTGGCAAGATAGTTGAGCCGCTCCTTCACGACCTTTTCGGTGCAGTCGGCGCGGCGGGCGATCTCGGCCTCGTCGATGATGACAGGATGCGCGAAGATGCCGCTGTAGGAGCGCAGGAGCAACTGAATGAAGGGTTCCGCCTTCTGGTACAGCGGTGTTTTTTTCAGATTGTCAATATCTTCTTGAGAAAGCAGGAACATCAGTTGTGCGGGCTCGCACTTGTCGTCGTCGTAAGCGATGGCGCCGGTCTTCTCCATGAGCCGGATGGATTGATAGACCTCGACGGGATTCCACTCGTGGCGGCGGGCGAAGTCAGCCAAGTCAACGGGATAGGACTCGTCGAGGCCGCCGGCGATGGGAATGTGGAGATCGCTACAAAGGGTGCGATAGACCTGTTGGATGAAGGGCAGCGGCGGGAAGGCGGTCTGAAAGTTGCGTTTCAGGTCGCGGAGGTCGGCGTCGTCGTATAGCAGGATGGCGACGGAGGGCTGGAGGTCGCGCCCGCCGCGGCCGGCCTCTTGGAAGTAGCCCTCGAGGGTGTCGGGGATGTCGATGTGGACGACGAAGCGGACGTCGGGCTTGTCGATGCCCATGCCGAAGGCGTTGGTGGAGACGATGACGCGGGTGGTGCCGTCCATCCATGCCTGCTGCTTGCGGTCGCGCACGGCGGGGTCGAGTCCGGCGTGGTAGTAGTCGGCGCTGATGCCGTGGCGTTGCAGGAACTCGGCGGTCTCGCGGGTCTTTCGGCGGTTGCGCACATACACGATGCCCGTGCCCGGGTAGTGCTGCATGATGCGCAACATCCGCCCGAGCTTGTCCTGCTCCTTCTGCACGTAATAGGTCAGGTTGTCGCGTTTAAAACTCTTCTGAAAGACATTTTTCTCCTTGAACCGCAGTTTCTCCTGGATGTCATCGACCACCTCGGGGGTGGCAGTGGCGGTGAGCGCCAGAACGGGGGCCCCTGGGCAATACTGCCGGATGTTGGCGATTTCAAGGTAAGGCGGACGGAAGTCGTAGCCCCACTGGGAGATGCAGTGCGCCTCATCAACGGCGATCATGCCGACTTTCATCCGCTTGAGATGAGCCAAAAAGACCTCCGTTGTCAAGCGTTCGGGCGACAGGTAGAGAAACTTCAACTCCTTATCGAACAAACAGTTGTCGAGGATGACGCCGATCTCGGCGCGGCTCATGCCGGAGTAGATGGCGGCGGCCTTGACGCCCTTCTTGCGCAGGTTGGCCACCTGATCCTTCATGAGGGCGATGAGGGGGGAGACGACGAGGCAGACGCCTTCGCGGGCGAGCGCGGGCACCTGGAAGCAGATGGACTTGCCGCCACCGGTGGGCAGCAGGGCGAGCGTATCGCGGTTGTCGAGAACGGAAAGGATGGTATCCTCCTGCAACGGCCGGAATTGGTCGTAGCCCCAATGTTCTTTCAGAATTTGATGGATCCGTTGGCGCATGATGAAATGACGGGGCAAAGGTACTCTTTTTTTTTCAGAAAACAGAGAAGGTCAGGAAACGAAATCCCCTCAAATTTGTACATTATAATAAGAGTTGGATAATCAAGAAATTTTATGTAATTTTGCAGCTTAAGATTATTACAACTAAATTATTGAAAACAAAAAACATAATTCAATCAGAATTGCCCTATGGAAGAGATGGAAGATAAAAAAGAGGTCGTGACTCCCGCGGAGAACCGGACCGAATTCATTGCGCCAGCAGCCGAGCCGGAGGCAGATCAGCCGGAAGCCGGAGAGAAAAAGAAGAAGAAATGCAGTTGCGGACACATGGCCCACTGGGTTGTGGAGTGCCTGTTGCTGATCGCCGTCGTGGTGCTGTTCATCCTCCACTTTTGCGGTGGCAAATGCGCTTCCTCGGACAACGAATCCACCAAGAGCACGCCCGTGAAGGTGGCCACCAAGCCCGGCAACGGCAACATTCTCTATCTCAACATGGACACGATTTACGAGTGTGCGCTTTGGAAAGAGAAGCAGGCCATTCTTGACGAAGAGGCCGACAAGTTGGAAGCATCCTTCACCACCCGCCAGAAGAAACTCGAGGCCGACGCCGCCCAGTTCCAGAAGAATGTCCAAGCCGGTGTGCTGACCGAGGAGCAGATGCAATATACCTATCAGCAGTTGGGCGAGGCAGACCAGAAGATCAAGGAGGACTATCAGACCGCGATGGAAGGGTTGGCCAAAAAGCAGGCCGACATCACCGAAGAGATGATGCAGGTATTGCGTGATGCCGCCAACACGGTCAACAACGCCGTGGACGGCTCCCCTGCCTCCTACATCATCACCTACTCCTCCGCCAACCCCACCGTCATCGTGGCCGACCCGACACGCGACATCACCCGGAACGTGATCGAGGAGTTGGACAAGAAATGCACTCCCAAGAAAACCGACAAATAATCCACGATGAAAAGAGTCATCATCATTCTTTGCGCGTGCCTCTTCGCGCTCTCTTCATGCAAAGAGAAGGAGAAACCGGCGAAGCAGGTGGAGATGGGCGAGAAGACCACGACCTTCCTGCAAGGGGACCCGTATGCCGAGATGCCGCGGATGGTGGAGATCACCCCGGACAGTCTGAAGAACCCCAATGCGCCCAACATCGATAGCACGGCGTACATTCTGGGCAAAGACAGCACCGGCGCGCTCAGCAATCAGATCACCTGCAAGGTTTCGTACAGCCAAGGCAAGGTCTATATCGTCGAGAACCTTCACAATGGCGTGCGCGACAGTGTCTGCACCGCTTACTACCCCAACGGACAACTCTGGTCGCAGGAGACCTACCGCAACGGGCTTCAGATCGGAGACGAGTTGGCCTATCAAGAGAACGGCTATCCCCTTTACATCGGTCATTACGACAACAACGGCAACTGCACCGGCACGTGGAAATACTACCGTAAGAACGGGGAACTCGACCACTCCGTGAGTGTCAACGAGCAAACCATCCAATGCGGGCATTGTGCCAAATGCGTGCTGTTGAAGCATCAACGGCAAGGAAAGAAAACAGCAAAATAGTGAATATCAATATTTTAAAATAATTAATAACTTCAAAAAACAACGTTATGGAAATTCCCTTTGCAGAAGCGTGGAAAATCAAGATGGTGGAGCCCATCAAGAAATCCACTCGCGAAGAACGCGAAAAATGGCTTCATGAAGCCCACGAGAACATTTTTATGCTCAAGAGCGACTACGTCTATATCGACCTGCTCACCGATTCCGGCACCGGTGCCATGAGCGACCGGCAGTGGAGCGCGATGATGATGGGCGACGAGAGTTACGGCGGCGCCCGTTCCTTCTACCACATGAAAGACACCATCACGGAGATCACGGGATTTCCTTACGTCATCCCGACTCACCAGGGCCGTGCCGCCGAGAACGTGCTCTTCTCCTATTTAGTGAAGCCCGGCATGGTGGTTCCCGGCAACGCCCACTTCGACACCACAAAGGGACACATCGAGAGCCGCAAGGCCTTCGCCATCGACGTCACCGTGCCCGAGGCCTACGACACCCAACTCGAGGTTCCCTTCAAGGGCAACGTCAGCATCGAGAAGTTGGAGAAGGTGCTGAAGGAGAATGAGGGCAAGGTGCCCTTCATGGTCCTCACCGTCACCAACAACACCGTCGGCGGTCAGCCCGTTTCGATGCAGAACATCCGCGAGACCTGCGAGTTGTGCCACAAGTACGGCGTGCCTGTCAACATCGACAGCGCCCGTTTCATCGAGAACGCCTACTTCATCAAGACCCGTGAGAAGGGGTACGAGAACAAGAGTCTCCGCGAGATCTGCAAGGAGATGTTCTCCTATGCCGACAGCATGACGATGAGCGCCAAGAAGGACGGTTTGGTCAACATGGGCGGTTTCATCGCCACCCGCAAGCAGGAGTGGTACGAAGGCGCCAAGTTGTTCTGCATTCCTTTCGAGGGCTTCCTGACCTACGGCGGCATGAACGGTCGTGACATGGACGCCCTGGCCGTCGGTCTGAAGGAGAACTTGGAGTTCGAGATGGTCGAGACCCGCGTGAAGCAGGTGAAATACCTGGCCGACAAACTCGACGAATACGGCATCCCCTACCAGCGTCCTGCCGGTGGCCACGCCATCTTCGTCGATGCCGACAAGGTGCTCACCCAAGTGCCGAAGGAGGAGTTTCCGGCCCAGACGCTGACCTGCGAGTTGTATCTGGAAGCCGGCATCCGCGCCTGCGAGATCGGATACGTCCTCGCCGACCGCGACCCCGTGACCCGCGAGAACCGCTTCGGAGGCAATGACTTCGTGCGTCTCTGCATCCC
>JAEEKX010000035.1 GCA_016288655.1 Bacteroidales bacterium
AATGTGTCGTCGACCTGGCCACCAGCATCGGCAAACAGCCTGTGGAGGTGAAAGAAGCCCCCGGCTTTGTAGTCAACCGCATCCTCATCCCCATGATCAACGAGGCAGTGGGCATTCTCGCCGACGGTATCGCTTCTGCTGAGGACATCGACAAGTGCATGATGCTGGGCGCCAACCACCCGATGGGCCCGCTCGCGCTGGCCGACCTCATCGGCAACGACGTGAACCTCGCCATCATGGAAGTGCTATACAAAGAATTTGGCGATCCGAAGTACCGTCCTCATCCGCTGTTGCGGAAGATGGTGCGCGCTGGTCTGCTTGGCAGAAAAACCGGCGAGGGCTTCTACAAATACTAATATAAGGGAAGGCACAGGCCTTCCTTTTTCTCGTTTTAAAAAGAAAAACCGAATTTATTATACCAAACCATAAGCAAATGAACATTATCGATCAAATCAAAGAGAATGCCAAGAAATATGGCAAGCGCATCGTTTTGGCCGAGGGCGAGGAAGACCGCACCCTCAAGGCAGCCGACAGAATCATGGGCGAAGGCATCGCCAAGATCGTGCTGCTGGGCAACCCCGACAACATCCACAAGAAAGCCGCCGAGTTCGGACTGAAGAACATCGGCATGGCCGAGATCATCGACCCGAAGAACAACCCGAAACAGAAGTTCTACGCCGAGATGCTCTGCGAGATCCGCAAGAGCAAGGGTATGCAGATGGAAGAAGCCATGAACTTGGTGCAGGATCCGCTCTATTTGGCCACCCTGCTCATTAAGAACAAGGAGGTTGATGGCGAGGTCGCCGGCGCCCAGAACTCCACCGGCAACGTGCTGCGTCCCGCTTTCCAGATCGTGAAGACCCTCCCGGGCATCTCCGTCGTCTCCGGCGCCTTCATCATGGTGTTCCAGGACAAGAAGTGGGGACAGGACGGCGTGATGGTTTTTGCCGACTGCGCCGCCGACCCGAACACCGACGAGAACAAGTTGGCCCAGATCGCCGTGGTGACTGCCAAGACCGCGAAGAACATCGCCTGCATCGCCGAGCCGCGCGTGGCCATGCTGAGTTTCTCCACCAAGGGTTCCGCCAAGCACGAACTCGTTGACCGCGTGGTCAACGCCACCCGCATCGCCAAGGAGATGGATCCCAGTCTCATCATCGACGGCGAATTGCAGGCCGACGCCGCCATCATCCCGTCGGTGGGCGCCAGCAAGGCCCCCGGCAGCCCCGTCGCCGGCAAGGCCAACGTGCTGGTATTCCCGTCGTTGGAGACCGGCAACATCGCTTATAAACTGGTGCAGCGTTTCGCCGGCGCCGAGGCCATCGGACCTGTCATGCAGGGTATGGCCGCTCCCATCAACGACCTTTCCCGCGGCTGCTCCGTCGAGGACATCGTCAGCACCGTGGCCGTCACCGCTTGCCAGGCCGCTTCCATGTAAGCCCGCCTCATTTTCGACACGACAAGGCAGACATCCTTCGGGGTGCCTGCCTTTTTTTCTTAAAAATTATTGCAAAAATGGGATGGGCTATTAAAAAAAATCGTATCTTTGCCGCCGATTTCAAAAGGGAATCATCCTTTCCAACGATTTTGTTTTAATAGAAAAATCACTCCCATCTACCATATCATTTATTTATGATTAACTCAGAAGAAAAAAAGCCGAAAAGACGGCGCATTGTTGCTGAGAAATCCCCTGTAGCAACTTCCAACCAAAAGAAAATCAGTAGTTTAGTTTCCGTAGCTGATGAGGTCGCCAAAGCCGACCACAGTCAGGACGAGGTGCCGATGCCCACGATGAGTGTCGCCCCGACCGAGGAGAACGAGTTCGGCTTCTCGGCAGAGCAGGCCGCGGAATACAAGTTCATGATGACACCTTCAGAGCCGAAAAAGGAGGAGAAAACTTCCATTTCGGGCGACATCCCGTTGGATGTCCAACTGGATACCCCCGACCAGTTGGCCGCCGAGGTCGATCGCGTGCAGGCGCAGGAGTTGCAGCTGGCACCCGCCGAGGCGACGCCGGCGCCGAAGGCCAAGCGCGGCAGAAAGAGCAAGAAGGAGCTCGCCGCGCAGAAGGTCAATGTGGAAGCCCTCAACGATCTCGCCATTGACGACAGCACCTTTAAGAACGCTCCCGCCGTGGAGCCCGCCCCCTCCGTGGAGGATGTGCTCTTCCAGATGTCGGCGGAAGAGGCCCAGGAGGCGGCACCTGTCCCCGAGCCGGCAGCCGCGAAGGCGGCCGTCCAGCCGACGGCAGGGGAGGGGAAGCCCGTTTCCGCCACGCAGCAGAAGCAGGGACAGAATCCGAATCAGAACCAGAACAAGAAGCAGAATAGGAACAAGCACAAGGCGTACCCCTCCGACAGCGTGGAGGCCAACGTGCGGGCGGCCCAAGCCCAGTGGGACTTCGTCGCCAACAGCCAGTATGAGGGCTGCATCACCGCCGAGGGCGTGCTCGAGATGTCCAACGACACCTGCGGATTCCTGCGCTCTTCCGACTACAACTACCTCAACTCGCCCGACGACATCTTCGTCTCCGCCGCGCAGGTCAAGATGTACGGGCTGAAGACGGGCGACACCGTGCAGGGCCAGATCCGTCCGCCCCGCGACGGCGAGAAGTACTTCCCGCTCGTCAAGGTGGAGAAGGTCAACGGCCTGCCGCCGGAAGCCATCCGCGACCGCATCCCGTTCGACTACCTCACCCCCAAGTTCCCCGATGAGAAGATCCGCCTCACCGGCCATCCGGGCGACAACATTTCCACCCGCGTCATCGACCTGTTCGCTCCCATCGGCAAGGGACAGCGCGGACTCATCGTGGCTCAGCCGAAGACCGGTAAGACCGTGTTGCTCAAGGAAGTCGCCAACGCAATCGCTTACAATCACCCGGAGATCTACCTCATCATCCTGCTCATCGACGAGCGTCCCGAAGAGGTTACCGACATGCAGCGCAGCGTGAATGCGGAGGTCATCTCCTCCACTTTCGACGAACCAGCAGACCGCCATGTCAAGATCGCCAACATCGTTTTGGAAAAGGCCAAGCGCATGGTCGAGTGTGGTCGCGACGTCTGCATCCTCCTCGACTCCATCACCCGATTGGCGCGTGCATACAACACCGTCTCCCCGGCATCCGGCAAGGTGCTCTCCGGCGGTGTCGAGGCCAACGCCCTCCAGAAGCCCAAACGCTTCTTCGGCGCTGCCCGTAACATCGAGGACGGCGGCTCCCTCACCATCATCGCCACCGCACTCATCGACACCGGCTCCCGCATGGACGAGGTCATCTTCGAGGAGTTCAAGGGTACGGGCAACATGGAGTTGCAGCTCGACCGCAAACTCTCCAACAAGCGCGTCTTCCCCGCCGTCGATATCGTCTCCTCCAGCACTCGCCGCGACGACCTGCTGCAACCCCAGTCCACCATCCAGCGTGTCTGGGTGCTCCGCAGCCACCTTGCTGACATGACCACCATCGAGGCCATGGAGTTTATCAAGGATCGGATGCAGTTCACCAAAACCAACGAGGAGTTCCTCAAAAACATGAACGAATAGTTATGCCATCATACGAAAAACAAGAGATTTACAACGCCAGTGAACTGGAAGAACTCGCCGGACTCTACCGCGGGGTCATCAACAATATCCATGAGGATCCCAACCGCGAGGGGTTGGTCAAGACGCCCGTACGCGCCGCCAAGGCCCTGAAGTATCTTACCCACGGCTATGGACTCGACCCGCGAGCCATCCTCGAAAGTGCGTTGTTCAAAGAAGATTACAAACAGATTGTCGTGGTGAAGGACATCGAGATCTACTCCATGTGCGAACACCACCTGCTGCCTTTCTTCGGCAAGGCGCACGTGGGTTACATTCCCAACGGCACCATTGTCGGACTGAGCAAGATCCCGCGTGTGGTGGAGGCCTTCGCCCGCCGTCTGCAACTGCAGGAGCGGCTGACGACCCAGATCAAGGATTGTCTGGAGGATGTCTTGCATCCCCTCGGCGTCGCTGTGGTCATTGAGTGCCAGCACCTTTGCATGTCGATGCGCGGCATCCAGAAGCAGAACTCCGTCACCACCACTTCCGAGTTTACGGGCGCGTTCCTCAACCAGTGGAACACCCGCCAGGAGTTCATGCACCTGATTGGCGCCGATCTTCACTGATTTTTGCTAATTATCTTAAAATCAATAAGATGAAATGTTTGATTATTGGCGGCGTCGCTGGAGGCGCCACCACGGCGGCGCGGTTGCGTCGTCTTGACGAAGATGCCACCATCGTCATTTTCGAAAAGGGTCCCTATATCTCTTACGCCAACTGCGGGCTGCCGTACTACCTGGGCGGCACCATTCCGGAACGCAATCAACTCTTTTTGCAGACGCCCACCTCTTTTGGCAACCGCTTTGACGCCGACGTACGGGTGAAGACCGAAGTTGTCGCCATCGACCGTGCCGCCAAGATGGTGAAGTGCGTGAATTTGGCCACGGGCAAGGAGTATGAAGAAGGATACGACAAGTTGGTGCTCGCGCCGGGCACCACGGCTGTGCGTCCGCCCATCGCGGGCATCGACGGCCCCAACATCTTCACCCTCCGCGATGTGCCCGACACCGACGCCATCCAGGCGCGGCTGCAACAGCTCTCTGCTGGCGGGCGTGCCGTTGTCGTCGGTGCCGGTTTCATCGGTGTAGAGATGGCCGAGAACCTCCGCCGCCGCGGCTGCGACGTCGCCATGGTGGAGGTCGCCCCGCACATCCTGCCGCCCGTCGATTGGGAAATCGCGGCGGAGTTGCAGCATCACGTCGCTGCGCAGGGCGTCCGCCTTTTCGTCAACGACAGCGTCACCGAGTTTGTCCATCAGTCCGACGACACCGTCTCCGTCCGCCTGCGCAGCGGCGAGACCCTTGTCGCCGACCTCGTGCTGGTGAGCGCGGGCGTGAAGCCGCAGACGAAGCTCGCAAGTGACGCCGGCCTTCAACTCGGCACCCTTGGCGGCATCGCGGTCAACGAGTACATGCAGACCTCTGATCCCGACATCTATGCCGTTGGTGACGCCGTGGAGACCGTCAACCCGATCACTGGCCAGCCGCAACTCTGCTTCCTCGCCGGTCCCGCAAACAAGCAAGCCCGCACCTGTGCCAACAACATCGCCCTCGGCAACACCGAGAAGTACTGCGGCGCCGTCGGCACCGGCATTGCCAAGGTGTTCGACATGTCCGTCGGCCGCACCGGCCTGTCGGAGCGTCAACTGCAGGCCCTGGGGATGCCTTATCAGGTATCCATCACCCACACTGGCGATCACGCCAGTTACTATCCGGGCAGCAGTTTCGTCAGCATCAAGATTCTCTTCGCCCCCGACAGCGGACGGCTTTACGGCGCCGCTGTCTGCGGCAAGTCCGGCGTTGACAAGCGCCTCGACCTGCTCGCCGCCACCATCGCCCACCACGGCACTGTCCGCGACCTCACCGACTTCGACCACGCCTATGCGCCGCCCTTCTCCTCACCCAAGGATCCCGTCACTGTCGCGGGACTTGTCGCGGAGAACATCCTCACCGGCAAGGTCCGGATGATCCAGTGGCATGAACTGCAGGAGATGTTGCGCCGCAAGGCCGAAAACGACTTCCTGCTGATGGATGTACGCAGTCTGCTGGAATTCCGCGCTGGCAGCATCGAAGGTGCCGAGAACTATCCCCTCGACGAGTTGCGCGAGTATGCCGAGGACCTGCCTCAGGATCAGCCCATCGTCATTTATTGCGCCATCGGCTTGCGTGGTTATGTCGCCAGCCGCATCCTGACGCAATTGGGATTTCAGAATGTATGTAACCTCGCCGGCGGCTTCAAGACCTACCAAACCTGCACGAAATAGTGACGTCGGTTCGTTTTTTTTCACTATCTTTGCCGTCTGAAAATTATTAACATCTATATATCATGATCAATCCGAAATTATTAGACCCGAAGAGCATCGTCATCGTCGGTGCGTCGAATGCCAGACGGTCTGCGGAATAGTGCGGGGAATTTCTGATGAAAGAATGGGGGTGAGGGCTCTACACTCCACTCATCTCCAGCACTTTTCTGAAACCCGCTATCCCTTCTTCCAGATTCTCAATAATTTCGGCGGCAATCTCATCGGGCTCTGGCAAGTTGTCCAAGTCGGTCAGGCTCTTGTCCTTTATCCAAAAAATGTCAAGATTGGTTTTGTCGCGGGCGACTACCTCGTCGTAGGTGAACTTGCGCCAACGGCCTTCGGGGTTCGCCTCGCTCCATGTCTCGGTGCGCAGATGACGGTTTTCGGGATTGTAGCATTTGATGAAATCAGTCAAATCCTCGAATGTGAGCGGTGATTTCTTCAGGGTGTGGTGGATGTTGGTACGGTAGTCGTAAATCCAGATGTCTTTGGTCTGCACATCCTTGCTTGCCGGACGGTTGTCGAAGAACAGCACATTAGCCTTCACGCCGTTGGCATAGAAAATGCCTGTAGGCAAACGCAGAATGGTATGCAGTTCAGTTGTTCTCATCAGTTGCTTGCGGATCTCCTCGCCGGCACCGCCCTCAAAAAGCACATTGTCGGGCAAGACAACCGCCGCCTGACCGTTGATTTTCAGCAATGTCTTGATATGCTGAAGGAAATTCAACTGCTTGTTGGACGTTGTTTCCCAAAAGTCCTGACGGTTATAACTCAAATCCTCTTTCTCCACCTCGCCGTCCTCGTTGGTGATGGTGATGCTGCTTTTTTTGCCGAAAGG
>JAEEKX010000036.1 GCA_016288655.1 Bacteroidales bacterium
AACCCCATCGACTTCCTCGCCACCGGCACTGCCGAACAGCTCGGCTACATCATCGATGCCTGCGAGAACGACTTTGACAACATCGACTGCATGTGCGTCATTTTCGGCTCGCCCGGCCTGTTCGCCAACTGGGAGGTGTATGAAGTGCTCGACCAGAAGATGAAGACCTGCAAGAAACCCATCTTCCCGATTCTGCCCTCCATCATCAACGTGAAGGACGAAATCGCCGACTTCATCACCAACAAGCACCGCATCAACTTCCCCGAAGAGTGCGTGTTCGGTCAGGCATTGTGCAAAGTTTACAACACCCCGAAGCCGCAGCCCGAAGTGGTGGAGCAGCCCGAAATTGATGTGGCCCGCATCCGCCGCACCATCGACAGATGTCAGGATGGTTATATGGAAATTGCTGATTATAACGAACTTCTGGATGCTGCCGGCATCAGCCGCAAGAAATCTGTGGAAGTCTCCAAGAAGGAGGATGCTCTCGCCTTCGCCCAAGAGGTCGGTTGCAGCAAGGATGTGCCGCTCGTGATGAAGGTCGTGGGACCGCTGCATAAATCCGATGTCGGCGGTGTCACCCTGAATGTCAAGGATCTGGACACCGTGAGCAAGGAGTTCGACCGCCTCATGGCCATTAAAGATACTTACGCCGTGGAGATGTACCCGATGTTGGACGGCACCGACGTCTATATCGGCGCCATCCGCGATGACAAGTTCGGCCATCAGGTATTCTTCGGCTTGGGTGGCATCTTCATCGAGGTGCTGAAGGACGTGCAGAGCGCGCTGGCGCCCATCACGGCTGCCGAGGCCAAGGAGATGCTGACGAAGCTGCGCGGCTACAAGATTCTGCAGGGTGTGCGTGGACAGGAACCCGTCAACATCGACCTGTATGCCGACCAGATCGCCCGTGTGAGCGCCCTGGTGCAGGCCGCTCCCGAAATCGCGGAGATGGACCTCAACCCGCTGCTCGGCAATCCGCGCTACGTTACCGCCGTGGATGCCCGTATTCGTTTGCAGAAATAATTACCTGATATTCAGGGTGAAAATAAAAGAGAGATGTGCAGGCGTCTCTCTTTTTTTTGTTTTCCAAAGAGGAAGGAATGAGATAAAATACAAATCGGGAATTATTTCGAACCAATAAAAAAACCGCCCCGGAATGGAGCGGTTTTGATGTTTGAAACCTCAGTTGTTATTTGATGCCGAGTTTCTTTTTGATGTCTTTCGGGAGGGCGTCTTTGTGGACCACGATGTTCATGGTTTTGTAACGCACGAAGGCCTTGCTGGCGAAGAACATGCCATGGTATTCGCCGTAGTCGCCCCAACTGTTCTTGACCATGTAGTACTCATTGCCCATTTGGTCGGTGGCGGTGCCGTAGATCAGCATGCCGTGGTCGTCGGTGGTCTCCCAGTTGTCGAAGGCCTGCTGGCGCTCCTCTTGGGTGACCCAACGCTGCGGGGTGGGGTGCTGGGCAGCTTCCTCCTGGATCTCCTTGGCGCTCATGCCGGTCCAGTGGGCCATGTCGCTGCCGATGATGGCGGAGGACTTGGTCTCGGGCAGCACGCAGAAGCCCTTCTTCACGCCCATGCGGAAGCCCTGTTCGCTCACGTCGGAACCCCAGGCGATGGTGTAGCCGTTGGCGATGGCGTTGTCGAAGACCTGCATGAACTCGTCGAGCGGCAGGTTGTAGCACTGGCTCCAGCGCCAGTTGTCCTGGATCTCGAGCACGAACTTCTCGTAGAAGGGATGATGGGTGTAGGAGGTGATGGAGACATAGTCGTCGGCGTTGAGGCCGAGGGATTCGTAGAACGACTTCGGGGTGTATTTCTTGCCGTTGTAAGTGAACTCGGTGGGGCACTTGCCGAGGTAGGCGTCGTGGATGCTGCTGATGGCTTGGACCCACAGCGGACCGTTCTCGCCGCTCTGGAGACTCTTCTGGTCGCTGGTGGCGATGGCCTTCACGACGGCGTCGCTCACCAAGGAGAGTTCGGTGTGGTCGGACAGCGTGTCGCCGTAAGCGGCGCCCGGACGCATCTCGGCTTCGGGAACGAGGCCGAAGGTCTTCATGCCGTAAATGACGTCATAGAAGGAACCACCCTGTGAGAAGGAGACGTCGCCGTGGGTGCGGACCGCCGCCTTGGCACGGTCGATGTAGGTGTTGTGTACGATGAACATTTCGGAGAGGTCATACTCGCCCTTGCCCATGCGCAGTAACTCGGCCTCGATGAAACCCAAGCCGGAGTAGCACCAGCATGTGCCCGCACGGTTTTGGTCCTTGACGGAGGTGATGGGAATCTCCTTCTTGATGGTGAATTTGTATCCCTCGTCTTCCGTCTTTTCTTTGTCTTGCGCTCTCATCGGCGAGCACAAAGCAACGGCGATGACCGCCGCCAAGATGAATCCTTTTTTCATAATTGTTTGCTTTTTAATTGTTTATAAAAAAAATGACTTCGATTTGCAATCGTTGGTTTTTAACGCGGCAAATATACAAAATTTATCATATAAAACGCGGCTATTTCTTCTTCCGGTTTTTTCTTTTCTCCTCGCTCTTCAGATAGCGTTCCCGTGCGGCCGCTACGGTGGCGTCGTCGTACTTGATCCGGCCGACCTTTTTGCTCATGCCCATGATCTGGGCGGCCCGTCGGTTGAGGTAGGAGGTGACGCGCGTGGGATTGCGCTTCAACGGGTTGGGATAGCAGGCCGTGATGAGCGCCGACTGTCGCAGGGTGAGGTGTTTGGCGGAGGTGTGGTAATAGTGCTGCGCCGCCGCCTCCGCTCCATAGATGCCAGGCCCCATCTCGATGACGTTCAGATAAACCTCCATGATCCTCTCCTTGCTCCACATGTGCTCGATGAGGAAGGTGAAATAGGCCTCGCAGCCCTTGCGCACCCACGACGACTTGGGCCACAGAAAGACGTTCTTGGCCGTCTGCTGCGAGATTGTGCTCGCCCCGCGGCGCCGTCCGCCGTGCTCGCGTTCCTCGATGGCTCGGTCGATGGCCGCCATGTCGAACCCCTTGTGCCCCAAGAACCGGTTGTCCTCCGACGCCACCGCGCACTGCACCATGTTTTGCGAAATCTGGTCCAGATCGCGCCATTCGTACTCGATGGAATAGCCGTACTGCACCTTCCGGATGAGCATCAGCGGCGTGACGGGCGGATTCACCCATTTGTACAGCAACGGCATCAGCAGACTGAGTATGAACAGCGTTAACAGCGTGTAACCCACGATCTTGAAAAATGTCCGAAAGAATCCTTTCTTCTTTCCGCTTCCGCTTTTAAGCGGTTTTTTCGATTTAGCCATGACCAGTTCAGAATATGTAGGGAAAACCCTTTTTTGAGAGCGCAAAATTACAAAAAATTCGTATTTTTGCCCCTCGGAAAAACGACCTCTTTGAGAGATGGATTTTCCGCTTTTTATCAGGAATTTAAACATTAATAATATGGCCAACAACGAAGAACTTTTCAAACAGATCATCGCACACGCGAAAGAGTACGGTTATATCTTCCCTTCCAGTGAGATCTACGACGGACTGAGCGCCGTATATGACTACGGCCAGTATGGCGTGGAACTGAAGAACAACATCAAGCAGTATTGGTGGAAGGCCATGGTGCAGTACCACGAGAACATCGTCGGACTCGACAGCGCCATCTTCATGCACCCCACCATCTGGAAGGCCTCCGGCCATGTGGATGCCTTCAACGACCCGCTCATCGACAACAAGGACTCCAAGAAGCGCTACCGCGCTGACGTGCTCATCGAAGACCATATCCAAAAGATTGAGGATAAGATCAATAAGGAGGTGGAGAAGGCGAAAAAGCGCTTCGAGAACTTCGACGAGAAGATGTATCGCAGCACCAACGCCCGCGTGATGGGCTACCAGCAGCAGATCGACGACATCACTGCCCGCTATGCCGATTTGATGCAGCGCAATGACCTCGCCGGCCTGCGCCAACTCATCATTGACCTGGAGATCGCCTGCCCCATATCCGGCACCCGCAACTGGACCGACGTGCGGCAGTTCAACCTGATGTTCAGCACCCAGATGGGTTCTGTGGCCGAGGGCGCCGACACCATCTATTTGCGCCCCGAAACCGCCCAGGGCATCTTCGTCAACTTCCTCAACGTGCAGAAGACCGGCCGCATGAAACTTCCCTTCGGCATCGCCCAGATCGGCAAGGCCTTCCGCAACGAGATCGTCGCCCGCCAGTTCATCTTCCGCATGCGCGAGTTCGAGCAGATGGAGATGCAGTTCTTCGTCCGCCCGGGCGAGGAACTCAAGTGGTTCGACTACTGGAAGAAAGAGCGCATCCAGTGGCACCAGTCGCTCGGCATCCCCGCTGAGAACTACCGCTTCCACGACCATGAGAAGTTGGCCCACTACGCCAATGCCGCCACCGACATCGAGTTCAAGTTCCCCTTCGGATTCAAGGAACTCGAGGGCATCCACTCCCGCACCAACTACGACCTCAGTCGCCACGAGGAGTTCTCCGGCAAGAAGTTGCGTTACTTCGATCCCGAGACCAACGAGAGTTACGTGCCTTACGTCGTGGAGACCTCCATCGGTGTCGATCGCATGTTCTTGGCGGTCTTCAGCTACGCCTACAGGGAGGAGAAACTCGAGGACGGTTCCACCCGAGTGGTGCTGCGTCTGCCCGCCATGCTCGCCCCCATCAAGGCCGCCGTGCTGCCGCTCGTCAAGAAGGACGGCATGCCCGAAAAGGCCCGCGAGATCATGGACCTGCTCAAGCGCGACTTCCTCTGCCAGTACGACGAGAAGGACGCCATCGGCCGCCGCTACCGTCGCCAGGACGCCATCGGCACGCCCTACTGCATCACCGTTGACAACCAGACACTGGAGGACAACACCGTCACCATCCGCGACCGCGACACCATGGAGCAGCACCGCGTCGCCATCGACCAACTGCCCACGATCCTCTGGCAGAAACTGAGATTATGCGGAAAATGAGATATAATTTCCTCAGAATCATCGTATTGACGATCGCTCTTGCGGCGTTCGCCGGGATGCCGGTGCGCGCCCAGAAGGTCACCGACACACTGGTCATCCTGCATACCAACGACGTGCACAGCCAGATCCAGCCGAAGACGATGAAGGCGCACGACGGCGTGCCCGCACACGAAGAGGGGGGCGTGCTCCCGCGCATGGCACTCCTCGAACAGGTGCGCGCCAAGTACGAGAAGGTGCTTCTCTTCGACGCTGGCGACTTCTCCCAAAGCACCTCCTACTACGAGGTCTTCAAGGGCTTCGCCGACATCGAGGTGATGAACCAGATGGGCTACGTCGCCGCCACCCTCGGCAACCACGAGTTCGACCGCGGCACCGGCCATCTCGACACCCTCCTGCGGACCGCTCATTTCCCGGTTGTCTGCGCCAACTATGTCCGCCGCAAATCCTGTCCCAACAACTACTTGCAGATGGTGAAGCCCTATGTCATCATCGACACTTTCGGACTGAAAATCGGCGTCTTCGGCGTGGTCATCACCCTCGACCGCATCACCGCGCACCCCGAGGTGCTCGCGGAAGAGTACCAGTATGTGGATGCCTTGAAGACGGCGAAGAAATACTCCAAGTATTTGAAAAAGAAGGAGAAATGCGATCTGGTCATCTGCCTGTCGCATCTCGGCGACGTGGAGGATACCAACAACAAGGGCAGCCATGACCTCGATGTCAACCTGGCGGCGCAGTGCCCGTGCATCGACATCCTCATCGGCGGACACAAGCACCACACCATTGAAGGCAAGGATGCAGCCCATGGCACGTTCTACGTGCAGAACCGCAATCAGGGGGTGGAGATCGGGATGTTCAAGATCCCGCTACGGAGAAAATAGAGCTCCTATCTGTATAGGGGCGCGTTCCGCAACGCCTTCTTGGCCCGTATCATCGTGATGAGCAACATTATGCACAGGAACATCGTGAAGAGGGAGAACAGAATGTAAGCGAAGCCCCATTCCATGTCCACGCCGTATGAGTAATAGTATTTCCTGTAATAGGAGTCGTAGAAACCATCAATGTCTGAGATGACTGTGACAAATATGCTCAGAGATAGCATGATGGACGACAATCCGATTCCGATGGCGGAGAGGATCAGGACGGCTTTGCTGTACCAGATGTTGCCGCGTTTTTGGGGCATCTGGGGCGCCGGGGTCTGGGACGGTGCTGCCGCAGGGGCGTACTGAGGTGGCTGGGCAGGTGCGTACTGGGGCGGCATGGCAGGAGCGAACCAGACTTGCAGTTCGGGGAGGACGTCGGCCCGAACCCAGTTGCTGAGCCCGGGATACCAGATCAAGGTGTCGGGGCGGATCGGCTCTCTCCGCAATTCCTCAAAAGTATAAGGGCCCATTTGTCGGTTCCCTTCGGCGTAATAGATGTTTTTCGGTGCTTGATTTTCCATGGCTATCTTCTTTTAAATGATTTGATGGTGACGATGATGCCCAGGGCCGCAAAGAAAAGGATGAGCACGAAGAGGCAACCGTAAGCGCCCTCGATCAAGAGGGTCTCCGTTTCACTGATCAGATAAGCTGTCAATGGCAGCAGGATGGCGCACAAGGCGTCCAAGATAATGGCAAGTACTTTCATGTTTTTTTTTATTTTTAAGATGCAAAAATATAAAAAATACAAATGCCGCAACTCCTTTTTTTGTAATTTTGCATCACGAATACAAAAGCCGCTATGCTATGAACGGAGACCCGCGCCTATACCAACTGTTGGATGAGTTGAACATCCCCTTCGAATATTTGGAACATCCCGCCGCGCCCACCATCGAGATTGCGAAGCAGTATTGGGCCGGTCATGACGCCAAGCACTGCAAGAACCTATTCTTCCGCAACCACAAGGGCAACCAGCACTACCTCGTCTGCCTCGACTGTGACCGTTCGATGGACATCCACCAGATCGAGCGCCAACTTCATCAGGGGAAGCTGAGTTTCGCCTCACCCGAACGCCTCATGCGCTACCTCGGCGTCACCCCCGGTTCCGTCACCCCGTTCGGCCTCATCAACGATGTGGATCACCACGTTATCGTCTTTTTGGACAAGACTTTACAAGATGCGGAAAAGGTGAGTTTCCACCCTTGCATCAACACCGCCTCCCTCATTTTGCGTCGCGAGGACCTCATCCGCTTCCTCGAGCATCAGGGCAACCGCTACGAGTGGATGGACGTCTGCGAATAGAGGATTTTTTTTTGTTAATATAGTGAAAATTAGTGGGTAAAAAAAAACCTCCCCATGGGGGGAGGGAAAGAGAGGGGTGCATTCCTTTTCCTTCTGATGGATAGAAGGTTAGGCCTCCGAAAACTGGTCCTTGCCGGCGCCGCAGAGCGGGCAGGTGAAGTCTTCGGGAAGGTCTTCCCAGGCGGTTCCAGGAGCGATGCCGGCTTCCGGTACGCCCACGGCGGGATCGTATTCCCATCCGCATAAGTCACAAACGTGTTTCATAAGTCGTGGTGTTTTAGGTTGATAATCAATCTGCAAAAATATGATTTTTTTTCAAAATGAAGGGTATTTCCCTCTCTTGATTAAAAAAATCTTCAAAAGAGAAAAAAACGTTGGATTTCAAGGAAAAAATCTTAACTTTGCCGTTTGTAGAAAGGGGATTGTGCGTTGTGGATAAATGTTTGTTTGTCAGATTTTTAGAACGAAATCCGGGCAAGTCATGCAGGTTGTGGGAAGAAAAAAACTCCTTTTTTACGCTTATTTTGTAAAAACAAACCACATGAGAACAGTAAACATCTTGAAGTCTTTGTCGGTGATCCTGCTGCTGGCGCTCGTCGCGACCGCCTGCAAACGGGAACTCGACGAGGCCCCCGTGCTCACTTTCGACGGGAAGGCCAACATGACCATCGCCGAACTGTGCGACCTGCACACGGTCGGCGCCTCCGACGCTTATTCGGAGATTCCCGACGGCACCGTCATCACCGGCGTCATCACCTCCTCCGACCAGGCCGGCAACTGCTACAAGTACCTCACCATCCAGGATGAGACCGGCGCCATCATGATCAAGATCGACGACAGCGCCCTCTATCCCAAATACCGCATCGGCCAGCGCGTCTATGTCAAGTGCGGCGACCTCCAAATCGGCGACTACCACAAGAACAAACAACTTGGTTTCTGGGTGGATGGCGCCATGACCGGCATTGCCACCTCCCAGGAAGACCTGTACATCTTCCGCGATGGCGTCTGCGGCGATGAGCCGGAACCGGTCGTCATCACCTCTGCCCAACAGATCGACGAGAGCATGTACAACTGCTTGGTCAAGATCGAGGGCTGCCACTTCCGCGACGGCGGCGCACTCAACTACTGCGACGCCGGCACCAACACCTCCAGGGACATCGTCCTGCAGGATGAGACCACCATCGTGCTGCGCACCAGCAGTTACGCCGACTTTGCCAACACGCTGCTGCCGGAAGGCACTGGCGACATCGTCGGCATTCTCACCATCTACAACACCACCATGCAACTCATTATCCGCTCCGTTGAGGATGTCCACATCACCCCGCCCGTCAACGCCGAGATCCTCTACTCCGTCGATTTCACCACCGACCCGCTCACCACGCAGGGTTGGACCGTTCAGGGCGATGAGGGCTGGTTCTACTATGCTACAGGCCAGGCCTTCGCCATCCAGAACCCCAGCACGGACGACATCGACAGTTGGGTCGTCTCGCCCGCCTTTGGCAACTTCGCCGGCTACGACAATGTCTATGTGGATATTGAGGACGTCAAAAACCAGTCCGCCCCCAACAGCATGACGATCTGCTACTCCACCGCTTTCACCGGCGGCAACTTCGACGTTGCGCAGTGGACGCCCTGCAACGAACTGGCCGCCCTGCCCGCCGAGGTCACCGCCAACCCCAACTTCCGCATCGCCTTCCACTACCACGATGCCAACGGCGCCAACTGGCGTATTTCCGATGTGAAACTCATGGGCATCTCCGCCCGCTAACCATAAAAAACCGTCATCATGAAAAAGTGTCTTTTCACGATCCTGATAATCACCGCCTTCATCGCCACCTCCTGCAACAAATGGGAGGAGCCGGAATTCGTCGTGCCTACGTACAACGGTCCCGAGGCCAACAAGACCATCAGCGACATCATCAACGTCTATACCACCGCCGGCAGGATGGACTCCATCTGCCATGCCGGGGAGACCTTCATCGTGCGCGCCACCGTCGTCAGTTCCGATGAGGGCGGCAACTTCTACAAAAGCATGGTGGTGCAGGACGAAACCGGTGCCATCCAGATCCAGATCAACCAGTCGGGGCTTTGCCACACCTATCCCGTCGGACAGACGGTCTATATCAACTGTCAAGGGCTCGTCGTCGGCAACTACCACGGCGTCTATCAGATAGGTTGGATCTACGACGGTTCTGTCGGACGCATCGACGGCAACTTCCTTGACCAATACCTCACCAAGGACGGTCTTCCGCAGCCCGTCGAGCCGGTCGATATCACTTCGCCCGCCGGCATCAACAACGGCAACGTCTGTCGTCTGGTGCGCATCCGCAACTGCCGTTTCGCCGACGCCGCTGTTGGTCAGCCCTGGTCGGTGGAGACCGCTGTCACCTCGCGTGCTGTCCAGAGCATCAACGGCCAGACACTTTCCAACCTGGTCGTCCGCACCTCCAACTACGCCAACTTCCGCAAGGGACTTGTGCCCAATGGTACCGGCGACTTGATTGGCATTCTCAGCATCTACAATGAAACATACCAACTCATGCTCCGCACTTCCGACGACGTGCAACAGTTCGGCACCATCCAGGATGTCTATCCGATGCTGCTCAACGGCGGTGCCGGCTGGGACTACACCGGATGGGGCACCAACCAGGACTATATGCTGCACAATGGTACCGAGGCCGCCGCTGACGATTGGCTCGTTTCGCCCGTCATCCCTGGCGCCACCGTTTGCAACAGCACCCTGTACGTAGAGCAGGCCTTCTTCAACACCAACGCCACCGCCCAGAACAAGTTCACCATCCAATACACCACCCACTACACCGGCGATCCCGCTACCACCGAGTGGATTCCGCTGACCTTCAGCGATTACCAGGAGGCAGTCGGCTTCTATCAGGCCGAAATCGCCGCCCTCGGCGCACTTGCAGGCGATATCCGCATCGGTTTCCGCTATCACGTCACCGACGCCGACAACGGCCAGTGGGCTGTGAAGTCGCTGCACTTCAAGAAGTTGGTGGCCAACGATTGAGTTTCAAACTTTCTAATCCAACACTCAAACATTCACTGAAAACCATGGATTTCAAATTCAACACGATAGAAGAGGCCATTGAGGATTTTCGCAATGGCAAGTTTTTGATAGTCGTCGATGACGAGGACCGCGAGAACGAGGGCGATTTCATCATGGCCGCCGAGAAGGTCACGACCGAGGCGGTCAACTTCATGATGAGCAACGGTCGCGGTGTGCTGTGTGCCCCGATGAGCGCTGACCGTTGCCGTCAACTCGACCTCGAGATGCAGGTCAACAACAACACGTCGTTGCACGGCACGCCCTTCACCATCACGGTGGATTTGCTGGGACACGGTTGCACCACCGGCGTCTCCATGTTCGACCGTGCCAGCACCATCCGCGCCCTTGCCGACCCGGCCATGACGCCGGAGGACTTCGGGCGTCCCGGCCACATCAACCCGCTCCGTGCCCGCGACGGAGGCGTGCTCGTCCGCGCCGGTCACACCGAGGCCGCCGTTGACCTGACCCGCCTTGCCGGCATGCAACCCGTCGGCACCCTCATCGAGATCATCAACCCCGACGGCACCATGGCCCGCCTGCCTCAACTGATGGAGGTGGCGAAGCGACACGGCATCAAGATCATCACCATTCAGGACCTCATCGCCTACCGCGTGCGCACCGAAACGCTTGTGCGCAAGGAGCAGGAGGTGCACCTGCCCACCGAGTGGGGCGACTTCCAACTGGTGGCCTACACCCAACTCAACAACGGTCTGACGCACCTTGTGCTGCGCAAGGGCGAGTGGAACGAGGGCGACGACGTGCTTGTGCGCGTCCACTCTTCCTGCGTCACCGGCGACATCTTCGGCTCCTGCAAGTGCGACTGCGGCGCCCAACTGCACCGCTCCATGCAGATGGTCGATAAGGAGGGTAGGGGAATGGTGCTTTACATGAACCAGGAAGGCCGTGGCATCGGCTTGGTGAATAAGTTGCGCGCCTACCATTTGCAGGAACTGGGCCGCGACACCGTGGAGGCCAACATCGAGCTCGGCTTCCGCGCCGACGAGCGCGACTACGGCATCGGAGCCCAGATCCTGCGCGACCAGAAGGCCACCCGCGTGCGCCTCATCACCAACAACCCCACCAAGCGCGCCGGACTGCTCGGCCACGGCATCGAAATCGTCGAGACCGTGCCCATCATCATCGAGCCCAACGAGATCAACCGCTTCTACCTGAAGACGAAACAGGAGAAGATGGGACACAACCTGCACTTGAATTAGAGGAGGGCAGGTTCGTCAGAATCGCGACGGAATCCCCCATTTATTGATTGCCGGAATGAAAGAAAAGTTGTAACTTTGCAACGGCAATTCTGTGGAGTCTTCCATCGGAAGCGTGTTACCATTGTGCTGCTTTGAGAATATGGAGAAAGTGGTAAAATTATCTGACAATCAGTGCGATAAAAGCGCTGTCGGCGGTGAGCGAAATGCTCCTGCGCCTCTCGGGTCCGAAAATTCCGGAACTGGGAAGTCGGTAGGGTATGCTCAACAGAATGCCGCATGTCACTGGTTCCCGATACGGGCCACCTACCACCGTGCACAGAAGGTCTATGACCGGCTGGTGGGAATCAACGACGGCCGCTATGAACTCTACCTGCCTATGCTGTGCAGCATCACGTACGACGAAAAATCCGGAAGTGCAAAACAGCAGGTTCGCGAAGAACCTTTGGACAAGGGATTGCTGTTTGTGCGCTGCACGCTCGACCGTTTCAGCGAACTGGTAAAGACACAGATCCCGGGCTTTACGCCCTACTACAACCACTTCTCCACCAACGAGTTCGGTCGCAACGAATACCTCATCGTGCCCGACCGACAGATGGAGAGCTTCCGTATCATCGTCGAATCGCGCAATGCGGACATCATCGTCCGGCAGACGGATGTGCCGCAGCTCATCGAGGGCGACCGCGTCATGGTTACCGACGGTCCCTTCGCCGGCGTGGAGGGCGTTGTGATGAAATACAAGCACCAGAAGCGCGTCTTCGTGCAGCTGCAAGGCATCGGCACCTACGCCACCGCCTACATCCCCAGCGCGTTCCTGGAACGGAAAATTGAAAAGTGAAAATGGAAAACGGGAGACGCAGCGTGCTGCGTCTCTACACGAACCAACCTTCAACAAATCAACAACTCAACAACCTCCTTCACACAAAGCCACTTTTAACTTTTAACTCTCAACTTTTAACTCTTAACTCTCAACTGAAAAATGGGCATCATCGCCAGACAGACCATCAAAGGAACCATCGCCACCTACATCGGGGTGGCCATCGGCTTTGTCACCACCTTCTTCATACTCACGAAGTATCTGACGGCGGAGGAGGTCGGCCTCACCCGTGTGCTGGTGGATGCCGCTACGCTGTTCAGCTCGTTAGCGCTGCTCGGCACCAGCTCTTCCACGCTGCGGTTCTATCCCCACTTCAAGGACGACAGTCGCAACCAGCAGGGACTCTACTTCTGGACGCTCATCATCCCCTTCGTTGGCTTCCTTTTGTTTCTGATCGCCTTTTTTGTTTTTAAGGGGTTGATTGTTAATGCGTTCCAAGATAATTCGCCCCTGTTTGTCAACTACGTCTATTATGCCCTGCCTATCGCTTTCTTTATGTTGTATATGTCTGTTTTTGAGGCAAATGCAACTATCTTGGAGCGGGTGGCGGTGCCCAGAATGATTCGCGAAGTCTTTATTCGTGTTGGGCTTTTGGTCGGGTACTTGCTTTTCGGTTTGTGGCATGTGATTGACTTGGACGGCTTGGTGATGGTGATCTGTGTGACCTACGGGCTGGGCGCATTGCTGAACCTCTGCTATCTGCTTTTCTCACAGAAGATTTCGTTCAAACCCGACTTCAGCAAGATCACGCCGGAGTTGCGGCGTGATTTCCTGTTGTACACGTTGTTCTTGGTTACTTCGGCGTTGGTGAGCAGTGTGATGCCCACGTTGAGCAGTTTCTTCATCAGTGCCAAGATGGGGCTGATGTTCACGGGTATTTATGCCATTGCCAACTACATTGCCACGATGGTGGAGATCCCGTCGCGGTCGTTGAACGCCATCGTGCAGCCGCGCATTGCGGTGGCGTTGCGGGCCACACCCGCCGATTTGGCCACGGCCACCCGATTGTATCAGAAAGTGTCGTTGAATCAGCTGCTTGTAGGTATGGTCATCCTTATCCTGATATGGATTAATATTGACCTCTTTTTCGATATTTTGCCCAATGGCGACCAGTATGCTGCGGGCAAATGGGTTGTATTGATTCTGGCCCTTTCCAAGCTGGTGACTACTGCTTTCGGCATTGGCTGTTCGTCTCTCAGCTACACTCGATGGTATTATACTTCATTGTTTTTCACGCTGTTCCTGGTTGTATTGTCCATTTGTCTGAACAACTATCTGATTCCGATTTGCGGCATTGAGGGCGGCGCGTGGGCCACATTGGGATCAAACGCCATCTATGTGGCAATTTTGTTGTTGTACATCAAATGGCGTGTGGGCACCTATCCGGTCAGTTGGGGGCAGCTCAAAGTGCTGGCGGTGGGAATGTTGATGATGGCGCTGAACTACCTGTTGGTTTTCGCTGTGGGCAAGCTCAATTCGGAGCCGTCGTTAGCGTTCAGGGTAGGAGAGGCGGTAGTGCGCACGGTCATCGTGTCGGTGGTGGGCCTGCTGGTGGTGTATTACTGGCGGGTGTCTGAGGATGTGAACGGATTAATAAGGAAGGGGATGAGGAAGTTGAAAATGGAAAGGTGAAAATTGAGAATTGAAAACGGAAAGCTATTCTGAAAAATTTGACGTTTTTCATCCCTTAATAGGAAAAAATTGAAGAATAGTATGGGCTTGTATATTAACATGGGGAATGATGGCTTTCGTGCTGCACGGAACGGCGAGTATGTTGACAAAAGTGCTTTGATCGAACTTGTCAACCATTCGTTGAACTCCGAGCGACAGTTTATGTGCGTCAGCCGTGCGCGGCGTTTTGGCAAGTCGATGGCGGCCAAGATGTTGAACGCCTACTACGACCATTCGTGTCACTCCATCGAGTTGTTCCGCGATCTTAAAATCGCAAAAAGCCCCTCATTTGAACAACATCTGAACCAATATCCAGTGCTGTATGTGGATATGACCAATTTCATCACCCGCTATAGGAATAGTAGTGATATCATACATCATATTCAGACTGACATTATAGCAGAACTAAAAGAGGCCTATCCT
>JAEEKX010000037.1 GCA_016288655.1 Bacteroidales bacterium
ATTGTGGGTCTCAGAAAAAACGCTGGTGCCACTTACTTTAATGTCGATAGTCACATTGACGGTTTCATTGCTCGCCAAATGGTTGTCGCTGCTGCGGACCACTGCCTGGTAATTCAATTTTGCGGCAGACTGTGCCATGGCGGCAGTCAGGCCCATCACTAAGATAACTAAGAACGTTACAAGCTTTTTCATGATTTTTTTGTTGTAATGGTTGATTTATTTTTTGTTTTCTTTTTTTCGGAACAGGAGTTTATTCGGCGTCCATGAGGCACCGCACGCTGAGTGCGTAGTTCTGGAGGTACTCCACGATGCCGCCGGGTGTGCAGCCGGAGCCGATCTCACAGGCAGTCGCCTCGGGCCCCATTGGGGTGGTGGACCAGAGGTACGCTTTCACATAAAGATTCTCGAAGAAGCCGTTGGAGGCGTTGTAGAAGCCGGCGGGCAGGAGACTGAAGCCGGTCTCGTCGGTGCCCGCGATGGGGATCCAGTCGTAGGTGGCCATCAGGGCGGAGGTTTCGAAGCCGGAATAGAGCTCGGTCAGTTTGGCCGCATCGGGGAGGTGCCAGCCGTCGGGGCAGATGCCCTGGTAGTTGCCGTTGGCGTCGGGGGTGGAGGTGCCCATCATGGCTTCGTAAGTGTAGAGTTTGCCGTAGGTGTCGGGGTTCGGGGTGTTGGGATAGGTCATCACGCCGTCGCTGATGGGGGTGCCGCCCACGTAGGTCTCGGGGCGGAGGTTGGTCTTGGTCCAGCAGTCGTAGTTGACGCGCACTGCCACATAAGTATTGTTGTCACCATCAGGACCGGATTGTGCCGGGCACTCGGGCCAGAGGATGATGACGGGCTGGGTGAAGGTGACGGTGGAGTCGGCGATGGTGACGGTCCAGGTCACTTCCGTGGTGTCGCCCGTGGGGAAGCAGTAGGTGGATTCGTCGGGGGTGTGGGTGATGGTGAGTTCGGACGCGGGGACCGGGTAGGTGGTGATGTCCTGGATCTCGGGAATCTGCAAGGGGTTGTTGGGAGCCACCAGCACTTCGCAAGGATGGCCGATGCGGCCCTGCTGCTTGACGGTGTCGTTGGGCGTCACGCGATAGACGAGCATCTCCACGATGCTGTCGCAGCCCAGGGAGGTGCTGTAGGTCTGCTGGATCTTGTGGGTGGTGGGGTCCTCGGCGAGGCGCGGGTCGCCGGCCATCAGCACGGTGGTGTCCACGGCGTAGTGGGTGGCGTGGATGGTGAGGGCGAGGTTGATGATGCTGTCGAAGCCGAGGTCGATGCCGGCCAGGGAGTAGCGGGAGGTGTCGAAGACCTCGTCCACGCCCTGCACACTCACGTGGTTGAGACTGCCCGCGCGGGTGAAGCCGTATCCGCTGTAGTCGTATCCCTCGCAGATCTCGTCGGTCTCGTCGGTCGTGACGAGCGTGGCGTTGTGCACGCCCTCGTTGACCATCATGCCGGATCCGACGGCGGCCACGGTGAATACCTGTCCGATGGTGCTCGTCGAGCCGTTGGAAGGATTTTGAATGTCTCCAGATACAACAAAAGCGTTTTGTTCCATCCAGCCCTGTGCCTGGCAAAATGCAATGGTAACCAAGAAAATGATTAGAGCTCCGATTCTCTTCATACCCAAGTAACGTACCGAAGCCCTAACGGCACACCTAAAATGTCATAATTAATAAATACAAATGACAATTACGTAGGGCTTTTTTGTGTTACAAAAACGCAATTTTCACCGTATTTTTCTCTCTCTACCCATCTGGCAATCAATAGGTTGCATATACACATGGACTCATGTCATGGATGCAACTATCTATGCACGAATTTCGAGTGCAAAAATACAAAGAAAAACCTTAATATTCATCTTGCTGGCAAAAAAAATTAACTTTTTTTCTAAGACTCAAATTACAGGCTCTATTTCAGGGAGTTATCGTCGAACACTGTCCAGAATGTCATACATTTGCAACGCAGTCTGAAGCATAGCGAAGCTCTGCTGGGGAACAACTCCGTGAGGAATAGACCAGGACGAATGACGGCAAGTCAACGTGTGGCAGCCATTACTTTGACATGTCAGATTTCACTCCATGTCAAGAAAAAACATGTATGAACCGCTTTTTAATTTTTGCAAAATAATGTATATTGCACCAATAAGATACAATTGCTATAATGTTTTCAAACTTTTTTTCCGAATCTATATGTTTGCCGAACCGCTGTTGAGGAAAATCATCCTGCAACGGATTGGGTTTATCGCTTGTTTTTGCGGGTTTTGAAATCACAACTGTGGAAAAAGAGTTCAACATTTCGCGGGGTTCATGGAATAATGTTGTATTTTTGCTGCATAGAAATCGCATCGGCAGATGGGTCGGCAGGCGAGGCGTTGCCCGAGGATAGGAAATTGTAAAACATTAAGAAACAAAGATATGGCTTATCATTTCAGAAATCTTGTATTCGAAGGCGGGGGTGTCAAAGGCATCGCCTACGTGGGTGCCTTGGAGGTACTCGACAGGGAAGGCATCCTTAAGGACATCAAGCGCGTGGCGGGCACGTCGGCGGGCGCCATGATCGCCGTCTTGGTCGGACTCGGATTCTCCGCCGAGGAGTTAAGGAAGATTCTCTGGGATATTGACTTCAACAACTTCATGGACGACACATGGGGCGTGATACGCGACACCAAGCGTCTGATCAAAGATTACGGCTGGTACAAGGGCGACTTCTTCCGCAACCTCATGGCCGGCTACGTGAAGGAGAAGACCGGCAACGGCGAGGCCACCTTCCGGGAGGTTGAGACGATGCGCCTGTCGGGCAAGCCCTTCCGCGACATCTCCCTGATCGGCAGCGACCTATCCACGGGCGTCTCCCGGATCTTCAGCGCCCAATTCACCCCCGACGTCAAAGTGGCCGACGCCGCCCGCATCTCCATGTCCATTCCGCTGATTTTCAGCGCTGTGAAGGGCGTGAAAGGGGATAAGCACATCTATGTCGATGGCGGACTGCTGGATAACTACTACATCAAGGTCTTCGACCGGAGCAACTACATCGCCGAGGCCGACAACGCACGGCGCACCGACTATTACGAACAGATCAACGCGAAGATGATCCCCACGAAGAGTCTCGCGAGAAACACCTATGTCTATAACAAGGAGACACTCGGTTTCCGCCTTGACAGCCGGGAGGAGATCGACATGTATCTCAACCCCGATGCGGAGCCGAAGCCCAAAGAGATCAAGAACCTGTTGACCTATACCAAGGCATTGGTCGGCACGCTCATCGACTTCCAGAACAACGTGCATCTGCACAGCGACGACTGGCAGCGCACCGTCTATATCGACACGTTGGGCGTCAAATCCATCGACTTCGGGCTTCCCGATGAGAAGAAGACGGCACTTCTCAATTCGGGCAGGAGCCACACCGAGGCCTACTTGGAGTGGTACAACAACGACGAGGAGAAGGCGAACAAGTAAGAGTGGTTTTGGGGAGAAAGCACTTACCGCACCATCACTTTCTCAGTCCACTGGGCATTTCCCTGCCGGATCTGCACGAAATAGATGCCGGGGCGCCAGCTATGGACAGCGACCGTGCTACCCGGCAGCACATTCCCGCGACGGCAGACCATCCGTCCATTGGCGTCATAGACGGTGACGTCAGCAGCGCCATCGCTCCATCCATCCACCGTGAAGTGGTTGCCCATCACGGGATTGGGATAGATGCGCAAGGAGGGAGGTGTTGTCTCCTCCACACCGCAACTGGTGACGTATATGCGAAAATGAATCAACAATGTGTCCCCATGAGGCACGGAAAAACGAAAGTTGACGGTGCGTACATACCCGATCGGCTCTGTCCATTCGTACCCATCCGACACGACTTCATAGGTCACACCTCGCGTCACGATGGGGATAATCTCACAATTTTCAGTATGTTCAAAAACATCAGAATCAAAAGCCCATGGATCGAAGTACAACCAAACATCGGGCTCATACTCCTCATCGTATAAATAATAGATTCCAGGCATGCTATCCGCAGCCGGCAGATAGAGTGTGTCGCCGTCATAGATGTCCATAAAGCCCAGGAAAGCTGGCTCTAACGGCATGATGGGAAGGAACTCCACGCGCCCCAGCGAAGGGTTGTCGGCCTGGTGCAGAATGACGCTTTCGGCGAACGAGCTGTCGTTGGCGCCCCAATAGTTTCCAACGGCCGTGGCATCGAGGGTGGAGTACTGGCTCATCGAGAAGGCGTGGGTCTCGCCGCCGTTTCCATTGTCATACAGCACGTTATATCCCCAGTCGTCGGCTGTACCCATGTCGATGCTGTAGCGGTAAATGGCGGTCACGCCCCAGAGGTTTCCGGCGATGGTGTTGTTGCGGATGCGGGCGTAGCAGGTGGTGTCGTTGCCGTAAATGGAGATGCCGCTGCCGCCGTTCATCGGGTTGGTTTCCAGGTTGTTGTCGAGGATGTCGTTCTCTTCGATGAGCACCCGGATGTTGGTGCCGTTCTGCGTGTATCCATAACGGTTGTGGAGGATGCGGTTGCCGCGCACCACGGCGCAGGTGACATCGCTGGCGCCCATCAGGTTGGAGATGGCGATGCCGCCGCTCATATCGCTGGCCACGCCCTCGATGCTATTTCCCTGGATGACGATGGTGTCGGCGGCGCCAGTGCCGAGGTTGATCTGCGGCGTGTTGGCGTTGCTGAGCACGTTGTTGTAAAAGCGGCAGTCGAGGATCTGCGGCGACGCGCTTGCGTTGGCAGGCGAGTTGACGGCGGCGGCGCGGTTGTCGTGGAAGTCGCAGGCGACGATCCGCGGGTTGCAGTTCATCATCCGCACGGCCGCTTCCGCAAATCCCGTGAACTCGCAACGGACGAATGCCACATCGCTGTGCGACAGGAAGATGTCCTTGCCGTTCTCGAACCGAATCTGTTGCAACGTGCTGGCAGGAGCCTCTTCGAAACGGAGTTCGTAAGGCTCGGTGCTGGCGTTGTCGAGGTGGGCGGCAACAACGAGCGTGTCGGTGCGGTCCGTACAGACGAAGGCACCGGAGACGGTGATTGTCAGCGTGTTATGGAGTTCCAAGCGTTGCAGGGAACCATCTATCAGCAGCGTGTCGCCGGCGGAGAGGGTGAGGTCTTGCAGCAGGTGCGCATTTCCCGCGCTGTCGGCGGTGACGGCGGCGGGATAGAGTTCCGCCAACTCGGAGAAGGTATAGGCGTGCCCTGTGCCGGGCGTAACCACTTGCGCCCGCCCCACGAAAGCAAAAGAGAGGAGAATTCCCAGAAACAACGAGCTCTTTTTCATGATGTTATGATTTTAATGATCAATCCTGCAAAACTACATCTTTATTTTCAAATTCACACCGTCCAATTCATGCTTGCACGAATATTGTCGGTGTGAAAAATTGTAATTAAATTATAATCAGATGTTTATTTTTTTCTACTAAAAAATCTACTGTTGCGATAAAGTATCAAAGAATTAATACAAATAATTATAATACAATTAGTTGCGTACTTTTGGCACGCTCTTGCCCTTTGTGCGACTACCCCCTCCCGACCTCCCTAGGGGGGTGAGGTCTTAACATCATACACAATTTTTTTCATCATCCTGAAATTTCAAAACCATTCTATCATTTCAATAAAAAAAAGTATTTTTGCAACTTCATTGAAATGACTTCAAAATACCTTTTTAAACGGAAAAAGAGAACGCCGTTCCAATGAGGATCAAGCTTTATTAAAAGATGAAAATGAAAAAGAATAGATGGTGTTACCTACTGGTTTTCACGCTGTTGATTGCTTTTAGCGGTAATTTGGCGGCACAGAACATCGATGACGTTCCGTTGCCGAAGAGTCTGAAGTCAGGCGGCAAGGCGGACGCCCCCGACAAGGATCGGAAGGTGAAGTTCGTGGTGGGCGGCTACCTCGGCTTCGGTGTCGGGTATTCGGTCCTCAACCTGCACGTCTCCCCGCACGTGGGCATCTGTCCGGGCATCGACTTTCTCTGCATCGGCGTCGGCGGCACTTACCAGTTGACCTATTACAGGGATCCCAACGGCTACAAGTCGTTTTCGCACGTCTTCGGTTTCAACGCCTTCGTGGAGGGCTACATTTGGGATCGCTTGGTGCTGCACGGCGAATACGAATGGCTTAGTTTCCCGGGCGGCACCGACGGGCGTTTCACTTCCAACGCCGTGCTGCTCGGTCCCGGGTACAAACAGAACATCACCGACAAACTCTCCGTATATACGCATCTTCTGTTTCCCGCCTACGACCCCGAAAACGTCTATCCGATCATCGATATCCGTGTGGGGGTGAATTACAAGTTCTAACCGCGATTGCCCATGTCTTCCGTCGAACAACTTCTCTCCCGTCGGCTGCTCCGCTCCTCGCAAGGGCGGCGTTCGCGCCCTATTGTGCGCCTGGCCGTCGCCGGCATTGCCGTCTGCCTTCTCGTCATGATCCTCGCCATCTCCATCTCCACTGGCTACCGCAACGCCATCGAGCAGAAGGTCATCGACATGGGCTCGCACATCCGCATCACGCACAATGAGGACAACCGCGGCTACGACGGCACGCCCATCGACAAGGATCCCGCGCTGTTGTCGCAGTTGCATGGCAACCCCGACGTTGCCCATCTTCAGTTCGCCGCCACCAAGTGCGGTGTGGTGAAGACCGACGACCAGGTGGAGGGTATCGTACTCAAGGGCATCGACGAAACCTTCGACTGGAAGGCCTTTGGCAAGAACATGGAAGCCGGCATGCCGTTGGCGCTCGGCGGTGACACCGTCACCAAGGGCGTCATCGTGTCGCGTACCCTTGCCAACCGCCTTCACCTCCGTGTGGGCGACAAACTGCCCGCCTACTTCTGGAACGACGGACGCAAGTACGACCGCGCCTTCCGCGTCGCCGGCATATACAACACCGGCATGCCCGAATACGACAGCCGCTTCATCCTCGGTGACATCCGCCACATCCGGAAAATCAACGGTTGGACGCCGGACCAGGTGGGATGCATCGAGGTGCTCATCAACGACTATGACAAACTCGACCAGGTGGGCGACTATGTGCACCACAGCATCGGCTACGACCTGCAGGCGCAGACCATCCGCGAGATGTACCCCCAGATCTTCGAGTGGACCGACCTCTTCGACACCAACGTCACCGTGCTGCTCGCCATCACCATGTTCGTCTGTCTCATCACCCTGATATCCACCTTCTTCATCATTATTTTGGAACAGACATCCTCCATCGGCATCCTCAAGTCGATGGGCATGACTACCCGTCGGCTGCGCAACGTCTTCGTGCGGCTCGGACTGCGGCTCATCCTCATCGGGTTGGTCATCGGCAACGTGGTGGGATTCACCATCTGCCTATTACAGAAATATTTACACATTATAAAACTCGACGAGGCGGCCTATTACGTCCCCTACGTGCCCATCGGTTTCAATTGGCCCATGCTGTTGGCTGTCAACGCGGGCGTACTGGTGGTGTGCGTGCTGGTGCTGTTGATCCCGGCCACTTTCGTCGCCAAGCGCATTACTCCCGTCAGCGCCATCAAATTCGAATAGCATGAACTTCGAACAGTACCCATCCCCCTGTTACATTATGTTTGAGGAGTCGTTGGAAGCGAACCTCCAGTTGCTCGACTTGGTGCAGAAGAGCGCCGACGTCTCCATCATCTGCGCGCTCAAGGGCTTCGCCTTCTGGCAGGCATTCCCGATGGTGCGCCACTACCTGAGCGGCGCCACGGCGAGTTCGCTTAACGAGGCGCGCCTCATTGCCGAGGAGATGGGATGCGACGCCCACACCTACGCGCCCGTCTATCTCGAAAACGAGTGGCGCGACATCATGCTCTACAGCAGCCACATCACCTTCAACTCGCTGTCGCAGTGGGCCAAATACCGCCAGTCGGTGTTGGACTTTCCCAAGCGCATCAGTTGCGGACTGCGGGTGAATCCGGAGTATTCGGAGGTGAAGACCGACCTTTACAATCCCGCGCGACCCGGCTCGCGCCTCGGCATCCTCGCTGAGCACATGCCCGCGCACCTGCCCGAAGGCATCGAAGGACTCCACTTCCATGCGCTCTGCGAAAACGACAGTCACGCCCTCGAGCACTGCCTTCACGCCTTCGAAGAGAAGTTCGGTCATCTCATCGACGAGGCGAAGTGGGTGAACATGGGCGGCGGGCACCTCATCACCGCCGATTTCTACGATATTCCTCATCTGATTAGTGTCTTACAAGATTTCCGAAAACGGCATCCCAACCTTCAGGAGGTCATTCTCGAACCTGGCGAGGCCGTGGGCTGGCGCACCGGCGTGCTCACCTCCACCGTGGAGGACATCGTCGAGAACAAGGGCATCCGCATTGCCATGCTCAACATCTCCTTCTCCTGCCACACTCCCGACTGCTTGGAGATGCCGTACAAGCCCACTGTCCTCGGCGCCACCGATCCCGACGAGAGCAGCAAGCACGTCTATCGCCTCGGCGGTTGCTCCTGCCTTGCCGGCGACTTCATCGGCATGGGCGACTACGCCTTCCCTGAGCCGCTGGAAGTCGGCGACCGCATCGTCTTCGACGACATGATCCATTATACTATGGTGAAGACCACCTTCTTCAACGGCGTGCAACACCCCGCCATCGGCGTGGTCAACAAGGACGGCGAATTTCATCTGCTCTCGCAACCCGACTACGCCGCCTACAAGGCCAAGTTGGGCTGAGGTCAGTGCAGTGGGCGATGCCCTTCGCGCTTGAGCGTGCGCTCCGCCTCCACCAACTGCGCGACGGCGGCAGGGGAGAACATCGCCTTCAACAATATATTTAATATGTAATCCACCCCCTGTTGCGACGGGTGACAGAGGTCGTCGGCATAGAAGCGGTAGTCGCGTAGGTCGTCGTTAAATGCCTCGTAGGCAGGGAAATAGTGCGTCTGCGGATAGGTGGACAGCAGCTGATCCACGGCCATGTGGAGGATGCTTTTGCTGACCTGGTTCTCGCGGAAGCCGTCGGCGAGGTGGCGCACCGGACTGACGGTGAAGACCACCTGCAGGTCGGGGCGGTGTTGCGCGCGCCACGCGAAGAAGGGGGCGAAGGCCTCGCACACCTCCGTCACGCAGGCGCGGCGTTTGTCGAAGCATGCAGCCGGCACGCGGTGGCAGTTGGCCACCACGAATTCCTTCTCCCGATGGAAGTAGTAGTAACTCGTGCCGAAGGTGAGAAACAGCACGTCGGCGGTTTGCAGAAACTGCTGTCCAACTTGCAGTGATTCATTGATTTGCGAAAGGAGGACATCGCGGTCGGGGTGGGAGAACCTGCCGTGGTGCGCGAAACTGATCCAGCGGCCGTCGTACTGTTGGTAGTGGCGGTCGGAGAGCGCGGCGGCGCTGGTGAGCAGGTCGAGCGCCTGCGCGATGGAGAGCGGGTTGAAGAGGATGCCGAAGGGGTTGGCACACACGGGCTGCCGCCGCGCGGCGAGGTAGCCGGAGACGTGCTCTGAAAAACAGGAGCCGAGGAACATCAGCCGCTGGTCACCTCCGATACGGAAAGGATACTGCGGCAACGGCAGTTCGGTACGGAACCTCATGGATTACACGAATTTACGGCGTACCAAATCGCACAGCGATAGGTAGGCCGTGGAGGTGGTGTCCCACATGTAGAACTTCTTCATCATGTCGATTTCGGAGAAGGCCTCGTCGATATTCTGGCAGTTGTTGAGTTTCTGGATGGCCTGGCCGAACTCTTCCCCCTTGTTTCTGAACAACTCGCGGATATAGATGAACTTGTCGTTGAGGGTGATGGCCTTCGACAGGTCGTCGATGTGGGAGTGTTGGAATTTGGTCGCGAGGGAGTTGTCCTCGTGGGTCTGGGCGAGAATGTCGTGGAGGGTCTTGGTCTCCTTGCGAGCGGGCGTGGGTGTGGGTGTCGGCTCCGAAAAGAGCGTTGATGGACTTTTCGGGCGTGGCTGCGGCTCCACGCGGGTGACAGCGGGTGCCGGTGCCGGCTGGGAAGCGGGCTCGGTGTGCTGTGGCTGCGGCTCTTCGACCGGTGCCGGTTGGGGCGCACGCACCGGCTCCGCCTTCGGCGCAAGGGCGGGCTCTTGCGGGGAAACGGGAGTGCTGGGGGCACCGAGGAAATCGAGGATGTCGTCATCCATAGGATGAATCTCTTTCGGTTCGGGCTGCGCGACGGGCTTGACCTCGACGACGGGTTCGGGCTGCGCGACGGGCTTGACCTCGACGACGGGTTCGGGCTGCGCGACGGGCTTGACCTCGACGACGGGTTCGGGCTGCGCGACATCGGGATCCATCACGATCAGATAGGCCTCGCGGAGCAGTTGCAATGCCAGATCGCGTTCGAGCGGGGTGACGGCGTCGGAGGCGGCAATAAGTTTCAAATTATCAGCGACCTGGGTTAAACAGGCGCGAAAATCTGCATTTTTTTCCGAATTTATCATATCAAAAAAGACTATGGGTATAATGATTTTTTGTAAATTTGCGTCTTCAAAAATCGCCGCCAAAATTACAACAAATTTTCCAAAAAATGTATAGGGAAACCAAAGTAAATCGTAGCATCAACCGCGGATGGGTGGAGGTCGTATGCGGGTCGATGTTCTCCGGGAAAACCGAAGAACTGTTGCGCCGCATCAAGCGCGCCAACTTCGCCAATCAGAAAATCGAACTCTTCAAGCCCGCCATTGATGTGCGCTACGACGAAGAGGAGGTGGTTTCCCACGACGCCAACTCCATGATCTCCACTCCCGTCCACAACTCTGCCGAAATCCTGCTTTATGTGAACATGGAGGATGTGGAAGTGGTCGGCATCGACGAGGTGCAGTTTTTCGACGACGGTATTGTGGATGTTTGTAATAAATTGGCTAACAATGGAATACGTGTCATCGTGGCGGGGTTGGACATGGATTATCTCGGGCAGCCATTCGCCTGCATGCCCAAGTTGATGGCCATCGCGGAGTACGTCACCAAAACGCACGCCATCTGCGTGAAGTGCGGCGAGCAGGCGCAGTTTTCGCACCGTCTCGTCTCTAATTCGCAGCAGGTGATGTTAGGGGAAAAAGAGAGTTACGAGCCGCTTTGCCGTCATTGTTTTAATGAAGTCCTGCAAAAAGAGAAAGAATAACAAAAACTTTTTCGGGAAATTTCGGGTATTTCAAAATTTTCATGTATTTTTGCCGCTGCATTTTGCACAATTTTAAACCAAGATATTTTGCTATGATGAAAAAATGTCTTCTCACCGTTGCCGTTGTCGCCTTCGCGGCTCTCTTGTTCACCTCTTGCGGCAAATCCTGCATGTGCAAGACCACCCGTACCACTGCCACCACATCCGACAGCATGGTGAACGACTTCGGCAAGATGTCGGAAAAAGATTGTCTTGAATACAACAAGACCTACAATGATGGAGAGGGTATCACCCGCACCATCGACTGTCATCTGGAATAGAAAATAAAAACCTTAAATATCGTCAAAATGAAAAAGATTCTTTGTATTTGCTTCGCCTTGGCCTTCGTCGTCATGATGATGTCCTGCAAGAAACAGTGTGTTTGCAAGAAGAGCGTCGATCCCGTCGCCACTACTGACACCACTATCACAGACACCACCACGGTTGACAGCACATCCACTGCCACCACCGTCAACATCGACTCCATCATGTATGCTGCCGGGCACATTTACGACAAGAGAGAGTGTGAATACCTCAACGTCGCCGACACTGGTGTCGAACGGATTGTCACGCTGACCTGCTCGATGGAGAAAATCGACTAATTCACCTTTCACACCCAAGACAAAAGCCGTCATTTCGACGGCTTTTTTTAATCCAACGATGGAACAAAACAGCGATTCCGAAGCCATAGTCCGCTCGAAGCAGGTGCTGGAGGTGTTTGCCGTGGGCAGCGAGTTCTGCCGCTTCATCGACCGCATCGACAAGACGGACCGAGCCACCGCCCTGCTCTTTCTGCAGAGCATCCTGCCGGCGTTGTACCTCAAAGGCACTTTCCTGCCCGCCGTGGAGGTGGGCGATGACTCCGCCAACGAGCGGTTCGTCACCGAGGAGGAGTACGAGACCGTGCGCCTGCAACTCGCCAACTTCTTCGGCGACAGCGACTTCTTTTCCGCCGTCGATTTGGCGGACGACGCGGTCGATTCCAGCCCGATCTCCCTTTCGGAACTGCTCACCGACATCTACACCGACCTCAAGGACTTTCTGATGCTTTATGCGAAGGAGAGTCTGAGTGCGAAGGAGAATGCCGTCGCCTCCTGCCAGTACTATTTTCATAACGGCTGGGGGGCGCGCCTGCTGCTTGCGCTGCCACAAATACATCACCTTGTCGCCAACAACTACAACGGACCATCAACTAATCAAGAAATATGAAAAAACAACTGATACTCTGCGTGTTATTTATCGTACTCGTAGTCACTGGCGGGGCCAAATCCGTGGATGCCACCACCGCCCGCACCCTCGCCATCCACTTCTGGAGTCTCCAACTGGAGCCCACCCGACAGGGGGAGCCGGCGCCGCAACTCGCTGACCTCGCACCCGATCTGGGATTCAGCCACCTTTACGTTTGGCAGCGGCAAGACGGCGACGGCTTTGTGATCATGGCCGGCGACGACCGCGCCCTGCCCATCTTAGGCTACTCCGACCACGGTCGCCTCGATCCCGCCGCGATGCCCGACAACTTCCGCGCGTGGCTCGGCGGCTATGAGCACGAAATCGCCGGAGCCATTGCCTACGACCTGCCGCAGAGTGCGAGCGTGGCCGCCGAGTGGGCCGCCCTCGCAGACAATCAACTTCTTAGCCCCAAGTCGGTTACCGCAGTCAGTCCGCTGCTAAGCACCACCTGGGACCAGGGCAGTCCGTACAACGCCATGTGTCCGGGCAGCGGCTACAGCCGTGCCCCCACCGGTTGCGTGGCCACCGCCATGGCGCAGGTGATGAAGTACTGGGCCTATCCGCCGAAGGGCTGCGGCTCCAACTCCTACCACTGCGAATACTACAACACGACCCTCAGCGCCAACTTCGGCGCCACCACTTATAGTTGGAGCAACATGCCCAACTCCGTTTCCGCCTACAGCAGCAACTCCTATGTTGCCACGCTGATGTTCCACTGCGGCGTCGCCGTCAACATGAAATACGAGCCCAGCGGCTCCGGCGCGCAGACCGTCGCCCCCTACGCCAACTACCCGAGTGCGGAGACGGCCTTCAAGTACAACTTCGGCTACTCCGACAAACTCGTCGGTCGCCGCAAATCCTCATACTCTGACGCCGAGTGGATCAACATGCTGAAGGCAGACCTCGACGCCGGCCGTCCCGTCATGTACTCCGGCTTTGATGAGAGTCTCACTGACGGGCACGCTTTTGTGTGCGACGGATATAACAGCAACAACTATTTCCATTTCAACTGGGGTTGGAGTGGCAGCAACGACGGCTACTTCGCCGTCTCCTCGCTCAACCCGGGCAGCGGCGGCTGGGGCAGCAGCCACTACGACTTCACATACGGACAGCAGGCCATCTTCGGCGTGGAGCCGCCTGCACTGGTGATGAACTCCACCTTCTCGCTCTCCCCCAACAGCACGACCATCCAGCATGGGTCCACTGTCGGTTTCGGCGCCACCTACAAGAATACCAGCGGTTCCGTTTTTAACGGCAGCGTGCGTCTCATCTTGGAGGACGAACACGGGATGTGCGCCCAGGTGCTCGGCAATCCCGGCACAGCCAACATCGCCAACAACGCCACCGCTACTATCAATGCCTCCGAACTCATCACCGTGGCGCCGGGTAGTTACAAACTCGCCCTTCAGTTCCAGGCCAACGGCAGCAACGACTGGTCCTTCGCCGGCATCGGCGGCGGTGCCAACCTCCTCGACGTCACTGTGGTGCTTAATCCCGACAATTATGAGGACAACGACAACACCAGCAGTGCATACGTCTTCACCCCCAACTTCTCCAATAACCAGGCCACGGTCAGCACCACGGGATCCAACTTCCACGTGGGCGACAGTTACGACTACTACAAGATCAACCTGCCTTCCGGCTACCGATACACCGTGAATGTGCGTCTGCACGACGCCGGCGACAGCGGCAACGGTCATGTCTATACCAACGATGCCGTATTCCGTATCTCCCAGAACGGTGGCAGTTGGGGCGTGGTCAACGACGTCACCGCCGACCCGTTCGTGTTGAATGACGGCGGTCAGATTGTCTATAAGGTATATCCGAACGGTTCCCTCAACCCCATCGGCACCTACCTGATGGTGACGGAAATCACCCGCACCCTCAACTCGGGTATCGAAGACAATGACCTTGCTGTCAGCGTGTTCCCGAATCCGACCACAGGGGTGTTGCACCTCACCTGTGATGTGCCGGGCAGCGTGTGCCGTCTTTACGACCTCCTTGGCAAGTTGCTGCTGACGGAGTCCGTCGTCGATGGCTCCGCCGACTTCGACCTCACCGGCCTCGACCACGGCATCTACCTCATGCGCCTCACCGCTCCCGACGGCGTCGTCACGACATTGAAGGTGGTGAAGGAGTAACGGCTGAGGTCCTGACAAAAGTCGTATTTTTGCAATCTCATTAAAATTTCCAAAATGAAAGAAAAAGAACAAGAAACTGTCGAGTCTGTGGGACAAGACGTGAAGATGCCCGAAAACGCCTATCGTGAGTTGAAGTCAGGCGAAGAGTACAAGCCCATTTTGCTGCCCGAGAAGAAGTACCCGGAGTTGAATGCCTGGACCATCGTCTGGGGTATCATCATGGCGGTGATCTTCTCCGCGGCCACGGCGTATGCGGGCTTGCGTTTCGGACAGGTGTTTGAGGCGGCCATCCCGATCGCCATCATCGCGGTGGGGGCCTCCACCATCGCCAAACGCAAGAGCGGCCTCTCCGAAAATGTGCTCATCCAGTCCATCGGCGCCAGTTCGGGTGTCATCGTCGCCGGCGCCATCTTCACCCTGCCGGCCATCTTCATCATCCAGGAGAAGAATCCCGGTATGGGATTGGAAGTCCACTTCTTCCAGATCTTCATGGCCTCGCTGCTCGGCGGCTTCCTCGGCATCCTGTTCCTGATTCCGTTCCGCAAATACTTCGTCTCCGACATGCATGGAAAGTACCCCTTCCCCGAGGCGACGGCGACCACCGAGATCCTCGTCTCCGGCGCCAAGGGCGGCAGCCAACTCAAGTTGTTGCTCGCCAGCGGCCTCATCGGCGGCCTGTACGATTTCTGCATGACGACCTTCAAATTCTGGTCCGAGGCCATCTCCACGCGCATGACGGCGTGGGGCGAGGCGCTCGCGATGAACCATAAGTTTACCCTCAATATGAGCGGTACGGGCATCCTGCTCGGCACCGGCTACCTGATCGGACTGAAATACGCCGCCATCATCTGCGCCGGCTCCTTCCTGTCGTGGTGGGTGATCGTGCCGCTGCTCGGCTCCTACGGCGTCACCGGCGACGGCACGCTGATGAGCACCATGGACCCCGACCTCATCTTCAAGAACTACGTGCGACTGATCGGCATCGGCGGCATCGCCATGGCCGGACTGCTCGGCGTCATCAAGTCGGCAGGCGTCATCAAGACCTCCATGGGCACCATCTTCAAAGCCAAAAAAGGTGGGGCGGAATCATCTCCGGAAGCCCAGGAGACGCTGCGCACCCGTCGTGACATCTCCATGAAGATCATCCTCTTCGGCTTTCTGGCCGTCTTCCTTGTCATGTTTCTTTTCTTCATCTTTGGAGGATTGAATATGAATTTCACTCAGGTGATTGTGGCGCTGTTGATTGTCTTCTTGTTCGCTTTTCTTTTCACCACGGTGGCAGCTACGGCCATCGCCACGGTGGGCAGCAACCCGGTGTCGGGCATGACCATCATGACGCTGATTTTCTCGTCGTTCATCCTTGCCGCTGTCGGACTGAAAGGTTCGGCGGGCATTGTCACTGCCATGATTGTCGGTGGCATCGTCTGCTCGGCGTTGGCCATGGCGGGCGGCTTCATCACCGACCTGAAGATCGGTTACTGGATCGGCTCATCCCCCTTCAAGCAGCAAGCCTTCAAGTTCGTGGGCACGTTAGTGTCGGCGCTCACTGTCGGCATTGTTATTATGATTCTGTCGAAGATTTACGGCTATGGCTATGCTCCCGATGCCATCAAAGGCGAAGAGTTGGCGGCACCGCAGGCCAACGCCATGGCGGCCGTTGTCGAGCCGTTGATGTCGGGTGAGGGCGCCCCGTGGATTCTCTACATCGTGGGTGCGGTCATCGCCCTGCTGCTCGATATGATCGGCGTTCCGGCATTAGCTTTTTCGCTGGGCATGTTCCTCCCGTTAGCACTCAACACTCCGCTGTTGGTCGGCGGTGCCATCGCCTGGTTCGTTGGCAGCCGCAGCAAGGACGAGGCCGTCAACAAACAGCGCAAGGACAAAGGCACGCTGCTGGCGAGCGGATTGCTGGCTGGCGCGGCCATCTTCGGTGTCGTCAGCGCCGTCCTCAAGTTCGTCGGCGTTGACGTCACCACCACCATGGCATATCAAAACTCCCCAGCTTTCAGCATCCTCGCGGTGGTGATGTTCGTCGCCCTGTGCGTCTATCTCATCGTCCACTCGATGAAGACGCAGAAAAAATAGCCGTTCCGGGGTGGGTGTGCGCGACATCCGCCCCGAAATTTGCGCACTTTGGTGCGTATAATCAAATAAATTCGTAATTTCGCGCCATCAATTTGCAAATCATCGTACGATATGAAAAAGATAACCGCAATCCTGTTTTTGGCCGTCGCAGTGCTCGTCACCGTATCCTGCAAGCGCGACTGCGTCTGCACGGGCTACCACCCCAGTTCCGACCTCGCCGACGAGACCCACAACTATGGCAAGATGTCCAAGGAAGAGTGCCAGGACAAACAAATGAGAATGAACCAGGACACGGTGTTCGCCACCAACAAGACCTGGGTCTGCGAACAGTAGTTACTCGCCTCCTTCCACGTAATCGACAATGTCGCCCTCCACTATCCCGCGATAGTTGAAGGCGTTGATGACTTTGCCGTCCTTCACGACCAGGAATGTCGGGAAACTTCCATATACCATATCCACTGCCAGCACAGGACTGATGCGGTAGCAGTCGTGCTGCCAGCTTTTGGTGATCCGCAGGAAGCGTGCGCAGTGCGGGTAGTTCGCCCCCCACATCCAATAGACTAAACGGTCGTTCGGCAGCCCGTTGCGCTCGAAGATGCTGTGCATCAACTCGCAACTCTGCTTGCAATATTTGCACCCCGAACTGACGACGGCGATGATGTAAGTGCCTTGCTGCGGCTGGTAGTAGTTGGTATCTACGGTGAAGGTGACCGTGTCCTTGGCCTCGTCATATTTCGCGTTGGTGAAGTGCAGTGACACTAACGAGTCGGTCAGCGCCTTGTCGAAGACGGAAGTGGCCACCATGTTGTTGTCGGAGAAGATTTTGTTGAAGATGGCGTTGGGCGGGAAGAGCACGAAGGAACTGACGAAAGCGCCCACGCCCACGATCGACAGCATCACGACTCTGCACGCCTTGGGATAGTCGTGCCCATTGCAGAAGACGTCGTGATCGGGTACCAACCGGCAGCGAAACTGCTCCTGACCCTCTTCATTTTTGAAAAAGCCGAAGGCCAGACTGCGGTCACAGGAGCCATAGACTAGGGCTAATGCGCCGAGGATGCCAAGGTTCTTGAGAATGGATACCCAGGGCTTTACCTCGATGATGTCGCCGAAACAGTGGCAATTGTCGTCGTTGCGGAAGATGGCGACATAGACTAAAAAAATCGTAAAAGCGATCATCATTCCAGTCGAAATCCACCAGGTCCATTTGTACTTGATTTTGAGGATGAGCATCGCTCCGAGGGCCATCTCAAAGGCGATGAGCAGGCGGGTCGCGATCTCGGTCAATGCAAACGGAAGTATCTTGAAACTATAGACATAGATGACGAAAGTGTCGAGGGAGAGCAACTTCATCACCGCGCTCACGATGAACATGAGGCCTAACAGGATGCGGATGCTGTTTTGGGAAATGTAAAGGGATTTTCTCATGCCAAAAAATGTTAAATGGTTGGGATGGAATCAATCAATGTTTGGGTATATTCGGTTTGGGGATGATGGTAGATGCTGTCGGCTTCACCCATCTCCACAATCTCGCCGAACTGCATTACGGCCATGCGGTCGGACATGTATTTCACGACGGAGAGGTCGTGGGAGATGAAGATGTAGGTGAGTTTGAACTCCTGTTTCAGTTCGTTGAGCAGGTTGAGCACCTGTGCCTGCACGGAGACGTCGAGGGCGGAGACGGACTCGTCGCAGATGATGAAGCGCGGGTTGACGGCGAGTGCGCGGGCGATGGAGATGCGCTGGCGCTGGCCGCCGGAGAACTCGTGGGGGTAGCGGTAGAAGTGGTCCGGCTCAAGTCCGACGCGCTGCAGCAACTCGATGGCGCGGTCGCGACGCTCCTTGTTGTTGGCGTACAGATGGTGGAATGTCATCGGCTCGGTGATCATGTCGCCGACGGTAAGTCGTTGGTTGAGTGATGAGTAGGGGTCTTGCAGGATGATTTGCAGATCTTTGCGGTAGTGGCGCATCTTCCGTTGCGGCAGGTTCGTCAACTCGGTCCCGCGGTAAAAGATGCGGCCCTCGTCGGGTTCGATGAGGCGCAGCAGGGTGCGGCCGAGGGTGGTCTTGCCGCAGCCGGACTCTCCCACCAGCCCGAGGGTCTCGCCCTCATAGATGTCGAGCGACACGTCCTTGAGGGCATATACGTACTCGCGTTTGGCGAAGAGTTTTTCCTTGCGCAGGGCGTAGCGTTTGGAGAGATGTTCCAGCCGGATGAGCGGCTCGCCCTGATAGAGTTGCCGGTGCCGTTCTGCGCGTTCCGCCTCGCTGATGTCGGCGAAGGCGGGCAGCGTGTCGGGGCGGGCGTCTTCGGCGGCGTTCACGTAGTCGCTCACCGTGGGCAGGCGCCGCGGCCGGTGGTCTAACGGCGGACGGCAAGCGATGAGCCCCTGCGTGTAGGGGTGCTTCGGATGGTTGAAGATCTCCATCACAGGACCGTGCTCCACCACATCTCCGTGGAAAAGCACCGCCACCTCGTCGGCGATCTGCGCCACCACCCCCAGGTCGTGGGTGATGAAGATGACGCTGAGGTCGTACTTTTTCTGCATCTTCTTGATCAACTCGAGGATGCCCTTCTGCACGGTGACGTCGAGGGCCGTGGTCGGCTCGTCGGCGATGAGGATGTCGGGTTCGCAACTGAGCGCCATGGCGATCATTACGCGCTGTTTCTGGCCGCCCGACAGTTCGTGCGGGTAGGCGGAGAAGATCTTCTCGGGGCGCGGCAACATCACCTCGCGGAACAGTTCCAGCACGCGCTCCTTCGCCTCCGCCTTGGTGAGTGTAGTGTGCAACTGGAGTGCCTCCATGATCTGGTCGCCGCAGCGGATGACGGGGTTGAGCGACGTCATCGGCTCTTGGAAGATCATGGCGATGCGGGCGCCGCGCACCTTCCGCAGCTCCTTGTCCGACAGTGATAACAGATCTACGGGCTGCTCTTTTTTTGCATCGTAGAAGGTGATGCTGCCCTCACCGACGCGCATGCCCTTCGCACTCAACAGCCGCATCACCGACAGCGCGGTGACCGACTTGCCGGAGCCGGACTCGCCCACGATGCCCACGGTCTTGCCCCGCGGCACCTCGATGGTGATGTGGTGGAGAATGTGATGCCACTGTTCATCATTCCTGAGGTCGAGCGAGAAGTTGTTGATTTCGAGGATGTTCATGGCTGCTGGTGGGGTTATAGTTGGACGACGGTGACGCCGTAGCCGCCTAATTCGAGGGCTTCGTCGGCGAAGGAGATGACCTCCTTGCGGTGGGAAAGTTGCTCGCGCACTACCTTGCGAAGGATGCCGTTGCCCTTGCCGTGCAGGATGCGCACCTCGTGGATGCTGAGCAAAACGGCCTCGTCGATGTAGGGTTCAAGCATGGAGATGGCCTCATCGACGCGGGCACCGCGCAGGTCGAGTGTCGGGTTGAAGGAGGATACCTTCTGATTCATCAACTCGCTGAGGGTGCCCACGCCCGACATCTTCACGCCGTGGCGCTTTACCTCCTTGGCCTCCTTCTTGCTGATCTTCGTCAACTTCTTCATCGACGTGCGGAAGGAGACGGAGTTGAAACTGACGACGACGTCCTGGCCGTGGATCTCGGTGACTTCGCCGGCGGTCTGGATGTCGATCATGAAGACGGAGTCGCCGACATGGATGGCGGGGTCTTCCGGCTTGGGTGCGGCCTGCGGTTGCAGGGGCTTGGTGTATTTCAGCGGCACGGCGGGTTGCGGGGCCTCTTTCTTCTCCACCTCCTCGATGTCGGCGCGCATCTTCTCCTTGGCCTGCTCGGCCTGCTTGCGGATGGCACGCGTCTTCTCCGACTCGGCCTTGGCCTCCTTGATGTCGCGTATGGTCTTTTCTATCAGTTTGTTGGCATTCTCAATGATGCTGGTGGCATGGTTCTTCGCGCGTTGCAGGATCTCCTTGCGGTGCTTCTCCAACTCCCCGAATTTTTCGCCGTATTCGGTCACCATCTTGGCTAATTGCTCATCGGCGAGGCGCACCGACTTGAGCCGCTCGTCGGCCTCCAATTTCGCCACCTCGATCTCCTGCAGTTTCCGCTCGTAGTCGATCTGCGCCGTGCCCGACTTGGCGATGGCGTTGTCGATGATCCGTTGGGGAAAGCCGATCTGGCGGGCGATCTCGTAGGTGAACGAACTGCCTGGGTTGCCGGTCTTGAGCCGGAAGAGCGGTTGCAGCCGATCGACATCGAACAGCATGGCGCCGTTCATCGCCTCGGGGTGGGTGTCGGGGAAGAGTTTGAGGTTGCCGTAGTGGGTGGTGACAACGCCGAAGGCGGCGCTGTCGTAAAAGGCCTCCAACGCCGACTCCGCCATGGCGGCGCCCAACGTCGGCTCGGTACCGGAACCGAACTCGTCGATCAGAAAGAGCGACTGCTCGTTCAGGTTCTCCAACATCACCTTCAGATTGCGCAGGTGCGAACTGTAGGTGCTCAGGTCGTTCTCAATCGACTGCTCATCGCCCATGTCGATGAAGAAGTCGGCGAAGGCGCTCATCTCCGATTGATCGTCGGCTGGCACAAGCAGACCGCATTGCAGCATGTATTGTAGTAATCCTATGGTCTTGAGGCACACCGACTTGCCACCTGCATTCGGACCGGAGATGATGAGAATGCGCTGGTGGGAGGTCAACTCCACGTCGAGGGGTTGCACGGTCTTGTTGAGCGACTTGAACTTCAGGAAGAGCAGAGGGTGAACGGCATTGTGGAGGTGCAGCACGGGGGAGGGGAGAAGGTGGGGCAGGGTGGCTTTCAGGTCAATGGCGAGCAGCGCCTTGGCGCGCACGAAGTCGAGGTGCCCGATCCAGTGGTGGTGTTCGCGCAGGTTGGGGATGGAAGCGCGGATGGTGTCGGTGAGGGTGGTGAGGATCTTGATGACTTCACGCTTCTCGGCGTTCATGAGGTCACGGATCTCGTTGTTGGCGGCGAAGACCTCGGTGGGTTCGATGAAGACGGTCTGGCCGGTGGCCGACTCGTCGTGGACGAACCCCTGCAGCCGGCGTTTGAACTGCGCCTGCACGGGGATGCAGAGGCGGCCGTCGCGGACGGTCATCTCGGCGTCCTCCTTGGCGATGCCGTCCTGTTTGGCTTGGTTGAGCAGTTTGCGGATGCGGCGGTCGGCGTCGTTGGAGAGGCGGATGATGGCGCTCTTGATGCGGCGCAACTCTTCGGAAGCGTCGTCGCGCAACGCCCCCTTCGGGTCGATGACGCGGTTGATGGCCGTCAGCAGATCCTTCTCCATCAGCACGTTCTCGCACAACGCCCACAGGTGCGGGTACTTCCCGTCGTCGTGGCGGATGCGGAAATAGACCACCGCGTCGATGACGGCCTGCACCAATTCACGCAACTCCACCAACTCGTCAAGTTCGATGTGGGTGCCGTCGATGGCGATGTGCGCCAGCACGGGCTGCAGGTCATGACACTCGTGGGTCGGGAAGGGATCGTCGAACTGCTGCAACTGCTTGAACTCGTCGGTCTCCATCAGCCAGGGAGAAAACTCCTCGAGGGTGGCGCCATACTGCATTTGATCAGTGGCATGACGCCCCATCGCAGTCGTACAGCGCGCGGCCACCAACTGGCGGATCTGGTCGAAACCGATTTTCTCTTCAAAGGATTCTGGATAGAACACGGCAGGTCGTTAAAAAAGTTTGCAAAAGTACAACTTTTCGCTCAATTTCTGCTCGTGTTGATGTAGCCGATGAGCCGGTCGTAGGCGCCGCCCTCATCGAGCAGGTAGAGCAGGATGACGTATTCGTTCTGTGTCTCCCAGTGGCTGCCCTCGATGTAGGTCTCGTCGATGACCTTTTTGTTGTCGGGCACGAAGACGTACTGGTAGTTGTAATACCCCTGTTTGATGAGCAGGGTGGTCTCCCAGGCGTCGAGGGCGGGGGTGAATTGCAGTTGCGCCTCGGGCAGGAGTCGCCAGTCGGTGAGTTCTCCGAAGACATACATCTTGCCGCCCTCGATGGGGTAGTCGCTGCGGAGGGTGAAGTGGGTGTGGACGTACTCCTCGCGGTTCTCGCCCTCGAAGTCCTCGGTTTTGTAGTAGCAGCGGCCGTAACTGGTGGTGCCGGAGACGTACGGACCGAAGGGACGGCTCTGGTCCTCGACGACGTAGGCGTGGTTGTCGCCCCGCTCCAGTCCCGACGACACGATGCGGGAGCCGTTGTATTTGAGACTCTTGAGGTCGAAGAAGCGGAATTCGGAGCCGCCGTTGAAGACGTTGGAGTTGTCGTCGTAGTCGAAACTGTACTCGCTGAGCGTGTTGAAGCGGCAGCGCAGGCCGGTGATGGCGTTGTCCCAGCGGCCGTTCTGGAGGATGGTGGCGTGCAGGAACTGCGAGGGGTTGCGTACCGACCAGGCGCCAGTGTTGGCGACGAAATCGACCTCCTGCTTCGTGTACATCTCGCTCACATCGGAGGCGCGGTGCACAGACACGTCGATGCGGGCGGACATCGGCTCCACCACCACGAACCGCCGCGTCAGCACGGGGTGGTCCTGCGAGTCGTCATATACATGTAAAATGTAGTTGCCCGACCGCTGGATGCGCATCATCTCGTTGGGGAAATCGAGCGTGTAGTGGGTGTAGTTGGTGAGCGTGTTGAAAGAGTAACTGTACTCGGTGATCTCGTCCTCCATGAAGCCGTCGAGGTACTCGATCTGATTCATGCCGTCGGGCTTCCAGTCGTGGGTGCAGTGGATGAAAGTGTACTTGAGGTAGCGGCCGTCGCCCGCGAGGTCATCGAAGGCGAGAGTCAGTTTCTCGCTGCTGTTGAGCGTGATGGCGGGGAAGGCGAGCGGGTTGCCGGCCTTGTAGAGTTGCACGCTGTGGATGCCGTCAACATAGATCATGTTGGTGAGCGCGATGTGCTGGAGGTCCTGCGCGGCGGCCGGCAGCAATAGACAGATCGCTAACAACACAGCAAGGCAACACTGTTTCATCCGGGTGATTCGATGGTGGAAATGGGTGGGGGCGGCTTTCATGGTGGTACGATATTTCAGTTGGGTTGGTCTGCAAAAATACGAAATTCTCTTGTCAATGAGAATTTTGTGTACGAAAATTTGATTTTTTTGTTGGAATCAGGAGTCAAGTCTTTGTTTAATATCGGATTTCAATCCTTCAGGCATCCTATGGGAACGACTAACACGTCGTCCTTGGGACGGCGATAGGCAAACTCCCCACGTCGGTCAACCTCAAATCGAACCGCTTTTATGCTGTAAAAAATACACATAATCTTTTAATTACAAAATGTTTACGTAAAAATCATTAGGGCGTTTGGCTGGATTTTGTTACGATTTTATGTAATGAAAAAAAGAGGAAAAGAGGTCGTCGGGCATCTCATCGTGTGTGATTGATAAAAATAGGATGCTTTTTTCGGTGAAATTCAATAAAATGTAGTATCTTTGCTGCCCATTTGCAGATTTTATGGAAAAGGAGAACAACTACTATGTGCATGAGACCGCCGTGGTCGATGCCGGCTGCCACGTGGGCGACGGCACCAAGATCTGGCACTTCTCGCACCTGATGGCCGGCTGTTCGGTCGGCGCGCAGTGCAACGTCGGACAGAACGTCTTCATCGCCGACGGCGTGGTGTTGGGCGACCGTGTGAAGGTGCAGAACAACGTCTCCATCTACGCCGGCGTCACCTGCGCCGACGATGTCTTTCTCGGTCCCTCGGCGGTCTTCACCAATGTGGTCAACCCGCGCAGCGAGGTCTGTCGCAAGGGCCAGTACGCTCGCACCCGCGTGGGTCGCGGCGCCACTGTCGGCGCCAACGCCACCATCGTCTGTGGCCACGACATCGGTGAGTACGCCTTCGTCGGCGCCGGGGCTGTCGTCACCCACGATGTGCCCGCCTTCGCCCTCGTCGTCGGCACTCCCGCCCGTGTCATCGGCTGGATGAGCCGCCGCGGACACCGCCTCGCCTTCGACAGTCACGGAACGGCCCGCTGCCCCGAAACCGGCGAGACCTACCGCCTCGCCGACGGCCAAGTCACCCTCGTTACAGAACCTTAATCCCCACCGCCATGCTTACCTCCGCCATGGTCTTCGCTGCCGGCCTCGGCACTCGCCTCCAACCGCTCACCAATGATCGTCCCAAGGCCCTCGTCGAGATCAACGGACACACCCTTCTCGAAACCACCCTCCAGAAAATCATCCAGAGCGGCATCACCGAGATCGTCGTCAACGTACACCATTTCAGCCACTTGGTCAAGGCGTTCCTCGCCACCCACACTTTCGACGCCGACATCCGCGTCTCCGATGAGAGCGACTTCCTGCGCGACACCGCCGGCGGCCTCAAGTACGCCGAGCCGCTCCTGCACGGCGACCACATCCTCCTCCACAACGTCGATATTCTCTCCGACCTCGATCTCCGCGCCCTCGTCGCCGACCACATCGACCACCACGCCCTCGCCACCCTTGCCGTGCGCCAACGTACTACCTCGCGCTACCTCCTCTTCGATGCCGAAACCTTGCAACTCGGTGGTTGGCAGAACGTTGTCACTGGCGAAAAGCAGGTGGCACGCCCCATGCGCCAGGAACTGCCCCTCGGCTTCAGCGGCATTCACGTCGTCAGCCGTGAGATTCTGCGGCATATTCCCGCCGACCAAAAACTCTCCATGACTCCGCTCTACCTCGCCCTCGCCCCCGACCACCTTATCCGCGGCTACCGCCACGACAGCGGCCGCTGGATGGATGTCGGCAAATACAACGACGTGGTGAAACTGCGCGAAAATGGCGGTAAATTTTAATTAGAATACTGATTTTCATTATTTTATAAAAAGAAAAATGCTGAGCAAATCGAAGACCACCGAACTGCGGAAGTTGTTGCAGAAGAAGTACCGTGAAGAGACGGGGTTGTTCATCGTGGAAGGCGGCAAGTCGGTGGATGAGCTGCTGCGCTCGTCGCTCACGGTGAAAGGCATTTGGGCCACAGACACTTGGCTGTCGGCGCACCCGCAACTGTCCGTCGCCGCCGAAGCGGTCACGGAGGTGGAACTGGCGCGCATTTCGGCACTCACCACCCCGCAGCAGGTGCTGGCGGTGGCCTGCGCGCCGCGTTATGCGGTGGCCGATTTCGACACCTCCGCCGGCGCCATCCTCCTCGACGGCATCCGCGATCCCGGCAACCTCGGCACCATCATCCGCACGGCCGATTGGTTCGGCTTCCGGCAGGTGGTCTGCTCGACCGACTGCGTGGAGTTCACCAACCCGAAGGTCATCCAGGCCACGATGGGCTCCTTCGCGCGGGTGGCGGTCTTCTATGCCGACCTGCCGACGTTCCTGCGCGGGAGCACGGCGCGTGTCTTCGGCACCTTCCTTCAGGGCCGCCCCATCGAAGAGGTGACGTTCCGTCGCGATGATCTGTTGGTCATTGGCAATGAGGGACGCGGCATCACGGAGCCCGTGGCGCGGTGTGTCACCGACCAGGTGCATATCCCGTCGTATGGCGGCACCGGCGACCATGCCGAGTCGCTCAACGCCTCGGTGGCGGCGGCGGTGGCCATGTATGCCATACGGCGACAGATGCTGTAGTTCCACCGTTTATCTTAAAAACTCCGCCTTTCCCCACTCAAAATGGGGTTGGGATTTTTTTTTATTATTAACAAACTGTAAATTAATCTGTTACTGCTCATTTTTCCTCCCTATTTGAGAAGAAGGTAAGAAGTGGGCCGCTAATTTTTTCCGTTAAATTCTCTTTTATTTGTTATAAAAAGAAAAAACGTGTAAATTTGCGGGCTAAAAAAACTTCATGAAGTACAATCGTATCTTATTGAAACTGAGTGGTGAATCGCTGATGGCCGAAGACGGTTACAGTATCGGCTATGCGGCGGTGGACCATTATGCCAGTGAAATCGAGGCGGCTGTGAAGCAGCGCGTGCAGGTGGGCGTCGTCATCGGCGGCGGCAACATCTTCCGCGGTGTCGGCGGCGCCAACCAGGGTTTCGACCGTCGGCAGGGCGACCACATGGGCATGCTCGCCACCGTCATCAACGCGATGGCGTTGCAGGGTGTGCTCGAACAGCGCGGCGTCAAGGCCAAGGTGCTCACTGCCTTCGCCATCGAGGGGATGACCGAAAAGGTCTTCTTCAAGAATGCCGTCCAGTACCTCGAGAACGGCTACGTCGTCATCTTCGGCGGCGGCACCGGCAATCCTTTCTTCACCACTGACAGCGGCGCCGCACTCCGCGCCGTCGAGATCCACGCCGACCTGCTGCTCAAGGGCACCCGCGTCGATGGCGTCTATTCCGACGACCCCGAGAAGCACCCCGCCGCCACCAAGTTCACCTCCATCACCTTCGATGAGGCCTACGAGAAGCACCTCAAGATCATGGACCTCACCGCTTTCACCCTCTGCCGCGACAACAACCTCCCGCTCTACGTCTATGACGCCAACCAGCCCGGCAACCTGCTGCGCGTGCTCAATGGCGAGTCCATCGGCACCCTTGTACACAACCAACACTGATTTTCACCTATCATCAATCATTATGGAAAACAATCAAAACACCTCCGAACTCGTTGACCCGAAAGTCTATAAAAAGGCCAACAAAAGAGTGCATTTCAAAATTCACCTCGCCATCTACGTGCTGGTGGTTGCCGTGATGTGGATCCTCTACGTCTTCCTCTTCCGCGCTACCCAGCCCGAGTCCACTCCCGATGCCGTCAACAGTGGCATGACGTTCGAGAAGTTCACCATCTTCGTGACTTTGCTCTGGACCGTCATCGTCATCTTCCATGGACTTTTCGTCTATAAGTTCAACAGTTCCATGCTGGAAAAGGAGATCAAGAGTCTGCAGAAGGAGATCAAGGAGAAGGAAGCGCTGAAGCGTTCTTTGGAGGAACAAAAGAATCGGTAAACAACAGAAATTCAATTATATGACAGAAGATACCAAGAAATGCCTGGATCAGGCGAAAGAGAGCATGAACGGCGCGATTGTGGCGTTCGACAAGGACCTGCAGAAAGTGCGTGCCGGCAAGGCCAACCCGCAGATGCTGGAAGGTCTGAAGGTTGACTATTATGGTAATCCCACCCCCATTGAGCAGGTCGGCAACATCAGCACCCCCGACGCCCGCCAGATCGTCATCCAGCCGTGGGAGCGCAACATGCTGCCCATCATCGAGAAGGCCATTTTGGCCGCCAACCTCGGCTTCACCCCCCAGAACAACGGCGAATTCATCCGCATCGTCGTTCCAACCCTCACCGAGGAACGCCGTAAGGAACTGGTCAAGAAGGTGAAACAGGAGACCGAGCAGCACAAGGTGACGATCCGCAACATCCGCCGCAACGCCAACGACACTGCTAAGAAACTCAAGGACAACGGCGTGCCCGAAGACGAGGTGAAGAAACTCGAGGCCGACATCCAGAAACTCACCGACGACTCCATCGCCAAACTCGACAAGATGGCCGAGATGAAGGAGAAAGAGATTATGACTGTTTAATTCATTAATAACCTTAAAAATAAAAATTATGATTCCTGAAAATCTGAAGTATTCCAACGACCACGAATGGTTGAAAATGGATGGTGAATTCGCATACGTCGGCATCACCGCGTACGCTGCCGAGCAACTGGGCGACATCGTTTTCGTCGATGTTACCACGGTTGACGAGACCCTCGAACAGAACGAAGTCTTCGGCTCCATCGAAGCCGTGAAGACCGTTTCCGACCTGATGCTGCCCATCGGTGGCGAAGTCGTCGAATTCAACGAAGAACTCGAAGGCAACCCCGCCCTCATCAACACCGACCCCTACGAAGGCGGTTGGATCGTGAAGATCAAACCCACCAATCCCGCCGAGGCCGACACCCTGCTCGACGCAGCCGGATACGCCCAGTTGATTGGCTAATCGTTTGGTTCTGCCACAAAAAAGCCCTCTTTTCGGAGGGCTTTTTTGTTATCGTTCACTGTCATAGCAGGTCCGTCCTTGCTGTCGGAAGCGGCAGGCGTCGGCGGCCACGCAGCCCGCGCAACTCTTGTGGGCGCTGCCGCCCACGCGCATCACCCCCACCATCGACTTGCTGGGCACCATCAGTCCTGAGTCGAGGAAGGTGATGCCGATGCGCTCGGCTCGCAGCAGGCGGGCGATCTCGCGGGCGTCGCTCAGCGGCGTGCCGTTGTAGCCCGGACAGAACCGGAAGCCCAACGGAGGGTAGGGGAGTCGTTTTTCGTATTGGTCGGCGCACTCCTCCAGCCACACGCCCGCGGCCGTGTTGAAGACCACCGCGTAGGCCATCTCCGTGAGTTGCAGCCGCTGCACCCGCCGGTCGATGCCCGCCCCCAACGTGGTGGCGCACAATACAACCGAGTCGGCACCAGATAGATAGCCGCTGTAACCCTCGTGGTCGCGCAGGAAATCGGGCAGCACCGTGTATTCTGCGTGCAGGTATCGGAACTCCGCCAGCGTCGATAACTCGTCCAATGCCCGCGCAATCATCGCCGATACCTCCGCATCGGGCTTTTCGCCCGTCGGATAACCCAAATGCTTCCAGATTTCACGCTCTACGTCCATGTCCTTCTTTTATGCGTTGCAAAAGTACGCTTTTTTCTCCAAATGTTTCAAGAAAAACACGTAACTTTGCCGCCTTAAATCAAGATTGACGAAATGGCAGACGACATCCGGATGGGCGGCTTCCAAATTCTACCGCCTGTCGTAAAGAACTTACTGATTATCAATGTGCTTTTTTTTGTTGCGACGATAGTCTTCGCGCGCTTAGGCGTGGATTTGGACACGTGGCTGGGACTGCACTACTTCAGCGCCGACAACTTTCACATCTGGCAGCCCATCACATACATGTTCATGCATTCCAACTTCGGGCACCTGTTTTTCAACATGTTCGCCCTGTGGATGTTCGGCTCGGCTGTGGAGAACTATTGGGGGGCTAAGCGTTTTCTCATCTTCTACTTCATCACCGGCATCGGCGCCGGCATCACGCACTATGCCGTGCTTGCCCTTACCCTGCAACCCGACATCAACCTCATCAACGCTTTCGTCGCCGACCCGACCTTCGAGAACTTCGCCGCCTTTTACAACGACAACCACATCCCTGGCATGACTGTCGCTTTCCGCGACATGCTGGAGCAGAGTTACCAGCACCTTTCCCACTTTCCCAGCGACACCGCCGTGCTGAACCAACTCAGTGATCATCTGGAACTTCTCCGTTCGGAGTATGTGAACGCCCACGTCATCGTCGGGGCTTCCGGCGCCGTCTTCGGACTGCTGCTCGCTTTCGGCATGCTCTTCCCCAACTCGCAGATATACCTTTACTTCCTCATCCCCATCAAGGCCAAGTGGTTCGTGCTCATTTACGGCGCCATTGAACTCTTTTACGGCATCACCGGCACCGCCGACGGCATAGGACATTTTGCCCACTTGGGCGGCATGCTCTTTGGCTTCATCCTCATCATGATCTGGCGCCACAATAACCGACGTCGGCAAGATACTTGGTACGATGAGTTTTAAACTTCCCAATGGTTCCACATTCAGATAAAAAAATGGCTAATCCTTTTCAAAGCATACTGGGTCAAATCCACTTCTGGTGGCTCGATGTCAAGCGTTTTTTCCGCTCGAAAAGCGTTTTGAGCAACCTCATCATCCTCAATGTCGCGGTGTGGTTGCTGATGCTCATTGCCCATATTATCGTACTGGTTCCTACATACTTGTTGGGACATCCCATATCCTTGAACGCGATTTTCAGCGATTATCTCGCCTTCCATACGGATTTGCATTTGGTACTCACGCGCCCGTGGACCATCGTCACCAGTCTCTTTGTGCATGCGGGCTTTGGGCATCTCTTCTTCAACATGCTGGTGTTGTACATTGTGGGAAGATATTTTCTGCAATACAAGAACGACAAGCATCTGTTGGCCACCTATTTGATTGGCGGCGTGTGTGGAAATCTGGTCTATTTGGCTGCCTATCATGTGTTTCCCGTTTTCGAACCGATGATTTCCGACTCCTCCTGTATCGGGGCGTCAGGAGCGGTGATGGCCGTGATGTTCGCCGTTACCGTCTATCGCCCGAACCACCCTATTAACTTGTTGATTTTCGGTCAGTTGAAATTGAAGTGGTTGGCGTTGACCTTCATCCTTCTCGATTTGATTGGGTTGGTGGGCGACAATGCCGGCGGGCACTTCTCCCATCTTGGCGGTGCCCTTTACGGTTCTCTTGTAGCCCTTTGGTTTTTGTATGGTAATAAATTGAATTTTAAAAAGATACGAAAGAAAAAGAAGTACTACTCCTCCCGTGAAGCCGGTGCGGCACGCACCATGACGGACGAGGATTACAATGCTCAGAAACGTCGAGATGAGAAACGCATAGACGAGATCCTCGACAAAATTTCCAAAGACGGCTACGGGGCGCTTTCCGCCGAGGAAAAAGACTTTCTTTATCACTACCGACGGTGATTTTTCAATGATTTTTTCACGATGCAAAAGACGAAATTTCGAAATATAATCTTTTGGACTGTATTGTCCCTCAATGCGATAGCCGCGTTTTTGCTGTTGTTGACTTTTCTGGCCGGTTTTATTCATCCTTCGGTATCGCGGTTGGTGGTGGCCTGTGGCATTGCCTTCCCCTATTTCCTTATCATCAACTTCGTTTTCGTGCTGGTCTGGCTTTTTCTTGACTATCGTTTCTGTTTGCTCTCCATTGCTTTTATTTTGTTGAATATCAATACAATAGATAAGCACTTTCAGTTCCGTGGGGCGGAGGTGCCGGAGAATTGTCCGAATGCCGTCAAAGTGCTGACTTACAACACGAATCTGTTTGGTTTGTACAAGGATAGCGACATGAAACAACGACGGGCGGAGTTGAAGGAGGTGATGATGTCGTTGGCTTCGCTGAACCCCGACATTGCCTGTTTCCAGGAGTTCTTTTACGACAAGAGCGAGACGTTGGAGTTCCACACCACAGACGGCATTGCGGCGTTGATGCACGTGGACGAGTCATCTACTCACCGCTATCTCTACTTCACCGACACGGCGCAGAGCAAGTACTATTTTGGTCTTGCGGTATATAGCAAGTATAAGATTTTGGATGCGGGGCCGGTGGTGGACGACGGCAGTTCCAACGCGGTGGTCTATGTCGATATCAAGTACCACGACGACACGATCCGGGTTTATAACGCGCACCTTTCGTCCATTCACATGACCGCCACCGACTATGCCATCAGCAAGCAGTTGACGACCAATGCGGGGCAGGATCCCGCTTTTGAGAAAAACGTGAAGAAATTGTTCCGCAAGGTCGCCGATGCCGCGGCGGTGCGGCAGGTGCAGGCCGACTCGCTCCGCGCCCACATCGACCGCTCGCCCTACGCGGTGATCGTGTGCGGCGACTTCAACGACACACCCGCCGGTTACTGCTATAACACGGTCGCCCGCAAACTGCACGACACCTTCCGGTATAGCGGAAGCGGCACCGCCACCACCTATCATGGCAGTTCCATGCCCAACTACCGAATCGACTATATCCTCCACTCTCCTTGCTACTTGTCGTACGGACATACGGTGGCCAAGGACATCGACGTGTCGGACCATTACCCCGTGATGGCGACGGTTTCGTTGCTGAAGAAAAAATAGCAAAAACGTTCATCATAAGAGAAAATCGCGTATTTTTGCAACCCTTTTGAAACAACCAATTTTTATTCATTTAAACTCCAATTTTTTATGGAAGAAAAAGACCTGCTCCGCCCTGAAACTGATGAGAATCAGTCTCTTGAAGCGACCCTCGGTGCTTCTGAGGAAGCCCAGCCCACTGTAAGCCAAGATGCTACGGAAACGGCGACGGACGCCACCAAAACCGAAACAGAACCAGCCATTGCCGAAACTCCCGCCGTGGAAGAAGTCCCTGTGGCAGAGGAAACTCCCGCCGCAGAAGATGCTCCCGTTGAGGAACAGACTCCTACCGTTGAGGAAGCCCCTGTCCAGCAGGAGGAAACGGCTCCCGTGGCCGAAGAACCTGCCGCCGCTCCTGCAAAAGCCGAAGAGGCGCAGTCGGTGTCGGAAATGATGGCCGACATCGAGAATGTGAATGCGGAAAACGCTGAGAATGAAGACGAAGCGGAAAACGAAACCCCTGCCGAGTCGGCCGAGCAGATTGAGGCCGAGTACAAGGATCTCACCCTGGAGGAGGCCGTGGAGGAACTCCACCGCGTCGTCGCCGATCCCGACTACAACAAGATCAAACAGCGGGTAGGCATACTCCGAGGCAAGGTCATCGCCCAACTGCGCGACATCCGCAAGGAACAATTAGAGAAATTCATCGCCGAAGGCGGCCAAAAAGAGGCCTTCGAACCCGAAAAGAGCGAGCTGGAGGAGAAATTCGACAACGCTCTCATGGTTTTCAAACATAATAAAAGCAAATTCCTCGAAAACATTGAGGCAGAGAAACAACGCAATCTGGATGAGAAAAACGCCATCCTCACTGAACTTCGCAGTCTCATCGAGGACGAGAACAACCTCAACAACCTCAAAGCCCTCAACGACAAGTTCAAGGAGCTGCAGGAACGTTGGAAAAACGTCGGCCCCGTTCCGCAGAATGAGTCCAACAACCTCTGGCAGAACTACCATTTCTATGTGGAGAAGTTCTTCGACATCCTCCGCATCAACAAGGAACTCAAGACCTTGGATTTGAAAAAGAACCTGGAACAGAAGATCAAACTTTGCGAGCAAGCTGAGTCGTTGCTTCTTCAAGATTCTGTCAACCAGTCGTTTAAGGAACTCCAAGAGTTGCACAACGAATGGAAGGAGATCGGACCTGTGCCGGAGGACAAGAAGGAGGAGTTGTGGGAGCGTTTCAAGAGCGCGTCGGATCAGATCAACCAGCGTCGCCGCGACCACTACGAGCAGATTTACGCCGACCAGCAGAACAACTACAACGCCAAGGTGGTTCTTTGCGAGAAGGCCGAGGAGGTGATTGCCCAGCCCAGCGAAACCGCGAAGCAGTACAACGCTATCAGCGACCAACTGACGGAGTTGCTGAAGGTTTGGAAGACCCTCGGCGCCGCGCCGCCCAAGGTGAACGAAGAGATCTGGAACCGCTTCAAAGGTACTCTGGATCAGTTCTTTGGCAAGAAGAAGGAGTTCTTTGGCAAGATCAAGGACGAGCAGCAGACCAACTACAACATGAAGGTGGATTTAGCCATCCGCGCCGAAGCCATCGCCCAGCGCACCGACTGGCGTGCCGCCACCGAAGAGATCATCCAACTCCAGAAGGAGTGGAAGGAGATCGGCGCCACCTCGCGCAAGCACTCCGAGGCCATCTGGAAACGTTTCCGCGGTGCCTGCGACAAGTTCTTCGAAGCCAAATCCAACTACTTCAATAATGTGCAAGAGATTGAGGGTGAGAATCTTCGTAAGAAGGAGGAACTTATCGAGCGCATCCGAAACCACGCTTTCGGCCCCGACCGTAACGAGAACCTGGAGGCCATCAAGGCGTACCAGCGCGAGTGGACCGAGATCGGTTTCGTTCCCAGAAAAGAGAAGGACCGCATCTACGCCGCGTACCGTGAGGTGCTTGACCAGCGTTTCGCCGAACTCAAGGTCAGCGCTGACGACCGCCGTCGCGACAACTACCGTTCCCGCATTGACAACATCCTCAGCGATCCCAACGCCGACCGTCTGCTTGACAAGGAGAAACGTTATTTGGTCAACAAGATCGACCAGTTGAAGAACGACATCGCCATCTGGGAAAACAACCTCGGCTTCTTCGCCTCTTCCAAGAACGCCGACCTGCTGAAGGCCGAGTTCTCCAAGAAGATCGACGCCGCCAAGGAGGAGTTGAAGGATCTGGAGTACAGATTGAAGATGATGAACGAAAAGGCGAAGGAGGAGAAGTGACGGAGGCGGACATCATCCGGCAGCACATCGGCGATGACGTTTATGCGCTGTCGATGCGTTCGCACTGGCACGAACCTTACGCCAAGGCGTGGCTGGTGATGCAGATCCAGGCGCGCCAAAAGGCCAAGTCGAAGTTGCCGTCATGGTACGGCAACTTCGACTTGCTGTTTCCGCCGCCGCTGTCGGTGGAACAGTGCTCGTCGGAGTTGGCAGCAGACTACAAGGCGTCGTTGGTGGAGGGCGGCACGTTAGCCGACCTGACCGGCGGCATGGGCATTGATAGCGCGGCCTTCGCCCGACGCTGTTCCCGCGTCATCTTCATCGAGAAGGATGAGGGCGTGGCCGAGACTGCCCGCTACAACTTCGACATCCTCGGCCTCGACCATGTGGAGGTGCACCACGGGGACTGTGCCGAAATCCTGCCGACACTTCCCGCCGTTGACCATATTTACATCGACCCTGCCCGCCGCAAGGAGGGGCGCAAGGTGTTCCGCCTGGCCGACTGCGAGCCAGATCTGCTGGCGCTGCTGCCCGTCATCTGGCAGAAAACCAATCACGTGATAGTCAAGTTGTCGCCGATGTTCGACCTTACCGAAGTGCAGCGCCAGTTGCCGCAGACGACGGCGATCCACGTGGTGGCGGTGCGCGGGGAGGTGAAGGAGTTACTGGTGGAGTTGTGCCGCGACGGTGCGCAGACGCCCGTGCTGGCCTGCGTTGATTTGGCCGACGGCGTCGCGCCGCGCATCGAGCGTTGGGAGAGGGGCACCACCGTGGAGATGCCGTATTCGTTGCCGTTGGGCTATCTATACGAGCCGCACGCCGCCGTGCTGAAAGCAGGGCTTATGGATGACCTTGCCGCCCGCGATGGTCTTTTCAAACTACAGAAAAACAGTCATTTATATACTTCAGATGCCTTGCATTCCGATTACTTCGGGCGGGTCTTCCAGGTGGAGGCGGTCTTCGGCATGGGCAAGGCGGAGTTGAAGGAGGGACTGTCGGACGTGACCGCCGCCGGCATCACGGTGCGCAACTTCCCGTTGGGTGCCGAGCCCTTGCGCAAGCGGCTGAAACTGTGCGATGGAGGAGATATAACCATCTTTGCCACAACGCTTTGCGACGGTCGTCATGCGCTGCTCCGTTGCCGTCCAGTGCGGTAAGACTACCCTCTACTTAGTAAAAATGATAGGAGAAAGGCCTATCTAACGGTGGCAATGTCGATGTTGACGCGCTTCAGTACCGGCTCCATCCGCATCTCCTGCGGGTTGGTACCGAGTTCATCTTGAGGGATTTTGGCCCCGATGGCATGGAAAAGTTGTGTCCAGTATAGTGGAAATTCGCCGTCGGCGTTTTTGAAGTTCATGGGGCGGGCGGTGAAGAGGTGTTTCCCGTCGCGGATGTAAGCGTCATAGACGAGTTCTGTGCAGTAGTGCTTGTCGTTGTCAGGGGTGAAATAGGCGTCGTAGGGTTCGCCGAGGAAGCCCTTGGCGTTGGCGACGAACCGGCTGCAACCAGTGGTGTCGGCCAAGCGCATCACCACCAGCGCGGGCAGACTGCCGTCGTTGAGGGTGAAGTCGGTGAGGAAGGTGTCGATGGGGTAGCGGGCGACGCCGCGCTTGAGGGTGGCGTCGATGATCCAGGCCTGCCCGTCGCCATCCACCTCGATGATGGCGGTGTGGATGAAGTTGGTGTCGCCGTAGCCCGTGGCGTCGGCGATGGCGGAGGAGATCCCTTCCAGATTGTAGTCGCCCGGAATGCCCACGAAGAGCAGGTCGCCCGTGGCCAACGTCTCGGCTTTTGCCACCGCGGCAGGTTGTTTCGCGTCGTCACTCTTTTCGGAACGGGAACATCCCCAAAAGAGAAGGAAGAGGAGAATGAAAAGCGAACTTTTTCTCATCAAATTTCTGTATTTTAGAAGATTAAGAAATATGTACTAGATGAAGAACCCCAGTCCCCATGCCAAGGCAACACCCAAGTAGGTGCCGATGGCATAGCCGATGAGACCGATGACGATGCCGCTGATGAGCACCTTCTTGTTGCCCATGGCTCCCACGATGGGCGGCACGAACGGCGGCGAACAGAGCAGGGCCACTAACCCAACACCGTACAGGTCGCCGCTGACTTTGAAGATGCGGCAGAAGAGCAGGTGCAGCAGCGAACTCACGAGAACGATGAAGAGCAGGAACCCACCCGTGGCCAATGCGCTCGTGTTGATCTTCCACAAGTCGAACTGCGAAGCGACAACAATGCTGAAAATCAGGATGAAAAACATACCTAATTCGAAGGTCTTGGGGATTTCGCGGATGGGCTTGATGAAGGAGGCGGCTATCGACAATGTTGTGATCGTCAGGATGATGACAAGTTCGTTGAGTTTGCCGGTGAGGAGAAGGGAAAGTCCGGCGCCGATGGCCAATAGTCCGATGGAGATGGCCAATCCGACGAGTGAGCGCAGGAAGGTGCGCCAGCGCAACATGCCGTGGTACTGCTCGATGCCGTGCTCGAGGTCCTGGCCGCCGTCGCTATCCACGGTCACCGACTCGTCGCGGTAGGGTAGCAGTTTGCGGAACAGTTTGTAACCGCCTGCCACGATGAACATGATGATGGGGAAGGTGACCAGCATCTCGAAGGTGAGCACCGTGGTGATGGTGCTGGGTTCGACGTGCAGGGCCACGCCCAGTGCGTTGAAGTTCATGGTGCCGCCGGTGTAGATGCCGGTCATCATGCCTGCTACGTTGGCGATGTCGGGTATGCCGGCGTGCCGGAAGAGGAAGAATCCGCTGATGATGGCAATCAGCACGGCGAGGATGCCGCCGCCCAGCGCCGCCGCCGTCTTCGGCAACGACTTGGTCCACAGTTTGAAGTTGCAGTTGAAGAGCATCAGCGGGATGGCGATCGGCACGGCGAGGTTCATAATCCACGTCTGTACCTTGCCCATGGTGGCGGCGGCGGCTTCATCGGTCCCGAAGTCGGTCCAGCCCAACAGCGCCGGAATCAACCCCACCGCGTAGGCCAAAATGACCGTTCCCACCGTCTTCGCCCACTTGTAGCGGTTGAAAAGCAGGATGATGATGAAGGGAAATACGAAATAACTGAGGGTGAACAGTAAAACTTTCATATTCGTAAAATTGTGTATTTCAAAAATTAGAACATGTAGCCGATTTTGACGTAGAAGTTGGCCCAGCCGGCGTTGTCCTGCTTGTTGAAGGGTATGGCCCAATCGACGGAGAGGACGAAATTGTCGTTCATGGCCGCCTTGAGGCCGATGCCAGCGGCGAGGTGCGGCCGGTAGATGGCTTTCCGGTCGAAGTTGAAGTAGTCGCCCAGCGTGTTGAGGTCGAAGTCGGGGTCGTTCCGGGCGATGGTCTCTCGCAACCTGTTTTCGTCAATGTCGTAGGGTTGCAGCACCATGCCGGCATCGAGGAAGGGGTTGAGTCCGATGTAGAAGTTCTCCTTCTTGACGTGGAATTTGGCGACCTTGAAGCGGAATTCGATGTTGGCGAAGGCGAAGCCGTTGGACAGCACGCGGTTGCGCAGCAGTCCGCGCAGCGTGTTGCCGCCGCCCATTCCCTCGTACAGCACCCGCTGGATGTAGAGCGTGTTCCAATAGTTGTTCATGTAGAACGGACTCTTGCCCGCCGCCGACACTTGCGCGGCGAGGCGATAGGCGAAGGAGATGTAGTCCTTGTAGATCGGCACATAGTGGCGGAAAGTGAAGTTGAAGCGCAGATTGTTGAAGTCGGCCTGGTGCCCGAACTTCTGGGAGTTGAAGCCGGCGGTGTAGGTGAGGAAGGCGTCGGTATAGATGCCGTGGGTGGGATTGGTCTGCCGGTCGCGGCTGTCGTAACTGATGCCGCCGCGCACGTAGGGATGAAAGCCGCCATGGCGTTCGTTCTCCCCGATGAGATCCCACTGGATGTACTTCTCGTACAGCCCGTCGATGTAAGGAAGCTGCTTGTCTGGCTTTTTGCCCTTGTTCAACATGTCCAGATCTACCGAGTTGATGAGGTAGCCGAGCATCCCGACGCCGCCATGCCAGTACCAGTTGCCGCCGATGTTGCCGCTGATGTCGGCCGCCACACGGAACAGATCGCGCTTGAACTTGTAGAAGGCGCGGCTCTTGTAGCCCTCCTCCGCTGTGTAGTGCTTCGAGTCGCGCCACACGTTGTTGTAAATGGAGGTATAACCGTTGAAACCGTAAAAATCGCACATCGCGTCGGGCAGGTACGCTAGGTCGATGGTGAGCCGGTGCTTGGGTATCAGGTATTTAGAGTCGTACGACAGGCGGAAGGTGCCATAACGCTTCGTGGTGTAGGAGGCCTCCACGTAAATCGAGTGCAGGTACTCCGGATAGGTGCTGCCGTCGCCGAAATAGTAGATGTTGGAGAGGGCGCCGTACTGGAATCCGAGGTCGGCGTCGTAGGAGACGCTCGGCAAAATGCCGAACGTCCAGCCCGTGCGCTTGCGGTCGGGATCCTTCTGCTTCTTCATGCGGGTGGAGTCGCGCGGGGTGGAAGATATATCTGAACTAACTGGTTCTAAGGCGGATAAGCCATTCATAAACATGAAAATGAACGACAATGCCAATAGCGTTATTCTTTTCATTTTAAGTTTTATTTAGATTTGCAAAATTACAATAATTTTAAAAAATCGCAAACTTTTCGATTTATGCGTGAAAGCCCGCGAAAAACTCGTATCTTTGCACCTTGTTTTTGAAAAATGGAAGTATTTACACCTGAAAAAATTGAAAAAGTGAAAGCGGAACTGGCTGGTGCGCACAAGATCGCGGTCATTTCCCATTTCAATCCCGATGGTGATGCCGTCGGCTCTTCTTTAGCTCTGTATCAGTATTTTACGAAGGAAGGTTATGAGGTGAAAGTGATTTTGCCCAACCCCGTTTCGGAGTTTTTGCGTTGGATGCCCGGCATGGAGCACGTTATCATTGCGGAACGTGCCATGAAAACGGCGGAAAAAGCCCTGAAAGAGGCGGATATTCTGTTTATTGTGGATATGAATGCCTCCCATCGCAGCGGAAACGCGCTGCAACCGCATATCGACGGCAGTTCTGCCTTCAAGGTGCTCATCGACCACCATCTCTCCCCGGTAATCGATTGCAACATACTGTTTTCCACCACGTTAACGACTTCTACCTGCGAGTTGGTCTATCAGTTTTTAGAAGGACTTACCGGCAACAACGACAAGATTACGACGGACGTGGCCACCTGTGTCTATGTGGGCATCATCACCGACACCGGCTCGTTGAGTTATATGTGTAATAATCCTCTTACATATCTCATTGTCAGTGAGTTAATGAAGAAAGGCATTGATGGGGAGAACATTCATCGGAAAGTTTACGACAACTACAACGAAAGCCGTATCAAGTTGCTCGGGCTTTGCCTGTCGCAACGGCTCAAGATCATGCGCCCGCTCTCCACGACATATATGTACGTGACACTGAAGGATTTGAAGGACAACCACTATTCGGTGGGAGATACAGAGGGCTTTGTCAACTATGGCCTTTCGCTCAAAGGAATTCAGTTCACGGCCTTTTTTACGGAGCGGGAAGACCGGATTCGCGTCTCTTTCCGTTCGAAGGGCAACTTCGACGTCAACCAGTTCGCTCGCAAGCACTTCAATGGCGGCGGGCATAAAAATGCTTCGGCCGCTTTCTATTACGAGACCCTTGAAAATGCGTTGAGTTATTTCGAGAAAGTGGTGGAAGAGTATCGCGAAGTTCTCCATCCCGATAATTTTCAGTTATGAAAAACTTGGTAATGAGCATGTTGGGGATGGCATTGCTCTTTTTCGGATGCCATCGCGATGAGAAAGATGCCGGCGAATCTACCGAAAAGCAATATGCCGAATTCAAGCAGAAGTCGCAACAACCTGACGATGACGAGGCCGCTATTGACTGGAACCGTGTGAATGCAGGTCGGGAAGATGAGGACATTGCTTTCTTTACCCAACGTTACGGCTGGAATGTGGAAAGGCGCGGCAACGGTTTGCGCATCGAAATCCTAAAAGAGGGGAGGGGAGAGTTGATCAAATCGGAGGATGAAGTCACCCTGGAATATGTCACCTGTTTGCTGACAGGCGACACGGTTTATACATCTAAACAGTTGGGTCCCAAGAGTTTCAGGGTTGATAAGTCGAATGAGATTTCCGGTCTGCACGAGGCCGTCAAGTCGTTGCGCAAGGGTTCGGTCGCCCATATAGTCATACCGTCGTTCTTAGCGTATGGCGTTGCGGGCGACGGCGAGCGCATCCGCGGCAAGGCCAGTCTTGCCATGACCGTGGAGGTGACGGATGTCAAGCCGAAGTAAAATATCGAAGGTTGTTGCACGTTATGAAATGAAAGAAGCATGATGAAATTTGAAAGCGTACTTTTGGGACTATTTTCGTTGTTGCTGGTGAGTTGTTCCGGCGGCGACGAGGTGTCACAACCGAAACCGTCCGGGTATTTCCGTATCGATATGCCTGAGCATCAATATACTACGTTGGATACGGCGGTGCTACCGTTCACTTTCGACTATGCGGAGTGTGCGCGGTGCTTGGTTGATCGCAAGTCGGACACCGCGATTTGGGTGGTTGTGCAATACCCGCAGCAGAATGCGTCGATTGAGATGCTTTACAAACCCACGGCTGACAGTGCCGCCCTTTCCAATCTGATGCTGGCTGACAAGAAGTTTGTGGAGTTCCATTACCAAAAGGCCTCCGGGGTGAGAACGCGTGATTTTCGGGAACTCGGTGCCAGGGAAAATGTGAGCGGTTTGTTCTATGATATTGATGGAAAGGATGTTGCATGTCCGTTCCACTATTGGATGACCGATGGAAGCCACCATTTTGCCCGGGCGACGCTCTATTTCAACTTCACGCCCAACAACGACTCTGTGCAGCCCGTCATCGACTATATCCGTGAGGACGCCATGCGCATGGTCAAATCTTTCGATTGGAGGTAACGATGAATAAAAAACGGTTGCTTATTATAATATTGTGTGTGCTGGTCGCTGCTCTCGTGGCCGGATGCCTGATATGGTATTTCGCATCAGCAAAGAAAAAGTCGCATGAAGGCCCCAACCAGCGCAAATATGTTGTGGAAGAAAGAAAGGAGCAGAATCGCCTGGAAGAACTGGCCAAGACGACCAATTTCGATTTCATCCGTTTTGATATGGATGTTAAAAATCTGGATACAAATCACTTGCAGGAAGGAATCAGAAAACTGGGGTTGAAATATCATGGGATTTTCGTCGATTCTACGGCATGGCATTATCCGCAGGCCGTCCGCCAGATGCGCCAGTTTCTTGCAGATCCCTATTTTGTCGAATTGTTCAAATACGTGGGGCAGCAGTATAATGACATGAGCGATGTGAAGGCGGAAATCAAGCAGGCGTTGGTCTATTACCGTTACTATTTCCCGGAAGTCGCCGTGCCCACTTTCTACACGGTGGTGGGCGGCATAGACGAGGCATCGCCCACGAAACTGGTGGAGGGCTTTGAGCAGGACGGGAAGATGGTACTCATCCTGCATCTGGATTGGTATTTGGGGAAAGACAACAAATACTACGGAGGACTTCCGCAATATATTCGTTATCAATGCGATAAAAAATTCCTGCCCATCGATTGCTTCCGCAATGTGTTGGTTTGGCAGCAGTTGCCCAACAAGGAGCCCATCACGTTGTTGGACAATATGGTCTTGGCTGGTAAAGTGTTGTATTTCACCGAGTTGATGTTTCCAAATACACCGGAAGCTGATGTGTTTGGCTATACGACCGAACAGATGCAATGGGCGGAACAGCATCATGGAGATGTGTGGAATTACCTGATAGAAAAGGAGTTGATCTACTCCAAGGATGCCGGTGTGGCACAGCATCTGGTAGATGTCGCCCCTGAGACGAAACCGTTCAAGGGATCTCCCGGACGTATGGGTGCCTATGTGGGATGGAAGATCGTCTGCGATTTCATGGAAAATAATCCGGAAATTTCCCTCCAGCAGATGATGAAGATGACTGACGCCAATGAACTGTTGAAAAAATCGGGTTATAAACCCAAGAGTATTAAATAGTTAAGTAATTCTAAAAAGTTATCAACACACTGGGGAAAAGGGGTGCGTTGTGTAGTATGTTTGCAGTGTAATCAATTACTAACCTAAACTATTATGCTATGTCTGGAGTAAACAAAGCTATTCTGATCGGTTATATGGGCAAGGATCCCGAGAGCCGTGTATTTGAAAATGGTAGAAAAAAGGTGTCTTTCACGTTGGCGACAACGGAGGTCTATAAGGACAAGGATGGCAACCGCAAGGAGGTGACGGAGTGGCACAACATTGCCTGTTGGCGTGCCTTGGCCGACATTGCGGAGAAGTATTTCACGAAAGGGAAGTTGCTATATGTGGAGGGGCGGTTGCGCAACCGTACGTGGGAGGAGAATGGTCAGAAGAAGTATTTCACCGAAATCGAAGCCGACAACATCACGATGTTGGGGTCCAAATCGGGCGACAAGGCCACGGAGCAGAAGGTGGAACAGGTCGTTCCGGTCAATTTCCCGGAGGATTCGGGCGAGGACATCCCGTTCTAATCGGCGGAATTCCGCATACACATTTCACGCAAGGTCATTTCATGTTGGAACAGGGCGTCGCGCCACTGCCGCAGGTCTGCCATGCTCATCTCGTCGAGGGCATGGGCATGGCGGGCCGGAAAGGCCCCCGACGGCTCGGCGGGGATAGGTGAATCTATGCCTGTACCTGCGCTCGCGCCGGTGTTTGTGGTTGCCCCTGGGCATGTAACTGCGCCTGCATCTGCTGTCAACGTCGGCGAGAGCGCCTGCATCTGAGCCCGCTCATACCGCAGGAACTGCAGGATCCGCAGTCCGTCGGCCTTTTCGTGGAAACTGTGGCGGAACTGCGCCAGCGTCCGCGAGTTCTTGCGCAACGGCCCCCAGAGGTCAACGCACTTGAACTGCATCCTCAGAAAACGGATGAAGTCGTTGTCGATCTCCTCCTCGTATAACCGGTCGAGTTGCCGGTAGGTGTCGCCGATCTTCGCGAACGAGCGCCAGTCGTAGATGGGATAACTCTCCCAGTCGCCGACCGCACCGCGCAGCATCGCCGGCCCTGTGCCGAAGGGGACCCTGTCGGAAAATCGCGCCGCCGGATAGACGCACTCCGCGTTCCATGTGCCGACCTCACCCATCTTGCGCAACTTCTGCAGCAGGTAGAAGTCCTCGCCGCTGCTCACCGGCGTGATCCCGCCGATCTTGCGCAATGCGCCCACCCGCGCCACGATGGCGCTGCCGACCGCCGTGAACGCATACGGACTGCCGATGGCCAACAGGTTCAACGCGTAACTGCGCAGGTAGATCTCGTACCGCAGCACCGCGCGGTCGGCACGCTCGTCGCCCGTCAGCCGGTGATAGTACGGCACCGACAACGCCACCCACTCCCGATGCGACGCCATGTTGCACGCTACTGACTCTATATACCCCGACGTTATGGTAGTGTCGGCGTCCAAACTCACCAGCAGGTCGCCGTCGGGGTACCTGCCCATGATCCGGTCGAAGAGCGTCTTGCGCGCCCAGCCCACACCGCTGTGCTTGCCCTGCCACCCCCGTCCCGGTGAACTGCAGTCGATGACCTCGACAGGGAAGGGTGCCCGCATCCGGTACTCTGCCAGCCATCGCAGCAACTTGGCGTTCTCTTCACATAACCGCCGGCGATCCTCTTTCTGCCACCAACTCTCCGGCTGGTTGACGCAAATCTGCACGTCAAAGGGGACTTCTGTCTCTTGCGCCTCCAAACATGCCATGGTGCGCGGAAGCCACTCGCACTCATCCATCGCCGGAATGGCGATGTGTACCGCTGATGCCAAAGGAAGTCCGTCTGATGGGACCATGCTACTTGCCGGCACGTTTCAGGACTATTAAGATAGTGTAAATCAAAATCTTAAGGTCAAGTTGCAGGGACATGTTCTCAATGTACAGGATGTCCCAGCGCAAACGGGTCACCATCTCATCGACATTCTCCGCATAACCGAACTTGACCTCCCCCCATGACGTGATGCCCGGACGGATATGGAACAGCAACTTGTAATAAGGCGCCTTCTCCATGATCTGGTCGATGTAGTACTGCCGCTCGGGGCGCGGACCGACCAGCGACATGTCTCCAATCAATACGTTGAAGAACTGCGGGGTCTCATCCAAACGGGTCTTGCGCATGAAACGCCCGAACTTCGTGATGCGCGGGTCATGGTCGCTCGACAACTGAGGCACGTCGCGCTCCGCATCCTCCACCATCGAACGGAATTTGAAGATGTTGAACGGCTTGCCATGCAGTCCAATACGTTCCTGCTTGTAAAGGACGGGCCCTTTCGATGAGGCCTTCACCCCGATGGTCAGGAAGGCATACACGGGAAGGAGTATGATGATGGCCAGGAGCGAGAAGAAGATGTCCATTCCCCGCTTCAGGTGCTTCTGCCAAGCCGGCAGATAGTCGGGCGTGATGGAAATGAGCGGCTCGTACAACACCGACGACACCTTCACCGTACCCATCAACAGATCCTGTATCTGCGGGATGATCTTCAAACTGATGTCAGAACCCATGATCATGGTGATGATGGACTCGATGTGCTTGCGCTTCCCATTCTGGATGGCGATAATCAACTCCTTGATATTGCGCTCTTTGACAATCTCTGTCAGGTCGTTGATAAGGCCGGTATAGGGAAGTTCCTGCCCTAAGACATCAACATCCTCGGGCGACATCTTCACGTACCCGACGACGTGGTTGCCCGCGTTGGGATTGCGTTCAACCAGTCCCTTGTATGTCTGCAAGGCCACCTCGTCGCTCCCGATGATCAGCGTGTTGAAGCCGATCTTGCCTGCGCGGATCTGGTTGATCGTCGCAGTCGTGATGCATACGCGCGGTAGGTAAGTGAGTATGAACTGCAGGGAAATCAACGCTAAAAAGTAGAGCAGGTAGTCGTTGTAGTTGTTGACGATGTCATCCAAGATGAAGGCAAAGAAAAACAGCAATCCACCTAAAAAGGTGACTAATAGCGTGTTGCCAAGTTCTTTGAGACGGGATTTGTGATAGATCTTGTTATAACACCCCGAAAAAGCATGCAGAAAGACCCAGTAGAGGGCACTGGATACCATACCGATGTAAAATTTGGGGTCGTTGAAAATGGTGGTGCCGAGGTTGTCCAACACGGAGTGATCCACGTGATATTTGCGGAAAGTGAAAAACACAATCCACGTGACGACGGCAGCCAATATGTCGAAGAGCAGGTATAGGAAGATGACGAGTTTTTTGTTGGCCATGGAGGATTAGAGGTATATCACTTTGATATTGTCGAAATAGAAGTGGATGGGAATATTCTCATCGGGGCGGCCGCCGGACAACTGCACGCGATAGGCGATGGCATTGGTCTGGTTTCGTGACACCGATTGAGTCAGGTTGACGTATATTTTCTTCCATTTTTTGGAAGCATTTGCAATCACTAACGGCTCGGAGGTGGTGAGCGAAGTGGTGGACTTGTCGATCAGCATCGTAACGGCGACTTCCGCACCATCCTCATAATCACACATATAGTCCATTTCCAAAAACACATAGTTGGGGACTTTGTGGCCGAACGTCATGTTGGAGGATTCGATTTCGAAATCCTGGATCGAGTCCGTCAAGTTGATGATGCCGATGCGGTTCGTCGGATTGTCGGGCGCTGTCCCATGGAGAAAGTTCACCCCGTTGTCTTTGGAAGCGTGGAAGATGCCGTTATAGTCGCGGTTGAAATTCTCGATGAATTCAAACTTGGTCACTGCGGAATACTGGAGGGGAATCGTTCCGATCTCGATTTCCGTTCCCCCTTTCAGATTGATGGTGGTGGTGTATGGATCCACGAAGGGGTAGCGGGGGCGCATGGTCGAAACGCCGTTCATTTTCACACCGGGGTAGATGGAGACACGCACACTGTCGCTCCCCAAAACCGGGATTTTACAGGGCAGTTCCCATGTGCCCAAGGAGGTTCCGTTCACCACGACCCAGGCGTCGTGAAAATGCTGGTTGCTGATACTGGCCAACTCGCCGGCGTCGTATCCGGTGGCGTGATCTTGGTTGAAGTGGCTGACATCCATCACAAAAGAGGTCGTGTCAATGCTGATGTACGTCGCTGTCAGGTCAACCTTTTGGCAGGAAGACAGCAGATAGACCATGAAGAGAATCGCCACAAAGTGTCCGAATTGTTTCATGCTAACCAAACGAATTTTTTTAGACTTTATTTTGCGGGAGTTGCAGTTTCGGACAGATTGATGTCGGGAACTTTCTCCTCGGGGATGCTGTCCGTGGGTGGTTCGGGTTCCACCACGTATTCCTGATGCAAAATTATGGCTATGGGCTTGTTTTCCACATAGATACGATGGGCCGCTTTGCGTTTTTGCCAGGTTCCCTGACGTAGTTTTTGATGCGGAACGGCATCAACAAAAGAGATGAAGTAGTCCCATTGCAGCGTGTCGGAATCATTCAAGTCGCTGTGTATCAGCTCAAACTGCCGCGAACGGTCGCGAAAATAGTAATCGCATCCCGCATTGCCGTCGGTACATACCCGGATGCGGTCGTGAATCGGTCCGCGAACCGCCTCTCTTTTCACCCACGAACAGGCCGCGTTGTTGGCGTTTTCCCCCTCATCGATGACGTATTTGCCATACGACGTGGTAATGCCTCCCGACATTTCGTTGAAATAGACCCCGACCGTTTGGTAATGTACCAATTCATGTCGCAACGGCATGAAACAGAGCAACAGAATAATGCTGACAATCACGAAGTTGGTGTATTTGTCATCCACTTTTCGGAGGACGCCTTCGTATCCCGCCGCCGCCATCATCACCACCAAAGGATAAATCATCAGGTAGATGGACCACCCATCGTAGATCTCATAACTTTCGTTTACAAGCGTGTACAACGGGAATAACAGCGCAAGTATTAGCAGGAAGTAGTTGACAAAGTGGATCTTGCGAACAATCATGCCGATGACGACAAGGTGCACCAACACACCTATGGTAATCAATAGGGGAGCGGTGTAGCGCATCCGTTCGAGGACAAATCCGACGGTCAGGTCGTGTGAGGATAAGACTTTCCCACGCCAAAGGATTTCTATTATCGGTTGATTTTCAGTCAATTTCTGAATCCCTGCATGTGGAAGTATCGCTAACGATTTGAGACTTTGCAGCGGGTAAAGCCAGTAGAGTAGATACACGGCTACCAACATTCCCAACAGCAACAGGAGCAGTTTGCCGAAGTTAGACAAATATTTTGCACTGAAAAACTCTTTGATGGGGTTGGCTATGATGAAGGCGACGATGACGCTGACAAACATGTAAAAAAGAAGGACGAAGCCCCCCACATGGACGCTGTTGGCTGCTGCGATACTTAATACAATGAATATCAGGCGTTTCCATTTTACGATGGGCAATTCCCCGATGAGAATGTATATTTGATATAAGGAAAGAAGGTAGAAGAAGGTGAAGGAGATGTCGGCAAGATTGCCGAAGGATTGTCCGAGAAAGGCCGGGGAAAGCATCAGGAAGAAGCCCCCGAAAAAGGCCGCCCGCCAGGAAAAGAGGTTCATCAGGAAGGAGCCGATGACCAGAAAGGTCAACCAGACGAACAGTGCTCCAATCAAATGTCGGAAATCATATACACTGCTGATATTCAACCATTTGGTGATGCAATAACAGGCGAAGTCGATCAATTGCGTATGGGTGAGCGCGTCTTTTTCTTGCAGGATGGCGGGATTGCCGTCGCTGTAGTATTGATAGAGCATCTCGGCCCGCTGCTGATGTTGTATCTCCTTGTCGGATATGCCGTTATGGGTGCTCATCAGCGGGAGCAGCACGAGCATGGCGATGGCCAGCAAATAGAAGAGGTACTTGAAAACGTCGTCTCTTTTCTTAATGCTGATGGAGAAGAAATCCTTGCGCAGATGTTGGATGCGGTAGCGTCGGATGTTTTCGTTGGAGATGCGGATGTCGGCCACCTCGTTTTTGAAAACTCCCAGCGGATTGAGGATCCTATCCCTCACTTTTTTTAGCCATACCGTAAAGTCATTCCAATATTTCACCGTTTCGTGCTTTTAGACTGCAAAGTTAATATTTTTTTGTAAAAAAAAGACTTGCGGTGATGAAATCGCAAGTCTTTCTCTTCTATGTCGTCAACAAACTTATTTGTTGTCGTTCTGATGTTCCTCAACGAGTTGCTTGTCGATGAAGATACGGCCGCAGGCCTCGCAGACGATGATCTTCTTGTGCAGGCGGATGTCGAGTTGGCGCTGGGGCGGGATGGTGCTGAAGCAACCGCCGCAGGCGTCGCGCTCGATCTGCACGATGGCCAAACCGTTGCGGGCGTTCTTGCGGATGCGCTCGAAGGCGGAGAGCAGGCGCGGCTCGATCTTGGCTTTATAGACCTCGGCCTCCTTGCGCAGTTCGGCCTCCCTCTCTTCGGTTTCGGCCAGGATGCCTTCCAGTTCACCCTGCTTCTGGGTTAAAATCTCCTGCAATTCATTGACTTTCTCCTCAAAGCCCTTGATCTCTTCCGACTTGGCCTCGACGGCAGCGGCATGCTTGGTCTTGTTCTTTTCAGAAAGTTGGATCTCAAGGGTTTGGAACTCAATCTCCTTGGCCAAAGATTCGTACTCGCGGTTGTTGCGGACGTTCTGCTGTTGCTCTTCGTAACGTTTGATCAGCGCCTGGGCGTCCAAAATCTTGGTGTTCTCTTCCGTGATCTTGGTTTGGATGGCCTTGATCTCCTCGTGATACTTGGCGATACGGGTTTTCAGGCCCTCCAAGGCGTCTTCCAAATCGCGCACTTCGTTGGGAAGTTCACCGCGTTCGACCAAAATCTTGTCGATTTTGGAGCAAACCTGCTGGAGATAATAGAGCGACAGCAACTTTTGAGCAATGCTCAACTCTTCCTGAATCTGCTCAGCGGTGACCTCTTGTTTACGTTCAATGATAATTTCCTTGGTGCCGGTGGAATTGGTCTTCACTTCGACAACTTCGGAGGCGATTTCGTCTGCAATAACTTTCTTCTTTGCCATAATATTTTTCTGTAATATTTTGATAATCAGTATTATATAATGCCAATTCGCATTGCTTCCACTTGTGTGAATGAAACGGCAAAATTAGTAAAATTTTCTTTTAGTTCGTTCACGATAATTTCTTTCATGAATTGTTCGCTTTCGAGGTGCCCGATGTCGGCGATGATCATCCGTTTGTCGGCGGTGTGGAAGTCGTGGTATTTGATGTCGCCGCTGACGTAGATGTCGGCGCCGGCGGCAAGGGCGTCGGCGATGAATGAACTGCCGCCGCCGCCGCAGAGGGCCACGCGCCGCACGGGTTGGTCTATATTCCCGTAATAACGGATCGCCGCCACGCCGAAGGTGCTCTTCAGCGATTTCAGAAACCGTTCTGCATCAACGGGTTGCGGAAGATTGCCCACCCGACCTAAACCTGCCGTCCGCGATGGATTCTCCAGTTTGTAGATGTCGAAGGCCGGCTCTTCGTAGGGGTGGCTGGCGTAGAGGGCTTCGATGACCTTGCGCTGGCGGGCGGCGGGGAAAACCATCTCCACGCGCGTCTCCTCCACGAACTCCATCCGCCCGGGCTGACCGATGAAGGGGTCGGCGGCTTTCGTCGGCATGAAACATCCGTGGCCTTCAAGTTGATAGGCGCACTTTTCGTACTTGCCCAACTTCCCGCAGCCCGCGGCAAACAGGGCGTCTTGCACGATGCCCTGGTGCGACTGCGGCACGAAAAAGGCGATTTTGCATAAGCCGCCATCCAACGGAGAAAGTACGGAAACGTTCTGAAGTCCAAGTTTTTGTGCGAAAAGATCGTTCACACCGCCCGGGGCACTGTCGAGGTTGGTGTGCATGGAGTAGAGCACCATCTTATGTTCCAATGCTTTGCATAGAATCCGCCCCACGCGGTTGGTGGGTTCGATCTTTCGGATGCCTTTTTTCAGCATCAAAGGATGGTGTGAGATCACTAAGTTGGCATTCAGCGCGATGGCCTCGTCGATGGTCTCGTCCGACATGTCGAAGCAGACCAGCACGCCGGTGATTTCGCGCTGCACGTCGCCGCACTGCACGCCGCAGTTGTCGAAGTCTTCCTGGTAATCCAGCGGGAAGCGGTGTTCAAGATGGGATAGGACTTCTTTGATTTTCATCACGTTTTGGAATTATCGGATGCAGGCGAAGACGATGGCGGTGACGCCGACGAGGGCGCAATAGACGGCGAACCACACGAGGTTGGCGCGCTTGACGAGGTTGATCATCCACTTGCAGGCGAGCAGGCCGGAGAGGTAGGCGGCGACGAACCCGCAGATGAGCGCGGTGGCCGAGATGCCCGAGTTGGCCGCGGCGAGCTCGCCCCCGACGATGTCAAGGAAACACTCGCCTAAGATGGGGATGATGACCATGAGGAAGGAGAACTGCGCGACCTCCTCGCGTTTGACACCGGTCATGAGGCCGGCGGCGATGGTGGAACCGGAGCGCGACAGTCCGGGCAGCACGGCGATGGCCTGGGCAATGCCCATGACGATGGCCGAACCGAAGCCCACTTCCCGCCGCTCCTTGAACTTCACGAACTTGGTGAGAGTCAGTAACAAAGCAGTCAACAACAGCATGCAACCCACCAACAGCAGACTGCTAAAGAACTCTTCAAGCACATCTTTGAAGAAGACGCCTACGATGAGCACGGGGATCATGGAAACCAGAATCTTGCAGATGTACTGCGTCTCTTTGTTCCACTCGAACTTGAAAAATTGGGTGAACAGGTGCCAGATCTCGCGCCAGAGGATGGTGATGGTGGCGAGGACGGTCGCCCCGTGGACGACGGTCTCGAAGATGACGTTTTCACTGGCCTCGACTCCCAAAATCTCCTTGCCGATGATGAGATGGCCGCTGCTGCTGACGGGCAGAAATTCCGTCAGTCCTTGTATAATGCCTAAGATGATGGCTTCAAACCACTCCATTACGCTTCGGTCGTGGGTTCGTTATCTTTCTTGCGGACAGGAGTGCGCCACATGATGGCGACGATTTCCAACACAAGCCCGATGAGGATGGTGATGGGCGCGACAACCAGTCGGCGGGTGTTGAAGATGGCCTCGTTGAACTGGTTGGGATCGTCGGAGCCGCCGCCGGTGAGTAGGACGTAGCCGACGAAAAGGATGACGACGCCGATGATCATCAGGATGTAGTTGGTCATGCGGAAAAGAGGTTTCTTCTCCTTTTCGGCCTTTTTCCCGTAAGTGCGGTATGATTTGTTGGAATTGTCTGTGGTTTTTGTTGTAATAACTTGAGCCATAATGAATTATAAATATAATCTATCGGGATTGACTTTGATGTATTTGTTGGTATAGACGAAGGCGGTGAGAGTGGTGAAGAGGATGCTGAAGAGGAAGACGCCGGCAAGGATGGCGGCGGGGAGGATGGGTTCGGAGAGGTCGATGAAGGTGCCTTTGGTGAAGACGTAACCGCCATAGAGGATGACGCCTACGCCGACAGTAGCAAGGAAGCCGCCGATGATGCCCTGGGTGAGCCCTTTGAGCACGAAGGGACGGCGGACGAATGCGCGGGTGGCGCCGATGAGCAGCAGACTTCTGATGTTGAAGCGTTTGGAGTAGATGTTCAGACGCAGAGAGTTGGAGATGAGTAGCAGGGAGATGAAGAGGAAGACGCCGCAGATGCCGAGGATGATCCACTGGGTTTTACGGAGGTTCTGTTGGATGAACTGTGCCGCGACGTCGGAATAGACCACCTCGCGAACCTGTTCATTCTGTTGGATGAACTGCTTGATTTTCAGCAAAGAGTCGGCGTGGGTGTATTCGGGTTTGAGTGTGAGGATGATAGAGGCGTTGATGGGATTGTCGATGTATTTGTCGAAGTCGTTGCGGAGGAGTTGTTTGGTGGTGGTGGTGTTCTCGGCACGGGAGGAGACGCGCGAGGTGGCGACGAAAGGCTCGTTCTTGAGGCGGAGTTCGTAGTTCACGATGTCGGCCTCCTGTACCGGCTGGTTCACCGTGTTCACCACGGACGAATCGCCAATGTGTGCCGTAACTTGTTGAGGAGTAGCGTCAAAGAACAGCACCTCGAGTTCAAGGTTCTGGGAGATGTGGTTCAGGTAGCGGGTGGAATAGACGGCCAGGACCGCCAACGTCCCCACGAAGAACATGGTGAGCGCGATGCTACAGATGGAGCCGAAGGCGGAGAACTTCAGTCTTGCCTTGGTGATTTTGTCGAGTGCTTCCGGATGTTTGCTCATAATGATGCTTTACAGACAGGTGTTTCCTGACCTATTTTTGCGGCTGCAAATATACATCAACTTTTTCAAATTTCGACCATCTCCATTCGATTTTCTATACCTTATTAAAATCTTCACGATTTGCTGGTTTTTTACTATTTTTGCAAATTCAAAAAAATGAACGTTATGAAACGAGTTGTCATTACAGGAATGGGCATTTATTCATGCTTGGGCAAGAACTTGGAGGAGGTGCGGGAGTCGTTATACGCCGGACGTTCCGGCATCGGCATCGATCCCGAACGCATCGCTTACGGCTACCGCTCGCCGCTGACGGGCATGGTGGAGCGTCCCGCGCTGAAGGGGCTGCTCGACCGCCGTTCGCGCACCTGCCTCGCCGAAGAGGGCGAATACGCCTACATGGCCACCGCCGAGGCACTGCGCAACGCCGCCATCACGCCCGACTTCCTCGACAACCACGAGGTGGGCGTGCTCTACGGCAACGACTCCTCCGCCAAGGCCGTCATCGAGGCGCACATGCTGACGTTGGAGACGAAGGATACCACCCTGCAGGGCTCCGGCGCCATCTTCCAGTCGATGAACTCCACTGTCACGATGAACCTCTCCACGATCTTCCGGCTGAAGGGCATCAACCTGACGGTGAGCGCCGCCTGCGCCAGCAGTTCACACGCCATCGGCTTAGGGCTGATGTTCATCCGCCAGGGGTTGCAGGACATGATCATCTGTGGTGGAGCGCAGGAGGTCAACTATCTGTCGATGAGTAGTTTCGATGCCATCAGTGCCTTCTCCACCCGTATTGACGACCCCACCCGCGCCTCCCGCCCGTTCGACCGCGACCGCGACGGACTGGTGCCCAGCGGCGGCGCGGCCACCGTCATCCTGGAAGAGTACGAGCACGCCGTCCACCGCGGCGCCCCCATCATCGCGGAGGTCCTCGGCTACGGCTTCTCCTCCAACGGCGCCAACATCTCGCAGGCCAGCGACGCGGGCTCCCGCCTCGCCATGCAACGAGCCCTCGACGACGCCGGCGTCACCCCCGCCGACATCGACTACATCAACGCACACGCCACCTCCACCCTCCAGGGCGACGCCTTCGAAGCCGACGCCCTCACCCAACTCTTCGGCAACCTCCACACGCCCGTCTCCTCCACAAAGTCGATGACCGGACACGAGTGCTGGATGGCTGGAAGTTCCGAAATTATCTACTCCAACTTGATGATGCTTAACGACTTCGTTGCCCCCAACATCAACTTCGAGCACCCCGACGAGCACTCCCAAAACCTCAATATCATCTCCAAGACCATCAATCGCAAAATCGACACCTACCTTTCCAACTCCTTCGGCTTCGGCGGCACCAACAGCGCATTGGTCGTTCGGAAAATTTAATGTTGAATCTTTTAACGAAGTCGGGCAACATTTTCACCTCAGAAATGTATCACCAATAAAGCGTCCCACATGGTCAGTGACAGCGAGTTGATTCGGAAGTGTAAGCAAGGGAGCCAGAAGTACCAAGCCATGCTTTACGAAAAATTCGCGCCGGTGCTCATGGGAATTTGCATCCGGTACACCCGCAACATGGAAGACGCCCAGGACCTGCTGCACGACTCTTTCGTCAAGATATTCACTAACATAGACTCCTGCGACGAAAATGGCAACCTGCTCGGGTGGACCCGCAAGATTGCGGTCAACACCTGCATCAACGCCTACTACAAGAAAAAGAGGGAAGAGGGGACGGTAGAGGCGGAAGAGGTGGCCGAGACCACCGGCGATGTGCGCATACAGCAGAGCGACTTCCTGACACAGGAGCTGCTGCTGCGCCTCGTGAGCGAACTGCCCGACGGCTATCGGACGGTGTTCAACCTGTTCGAGATCGACGGCTACTCGCACCACGAAATCGCCGAGATGACCGGCAGTTCGTACAGCACTGTGCGCTCGCAACTTTTCAAAGCCAAGCGCGCGTTGAAAAAGAGAATAGAAACCCTCCTCGGTGAGGAGATCAAAGACCACATAGTCACAACTGACGAATAAGATGAAAGAACAAGAGATAGGCGAAATTTTCAAGGAAGGTCTTGCGGGCTTCGAGCAGCAGCCCCCTGCGGGCGCGTGGGAAGGCATTCGCAACGCCGCCGCCGTGAAGCGCTTCAACCGCGGGCGCATCCTCCGCCGCTGGGGGATGTGGATTGGCGTGCCCGTTGCCGCCGTCACCGCCGTTGTCGTGGCCGTGGTCCTGCTGACCCGTCCCGCCGACACCCCGACGGCTCCTGCGCCGTCGCCCGTCGCCCCGACCACTGCTGTCACCGTCGCAGAACCCGCCACGTCGGAAGCGACTTCCACGCCCGTCGCGACTTCCGCGATTGCCAAGGCCGAGGCGTCTGCGACCTCCGCACCCGCAACCCAGCCGAAACTCATCCCCGCGGTAGCCACCCCCCTTGCGCCGGTGGCTGCCCCTCCCGTTCCCGTTGTCGTCCCCGTGAAGAGAGAGCCAGCTCCTGCCGTGCTCACCCCGCTCGCCACGATCCCGGCAGTGCCTGCCCCGAAGACGGTGCAGTCCGTGCCTGGCACCAAGCCCGGCGTCCGCTTCAACAGCAAGGACTTCCAGCAGCAGAACGATGTGGCCGCCGCCGAACCCGCTCCCGAGCATAAAGAGGACTTCCGCCTCATCTATAGCCACGATACCTTGGTCTGCCGCAACTCCAAGGTTTCGCTATACGTGCTCAATGCCGACAATGTCTTCTGGAGTTTCGGTTCGCAAAATCCGACCGAGGAGTTGATCATCGAAGAGCACACTTACGTGCGTGCCGACGTGCGCACCCGCGATGGCAAGGACACTGTCATCACCATCAACATCGGGGTTTACGACTGCGAGTTGTTCATTCCCAGCGCCTTCACCCCCAACGGCGACGGGCTCAACGACGAGTGGATGGTATATGCCCCCGCCGGCATCACGGACTTTGAGTGTACGGTCTATAACAAGGCCGGCCAGGTGCTTTTCCACACCAACAACATCCACCAGGGCTGGGACGGCCGTGAGAACGGCAAGTACCTGCCCGCCGCCGGCTACTTCTACGACTGCCGTTTCCGCGACGAGATGGGATACAAGCACACCCAGAAAGGCCAGGTGACGCTGGTGCGGTAGGCGAGGCGATGCCGCTTTCCTGATTCTATTGATCCAACATCCATTTCCGGCATGGCATGATGTGAATGTCTTTCCCAGCCATGTTCAAAGTGCCTTCTGTCTGGTGAGGGATGATGAGCAGGTGGTCGCATCGGATAGCATGACTGGCGTGCATCAGTTCTTCGATTTCTCTATTAAAAACGTAATGTTTCACTCATTCGATGAAACTTCAAAAAAACTTTCATTTTTTCAGTGAAAGATTTTCCGATTCGGGTTTTCAAAAATGCCGTTTTCATGACAATTTTTTTTGTAATTTTGCAAGTTGTAATTTGCAAATCAAACCATTATTATATCATGAAGAAATTAATCGAATGTGTACCTAATTTCAGCGAGGGGAGGGACCTCGGCATCATCAAACAGATCACCGACGAGATTGAGAGCGTGGAGGCGGTGAAGTTGCTGGACGTGGATCCGGGGGCTTCGACGAACCGCACGGTGGTGACTTTCGTGGGCGCGCCCGAGGATGTGCTGGAGGCCGCTTTCCGTGGCATCCGTAAAGCACAGGAACTCATCGACATGCGCGGTCATCACGGCGACCACCCGCGCTTCGGTGCCACGGATGTCTGTCCGTTAGTGCCCGTGGCCGGTGTCACCATGGAGGAGACGGCCGAGTACGCCCGTCAGTTGGCCAAGCGCGTCGGCACGGAATTAGGCATCCCCGTCTTCTGCTATGAGAATTCCGCCTTCAAGCCGGAGCGCCGCAACCTCGCCAACTGCCGTCAGGGCGAGTATGAAGCACTGAAGGAGCGCATCTGCACCAAGGAGTGGAAGCCCGACTTTGGTCCCAACAAGTTCACGGAGAGCGTCGCCAAGAGCGGTGCCAGCGCCATCGGTGCCCGCGACTTCCTCATTGCCGTCAACTTCAACCTGAACACCACCTCCACCCGCCGCGCCAACGCCATCGCATTCGACGTGCGTGAGAAAGGCCGTCCGAAGCGTGAGGGCAACCCCATCACCGGCAAGATTATGAAGGACGCCAACGGCGAAAACATCATGATTCCCGGCACGCTGAAAGGCACCAAGGCCATCGGATGGTTCATTAAAGAATATGGTATTGCCCAAGTGTCGATGAACATCACCAACACCCGCGAGACCCCGCTGCACATCGCCTTCGAGGAGGTGTGCCGCAAGGCCGGCGCCCGCGGCATCCGCATCACCGGCACCGAGATCGTGGGACTCGTGCCCAAGTCGGCCCTGATTGACGCCGCCGACTACTTCCTCGCCAAGCAGCAACGCTCGCTCGGCATTGATGAGGCCGAAAAGATGAAAATCGCCATCAAGTCGATGGGCCTCGACGACCTTAAACCGTTCAATCCTGACGAAAAGGTAATTGAGTACATGATTGCCGACAAGAGCGGCAACCGTCTGGTGGACATGACCTGCGAGGGTTTCGCCAACGAGACGGCTTCCGAAAGTCCGGCTCCTGGCGGTGGTTCCATCTCCGCCTACATGGGGGCACTCGGCGCAGCTCTCGGCACCATGGTGGCCAATCTGTCGGCCCACAAGCCCGGCTGGGACGCCAAATGGAAAACCTTCTCCGAGGTGGCCGTCAAAGGTCAGCAGATCAAGGAAGACCTTATCCATCTGGTGGATGAAGACACCAACGCTTTCAACATGATCATGAACGCCTTCGGTCTGCCGAAGGGTACCGAAGAGGAGAAGGCGGCGCGCAAGGCTGCCATCCAGGAGGCGACCAAATATGCCACCGAGGTGCCGTTCCGCACGGTGAAACGCTCGTTCGACGTGTTCGACATCTGCGAACAGATGATCAAGAAGGGCAACCCGAACTCCGTGACCGACGCCGCCGTGGGCGTGCTCTGCGCCGAAGCCGCCGTCACGGGCGCTTACCTGAACGTGAAAATCAACGCTTCCTCATTGGCCGACAAGGAGTTCGCCAACCAGATTGTGGGTGAGGCCCGCGAGTACCTTCTCAAAGCTCGCCGCAACAAACAGCGCCTCATCAACTTGGTTGATAAGCGCCTCGACTTTTAATCCGCATTTTTCACCCAATTCCACCATCCATGCTCGAAGTCACCAACGTACAGGTCTATAACTTGCGGGAGGCCGTCATCGCCGCCCGCAACCCGATGCGCACGGTGCCGGCGCAACACACTGACGAGGAGTTTGAGGCGTCGCTGCAACGCTGCGTGAAACTCATCCGTCACGGCGGCGGCAGCGGGCATACCAACTTCCGTACAGGCATCGTCGTCAGTTTCGACGTGCGCTACCCGCAGTATTGGTCGATGGAAGCCCAGCGCTACCACTTCTTCCAGATCGTCTCCTCTTCCAGCAAGATGCACTCGTTGGCCAAGTTGGACATCCGCCGCTCCTGCAACGAGTACGTCACCGAACAGTCGATCGCGCAACTCGAGCAGTTGGCCCGAGCTTACAACGACCACCCGACGGAGGAGGGGTTGATGACGATGCTCTCCAACTGCCCGATGGGGTTGGAGCTGTTCATGCACATCACCACCAACTACGAGCAATTGGCCACCATCTACAAGCAGCGCAAGACGCACCGTTTGCGCGACTGGCACGTCTTCTGTCATTTCATCGAGCAGTTGCCGTATGCCCAGGAGTTGATCTGTGTGGAGCGGGAAAATCCGGAGTAAATTTTGTAATTAATTATCATATAATAAATTATGGGTAATACGAAAAAACGTTTTCTCATCTCTGGCGGCGGCACCGGCGGTCACATTTTCCCGGCCATCGCCATCGCCAACCGGATCAAGCGGGAAGTTCCCGATGCCGAAATCCTTTTCATCGGCGCGGAGGACAAGATGGAGATGCGGCGTGTTCCCGACGCCGGCTACAAAATCGAAGGGCTGCACATCTACGGTATCTCCCGCGATTTGTCGCCAAGAGGTATTTGGAAGAATCTCAAGTTGCCGTTTGTGCTGGTCAAGGCGCAGCGGCGGGCGAAGCAGATCATCCGCGCGTTCAAGCCCGACGTGGCGATCGGCGTGGGAGGTTTCGCCAGCGGTCCGGCGTTGCGGGCGGCGCAGAAACTAGGCATCCCCACCCTCATCCAGGAACAGAACTCCTACCCGGGTGTCACCAACAAGATGCTGTCGAGCCGCGTTCGCAAGATTTGTGTCGCCTACGACGGGCTGGAGAAGTATTTTCCCAAGGAGAAGATCGTGAAGACCGGCAATCCCGTGCGCGACGAGATCCTCCATATCGAGAGGAAAAACCAGGAGGCCTATCGGTCCTTTGACCTTTCCCCCGACAAGAAGACGTTGCTGGTGGTCGGCGGCAGTCTGGGCGCCAAGACCATCAACCGCACCCTCACCGAGAACATGGACAAACTCAAGGCGATGCAAATCCAGGTCCTCTGGCAGACCGGAGAGGCGTACTACAAACAGAACCAGATGGAGCTGTCGATGCTGCAAAACGATCAGATTCGCATCGTGCCGTTCATCAAGAACATGAACGACGCATACGGCATCGCCGACATCATCATCTCGCGGGCGGGTGCGTTGGCCATCGCCGAGCTGAGCATTTTAGGCACGCCCACCATCCTTGTGCCGTTCCCGTATGCTGCCGAAGACCATCAGACCAAGAATGCGATGGCCTTGGTGGACAAGGGCGCTGCATTGATGGTGAAGGACAGCGAGGCCGGCGAAAAGCTCATTCCCACTTTGGAGGGTTTGCTGAACGACCCTCAAAAATGCGAGGAAATGGCCCAAAACATGGCACAATTCGCTCTGCCGCAGGCCATCGACGCGATAGTGGAGAACATTCTCAACTTGTAAACGACGAACAGCTGTAGGGCTGCCATACTATGACAGCCCTACAAATGCGAATTTGCGCGGCGGAATGGTGCGGATGACGGTGGCATGCTCACATCTCGCCGGCACCTTCCAACAAATTCCGCAGTCGCTCCACTTCCTCCTCCAAATGCTTCAGCTCCTCATCGTTCTCCCTGCGCACTGAATGTTGGAACTTGAACATGGCGAGGTTCAGTTCGAAGGAAGTTTCGGTGCTCTTCTTCGGCAGCATATCGGTGATGAGCTCTTCCACCAGTTGTCCGCCACGATGCAACAGTTGTTTCTGCACAACTGTATCCTCTTCCTGCTGAGGGATTTCCACGATCACACGCGACAGTTCTTTCAGTTTGGCGTAGGCCTCCACAATGGCGATGGTGGTCTGCACGGCCTTCGGACTTTTCAGAATGGTAGCCAGCATGTAGAGGCCCTTCTCGGTGAAAGCCTTTGGAGTGACTGTAGAGTGCTTCTGTTTCACGAACCGGTGGAAATTTTCCACCAGTTCTTTTTTCTCTTTCTCATCCAAGTCAAAAATGTATCCGTCTGGAAACTTTTCAGGATTGTTTTTCACGGATTTATTAATGTCACGTGTTTCCACGCCGTACAATTCGGCGACATCACAATCGAGGATGACCTGCTGGTTCCGCAGGGTGATGATTTTCTCTTCCACATTGGGAATGATTTCTTGCTGTTTCATGACTTTTAGATTTTGTTAGAAAAATAAGATGAGTTAACGAGTGCAAATATACAACAACAGGCAAGTCATTTTCAAGGGGTGTTGAAAAATATTTCATTGAAAATCAATATGATAAAATGGCAGATTTTCATCAAAAAGTTGTCGTTTTTTTACGATGAAATCACAAACGGGCGAAAAAGTGCCATTTTTGTTCTGCCACATTTTTGCAGAGAAAAAATTTGATTTCGGAGTTTTTGGGGGCGAGGTTGCAATTATGTGAAAATGGTGATGCCCGCACACCTGACGGCGTGCGGCATTAATGGGAACGACCGATGTAGATATAGGGCTGTCATACTATGGCAGCCCTACCTTTACCTGATTTTATCTCATGATTGGTGCGACGGATAAATCGCAGGTCAGCGGCCTATTTTTTTGTGGCGAATCAATACAATTAAAAGTTTAATAGTACCTTTGCAGCGAATTTTAATATTGCATTATGCCGCAAAAGAAAGATACATCCAAGGGTAAAGAAATGGTTACGCTTACTGGTAACAGCACTTTACAACCATTGATTGACAACATCTCAATGGCTATTCAAAATGCACGCCGGGAGGTGGCATCGCACATCAATACTACAATGACCAAAACATATTGGCAAATTGGAAAATACATTGTGGAGTATGAGCAAGGCGGACAGGCGAAAGTGGCATACGGAACGTCCACCTTAACGGAATTATCACATCAACTAACTGCCCGATTCGGAAGAGGCTTTAGCAGACCTAACCTTGTGAATATGAGGAAGTTTTACCTCCTTTACCCCAATTGTCAGTCAGTGACTGACAATTTGAGCTGGACACATATATGTACTCTGATGCAGGCTGATGATGAATTGGAACGTAGTTTCTACGAAAAGGAATGTATTGCCCAAAAATGGGATGTCCGTACTTTGAAGCGACAGATGAATTCGGCACTTTATTTGAGATTGGCGGCGAGCAAAGACAAGGAAGGGGTGCTCGCATTGGCAAAGGAAGGCATCTCCATCCAGGATCCTTCCGATATGGTGCGCAACAGCTATACTTTGGAATTTTTGGGTATTGCCGAAGATTACCGTTTCTCGGAAACGGAATTGGAACAGCGTATTATTGACCACTTGCAACTCTTTCTGCTTGAGATGGGAAAAGGGTTCACTTTTGTAAGACGCCAGTACCCGATTACCGTAAACAACCGCCACTACCACTGCGACTTGGTGTTCTACCACCGCATACTGAAATGTTTTGTCCTCATTGATTTGAAACGAGACGGCGTGCAGCACGAGGATATTGGACAGATGAATATGTACCTCGGTTATTTTGCCAAAGAGGAAAACATGCCTGACGACAATCCCCCAATAGGTATTATCTTATCCCACTACAAGGATGACCTGCTGGTAGAGTATGCTACCTACGGAATGAATACCAATCTTTTTGTTTCAAAATACGAACTTTATCTGCCTGACAAGGAGCAGTTGAAACAGATAATAAATAAAATCGTGGAAGAAGAGCCAGACAAAGAATGAATGCGAACGCATGGTGTCTTTTCATATACTTGTCTTTCAACTCCAGAAAAAGTCATTGAAAATAATTTTTCCTTCTTTTAATACCTAAAACACAACAAAGGCTGCCATGGTGGACAGCCCCTGTGGTGACCATTGGAAAATCTTGTTCTATCGGTATTCGAAATTTTTTTCGTACCTTTTGTCTTCATTCACAGGAATCAGGGATTCTTGTTTTATCAGTAATTCCGATAGCATTTTCCCACATGGGTGATGAAATCGGTTGTTTGTGCCATACGAGTACACGCAGTGGCGTCCAGAGATATCGTATAGTTCTTTCGGGTTATCATAGCGAGAACCGTGATGGGGAACCTGCATTGTCTTGAAGTCTTTCCAATATCCGTCATAATAGGTTTTGAGTTCTTGAAGACATTTGTTATCTCTTGCAGGATAATCGCCTGTGTACAAACACATCATCTCATCTGTTTTTTCATCAGAACAGACAGGCTTGGACAATACCGCCATCGAATAATAGTTGTCGTTCTTTTTGGGGTCTTTGTAATAGTTTTTGTACAATTTCTTCAGTCGCTCAAACCCATCTGTTTTCTTGGTGAAAGAATTTTTCAGAATCATGAAATTGTTTCCATTGAATTGTGCATAAGGTGCAGGGAATTCCTTATTGAATTCTTCAACGAACTCTTTCCAATCCCCTGACAGGGGGCAATAGAGAATATATTCCCAGCCAATGTTTACTAATTCAATACTATCTCGTTGCGAATCTAACTTTCTCAACTTAATTATTTGCCCATTGAGTTCCACCGACTCCGCGTTTGGATTCGAAAGAATTTGTTCCATAAACCAGTTGCCATCATCATAGCTTTCCTCACTTCTTATCGTATTGTGTATATAATCACAAAGCAGGATGTTCTTATCCATAATGGCTGGTATTACAATCCATTCAATATCACACTCTTGCAACAGCATTTTAATTCCATTAATATGATCCTCATGGAAGTGCGAGACGAACAAATAATTAATTTTCTGCTTTTCGCCGTTTATTGTAGGAAATGCATTCCCAATTATTTTGGAAAGATTATTGTGATTGGTTTGCGTGCCACAATCGTACACCACATTGCAAACATTGTCTGTTCCACAATAAAAACGTTCTGAATAGAAAGCACCTTGCCCTACCGGATGAAAGGTTCTTGTCATTTTAGATTGAAACATGGCGGATATTGGTGATTCTGAAGGCGATTCGCTTATTCTCATGATTGCAATTGTTTAATGGTTAATAATTCGATGTTATATTTGATGTTTTGTTCTTTTTAATCGCGAAGACAACGGACGGAAAAACCGCCGTATTTATTGTGGGGACCGCTGTTCACACTGGCGCTACCTCTAAATAAGTAGTGGTAGTAAGCGAGGCTGCCAGTGCTCTCGGTAGCGCTCCAGAAGTTGGCGTATGCGCCGAAACCGAGGTAATTGCCAGAGAGGGAGCCAGTGGGAATCGCGTATAAGCCAGCGGGAAGGGCCGAATAACCTGTGGCGTTGTTGTCGGAGGGCGTGTTGCCCACAGCGCAGGTGTTGTTGGTGTTACTATTCCAACCAGTAATGCCAGCCAACGCCTTGGCTATGTAGATGCTGTTGCTATGGCACATATACTGACTCTGGCTGCTCACATAGTCGGTGAGCTGCGTCCACTCCGCATCGCTCGGCACATGCCACCCCGTAGGGCAGATGCCTTGCACCCCGCTCGGGTTGGCTGAGGATGAGGAGGAATTCCGCATCACCGCCTTCCAATTGTATAGCAGGCCGTATGTGGTCTTGTTAGCAGAGTTGTTGTCGGGATAGTACCAATAGGCCGTGGTGGTGGAAGTGCTGCTACCCTGCGTGATGGAGGTGCCGTCGGCATACTTTGTGGTACGCAGGTTCTCCTTCATCCAACATTGGTAACCAATCCGAACCGTGTTATAAGTGTTGCCGTCGCGGTCGGTGAGGGTGGCAGCACCTGGGCAGGGTTGGCCGTCCTGCGGTGTCTCCTCTGTGGTAAAACTCACCTCATTGCCGTAAGCCGTACCTACACTGTTCGTGGCATACGCCCGCACATAGTAGGTGGTTTGGGGAGACAAACTTCCAAGGTTGAAACTAAAGCTGCCTATACCGCTGCCTGCATTGCCGTGTGTGTTATTGATAGTGGGGGCTGGTGAGGTGCTTATGCATATTCCTTTTTCCGTTACGGTCGCGCCACCGTCAGAGGTCACTTCACCGCCGCAGGTGGCGGTGGTAGCAGCGATATTGGTCACTGCTGAGGTTATAACCGTAGGAACCTGTATAACAGAGGTCGTGAAACTCACCTCCTCGCCATACGCCGTACCTACGCTGTTGGTGGCGTATGCCCGTACATAGTAGGTGGTGCCTTGCGTCAATCCCGTAATACTGCTGGCGAAAACACCTGTACCACTCCCGTTTGTAGTATGTGAATTTGCAATGGTGGGATTGTGTGAAGTGTTCCAGCAAACACCACGGGAAGTGACAGAAGCAGTGCCTTGGGATGTGACATTGCCACCGCCAGTAGCTGTATTGATAGTGATGCTGCTAACATTATCGGTCGTAACTGTAGGCGGTGCCGGAATGGTAAAATGTGTCTGGCTTCCGTACGCCGTTCCTGCTGCATTGGTGGCATACGCCCGCACATAGTAAGTTGTGCCAGGCGTAAGGCCGCTTAAAGTTCCCGTGAAGCTGCCCGTGCCACTGCCGTTGCTGGTGTGCTGTCCGCTGATGGTAGGGCTGCCAGTGGTTCCGTAGCAAAAACCGCGGCTTGCAACGCCACAATCACCACTTACAGAAGAACTCACGGATGCCGAATTACTGGTAATGTTGGACACACTGCTTGCCGCCACCGTGGGAGTGGTGATAGATTCCGAAAAATATATCGTGATGGTTTCATTATAAAGCAGCTGTCTTGAAAATTGCTTGGTGCATTCTGTACCGCAAATAGTGGCGCATCCCATTATCGTCAAATTATCACCGTATGCCCACGGATGGACTACATTGCCTTTTGTCGCCTCGCCTGACTTCATGGCAATTGTTCTTTCATCTATGCCAATTTCATCAATGGCATTTTTGCCTCCCCCGCCGTTGTTTATCATTTTGATGGATGACGTTTTCCCGTTTTGGCGAGCGGTCATTATGTAGGTGCCGGCGGCTGACAGGGTGACACGGAATTGGTGGGTGCCCAATTGCGGACGCACGCGGTGCGTCCCTACAATGCGTCCATTCGCATCTGTAATTTCCAATGTTACCGCGCCTGCGTCTGCCACCGTCAATAAAACATCGGTGGTGCCGTTGAACGGGTTGGGGTTGTTCTGCGACAGGCAGAAACCGACGTTGTTGGCATAATCGTCAATCCCATCTGTACTGCTCAACGCGAGAGTGGTATCGGGCCAATAGATGGTTTCCTGCCAGTTTTGTGAAAGATTGGTTACAATCACACGGTCAATCTGAACTCTGTGATTGCTGGCATCCTGCCCTGTGAAGGTAAGGGTCACCGTCTGCGCCATTACGCCGACACAAAGCATCAGCAACATTGGAATGAGAGAAAATTTCTTCATTACTAAAACAATATTTTTCCGGCGAATCCCAAACCAGATGTTCCTACCTTATCATAAAAAGACCATACAAAAAAAGCGCGGGAATCCAGTTTCATCGCTCATCCCGCTACTCAGGCTCTGGTATTGCCTTCCAACCGAGGATAAGCAATGCCGAAGCCCACGCTGTAAGTATATTCTGAAAATATACACAAACCATGGACATTAAGCACTGCCTTATCGTGCGGTTGGATAGAATTTACCAGATTCGAGTAGCCGCAGATAAGACGTTGACTCAACGCCTTTTCAATATGTCTGTTGCCCGCCTTCCGCCCGTTCGGACTTCGGAACGAACAACGGTGCAAAAATACAAATAAATTGAAAATGGGAAACTGAAAATTGAAAAGTTTTCGGGAAGATGCGGGGATAGTGCTATTTTCTCCCTTCCACTATTCCAGTGGTTCCCCACCTGCCAGTTTTGTTGCTGCCCACACGGACAATCATGCCCGCCTTTTTCAGGTCAGCGAGGCGGCGCTTGACAGTGGCTTCCGAAACTCCCAATAGTGCCGCATACCCATTGTAATTCAGACTATCGTTTTGCAATATAGCCTGATACAAGCGATCTGCTATCGGGTCTGCGAAAATATTTATCGGGTCAGCATCGGGTTTTATCGGGTCAGCCGCTTGGGATTTTGTGTATTCCGCAATTTCTCGGCTGAGGTTGCGAATGTGCTCCTCCAGCATAAAGTCGCGGAATGGAGCCAAAGATTCCTGCTCGCGGGCATCCACCAGTGCCTGAATGTATTCGGCCCTGTCCTCCTTTACGATTTTCACTGGCACCAACCCGAACTCGAATTGCAGCTGGTTCATCACCAAACGCGACATCCGTCCGTTGCCATCCACCCATGGGTGAATGGTAACCAGCTGATAATGTGCGTCAAAACTCAGGTCGTATGCTGCGATAACATCTTCCTGTGTGAGCTTGTGACGTTCCGCATTTAGCCACACACAGAAATCCTGTAGTTTTCAACGAGTAAAGATAGAATTTCTGATAGTCTATCTGTTCACTAATTCCCAAAGTGCGGTATTCTTCAAGTACACTCAACAATCGGTCTGCCAGTTTCATGCTTTTTTCGTTAGAATCGCCTTCCACCCGTTCGGACTTCGGAACGAACAACGCGGCAAAGATACAAATAAATTGAAAATTGAAAACTGAAAACGGAAAAGTTTTCGGAAAAATCCAAGGATGCAATTATGCACAATTGCTACCCAGAATCATCAATTTGGGAATCCGTATAAAATGGTGTCAGCGTTCCTTAAAAAATTGTATCTTTGCGCCCGATAAAAGTGGCACACTTTTGAAATGATACTTATGGAAAACAACCTCACCTACACCGAAGCCTATAACGAGCTACAGAGCATCGTAAAAAAGATGGAGAACGCCGACATCTCGGTTGACGAACTCACCAAAAATATTGAGCGCGCCCTCCAGCTCATCCGCATCTGCAAGGAGAAGTTAGGAAAGACCGAGGAGGAGGTGAACAAGATCATGAGCTAACCTATGGAGCAGGAAGCGTTGGAAGAGTATTGTGAGGCGCACTCCACCCCGCAGCCGGAGCTGCTGTACCGGCTCACCCGCGAGACGCACCAGAAGGTGATGAACCCGCGCATGCTGTCGGGACATCTGCAAGGCATGCTGCTGACAATGCTTTGCCGCATGATGCAGGCACGTCATGTGCTGCACGACGGGCGCGCCAGCAACTTCATGCTTCCGGTGCGGGATGGGCTTATGTTTATTGAAAAATTATAGCGATGAGAATAGATATTCTGACACTTTTCCCTGAGATGTTCGAGGGGGTTTTCTCGCAGTCGATTCTGAAGCGGGCGGTCAACAAAGGACTGCTGGAGCTGCACACGCACGACATCCGCGACTACACGAAGGACAAGCACCGCAAGGTGGACGATTATCCTTTCGGGGGCGGTGCTGGCATGGTGATGATGGTGCAGCCCATCGCCGACTGTATCGCGGCACTGAAAGCGGAGCGAAACTACGATGCCGTGCTGTTCATGGCACCCGACGGGCAGACTTTCAACCAAGCGAAGGCCAACCAGATTTCGATGTACGAGAATGTCATCATCCTGTGCGGACATTACAAGGGGGTGGATGAACGGGTGCGAGAATTGTTTGTAACAGAAGAGATTAGTATCGGCGACTACGTGCTGTCGGGCGGCGAGATTGCCGCCATGGCGATTGTGGATGCCGTGGCGCGGGTGATTCCCGGTGTGATCGGCGACGAGAGCTCTGCCCTCACCGACTCGTTCCAGGACGGTCTGTTGTCGCCGCCGGTCTATACCCGTCCGGCCGACTACGAAGGTCACTGTGTGCCAGAGATTTTGCTGTCGGGCAACCAGCGGCTTATCGACGACTGGAAGCTGGAGCAGCAGCTGGAGCGCACGAAAAAGCGCCGCCCCGACCTGCTGGACACGGCCGGAGTGCAGGAGTAGCGTTTCATCCTTCTGCTTGACGCGACTGGCAGATTTGTACAAACCATTCGTGAACGCGCGTATCATCGGACAGCTCCGGGTGAAAGGCACAGACTAATTGGTTTTCTTGTTTAGCGGCGATGATCTTCCCGTCCAGGCGGGAAAGGATCTCCACTTTCGGGCCGGCCCGCTCGATGTAGGGAGCGCGGATGAAGGTCATGGGAATGTCGCCGATGCCCTTGAAATCGTGGATTGTGAAGAAGCTGCCGAGTTGTCGGCCGTAGGCGTTCCTTTTCGCTTCGATGTCCATTGTTCCGAGATGCTCGTGGTCGAGCATGATCAGTCCGGCGCAGGTGCCGAAGACGGGCAGTCCTCCGCGCAAGGCCGTCTGGATGGGGGCGAACAGTCCTTCGTCTTTCATGATTTTCAGCATGGCGGTGCTTTCGCCACCCGGGATGATCAGACCGTCCTTGCGCTGATTCCAGTCGTCGGCATTCCTGATGAGAAAAGAGTCCACCTGCAAACGGCGGAGCATCTGTTGGTGCTCGGCAAAGGCACCCTGCAAGGCCAAAATCGCTATTCTCATTTTCCCCTCTCCGCCATGAGCAACGCTATCTCGTTTTCGTTGATGCCGACCATCGCCTCGCCGAGGTCCTCGCTCAGTTCGGCCAGCACCTTCGGGTTGTCGTAGTTCGTGACCGCCTTGACGATGGCCTGGGCGCGTTTTTCGGGATTCCCGCTCTTGAAGATCCCGCTGCCCACGAAAACGCCCTCGGCGCCCAACTGCATCATGAGTGCAGCGTCGGCGGGAGTGGCCACGCCGCCGGCGGCGAAATTGACGACCGGCAACTTGCCGTTCTCATGCACGTAAAGCACTAATTCGTAAGGGACGCGCAACTGCTTGGCCGCCTCGTACAATTCGTCGTCGTTCATGGAGACCAACCGGCGCATCTCGCTCTGCATCATGCGCATGTGTCTGACGGCCTGGATCACGTCGCCCGTGCCGGGTTCCCCTTTGGTGCGTATCATCGTCGCCCCTTCGTTGATGCGCCGCAACGCTTCGCCCAGGTCTTTCGCCCCACAGACGAACGGCACTTTGAACTTGCGTTTGTCGATGTGGTAGATGTCGTCGGCGGGAGAAAGCACTTCGCTCTCGTCGATGTAGTCGATTTCAATGGCTTCAAGTATCTGCGCTTCAGCAAAATGGCCGATGCGGCATTTCGCCATGACCGGAATGGTCACAGCCGCCTGGATGCCTTTGATCATCTTGGGGTCGCTCATGCGGCTCACCCCTCCGGCGGCGCGGATGTCGGCGGGTATGCGTTCCAATGCCATCACGGCGCACGCTCCGGCGGCTTCCGCGATACGGGCCTGTTCGGGCGTCGTCACGTCCATGATCACTCCGCCCTTGAGCATCTGTGCCAAGTTGCGGTTCAATTCGGTTCTGTCTTCCATATTGATGTTTTTTTAGTTGAAAAAATCAATACAAAAGTACAGAATAAGAAATAATGTGAATAAATTTTGTTCTGATATGGTTTAATATTGCTTACTTTTTGTAATTTTGCTCCATGAAACCACTTGTTCCCATATTGAGCATCACGGGTTCCGACGGCACCGGCCAGTCGGGAATTCAATCGGACATCAAGATCATCAAGGATCTCGGCGGGTATGCCCTCACGGTGGTCACTTCGGTGACGATACAGAGTTCGTCGGGCATTTCGCATGTCAGGGAGATGCCGTCGGGCGTTGTCGTGGGGCAGATCCGGGCGGTGTGCGAAGACCTGCGGCCGTTGGCGGTGAAGGTGGGAATGGTGGGCGATGCCGAGACGGTTCACGGAATCCGGGACGCCATTTCAGGTTGTCCGAACATCGTCTGTTCTCCTGTCATCCTTTCGTCCAGCGGTCGGCGGCTGATGGACGACGGGACCGTGCAGGCGTTTCTTCACGATCTGGTTCCTATTTCCAAGATGGTGGTGATGAAATGCGGTGACGCCGAGATGTTGTTCGGCAGGCGGATCGGCACAGATGACGACATGCTGGCGGCGGCGGCGGCCATCTGTCAAGCCGGTACCGAGTGGGTGATGTTGCGCGGGAGCCGCCATTCGGAAGATCGGGTGACGGCGTTGCTGTATGGCAGGGGATATCATGCTTTTTTCTCATCCTATAGCGTGGAGGGCTGGCAGCGGCATGGCATTGGGGGTGCGTTGTCCACGGCCATCGCCACCCGGATGGCCTTCGGGGATGCGGTGGATTTGGCCGTCGCGCATGCCCACGAGTATCTGCACAGCCAGATGGTCTATTCGGTGGAGGTGGATGGCGTGCATCTGCGCCCCAAGGAGCATTACAACCGCTTCGTCTCGCTGATTGCGGAGCACTATCGGCGGCAGCACGATGTGGCCTTCTATGCCCGGCGCATGGCGATCACGCCCCGCTATCTCTCCCAGATCACGAAAGCCGTTATCCATCGGACCCCGAAGCAGGTCATCGACGAGTATCTGTTGCAAAAGGCCCGTCAGTTGCTCTCCACCACCCAGAATACTGTACAGGAAATCTCCCTCGGACTGGGCTTCTCTTCCCAGATCCTTTTCGCCCGTTTCTTCCGTCAGCGGGAGGGGTGTCCGCCCCGGGAGTATCGGCGGCGGATGGCGAAGGATGTTCGTGCGGATTCCCTGGCGTTGGATTGAGGGCGGCAGAGAAGTCTTACTCGAAGTACTCGTAGGCGTCGATGATGTCGAGATAGACGCCGTCGAAGCCGGCGGCGAGGATGCGGTTGAGGTAACTATCGGCACTGCCGCAGATGATCTCCTGCCACTCCGGATCCCAGTATCGCACTTTGTAGTTGCCGGGCCAGTCGGGGTTCTCCTTCTCTAACCAGTCGGGGTGGTGGTGTTTCCAGGAGGGTTGCCAGTAGTAGCGGTAATCCTCGGCCTCGCCGATGGAGAGGTAGCAGAGCACTATCCGCTGACCGCCGTTGGCCTTGACGCGCAGTCGCTGCACCTCTTCGGCGGTGAACATCTGACTGCCGTTGAGGAAAAGGTCCATGATGAGCAGGTCGTAGTTGGTGGCGCGCACGGCGTCGATGAAGGCCTCTTTGGTGGGAAAATTGGCGGGATTGATGAGATAGAGGAAGTTTTGGGCTTGTGACAAGTAACGGATGGTAAGGTCGTTCTCGTGGTGGATGCCATTGGCGGGGATGATGTCGAGGGCGCGGCTGGGTGCGGGGTAGGAGAGAAAGCCCTCGGCGTCGCACCGGCCGTAGGCGTCGGCCATGTGGGCGGGGGTGTGGCAGTAGTCGGTGACGAGGATGCTTTTCCCTTGCTGCTGGCCGCAGTGCAGGAAGCCGAGCAGCCAGTCGCGCTCGGCGGCGGGCGTGGCGACGTCGTCGCGGTCGTATCCATAGAAAAGGTTCTCCTGTCCCAGCCCGTCGATGGCGGCGAGGTAGTTGGTGGCCGGACTGCTGCCGGCGTCGTCGTCGGTGAGGGTGATGAGCGGGACGCCGTTTTGCGGGATGACGATGAAGTCCGGGTCCTGCTGGCGGGCGGTCTCGCTGATGCGGATGACGAAGCCGCGCATGGCTTCGCGGTAGCCGGTGCCCTCGGGCCCCGAATCCTTGTGGCAGGCGGTCAGCAGCAGGACGGCGATGAAAGTGCAGTGCAAGATGCGGGTTTGTTTCATGCAGGGGTGAGGTTTTTCTGAGGAAATGTTTCTAAAAAACGCTGCAAAAATAGTGTTTTTTTGGAAATGTATTCAATATTTTTGAAAAAATCATCACCTAGAAGTCCGGCGCAATGTGCTCGTAAGCCCGAATGATTGCCGTTGAGAAGTTTTTCCGCTCTCGATGAAAAGTTCATCAAAAAAATGAGTATCTTTGCAGCGGCAAACTTTTTCGATTATCCAATTATAAATAGTAGAAAATGACAGTAAAAGAGTTAGTAGAGATCATGGGGTTGACCGTTTTCTGCGGTCAGGAGAACCTGGATCGGGAGATCAAGGGCGGATACACTTCCGACCTGCTGAGTGATGTGATGGGACACGCCCGCGAGGGGCAGGTCTGGATCACGTTGCAGACCCACAAGAACGTGCTGGCCATCGCTTCGTTGAAGGAGTTGGCGGCCATTCTGTTGGTGAAGGGCAACCAGCCCGAACCCGACATGCTGGAGCAGGCCATCGAAGAGGGCATCCCGGTGTTGGGAACCGCGGAGGAGACATTCGAGACGACCGGCAAGGTCTTTCAACAGATCAACAAGTAGTCGTGAACATCTTCAAGACGGACTTGCACAACCACACGCTGCTGTCGCCGTGCGGGGATCTTGACATGACGCCGGACTTCATTATCGAGGAGGCGCTCAAGAAGGGAATCGACATCATCGGGATCACCGACCACAACTGCACGCGACACTGCCGGCTGGCGGAGCACTTCTCGCACAACCGCGACATCTTCGTGATGTGCGGCGCGGAGGTGACCACCAAGGAGGAGGCGCACTGTCTGGCCTTTTTCGAAACCCACGAAACCCTTGACGAGTTCCAGAAGTTCCTCGACGAGCACCTGCCCGACATCCCCAACGCGCCCGACATCTTCGGCGACCAGGTGCAGGTGGATGAGGATTTCAACATCGTATATGAGGAACCGCGCCTGCTCACCTCCGGCCTCGACGTCAACATCGAGGTCATCGCCGCCAAGGTGAAGGAGTTGAACGGCATCTTCATTCCGGCGCACATCGACAAGAAGAAGAACAGCGTCATCTCTCAACTCGGCTTCATCCCCTTCGACCTGCCTTACGACGCGGTGGAACTGTCGAAGTTCGGCGACAAGGCGAAGATCCTGCAGGAGCATCCCTATTTGAAGGACAAGATGTTCACCCGGGCGTCCGACGCGCATCAGCCCGACGTCATCGCTACCGCGCCCTGCTACCTCCAGTTGGAGACGCGTACCTTCGATGAAATCCGTAAGGCACTGCACGGCGAAGAGGGCCGATGCGTGATGTTGGAGGAGCCAAAATAGCGAATAAACAGGCGAAATGCCTGTATATCATAGCACTTTATCCCTGTGTTAATAAGTTAATAAAAAAATACGGGGAAGGTGTTTGTTTTTTTTAGAAAAAAATGTACTTTTGCGCGTCCAAAAAAACACCACCATTATGATTACAAAACAAGTTTACACGGGCAAGACGAAAAACGTCTTTGCGCTCGACAACGGCAATTATTTGCTGAAATTCAAAGATGACTGCACCGGAAAAGACGGAGTCTTCGATCCGGGTGAAAACTCGGTAGGACTGAAGATAGACGGAGTCGGTAAGGTTAACCTCAAGATGTCCGTCTATTTTTTTGAGAAGATCAACGCCGCCGGCATCCGCACCCACTATGTGAGTGCCGACATGGATGACGTCACCATGGAGGTCCTTCCCGCGAAGGTCTTCGGTCATGGTCTCGAAGTGATCTGCCGCTACCGCGCTGTGGGTAGTTTCTTCCGTCGCTACGGCGAGTATATCACCGAAGGTGCCGAACTCCCCGAGTATGTGGAGATGACTTTCAAGAATGATGAGAAAGGCGATCCGCTTGTCACGAAGGACGGTCTCGTCGCCCTCAACATCATGACGGAACAGCAGTACGACGACATCAAGGAGATGACCCGCCGTGTCACCCGCATCGTCGGCGACGACATGAAGGCGAAAGGCATGGAACTCTACGACATCAAGTTCGAGTTCGGCTACGACAAGGATGGCAAGGTGATGCTCATCGACGAGATCGCCTCCGGCAACATGCGCGTCTATAAGGACGGCAAGTACATCGAACCCATGACGTTGTCCAAACTTTTCTTTGCCTAAGATGAAAGTAGCGATTATTATGGGAAGTGCGAGCGACTGGGATGTGATGTCACCGGCTTGCACCACCTTGGAAGAGTTTGGTATTCCGTATGAGAAGCGGGTGTTGAGCGCCCACCGCAATCCCGGTCCGTTGGCCGACTATGTGAAGGCGGCGCGGGAGAACGGCTTCGACGTGATCATCGCGGGGGCCGGCGGTGCCGCGCACCTGCCCGGCGTCATCGCCGCTTACACCACCCTGCCCGTCATCGGCGTGCCGGTGAAGTCGAAGGCCCTCAACGGGCTCGACTCTCTCCTCTCCATCGTGCAGATGCCTTCCGGCATACCCGTCGCCACCATGGCCATTGACGGCGCCAAGAACGCCGCCCTCATGGCTGTGTCTATACTGGCCCTCCACAATCCGCCGCTGACAGAACTCCTGGAGGAATTTCGGAGGAAGCAGAGCGCAAAAGTACTTAGTACAACCATTTAACTACAAGATGCCCACTCAACCCACGTTGAGTGGGCACCTTGCTTATAGCTACCGTAAACAACTATGATGAAAGCCAAACGTATTTTCGTAGAAAAAAAGCCTCAGTTCCGTGTCGAAGCCCAGAGCATGCTCGCCGAACTCAATGAAAACCTCTCCCTCCATCTCCAGGGCTTGCGTCTGCTCAACGTCTATGACCTGTTCGGCTTCACCGACGAGTTGGTGGAGCAATGCCGCTACCGCGTCTTCGGTGAAATCGTGACGGACGATGTGACAGACGACTGCCCGTTGGATGGCAAGAAGTACATCGCCGTGGAGTACATCCCTGGACAGTTCGACCAGCGCGCCTCGTCGGCGGTCGATTGCGTCCACCTCATCGACCCCGCGGCGCAGGTGCAGATCAGAAGTTCCCGCCTGCTCATCTTCGATGACAACGTCACGGAAGATGCGCTGGCGCAAATCCGCCACTACATCATCAACCCGGTGGAGTGCCGCGCCAAGAACCTCGACGTGCTCGCCCTCAACGAGCGCGCCGACGTTAACCCAATGGAAGACCTGACCGGCTTCACCCGGATGCAGCCCGACCAGTACGCCGAGTTCTGCTCGTCGCACGGGCTTGCCATGAACGCCGACGACCTCAACGAGATCGTCACCTACTTCCGGAAGCAGGGGCGCGACCCGATGGAGACGGAACTGCGGATCCTCGACACCTACTGGAGCGACCACTGCCGCCACACCACCTTCACCTCCCTGCTCACCGATGTCGCCATCGAAGACTCCTTCATCAAGAAAGATATGGAAGAGTCGCTGCAACGTCTGTATCAGATCCGCAAGGAGTTGAAACGTGAGCAGAAGCCCTTTTGCCTCATGGAGATGGCCACCATCGGTGCCCGCTACTTGAGTGCCATCGGCAAACTCGACGACTTGGAGCGTAGTGAAGAGAACAATGCCTGCAGCATCTTCGTTGATGTGGATGTGGACGGGCAAAACGAGCGTTGGCTTTTGCAATTCAAGAATGAAACCCACAACCATCCGACGGAAATCGAGCCGTTTGGAGGGGCGGCCACCTGCTTGGGCGGCGCCATCCGCGACCCGCTTTCCGGCCGTGCCTACGTCTATCAGGCCATGCGCGTGACCGGCGCGGGCGACATCAACCGGGCCGTGGCCGACACGATGCCCGGCAAGTTGCCGCAGTGCATCATCAGCCGCAAGGCCGCCAACGGCTACTCCAGTTATGGCAACCAGATCGGTCTGGCCACCACGATGGTGCGCGAGATCTATGCCGACGGCTACACCGCCAAGCGTATGGAGATCGGTGCCGTGGTGGGTGCCGTGAAGGCCGAGAACGTGCGGCGCGAGACTCCCGCGGCGGGCGACGTGATCCTGCTGCTCGGCGGGCGCACCGGCCGCGACGGCGTCGGCGGCGCCACCGGCTCTTCCAAGGGCCACACCGAAGCGTCCCTCGAGACCTGCGGCAGCGAAGTGCAGAAAGGCAACGCCCCAGAAGAGCGCAAACTGCAGCGTCTCTTCCGCCGCCCAGAGGTCACCCGCCTCATCAAGAAGTCCAACGACTTCGGCGCCGGCGGCGTCAGCGTCGCCATCGGCGAACTCGCCGACGGGCTTGACATCTACCTCGACCGCGTGCCCACCAAATACTCCGGGCTCAACGCCACCGAACTCGCCATCAGCGAGTCGCAGGAGCGCATGGCCGTCGTGGTGCCCGCCGCCGACCGCGCTGAGTTCGAGGGCTACTGCCGCCGCGACAACATCGAAGTCACCTACGTCGCCGATGTCACCGACACTGGCCGCATGCGCATCTTCAACGGCAAGGAGGTGGTGTGCGACCTCCAACGCGACTTCATCGACAGCGCCGGCGCCCGCCACTATGCCACTGTTTGTGTCAGTGCCGTCGATCCGAAAAATCCCTTCCTTCGTCAAATGGAAGGCGATAATTTGAAACAGAAGATGTTGCAGAATATCGCATCTCCCAACGTCGCTTCCCAGAAGGGACTGGTGGAGATGTTCGACTCCACCATCGGCCGTTCCACCGTATTGATGCCTTACGGCGGTGAGCGCCAGGCCACCGAGACGCAGACTTCGGTGCAGAAGCTCCCCGTTGACGGTTACACCGACACGGCCAGCGCCATGGCTTTCGGCTACAACCCCGACCTCGCCCTCTGGAGCCCTTACCACAGCGCTGCCTACGCTGTGGTGGAGGCCTGCACCAAGGTGGCTGCCGTCGGCGGTGACTTCTCGAAGATGCGCTTCTCTTACCAGGAGTATTTCGAGAAGATGAAGGATGCGCGCACGTGGGGCAAGCCCTTCGCCGCCCTGCTCGGCGCGCTGAAGATGCAACTCGACCTGCAACTGCCCTCCATCGGCGGCAAGGACTCGATGAGTGGCAGTTTCGAGCATATCCATGTGCCTCCGACACTCGTTGCCTTCGGCATCACCACTGTCGATGCAAAAACGGTCATCTCGCCCGAGTTCAAGGCGGCGGGGCATCAACTCTACTGGGTGCGTCACACGCCCAAGTCCGACTGCATGCCCGATACGGAGCAGTTGCGTCGCAACTGGACGTTCGTGCGGGAAGGTATCGAGGCAGGGCGCATCGTGTCGGCCTGGTCGGTCGGCTTCGGCGGCATCGCGGAGGCTCTTTGCAAGATGGGCTTCGGCAATCGCCTCGGCGCGGAGGTCAACCTCGCGGAAGAGGATCTTTTCGCCCTCCACTATGGCTCTCTCGTGGTGGAGTCCGTCACCGCCCTCGACTACCCCAACGCTGTGCTGTTGGGCACCGTCACCGCGGTTCCCGCTGTCGTTGTCAACGGCGAGTCCGTCGATCTGGCGGAGGCGGAAGCCGCGTATGCGGGCCGTTACGCCAAGGTCTATCCCACGCGCGTGGCGCCGCTCTTCGACGGGCAGTTGTCCGACATGCAGTGCAAGCGCCCCGCGCTCGACCATGCCGGCTACGACGGGAGCATTCCCGCCGGCGGTCCGGTGGTCTGTCTGCCGGTGTTTCCCGGCTCCAACTGCGACTACGACACCGCCAAGGCGTTCCGCAAGGCGGGTGCGCAGGTGCGGCCGTTCATCTTCCGCAATCTCACCGAACAGGATGTCAACGAGTCGATCGAGGCGCTTGCGGCGCAGATCGACGACTGCCAGATTCTGGCACTTTGCGGCGGCTTCTCCTGCGGCGACGAGCCGGACGGTAGCGGCAAGTTCATTGCTTCCGTGCTCTGCAACGCGCAGGTGGCCCGCGCCATCCGCGGCTTGCAGCACCGCCGTGGCCTCATCCTCGGCATCTGCAACGGCTTCCAGGCGTTGGTGAAGAGCGGACTGCTGCCCTACGGCAAGGTAGGGGAGGTGACCACCGACTCGCCGACGTTGTTCCGCAACGACATCAACCGACACATCTCCCAGATGGCCGTCACCGAGGTCGCATCCGTGCGCTCCCCGTGGTTGGCGGGCTTCTCTTTGGGAGAGAAACACACCATCGCCTTGAGTCACGGAGAGGGCAAGTTCGTGGTCTCCAAAGACATGGCGGAAGAACTCTTCGCCAACGGCCAGGTCGCCTTCCGCTATGCCGACAACCCCAACGGCTCCCACTACGACATCGAAGGCATCGTCAGCCCCGACGGGCTGATCCTCGGAAAAATGGGTCACAGCGAGCGCTATGAGGAGAATCTTTTCAAGAACATCCACGGCAATCGCCTCCAGCCCATCTTCCAAAACGCAGTCCATTATTTTCAAACATCATCAAAATAAATTTTATCATAAAAAACCATGGGATTACTTGCAGTGTATGGCGTACCTCACGCCTCATCAGCTTTGTATTACGGATTGCATAACCTGCAGCATCGCGGGCAGGAGGGCGCCGGTATGGTCACCTTCACCGAGGACGGTAAATGTCACCGTCATCGTGGGCTGGGCCTGGTCGATAGCATTTTCAGTCATGCCGAGATCGAGGCGCTGCCTGGGAACATCGGCATGGCCACCGTCCGTTATGCCAACATCAGCGCCGCCACGCTCGACAACGTGCAGCCGCTCTGTTTCCGTCACCATTCCGGCGATTTCGTCGTCGCCGGCGACGGCAGTCTCGTCAACGCCCGCCAGGTGGAGGAGGATTTGGAGAAGGACGGACTCATATTCCAGACCGCTCTTGACAGCGAGTTGCTGGCCTATCTCATTAAGAAAAAGGGAGATGAAGACCGTATTGACAATCTGATTCATGCTTTGCAGATCATCGACGGCGGGTTCAACTTCATGATCATGACGAAGAACCGCATCTACGCCTGCCGCGACAGCCACGGCATCAAGCCGCTCGCGCTGGGTCGCCTCGGCGATGGCTACGTGATCAGCAGCGAGTCGTGTGCCTTTGAGATCATGGGCGCCAAGTTCGAGCGCGACATAGAGCCGGGCGAAATCCTCTGCATTGATAACAAGGGCTTGCGTTCCAACCGTTTTTCGGATGTCAAGAAGTACAATATGTGTGCCATGGAGTACATCTACTTGGCGCGGCCCGACAGCGACATCGACGGCTGCAACGTGCATGCCTACCGTAAGGAGGCCGGACGTCGGCTCTATCGCGAGTGCCCCGTGGAGGCCGACATCGTGGTCGGCGTTCCGGAGTCGAGTCTGAGCGCGGCGATGGGTTACAGCGAGGAGAGCGGCATCCCGTACGAGATGGGCTTGGTGAAACACAAATACATGGGCAGAACCTTCATCCTGCCGGAGCAGAGTCTCCGTGAGATGGGTGTGAAGTTGAAACTCAGCCCGGTCCACAGCATCGTGAAGGGCAAGCGCGTGGTATTGGTCGATGACTCCATCGTGCGCGGCACCACTTCGTTGAAGATCGTGAGACTGTTGCGTGAGGCCGGCGCCACCGAGGTGCACGTGCGTATCGCCAGTCCGATGATGAAATACACCTGCCATTACGGGGTTGATACTTCCACCCCCGAAGAGTTGCTCTGCTCGAACCGCACGTTGGAAGAGGCGCGCGACGCCATCGGCGCCGACTCGCTCGGCTATCTCAGCCCCGAGTCCTGCACTGCTTCCACCTTCGGCTGCGCCGAGCCGTGTATGGCCTGCTTCACCGGCAAATATCCTACCAAATTATACGAAGAATAAACCCACATCTCAATTTAAAACTCATTTATCATGGCAAAATCATACGAAAAAGCGGGCGTCAATCTCGAAGCGGGATATGAAGTGGTACGCCGAATCAAACAACACGTTGCCTCCACCAACCGCTTCGGATCGATGGGCAACATCGGCTCTTTTGGCGGCATGTTCGACCTCGGAAGTCTGAACCTGCAGCATCCGATCCTCGTGAGCGGTACCGACGGTGTCGGCACGAAGTTGAAGATCGCCTTCGCGATGGACAAGCATGACACCATCGGCATCGACGCCGTGGCGATGTGCGTCAACGACGTGTTGGCGCAGGGTGCCGAGCCGCTGATCTTCCTCGACTATGTGGCCTTAGGGCACAACATCCCGCAAAAGGTGGAAGCCATCGTGGCGGGTGTGGCCGAAGGATGCCGGCAGGCAGGTTGCGCCCTCGTGGGCGGTGAGACTGCGGAGATGCCCGGCATGTACTCCGATGAAGAGTACGACATCGCCGGCTTCACCACCGGCGCCGTGGAGAAGTCCAAACTCATCGACGGCTCCAAGGTCGCTGTCGGCGACGTGCTCGTGGGCGTGGCCTCCACGGGTGTCCACTCCAACGGCTTCAGTCTCGTGCGCCGCATCGTCTCCAACAAGGGCTTCCATTACCAGCAACCTGTTGACGACGCTGACTACACCGCTGCCTTCGGCACGCAGCCGCTGGGCGAAGTGCTGCTCACCCCCACCAAGATCTATGTCAAGCAGATGTTGGAAGTGATCCGCAACTGCGATGTCCACGGCATCTGCCACATCACCGGCGGTGGTTTCGATGAGAACATCCCGCGGGTGTTGCAAGAGGGTCAAGGTCTTGAGATAAAAGAAGGTACGTGGGAGATTCTGCCTGTGTTCCGTCTGTTGGAAAAGTGGGGCAATGTGCCGCACCGCGAGATGTTCAACATCTTCAACATGGGTATCGGCATGGTGGCGGTGATGCCTGCCGCCGACGCGCCGAAGGCCATGGAAATCCTCCAGCGCCATGGCGAGAAGGCCTCCATCATCGGCAAGGTGACCGACCAGCCCGGCGTCAACATCATCCTTCAGTAATCACATAGCTAACAGATACTAACATGAAAACACTCGCCGTATTCGCCAGTGGATCGGGCACCAACTTCGAGGCCTTGGCGCAGGCCTGCGCCGACGGGCGCCTCGACGCCCGCATCGCGCTGATGGTGTGCGACAAGCCCGGCGCCGCCGTCATCGACCGCGCCCGCCGCTTCGGTATCGAGTCCTTCGTCGCCTCTCCCAAGGAGTTCCCGTCGAAGGCCGACTACGAGCGCGAGATTGTCCGCCGTCTCGACGCGGCCGGCATTGATCTCGTATGCCTCGCAGGGTACATGCGCCTCGTCGCCGACACCCTCCTCAACGCCTACCGCGGCCGCATCATCAACATCCATCCGTCGCTGCTGCCCGCCTTCAAGGGTGCGCACGCTGTAGAGGATGCCGTCGCCTACGGTGTCAAGGTCTATGGCATCACCATCCACTATGTCGATGAGAGTCTCGACGGTGGCAAGATCATTGCCCAGCGGGCTTTCGCATACGACGGCAACGACCCCGCCGAAGTACATCGCCTCGGTCAAGTCATTGAGCATCAACTTTATGTAGAAACCGTTCAAAAACTAATTACATCCCTTTAACCCTATCAACCATGAGAGCTTTAATCAGTGTAAGCGACAAAACCGGCCTTGTGCCTTTCGTACAGGCGCTCCAGCAGATGAATTGGGAGATCATCGCCACCGGCGGCACCCAGAAACTTCTGGAAGCCAACGGAGTACATACCATCAACATCAGCGACGTCACCGGATTCCCCGAAATCCTCGACGGTCGTGTGAAGACCCTTCATCCGAAGGTTCACGGAGGTATCCTCGCCCGCCGCGACCTTGCCGAACACCGCCGCACGCTCCAAGAGCAGGGCATCGAAACCATCGACCTCGTCTGCGTCAACCTCTACCCCTTCCGTCAAACCATTGCCAAAGAGGGTGTTACCTTGGAAGATGCCATTGAGAACATCGACATTGGCGGCCCGTCGATGGTGCGTAGCGCTGCCAAAAACTGGCGCGATGTGACGATTGTCTGCGATCCCGCCGACTACGACGGCGTGGTGGCCGAACTCCGTGCCAGCGGTCATACCTCGCAGGAGACCCGCCTCCGTCTGTCGGCGAAGGCCTACACCCACACTGCGGAATACGACTGTTGCATAGCCACTTACATGCGCAAGCAGGCCGGTCTGCCCGAGAAACTCTTCTTGGAGTACGACCTGAAGCAGCCCCTGCGTTACGGCGAGAACCCGCACCAGACGGCCAACTTCTACGCTGCTGGCACGCCCGTGCCGTTCTCTTTGGCTTTTGGCAAGCAGTTGCAAGGTAAAGAATTATCATACAACAATATACAAGATGCCAATGCGGCCCTCAACGTGGTGCGCGACTTCGACGATCCCTTCTGCGTCGCCCTCAAGCACATGAATCCTTGCGGCGCCGCCGTCGGCAAGACCATTGAAGAGGCGTGGCAGGCGGCCTACGAAGCCGACACCGTGAGCATCTATGGCGGCATCGTCGCGGTGAACCGTCCGCTCACCAAGGAGGTGGCTCTCGGCATGAAGCCCATCTTCCTTGAAATCGTCATCGCCCCCTCCTTCACCCCGGAGGCGCTTGAAATCCTCTCCACCAAGAAGAACCTTCGTCTGATGGAAGTCGATATGAGCAAGAGCAATCAGCCCGTGCCGCAGTTTGTCGGCGTCAACGGCGGGTTGCTGGCGCAGCAACTCGACACTCAAATCGAGCAGGTGGTGAGCGACATGTGTGTCACGGAGGTGAAGCCCACTGAGGCCCAGTTGGCCGACATGAACTTCGGCTGGCGGATCGTGAAGCACGTGAAGTCCAACGCCATTGTGGTGGTGCGCGACAACCGCACTTGCGGTGTCGGCGCGGGTCAGACCAACCGTGTCGGCTCTGCGGAGATCGCCCTCAAGCAGGCGCAGTCCGTCGGCGTCACCAGCGGCTTGGTGCTCGCCTCCGACGGCTTCCTGCCCTTCGACGACACTGTGGTGCTCGCCTCGCAATACGGCGTGACCGCCATCGTGCAGCCCGGCGGCAGCATCCGCGACGAAGATGCCATCAAGAAAGCCAACGAACTGGGAATCACCATGGTATTCACTGGAGTAAGACATTTCAAACACTAACATCACTAGAGAATATGCAAAGCACAAAACGAGTACTAGTAGTCGGCGGCGGGGGCCGCGAACATGCCATTGCGGATGCGCTTCATCGCTCGCCGCAGGTGGCGGAGATCTTCTGTGCGCCCGGCAACGCCGGCACGGCGGCCATCGCACAGAACGTGCCCATCAAGGACGGCGACGTGCCTGCCCTGTTGGAGTTTGCCCAGAGCCACCGGATTGACCTCACCGTCGTCGGTCCCGAAGCGGCGTTGGCGGCTGGCATCGGCGATGCTTTCCGCGCCGCCGGACTGCCCATCTTCGGCCACACGAAGGCCGCCACGCAGATAGAGAGCAGCAAGGAGTTCGCCAAGAAGTTGATGGCCAAGTACGACATCCCGACGGCGGGCTACCGCAGTTTCGACAACTACGACGAGGCACTGGCCTACGTCAGCGGACGGCCGCTGCCTGCCGTGCTCAAGTACGACGGCCTCGCTGCCGGCAAGGGCGTGGTGATTGCCGAAACCCTCGACGAAGCCCGACAGGCGTTGAAGGACATGCTGTTGGATTCGGCGTTCGGCCAGGGGCGCGTGGTGGTGGAAGACTTCCTCACCGGCCCTGAGTTCTCCTTCATGTGCTTTGTCAACGGTCGTGACGTCTATCCGATGCCGCTGTCGCAGGACCACAAGCGCGCCTTCGATGGCGACAAAGGTCCGAACACTGGCGGTATGGGTGCATACACGTCGCTGCCGTTCATCACGGAGGACGACCGGCAGCTTGCCTTCGACCGGATCCTGCGCCGCACTGCCGAGGCGATGTGTGCCGAAGGGCAGCCGTTGAGCGGTGTGCTCTACGGCGGGTTGATGAAGACACCCGCCGGCATCAAGGTCATCGAATTCAACGCCCGCTTCGGCGACCCCGAGACCGAGGTCGTGTTGCCGCTGTTGCAGAGCGATGCCTACGACATCTTCTACGGTGTGGCGACGGGGCAGGCGCTGACCTCTCCGATAGCTTGGTCGGAGGAGGTGACGCTGGGTGTGGTGATGGCCTCCCAGGGCTATCCGGGCAAGTACGAGAAGGGACACGCCATCCGTGGTTTAGAGAACGTTCAAGGCCGTGTGTTCCAGATGGGTACGGCGATAAAAGAGGATGGATTGGTCACTTCCGGCGGCCGTGTGCTGATGGTGGTGGCGACGGGAAAAAGCCATAGAGAAGCCCAAGAGAAGGCCTATCATGACATTGAGAAGATCTCGTGCGACAACCTCTTTTTCCGGCACGACATTGCGCATTGGGCGTTGGAGGGGAAAGAAATTGAGGCGGAAAAATAGTTTTTAAGCAAAAAATATCTCGTTAAACAGCATGAACGAAGACAATTCCGACCACATGGCACAAATTATTGATGGCAAGGCCCTTGCCACCCGCATCAGGGAGAAGATGAAAGACCGGATCCCGCAATTGGAAGCGCAGTACGGCCGTCGTCCTTCCCTGTACGTCATCCTCGTCGGTGAAGATCCGGGCAGTCGCATCTACGTGCGCAACAAGATCAATGCCGCCACTTCCGTCGGCATGGACGCTCGTCTCATCCATTTCGACGACGACGTCAGCGAGTCCGATCTGCTCAACCTCATCCATGTCCTCAACGAGGATCCGCTCGTTGATGGCATCCTCGTGCAACTGCCCCTGCCTGCCCACATGAACGAAGAGCGGGTGGTGGATGCCATTGCCAAGGACAAGGACGTGGACGGTTTCCATGCGCTCAACGTCGGTGCTCTGTGGCAAGGTACCCACGGCATCACGCCCTGCACCCCCAAGGGTATCATCCAACTCATCATGAGCACCGGCATTCCAATTGCAGGTAAGATTGCCGTGGTGGTGGGGCGTAGCAACATCGTCGGCAAACCCGTTGCCAAACTGCTGCTTGACGAGAACGCCACCGTCATCATCACCCATACCCGCACTCCCGACCTCAAGGCGATGACCACCCAGGCCGACATCCTCGTGGTCGCCGTCGGCAAGGAGCGGCTCATCACCGCCGACATGATCAAGCCCGGCGCTGTCGTCATCGACGTGGGCATTACCCGCAACGCCGACGGCAAGTTGGTCGGCGACGTCGATTTCGAGGCGGCGCGCAAAGTGGCCGGCTACATCACGCCCGTGCCCGGCGGCGTCGGACCGCTCACCATCGCCATGTTGCTCAAGAACACCATGGAGTGCTTCCTCAACCACGCTGAGACCCACAGTCGGGTCTCCAAACTTTGGACAACCATCATCAATGCCCGTATAGGCAGTAAGTAAATCATAACACATCAAACCCAATAAACCATGAAACAAGGAGTTTCCGCCCAGGGCCTCACCTGCCCCATCATCCGAAAAGGTGACAACCTCGCCCCCATTATTGTGGAGAGCGTCCTCAACGCTGTCGCCACCCCCGACGGTTACGACATCTGCCAGAAGGCCGTTGTCGGCATCACCGAGTCCATCGTTGCCCGTTCGCAAGGCAACTACGTCACCGTGGATGACATCTGCCATGACGTCACCGCCAAGTTCGGCGCCGGCGCCACCCTCTTTGTCGTCAACCCCATCTACTCCCGCAACCGTTTTGCTATCATCCTGCGTGGCATCGCCCGCTCTGCCGCCAAGATCGCCTTGGTCATGCCCGACATCGACGAAGTCGGCAACGTGCTCCGCAACCACCCCTTCACCAACATGAACTACGACGAGTACTACCAGTCCATTTGTCAAGGAGAAGGCGTCAACGCCGTCATCTACAAGGACTTCCAGTCGGCACTCGCCGGTGAGGGCGTCGCCGCCGACAACGCCAACGTCATCGTGTGCGACCTGCACGGGTACGAAGAGAAGAAACGGCAGTTTACTGGCAAGTGCATCGTCACCTTGGCCGACATCCTCTCCGACCGCTGCGAGTTCGGTCTGCTCGGCTCCAACAAGGCCGACGAGGAGTGCCTCAAGCTCTTCCCCAACAAGGAGAAAGCCCTCGTGCTGCTCAACCAGGTCAAGGACGAGTTGTTCCGCAAGACCGGCAAGGATGTCATCGTCTGTGTCTATGGCGACGGCTGTTTCAAGGATCCCGTCGGAGGAATCTGGGAGTTCGCAGACCCTGTTACCATGCCGGCCTACACCCATCCCGAAATTATTGAAGATACGCCTAATGAGTTGAAAGTAAAGGCGTTGGCAGATGACAAGTTCCGCAACCTTACGGGTGAGGAACTCACCAAGGCCATCGCCGAGGAGATTGAGCGCAAGCACAATAACCTCAAGGGATCGATGCAGAGCCAGGGCACCACGCCCCGCCTCTATCGCGACCTGCTCGCCAGTCTGATGGACCTCGTCAGCGGTAGTGGCGACCGTTGCACTCCCATCATCCTCATCCAAAACTATTTCCGCTAATTATTAACCAAACTCATTATCATGTCATTTCTCCAAGATAAAGTTAAAACAGAAGCACTTACATTCGATGACGTACTTTTGATTCCCGCCTATTCGGAAATCTTGCCGCGTGAGGTCTCATTGAAGACCCGTTTCACCCGCCACATCGATGTCAATGCCCCGTTCGTTTCGGCGGCCATGGACACGGTGACCGAGGCCAACCTCGCCATCGCGATGGCGCGCGAAGGCGGTATCGGCGTGATCCACAAGAACATGCCCATCGCCGACCAGGCCTACCACGTCTCCATGGTGAAGCGTGCCCAGAACGGCATGATCAACAATCCCGTCACCATCGCCCCCAATCAGACGGTGGGCGAGGCGCAGCGCGTGATGCACGAACTCAAGATCGGCGGTATCCCCGTTGTCGATAAAGAGAACCGCCTCGTGGGCATTGTCACCAACCGCGACCTCCGTTTCGAGACCCAGATGGGACGCCCCATCTCCGAGGTGATGACCTCCGAGCACCTGATCACCACCACCAGTTACACCGATATGCAGGAGGTGATCGATTTGCTGCAGAAGTACAAGATTGAGAAGTTGCCTGTGGTTGACGAGCATCAGCACCTGCTGGGGTTGATCACTTACAACGACATCACGAAGGCGAAGGACAAGCCCTATGCCTCGAAGGATGCCAACGGCCGTCTGCTGGTGGCTGCGGGTGTCGGCATCTCCGGCGAGACCATGGCCCGTGTGGAGGCGCTGGTGGAGGCGGAAGTCGATGCCATCGTGCTCGACTCTGCCCACGGCAACTCCAAGGGCGTGGTGAATGCGCTGAAGGATGTGAAAAAGAACTTTCCGAATCTTGATGTGGTGGTCGGCAACATCGCCACCGGCGACGCGGCGAAGCGTCTTGTCGATGCAGGCGCCGACGCCGTCAAGGTGGGCATCGGCCCCGGCTCCATCTGCACCACCCGTGTGGTGGCCGGCGTCGGCGTGCCTCAGTTGAGCGCCATCTACGCGGTGCACAAGGCCTTGCTCGACACCGACGTGCCCCTCATCGCCGACGGCGGCATCCGCTTCTCCGGCGACATCGTGAAGGCCCTCGCCGCTGGCGGCGACACCGTCATGCTCGGCGGATTACTGGCGGGCGTGGAGGAAGCCCCCGGCGCCACCATCCTCTACAACGGTCGTAAGTACAAGACCTACAGGGGAATGGGCTCGCTTGAGGCCATGCAGCAGGGGTCCAAGGACCGCTATATGCAGAGCGATGTGGAAGATGCCAAGAAGTTGGTGCCCGAAGGCATTGCCGGCCGCGTGCCTTACAAGGGAACCCTCAGCGAGGTGTTCTACCAACTCGCCGGCGGCTTGCGCTCCGGCATGGGCTATTGTGGTGCCCGTGACATCAACGTGCTGCATCAGGCCAAGTTCTGCCGCATCAGTTCCGCCGGTGTCATCGAGAACCATCCGCACGACATCACCATCACCAGCGAAGCCCCCAACTACTCGAAAGGACTGTAACACGGCATTTTGTTATGACAGCCCTGCAAGTCTCCAACATCCGTGTATCCGTCACCGTTCCGCCGGAACAGTTGCGGCCGCGGGTGTTGGAGATGTTGCATTTGAGGGAGGAGGAGGTGCAGGAGTTCCGCATCCTGCGCGCTTCTGTCGATGCCCGCAAGAAGGCGGATGTGGTGTACGACTACCGCGTTTTGATAGTGTTAAAAAATGCAAAACCGGCGTTGTTGTCGCACCCCGATGTCGCGCCTTACGTGGCCCCTGCGCCGATGGAGTATCCTGCGTGGCCGCACCCGCAACGGCCTGTAGTGGTCGGCTTCGGTCCGGCGGGCATGTTTGCCGCCCTCTACCTGGCCCGTTGCGGCGCCCGCCCCATCATCATCGAGCGCGGCAGCCGTATCGAACAACGTCGCCAGGATGTGGATAAATTTCTTAAAACCAGAGTGCTGAATCCTGACTCCAACGTGCAGTTCGGAGAGGGCGGCGCGGGTGCCTTTTCCGACGGCAAACTCACCACCAACATCCACAACGAGCACATCCATTTCGTGTTGGAGGAGTTCTACAAGCACGGCGCCACCGAAGACGTCGTCTATTCCGCCGCTCCGCATGTCGGCACCGACTACCTCGCCACGGTCGTCAGGAACATCCGCGAGGAGGTGATCACACTCGGTGGCGAGTTTCATTTCAACACCTGTTTCACGGATTTTAACACACTTCCCGACGGCCGGGTGACGGTCATCTGTCGTGATGGTCGGCAGTTTGAAACGCGACATGTGTTGTTGTGCTTGGGACACTCCGCCCGCGACACCATCCGTCATCTCTATACCAAGGGATTGCAGATGGAGGCGAAGAGTTTCTCGCTCGGCGTGCGTGTGGAGCACCTGCAGCGCAAGGTTGATGCGATGCAGTACGGCCGTTTCGCGAAGTATTTGCCGCCGGCGTCGTACCGCGGTGTGGCGCATGTCGATGGTCGCGGCGTCTATACCTTCTGCATGTGTCCGGGCGGCACGGTGATGGCATCGGCAAGTGAGCCGGGCACCATTGTCACCAACGGCATGAGCGAGAAGCGGCGCGACAAGGCGAATGCCAACAGTGCGCTGTTGGTCGGTGTCGATCCGGCCGACTTCTCCCAGGGGCATCCCCTTGACGGCTTGGCGTACCAGGAGAAGTACGAGCGGTTGGCCTTCGAGGTTGCGGGTGACTACCGGGCGCCGGCGAACTTGGTGGGCGAGTTTTTGCGCGGACAGGTGGCACGGCAATGGCGCAGCGTGGTGCCGAGTTACCCGCACGGGGTGGCGATGTGCGACCTGAGGCGATGTCTGCCCGGGTATGTGGTGACGGCATTGCGGGCGGCGATCCCGCAGTTGGCGCGCCGCATGCGTGGTTTCGACGACCCTGACGCGGTGCTTACGGGAGTGGAGACACGTTCGTCTTCGCCGGTCCGTATCCTGCGCGATGAGGCGCGACGGAGCAGCGTGGCGGCTCTCTATCCGGTAGGCGAGGGGGCTGGCTATGCCGGCGGCATCACCTCCGCCGCTATCGACGGCCTGCGCACGGCCATGGCGGTCGCACGGGAGCGGTAGGAATGTCTAAACCTAAAAAAAAAACGTATCTTTGCCGCCGCAATGAACAAGACCTTTTCCATCCACACCTTGGGCTGCAAACTCAACTTCAGCGAGTCGTCGGAAATCGCACGACGCCTACGGGAATGCGGGTTTGAGCACGCGGATCATCCCGACTATATCATCGTGAACAGTTGCGCCGTGACCACCGTGGCGGAAAAGAAAGTGCGCAATCTGGTGGCTCATCTCCACCGCGAAACCCCCGACGCGCAGATCGTGGTCGTGGGCTGTCAGGCCGCCCTGCGCGCCCCCGAGATCCTCCAGTGGCCCGGCGTCGTCGCCACCTTCGGCAACGAGGACAAGATGAATCTCTTGCCATTCCTCCAAGGCCAGCCCACGCCCGCAGCCCCCCCCTTCTATTCCGCCTTCTCCTCCAACGACCGCACCCGCTCCTTCCTCAAGATCCAGGACGGCTGCGACTACCACTGCACCTACTGCACCGTGTGGCGCGCTCGCGGAGCCAGCCGCAGCGACACCGTCGAAGGTGTCCTCCGGCAACTGCGCACCATCGCCGAACTTGGCATCCAAGAGGTGGTCCTCACCGGCGTCAACCTCGGCGACTTCGGCCGCCGCAACGGCTCCAGTTTCCTCGAACTGCTTCGGGCCGTCGAAGTCGAAGACCTCGGCCTGCGCCTGCGCATCTCCTCCATCGAACCCAACCTGCTCACAGACGACATCATCAACCTCGCCGCCACCTCCCGCACCATCATGCCCCACTTCCATATCCCCCTGCAGGCGGCCCACAACCGTGTGCTGGCCGACATGCACCGCCGCTATACCCGCGAACTCTATGCCGAAAAAGTGTACAAGGTGAAGGCCGCCCTGCCGCACGCCTGCATCGCCATGGACATCATCGCCGGATTCCCGGGCGAGACCGACGACGAATTTGCCGACGGTTTGCAATTTCTTGAAAACCTGCCCATTAGTTACTGCCATGTCTTCACTTACTCCGCCCGCCCCGACACCCCCGCCGCCCTCATGCCACAGGTGCCACACCCTATCAAGCACGAGCGCACCAACCAACTCATCGCCCTCTCCGACCGCAAGAAAAAGGCCTTCTACCACCAGCATCTCGGCGAACAACGCCCCGTGCTCGTCGAAACCGAAGAGAAAGCCGGCTACATGTTCGGCTTCACCGACAACTATATCAAACTCAAACTCCCTTTCAATGCATCGCAAACCAATACTATTCAGCAAGTTACTATTGTAAAAGAGAATCTTTGCCTTGATCCGACGGAGTTGTAACAACGGAGTCTTTTTTTCGTAAAAAACGTACCAAAATAGACTATTCATGCCCTTAAAACTATATTTCAAACGGTTTCTCAAGTCACACGGCATTGTCAAAAGCATCTGGGTGTTGCTGGCCGATGCCATTTGTGTCTATCTGTCGGCATTCCTGGCCATGGTCTCCCGCACCGACTTCACCGTGCTTGCCAAGGCCAACTTCACCGTCAAGGAGTATGTTTTCATCCCTGCGCTTATCCTCGCTATCCGCCTGGTTTTCTCTATCATCCTCAAGATTTACAAGTGCGTCATCCGCTATACCAGTACCAGCGATATCTTTCGCATTCTGATCGCCAACCTCTCAGGTTCAGTCGTGCTGCTGGGTTTGAACTTCGGACTTTTCATGCTGCGCCGCGCCTACCTCATCCCGATGTCCGTGCTGGTGATGGAGTTCTTCATCACCTCCTTAGTGATGATTTTTTATCGATTGATTTTCAAGAGTTTATACTTTGAAGCCATCAATCCGGCACACAAAAAACGCGATGTTGTCATCGTGGGCGCCGGCACCAACGGCGTCACTACCAAGCGCGCACTCGACCGTGATGCCTACTGCAAGTATAATGTGCTGGCCTTTTTCGACATCAATCCTCACAAAATCGGGATGAAGATAGAGAATGTTAATGTGTTGGATATTAGTAAGTTGCCAGATTATCTCGCCTCCCACAACATCAACTTTCTCATCATCGCCATTCAGAATTTGCCGCCTGCGAAAAAGAATGAGATCACCGAAATCGGTTTGCAATACAACGCCAAAGTGCTGGCCGTGCCGCCTGTGAAAAAGTGGATTAACGGAGAGTTGAGTTTCAAGCAGATCAAGAAGGTGAAGATTGAAGATTTGTTGGAACGTGGTCAGATTGTGCTGGATACTGATTTGATATCCAGTGATTTATGTGGAAAGACGATTCTTATCACTGGTGCCGCCGGCTCTATCGGCAGCGAGATTGTGCGCCAGGTGATGAAATATCAGTACAAGAAACTGGTACTCATTGATAATGCCGAAACGCCCTTCTTCTACCTTCGTAACGAATGCTATGCGATCAACGGTTTGAAAAACATCGACATGGAGATCGTGAGCATCCGAGACGCCCGGAAGATGGAAGCGATCATCGAGCGGGAACGCCCTGACATCATCTACCACGCCGCCGCCTACAAGCATGTGCCGGTGATGGAAGAGAACGCCGGCGCGGCCGTCAAGACCAACGTCATGGGTACCAAGGTGTTGGCCGACCTCGCCGTGAAGTACCATGTGCAGAAGTTCGTGATGGTCTCCACCGACAAGGCCGTCAACCCCACCAACGTGATGGGATGTTCCAAGCGTATCGCCGAAATCTACGTGCAGTCGCTCAACTTCCAGCAGACGAACACCAAATTCATCACCACTCGCTTCGGCAACGTTCTGGGTACCAACGGCTCCGTGATTCCCATTTTCAAAAAGCAGATTGAGAGCGGCGGTCCTGTCACCGTCACCGATCCTGAGATCACCCGCTACTTCATGACCATTCCCGAGGCCTGTCAATTAGTGATCAACGCCGGTGCCATGGGACAAGGCGGCGAAATCTTCATCTTCGACATGGGCCAGCCCGTCCGCATTTACGATCTGGCTGTCAAGATGATACGGCTTTCCGGCCTCACCCTCGGCACCGACATCCAGATTGTCTTCACCGGTTTGCGGCCAGGGGAGAAGTTGTACGAGGAACTATTAGCCAACAAGGAAAATACCACCGAAACTCCGAACCCCAAGATTCTGATTGCCAAGGTTCGCACCTACGACTACAATGAGGTGGCACAGGAAATTGACGACCTCATTGCAATGCAGGACGATGATCCCTTCGCCATTGTCAAGAAGATGAAGCAGATTGTGCCCGAATACATCAGCAAGCACTCGGAGTTTGAGGTTCTGAACTAAGCGATTGACATGTCCAAGACCATCTATTTTCTCGGTATCGGCGGCATTGGCATGAGTGCCCTCGCCCGCTATTTCCTGCGTCGCGGCGACCGCGTCTATGGCTACGACCACGTCCCCTCCGCCATCACTCAGCAGCTCCAGCAGGAGGGCGCCATCATCCACTTCGACGATGACGTGAGCCAAATTCCGGAACATGTGGACGAAGTCGTCTATACGCCCGCTATCCCGCATGATCACAGTGAGTTGAGCTATTTTCAAAAGCATGACTACCCGATCTATAAGCGGGCGCAGGTGTTGGGCAATCTCGCCCAAGGGCATCCCACCATTGCGGTGGCTGGCACGCACGGCAAGACCACTACGACCGCCATGCTCACGCAGTTGCTGGCTCCTTACCGCAAACTGCTCGCTTTCATCGGTGGTGTGGCCAAGAATTTCGATAGTAACTTTCTGATAGATAATAATTTTGATACCGTTGTGGCGGAAGCCGACGAGTTCGATCGCTCCTTCCTCACACTCTATCCGCATGTGGCCGTCATCACCTCCATGGATGCCGACCACCTTGACATTTACGGTGACCAGCGTCACTTGGTGGAGTCGTTTCAACTCTTTGCCAACCAGATTGATGCCGACGGCACGCTGGTGATTCACGAGAAGGTGGCCGACAAGGTCGCGCACGCCCGCAAGTTGACTTACGGGACGGGGGAGGGGTGTGATTTCCGCATTGCCGACGAGCGGTTGGAGCCGGCTGGCGCCCGTTTCAACCTCTATCATGCCGACGGTTGCCTACGTGATGTGGTCGTGGGGGTGCCCGGCGCCCACAACGTACTGAATGCCGCCGCCGCTTGTGCAGTCGGCATCTTGCTGAAACTCAGCGACGAGCAGATCCGCGAACGGATGGCCGCTTTCGAGGGCGTGCGGCGGCGCTTCGACTACCGCGTGCGCCGTCCCGACTTTGTCTATATCGACGACTACGCCCATCATCCCGAGGAGATTCGCGCTATTCTCACGGCTGTCAAGAAAATCTATGCCGGCAAGGAGGTCACGGTGGTCTTCCAGCCGCACCTCTACACCCGCACCCGCGACTTCGGACCGCAGTTCGCCGAGGTGTTGGCACTCGCTGACCGCGTGGTGCTGCTCGACATCTACCCCGCCCGCGAGGAGCCGATTCCAGGTATCACCTCACAATGGCTGCTGGATCAGGTGCCATGTGTGCGGAAAGTATTGGTAACCAAGGAGAAACTGCTTCCTTACCTGCAAGAAGACCGTCCGCAGGTGCTGCTTACCGTCGGCGCTGGCGACATTGATCGGCTGGTGCCCGTGCTGGAAAGAGGATTGTAGCGAAGGAAAATCAATTAGTTGAACGGCCAGTGCCCCACAACACTCAAACTCAAATACGACATGTAGCCGGCGAAGGCCGTGAAAAGTAGCGACCAGAAGAAGGCCGGGATGTGCGTGAACTTCTTGAGGTTGGTGGCGTCACCGGCATGATTGCCGTCCTTCAACGAAAGCCAAAGCAGCACCAAACTCGACCAGACCGACTCCAACAGGATCATCAGACTGTAGAACCAGGCCACCACCATCGTCACCGTTGTATTTTTGACCCAAAATATCAGCACTGCGTTTAATAGGGTGTAGATGATGACCCATATCAATCCGTATCTATTTCTGATCCAGAAAATTAACATAATGATGAAAATGGCGGAGGTGCCGAGGATGATCCACTCCTCCCGTCCGACGGAGAGCAGGTAGAAGCAGAGGTATGCCGCGGCGGAAGCGAAGGTGTAGCCCGCCAGACTGACTAAAAAGGCCTTGAATTTGGATTTCGACTTGGTGACGGTCACGCCGGAGGTGTCGGAGAAAATCTGTATCTGCAGGATTTCGCCGCCGAGCAGCAATGCCATGAGTGCGTGCCCCAGTTCGTGAATCAGCGTGTTGATGATGTTGAAGAACTTGCCGACCACGGGAATACGGGGCAGCAGGAAGGCCACGACCGCGAGGACGTAGAGCAGGGGAATGCCGAAAAGTTCGAGACTTTGCATGGGGTGGTTTTGACGCGCAAAAGTACAAATTTTTTTTCTAAAAGCGCGGATATTTGAGTTGACTTTACTTGTTGTATCAGAACGAGATAGTGGTTTTGTCTTTTTGGGGGATTTTCGCGGCTGTGGAATTCGAGGTGGCGAAAATTCATCATCCCCGTCTGTAACCTTTTCTGCAATAATCCGTTTCTTTTATCGTTTTAGCACAAAATCGAAAAGTGACCGCATCCTCTACACCTATTGTCCTTAACGGCAGCGTATTCTTCGCCTCCGACTTCCATTTCGGAGCGCCCGACGCGGAAAGCAGTCGCCGACGCGAGGCGAACGTCGTGGCATGGCTTGACACCATCCAGCCCGCCGCCGACCACCTCTTCTTGCTGGGCGACATCTTCGATTTTTGGTTTGAATATAAGGATGTGGTACCCAAGGGGTTCTGCCGTTTCTTTGCCAAGTTGGCGGAGCTGCGGCAGGCGGGCGTCGAGATTTATTACTTCACCGGCAACCACGACATGTGGGTGAAAACCTACTTCGCCGACGAGTTCGGAATGCACATCTTCCGCCAGGAACAACTCTTTGAGATCAACGGTAGGCGCTGTCTCATTGGTCATGGCGATGGGTTGGACCCCGCCGACCACGGCTACCAGTTCATCAAGAAGCTGTTCGCCATGAAGTTGAACATTGCGCTCTACGGGGCTTTGCCGCCGCGCTGGGCTTTCGGCATCGCCCGCTTCTGCTCCCACCGCAGTCGGAAAAGTCACGAGAAGGCCACCCTGGATCAGTGGAAGGCGAAAGCCCAGCGCTACACGCAGGTCACCTTCGACCATATCCGTCGCTGCCACGCGGAAACGCAGGCCGAAATCTTCATCTACGGACATACCCACTATCCGCAGGAAGTAGCCGTGCAAGACGGTCTAATCTATTATAATACAGGTGATTGGTTGAGACACAACTCCTACTTGGCCTGGACGCCCGAGGGCATAGTCTTGCACGGCGGCATGGCTCCGATACAGTAGCTCAGTCCTCTTCCCCGTACAGGTTTTTGATGTAGTCGATCTGACGACGGTCGCGCTTGGTAGGGCGCCCCTCGCCGCGGTCGCGCTTCTCGAATCGCATGTTCAGCATCCGCACGCGGTCGTACTCCTCCTGCGGCGTCAGGTCTTCGCAATATTGCGGCACCAACGGCGCGCCCACGCGGCTCTTCGGTGCATCGAGCACCTTCACCGTCTTCACCAACTGTCCGATATGCACCTCCAGCACCTCCTCGCTCTTCACCGTCTTCGCCGGCTTCACATTGGTGCCGTTGAGTTTGATCTTGCCCGCGTTGCAGGCCTCTGTGGCCAACGACCGCGTCTTGAACAGCCGAACCATCCACAGCCATTTATCTACCCGGACGCTCTCCATTACTTCCTCATTTCGTGGGCGTGTATCGTATTGAGCATCAGGCAGGTCATGGTCATCGGACCAACGCCGCCGGGCACGGGCGTGATCGCCTCGCACTTGGGCGCTACCTCGTCGTACTTCACGTCGCCGCAGATGCGGTAGCCCTTCTCCGTCGTGCTGTCGGGGATTCGGTGGATGCCGATGTCGATGACCGTGGCGCCGGGTTTCACGTAGTCGGCGGTGATCATCTCCGGCTGCCCGATGGCCACCAGCAGGATGTCGGCAGTGGCACAAACCTCCTTCAGGTTGGGGGTGCGACTGTGGCAGATGGTCACAGTCGCGTTGCCGGTGGGGGCCTTCTGCGCCAACAGCATCGCCAGCGGCTTGCCCACGATGTTGCTGCGACCGAGCACCACGCAGTGCTTGCCCTCCGTCTGGATGCCCGAACGGCGCATCAACTCGATGGTGCCGTAAGGGGTCGCCGGCAGGAACTCCGCCTCGCCCAACAGCAACTTGCCGTTGTTGACGGGATGGAAGCAGTCCACATCCTTGCGCGGATCGACGGCGGCCACCACATGCTCCGTGTTAATATGCTTGGGCAGAGGTAGTTGGATGATGTATCCGTCAATGTCGTCGTCGGTGTTGAGGAAGTTGATGGTCTCCAAAAGTTCTTTCTCCGTGGTGTTGGCGGAGAGCTGGTAGATGGAACTGTTGAAGCCGACGGCCTCGCACGACCGCTTGATGCTGTCGATGTAGGTCTTGGCGGCACCGTCGTCGCCGACGATGACGGCGGCCAAGTGCGGCACCGACTTCCCCTCCTTCATCCATTCCTGCACCTTCTTTGAGATTTCGCTTTTCACCTCTTGGGCGATCTTCTTTCCATCAATGATTTTCATATTGTAATAATTTGATTTTCAGTTAAATATAAATCATGACTGCGCGTATCCGAACTTTTTCATCAGCAGGTCGCTGTTGCGCCAATCCTTGAGTACCTTGACCGAAAGATCAAGATAGACATGTTGTTGGATGAACTCCTCGATGGCGGCGCGCGATTCGGTGCCGAGTTTTTTGATGGCCTGCCCTTGCCTGCCGATGATGATGGCCTTTTGTGTCTCGCGCTCCACGTAAAGCGTGGCCATGATGCGCACCATGTCGTCGGTCTCCTTGTACTCATCCACTACAACTTCCACGCTGTAAGGGATTTCCTTCTTGTAGTTGAGCAGGATTTTCTCGCGGATGATTTCGGAGACAAAGAAGCGGGTGGGGCGGTCGGTGAGTTGGTCTTTGGGAAAATAGGGCGGGCAGACGGGCAGTTTCTCAATGATGCGTTGCAGCAGGAAGTTCAGGTTTTTACCTTGCAATGCGGAGATTTGGACGGGCTCGCTCTTCGGCAGCAGGTTGTGCCAGAAGGTCGTGGATGCGGCGACCTGTTCTTCCGTTGCCTTATCTATTTTGTTGATTACCAATATGATGGGTGTATCCATCTTTTGCAGTTTCTCGATGACTTGTTCGTCGTATTTGGTCTCGCCGCACTCCACGAGGTAGAGTACGAGGTCGGCGTCGCGGAGCGACTCGGAGACGAAGCGCATCATCATCTCCTGCATCTTGTAGGCGGGCGACAGAATGCCCGGAAGGTCGGAGTAGATGATCTGGAAGCCCTCGCCATCGACGATGCCGCGGATGCGGTGGCGAGTTGTCTGGGCCTTGGCGGTGATGATGGAGAGGCGCTCGCCGACGAGTTTGTTCATCAGCGTGCTCTTGCCGACGTTGGGGTTGCCGATGAGGTTGACAAAGCCGGCGTGGTGTTCTGGAGTGGGATTTTCGCTCATGGTTGTTGGTTTTTCGGCGTTTTAGGGTCGGGGGAGGCCTGCTGGCGTTTGAGGGAGTGCTGGTGGAGCAGTTCCAAAAAACTGTGCAGAAATTCGGCATATTCGGGATCGGGGAGGGCTTGTTCCTGATAGTGGCTCACCACATTGTTCCACTGGCCGGGTTGGAGCAACGGGATGTGGTGCTCGCGTTTGATCCGGGCGATTTCATCGACGACGGACATGCGTTGGGCCAGCAGTTGGCTGATTTGGCTGTCAATGTTGTGGATGAGGTTGCGCTCGCGGCGGAGCAGGTCTTCCGGGGCGTCGCCGGTGGCCATGTAGTTGAGCGAGCGGATGAGGTCGGCGAAGGCGTCGGGGGTGAGTTGCTGGCTGGCGTCGCTGAGGGCGTGCGCGGGGTCACAGTGTACTTCCACCATGAGTCCGTTGCAGCCGTAGTTGATGGCGGTCTGTGCTATCTGTTTGATGTACTGTGTGTCGCCTGCGATATGGGAGGGGTCGCAGAGCAGGGGCAGGTCGGGGCGGGCCACCTTGAAGGCGTTGGCGATTTCCCACAGCGGGGCGTTGCGCAATTGCGGTTCCTGGGCGGTGGCGAATCCACGGTGGACGGCGATGATGCCGGCGGCGCCGGCGCGCTCGAAACGTTCCACGTTGCCGAGCCAGAGTTTGAGGTCGGGAATGGCCGGGTTCTTCACTAAGATGGTGGCGCCGGCGCCGCGCACGGCGTCCGCGATGGCTTGTATGGAGAAGGGGTTGACCGAGGTGCGTGCCCCGATCCAAAAGACAGTGACGCCGTGCGCGAGGCAGGCCTCAACATGCTGTGTGGTAGCTACTTCCACACAAGGGGTGAACCCGAATTCGCGTTGGATGTCTCGCAGCCAGTCCAAGGCCTGCTCGCCGGCCCCGCAGAAGTCGGCGCCGTTGCTGCGCGGTTTCCAAACACCCGCGCGAAAGAACGCGACAGGGTAGGGAAGGGTAGGGGCCAACTCGTGCAGGCGTTGCGCAGTGGCATACACCTGGCTTTCGCTCTCCGCCGCACATGGCCCGGCGACCAAGTATCGAAAGGGTTGGCTGTTATTCCCCATACATCTTATGGTAATACTCCTGGTAACTTCCTGAGGTGACGTTGTTTAACCATTCCTCATGGGACAAGTACCAGTCAACGGTCTGCTCGAATCCCTCGGCGAACTTGATGGTGGGCTCCCACCCGAGTTCGGTGCGCAGTTTGGTGGCGTCGATGGCGTAGCGCAGGTCGTGGCCGGCGCGGTCGGTGACGTAGGTGATGAGCTGAAGGGAAGTGCCTTCCGGACGGCCTAACTTGCGGTCCATGATCTCGATCAGCTTCTTGATGAGGTCGATGTTGCGCCACTCGTTGTTGCCGCCAATGTTGTAGGTCTCGCCCGTCTTCCCCTGATGGAAGATCAGGTCGATGGCACGGGCGTGGTCCTCCACATAGAGCCAGTCGCGCACGTTGATGCCCTTGCCATACACCGGCAACGACTTGTTATGCTTGATGTTGTTGATAAACAGCGGGATGAGTTTCTCAGGGAATTGGTTGGGACCGTAGTTGTTTGAGCAGTTGGAGATGACCGTGGGCAGACCATAGGTGTCGTGGTAGGCGCGCACGAAGTGATCGGAACTGGCCTTGGAAGCGGAGTAGGGACTGTGAGGCGAGTAGGGGGTGGTCTCTTTGAACGCGCCAGTGTCGCCGAGCGCGCCATAGACCTCGTCAGTGGAGATGTGGTAGAAACGGTGCCCTTCGTAGTGCCCCTGCCAGATGCTCTTGGCGGCATTGAGCAGGTTGACAGTGCCGACGACGTTGGTGAAGATGAACTCCATCGGGTTGGCGATGGAGCGGTCAACGTGCGACTCGGCGGCCAGGTGGATCACGCCGTCGAACTGCTCGCGCTCAAACAGGGCGTTGATGAAGGGCGCATCCACGATGTCCCCCTTCACGAAATGGTAGTTCGGTTTCGAGTCAATGTCCGACAGATTTTCCAGGTTTCCTGCGTAAGTCAACTTGTCCAAATTGAAAATTTCGACCTCCGGATACTTGTTTACGAAGAGCCGAACAACGTGGGAACCGATGAAACCGGCACCGCCGGTGATGAGAATCTTCTTCATGATATTGCAAGTTTTAGTCTTATAAAAAAGACCAATGGTTATCTATTATTTTGATTTTCAATCGATTATAAAAAATAAAAAGAATACTCCTTATCGGTGCAAATATACGCAAAAGCGGTTGTTTTTCCTTGATATTAAAAAAATTAAAATAGGTCGTGCAATTATAAAAAATGTAGTATTTTTGCAGCGATAAAAACAACCAAAAAAATAAACACTATGGCTTACAAAATTTCTGACTCTTGTGTTGCGTGCGGCACGTGCGCAGGCGAGTGCCCCGTTGGAGCTATTTCCGAGGGTGACATCTACAAAATCAATCCCGATGAGTGCATCGAATGCGGTGCTTGCGCCAGCGCTTGCCCCACCGGTGCCATCAGCTTGGATGAATAGTCCGTTGAGGTAAAACCAAACAGAAAAAGGCACTCAATTGAGTGCCTTTTTTGTTGTTTTCCAGGAGGTTAGTCGTGCTCTTCAGAAAGTGCGTTTCCAGAGGCCTCCAAACTGTCCGCCCCTTCTCCAGAGGCATCCTCGATTCTGCTTTCCCTGGGCGTGCCGTTGTGCTCGATGACGTTCACAATGTCCTTCACCCGGATTTTGCCATCAACTTGAATGACTTTGAAGATGACGGTCTTGACAATGATCTGGCCTCCATCGGCGGGTGAGATGTCGATTTCAACGGTCACTTTGTCCCCCTCAATTTTTACGATTTTGAACTCTTTGCCGCTGAAGGCATCGCGCAGACGCTGTTTCTCACTGTCGTTCATCTGGTCGTAGCCATCGGCGAAGACGGCAAGGGCCTTGTCGATTCCATCCGTTTTGACATGCTGGAACATTTCGGTGACACCCTGTTGGATATCCTCTTTTTTCAGCTCCTGTTTGCAACCCGCGGTCACGAGTGCGGCGATGAGCAGGATAAAAAATGTATTTTTCATAGCTTTAGAGTCTTAATGTTGACGTTTTCTCTTTGCAAAGGTCGTGCTTTTTTGGATAACGAAAGGGGTCCCGGACGAAATTTTAAGATTTATTATAATTTCAGGGAACTCCTCACCTGGGCGATCTTTTCAACCAATTTCTCTTTCGTCTTTTCAAAATCTTGAATATCACGCAGTTCTTCTTTCACCCCGAAATAGAATTTGATCTTTGGCTCGGTGCCGGAGGGACGGGCGGTGACTTTCGTGCCGTCGAGGGTGAAGAACTGGAGCACGTTCGACTTGGGCAGGTCGATGGGGGTGGTCTCACCGGTGGTGCAGTCGGTGCAGCGGCGGGTCTGGTAGTCCATGACCATGCAGACGGGCGAGCCGTTGATCTGCGTGGGCGGAGTCTGGCGGAAGTCGGCCATCATCTGCTGGATTTCGGCCGCGCCGCTCTGTCCTTTCTTGGTGATGGAGAGCAGTTCCTCTCTGTAAAAACCATGTTCCACATATAGTTCCTGCAGCCGGCGGTAGGGCGTCTTCCCCTCGTCAGCCAATGCGGCGGCCATCTCGGCGATCATGCAGCAGGCGGATACGGCGTCCTTGTCGCGTACGAAGTCGCCGATGAGGTAGCCGTAACTCTCCTCGCCTCCGACGATGAAGGTGCGTCCCTTCTCGTTCTTGATCTTCTCGGCGATATATTTGAAGCCGGTGAGCACGTCGTAGCAGGGAAGCCCGTAGCCGGTGGCGATGTCGCGGATCAACTCGGTGGTTACGATGGTCTTGACGGTGAACTCCTTGCCGGTGAGTTTGCCGCGCTGCTTCCATTGCGACAGCACGTAATCCACTAACAGCGAGCCGGTCATGTTGCCGTTGAGCAGGACGATCTCCCCCTGCGGGTTGCGTACGGCGATGCCCACACGGTCGGCGTCGGGGTCGGTGGCGAGTACCAAGTCGGCGCCGATTTCGTCGGCCTTCTTCATGGCTAACTCCATGGCGGAACGCTCTTCAGGGTTGGGCGAGGCAACGGTGGGGAAGTCGCCGTCGGGCTGGCGCTGCGCCTCCAGCACGTGTACGTTGGTGAAGCCGTAACGGCGCAACGCTTCCGGAACCATCGTGATGCCCGTGCCGTGCAACGGCGTATAGACGATGTTCAAATCGTGGTGGCGGGCGATGGCTTCGGGGTTGAGCGACAGCGACTTGACCAAGGTCAGGTATGGCTCATCGACTTCCTTGCTGATGATGTGGATGCGCTCCTCGCCGCCGTCCCAGCGGATCTGGTCCACGGAGGTCACGGCGTTCACCTCGTCGATGATGCCCTTGTCGTGCGGAGGCACGATCTGGCCGCCGTCGCCCCAATAGACCTTGTAGCCGTTGTACTCCTTCGGGTTGTGCGAGGCGGTGACCATCACGCCGGACTGGCAGTGCAGGTGGCGGACGGCGAACGAGAGTTCGGGAGTGGGACGCAGGTCCTCGAAGAGGTAGCAGACGATGCCATTGGCGGCCATCACCTGGGCGGTCACCTCGGCGAAGAAACGGCTGTTGTTGCGGGAGTCGTGCGACACCACGACCTTCAACTCCTCACCGGGACAGTTCTTTTTCAGGTAGTTGGCGAGTCCTTGAGTGGCCGCGCCGACCGTGTATTTGTTCATGCGGTTGGAACCGACGCCCATGATGCCGCGCAGGCCGCCCGTGCCGAATTCGAGCGTGCGGTAGAACGACTCCGTCAGTTCGGTGGGATCCTGCTCCATCAAACGACGCACCTCGTTGCGGGTGACTTCGTCGTATTTTTCAGATAACCAAAGGGTTGCGTTGTCAAGTATCTGCTGTTCCATAGGGCTGGGGATTGGTTATTTAATCTCTTCGAAATTCTTTCCGAAGACGCTTTGTACTTTCGAAATGGAGATGAAGGCACTGCTATCCACATCCTTGATGATGCGGATGATGTTCGCCTGGTCGGTGCGGTGCGAGATGATGAGCAGCACCTCGGTGTCCTGATGGTTGTAACTGCCGGTGCCTTTGAGAAAGGTAGCGCCGCGGTGCAGCTCCTTGTTGATGCGCTCCGCGATCTCGTGGTTCTTCTTCGAAAACACCATGAATTGGAAGGTCTGCCGGAAGCCGTCGATGACAAGGTCGGAGACGACGATGTAGGCGAAGAGGACGACGACGCTATAGACTAATTTGACTGGGTCGTGGGTGATGAGGATGGAGGAGAGGACGATGAAGATGTTGAGGTAGAGACTGGTACGGCCGTAGGAGACTTTCCGGTACTTGGCGATCATGAGCACGATGATGTCGGTGCCGCCGGTGTTGCCGCCGTTGGTGAGCACAAGCCCGATGCCGAAGCCCGACAGGGCGGCGCCGATCATGGCACAGAGGAACGGGTCGTCGGGGACGAGCGGCGTGGGGAAGAGCGACTGCCCCACCTGCAGCATGAGGGATAGGATGACGGAACAGATTAGGGTGTCGATGCAGAAACGCCGGCCGAGGATCCTCCACGCGATGGCGATGAGGATGAGGTTGAGGATGAGGGCGGAAACGGAGACGGGAATCTTGTCGTAGGCGAAGTATATGATGGCGGAGATACCGCTGATGCCGCCGCCGGTGATCTGGTTGGGGATGAGGAAGGCCGTCCAGCCGAAGGCGAAGATGGCCAGCCCGATGCAGATGAAGAAGTACTTTTCAACTTCAGCGAAAATGCGTTTGGTAGTAGAAGTCATCGTGAGGATAGGTTTTGGTAAAGGATGCAGGTGCTGTCGGCGGGAGTCGGCAACGTGTTGTCGCAGCCGCAGTGACGGTCGCGGCGGTGCGGACGGGCGCCCGTGATCTTCGGCGCGCAGGCCTGGAAGAACCACAACGCCAAGAATCCTAAAATGACAAGATATAGCCGAAAGTGTCGTTTCATAATGCTATTATAACGTTGCGGCACCTCCTTTTATTTTCGTTTTCGGCCAAAAACCTGTTACAGTTTCATCTTTTTGTCGATGGCGTCGATGTCGGCACGCATCTTCTTGTCGGTCTCGTAGAGGTCGGCGATGACGCGGCAGGCGTGCAGCACGGTGGCGTGGTCCTTGTTGCCGCAGTTTTTGCCGATGGTGCTGAGCGGGAGTTTGGTGTATTTCTTGGCGAAATACATGCAGATCTGGCGCGGCTGGGCCACCTCGCGACGACGTGTGCTCGTGTTGATGGTCTCCACGGCGATGTTGAAGTGCTCGGCCACCATCTTCTGGATGTATTCGATGGAGATCTCCCGCGCTGTGCTCTTCACGTATTTGTCAATCATCTCCTTGGCCAGGTCGATGGTGATCTCCTTGTGGTTGATGGACGACTGCGCGAGGATGGCGATCATGGCGCCTTCGAGTTCGCGCACGTTGGCGGTGACGCGAAGCGCCAAGTATTCGATCACCTCGTTGGGAAATTCTATCCCGCTGTTTTCCAATTTCTTATTGAGGATGGCGATGCGGGTGTCCAGGTCGGGCGCGGTGAGTTCGGCCACCAGACTCCACTTCAGTCGGGCGAGCACGCGGGCTTCGAAGCCCTTGATCTCCGCCGGCGACTTGTCAGCCGTGATGATGATCTGTTTCTTATGCTGTTGCAAATAGTTGAAAATGTGAAAAAACGCCTCTTGTGTCTTGTCCTTTCCGCCCAGAAACTGGATGTCGTCGATGATGAGCACATCCACATTCTGGTAGAAATAGACGAAGTCGTTGTAGTTGTTGCTGCGGCGGGCTTCGGTGAACTGCTGGAGGAAGAGGTCGGAACTGACGTAGAGGACGATGGCGTCGGGGTAGTTGGCTTTCAGTTCGAGGCCGATGGCGTGGGCCAAATGGGTCTTTCCGAGACCGGTGTCAGAGTAGATGAAGAAGGGGTTGTAGGGAGTGGAGCCGGGAACCGCCTGCGCGATGGCCTTGCCCGCCAACCGTGCGAACTGGTTGCACTTGCCCTCCACGAAGTTGTCAAAGTTGAGCGACTCCACCAAGTTGCTGGGGATGTTCACGGCCTTGATGCCGGGCAGCAGATCGGGGTTGAGCCCTTCGCCGGCAGTCTCGTACGGATTGCGGGGCATGCGCGGCGGATTCTGCACGTGCGTCACCGGATTCCAGGGCAGCGTCACGGTGATGGGCTTCTTGTCTGTGGGCTCCGCCACGGGCACCTTGTATTTCAACCGACCGGTGGCCCCCAACTCCTTGCGGATGGCCGTGCGGATGACCTTCTGCGCACTACGCTCCAACCACTCGAAATAGGCATGACTCGGCAACGCCACGGTCAGGCAGTTGTCTTTCAACGACACTGGCTCGATCGGTGCGAACCACATGTTGTAGGTGTTCGGGGGAACGTTGTCTTTGATGAATGCGAGGCAGTTTTGCCAAACAGTGCGGTGGTCTATAGCGGTTGATTCGGTCATGGTTAGGATATTACAAAAGCCCTTTTTAATAAAAACCTATAAATGAAAGCGTTGATGGTGCGTTGCCGCCCCTTTTTTTCGCTTGCAAATATGAACAAAAAAAAGTTAGGAAAATGTGGACTCCACCCTTGTTTATTAAAAAAAATTGTATATAGAAAAACAAGGGTTTCCGAAGATTCCAAAATGATTTTTAATTCTAAAGATAGTGTTAAAAACACTATCTTTCAGAGGGACAAACAGTTGTGGTTTCCTACTTCCCCGACATCATCAGATAGGCCTTGATGAAGCCGTCCAACTCCCCATCCATGACCGCATTCACGTTGGAAGTCTCGTACTGCGTGCGCAAATCCTTCACCATCTTGTAGGGCTGCATCACGTAACTTCTTATCTGAGAACCCCATTCGATGCGCTTCTTGCTGCTCTCGATCTCGTTCAACTTCGCCCGCTTCTTCTCCAACTCGATCTGGTACAACTGGGATTTCAACATCTGCAATGCCTTCTCACGGTTCTGCGCCTGGAAACGGGTCTCCTGGCACTCGATGACGATGCCCGTCGGCGCATGGTGCAACCGTACCGCCGTCTCCACCTTGTTGACGTTCTGCCCGCCTGGGCCGCTGCTGCGGTACGTGTCCCATGTCAGGTCGGCCGGGTTGATCTCGATGTTGATGTCCTCATTGACAATGGGATAGGCGAATACCGACGCGAACGACGTGTGCCGCCGCGCCGCCGAGTCGAAGGGCGAGATCCTCACTAAACGATGCACGCCGCTCTCACTCTTCAGGTAGCCGTACCCGTAAGGCCCGTCTAGTTCGATGGTGGCCGACTTGATGCCCGCCACATCCCCCTCTTGTCTGTCCAATAACTTGATACTGTATTTGTTGCGTTCTCCCCAACGCATGTACATGCGCAGCAGCATCTCCGCCCAGTCGCAACTTTCGGTGCCGCCCGCTCCCGAGTTGATCGTCAGGATCACGTTGCAGACATCCTCCTCGTTGCGCATCATATTCCGGAATTCCAACTTCTCAATCGCTTGTAACGCAGATTGATAACTCTTCTCGACCTCCTCTTCCGTCGCGTCGCCCGCACCGAAGAACTCGTAGGTCATCTCGCACTCCTCGAACTTCTCCTCCGCCTGCTTGAAGTCGGTGATCCAAGACTTGGTGAAACTGATCTCCTTGAACAGTTTCTCGGCGGCCTTCGGGTCGTCCCAAAAGTCGGCGCGATGCGTAATCTCCTCTTTTTCAGTTACAAATGCCTCTTTCCCGGCAACGTCAAAGACACCTCCTTAACTCACTGAGTCTCTTTGATAAATCCTTGATTTCTTCGTTGATGATCATAGGTCTATATTATATAAATGTATGGATGAAATTCGGGTTACTCGGTTGCATTCAGTTTTTGCCAGAGCAGGTCCTTGAGTTCGGTGAGGTGCAGGCGCGCATGTGAGGAGATGAAGAGCGTAGGAGCGGGCAGTTTCAACTTTTTCTTCAGTTTGGCGATCTCCTCCTCGGGCACCAGATCGCACTTTGTAATAGCGATAATCTGCTGCTTGTCAACTAATTCCGGATTATATGACTGTAGTTCGTTCAGCAAGATCTTGTACTCTTTGGCGATGTCTTCGGAGATGACGGGGATAAGGAAGAGCAGGATGGAGTTGCGCTCGATGTGGCGGAGGAAGCGGAGCCCGATGCCCTTGCCCTCGGAGGCACCTTCGATGATGCCTGGAATGTCGGCGATGACGAAGGACTGGTAGTCGCGGTAGGCGACCATGCCGAGGTTGGGCTTGAGCGTGGTGAAGGGGTAGTCGGCGATCTTGGGCTTGGCGTTGGAGAGCACGGAGATGAGGGTGGACTTGCCGGCGTTGGGAAATCCGACGAGGCCGACATCTGCCAACACTTTGAGTTCCAACGTGATCCACTGTTCGTAGCCCTCTTCGCCGGGTTGGGCGAAGCGCGGGGTCTGGCGGGTGGCGCTCTTGAAGTGGACGTTGCCCTGTCCGCCGCGGCCACCCTTCATCACGATGACCGTCTGCCCATCTTCGAGCACTTCTCCGAGGATCTCGTCGGTGTCGGGGTCTTTGGCGATGGTGCCGAGGGGCACCTCGATGATGGCGTCCTTGCCGTTCTTGCCGAAGCGCAGGTTGGCGGAGCCGTTGCCGCCGTCTTCCGCGAAGATGTGCTTGGTGTAGCGGAGGTGGAGCAGGGTCCAGAGGTTGCGGTTGCCTTTGAGGACCACATCGCCGCCCTTGCCGCCGTCGCCGCCGTCGGGGCCCGCCTTGGGGTCCTGGGCAGTGCGGGCGAGGTGCGCGGATCCCGCCCCACCGTTGCCGGAACGGCAGAAGATCTTTACTAAGTCGATGAAGTTTTCGCTTGCCATTATGCTGAATGTAAGTTCGTTAGGTGGAAAACGACGGGGCTACTCCGTCGCCTTGTCGTGCAGCGAGCCGAAGCCCTCACCCAACACTTCCGAGGCCTCCAGAATGGAGAGGAAGGCCTTGGGGTCGATGTTGTGGACCTCGTGGATGAGCATGGGCAACTGCTTGCGCGATACGTTGGTGTAGATGATGTTCTTCTCTTCGTTGTGGTACATGCCCATGCCGCGGAGGTAGGTGCCACCACGTTGCAACTCGTTGAGAATGTAGTCCTTGATCTGCTCCGGCTGGTTGGAGATGATGAGGACCGCCTTGCTGGAGCGACCGCCCGCGACAACCATGTCAACCACTACGCCTTCGATGTAGATGACCAGCCAGGAGTAGAGCGGAATGGTCCAGTCGAAGTCGGGGATGCAGAGGGAGAGCAGCACGACGGTGGAATCGACGGCAATGATGAGTTTGCCGATGGGGATGTGTTTGAGGTACTTGCCGAGTATCATCGCGATGATGTCGGTGCCGCCGGAGGTGGCGCGGCTCTTGAAGATGAGTCCCAGTCCGATGCCGATGATGACGGCGCCGAACAGCGTCAGGATGACCGTGGCGGAGGGGTCCGTCACGAGCGGCTGCCCGTTGTAGAAGAGCTCGAACAGCGAAATGAAGCCCGACAGCCCGAAGACGCCGGCGATGGTCTTGGCGCCGAACTTCGGACCGAGCCACAGCGTGCCGATGAGCAGCAGCGGCAAGTCAAGGCACAGGCCCGACAGACCGATGGGGAAATTCAGTGTGTGGTGCAATACGATGGCGATACCATAGACGCCACCCGGCACGAGTTTCAGCGGGTCGATGAAGACGACATAGCCGATGGCCATCACGAAGGTGCCCGCCAAGATGAAGGCGTAGTCGCGCATCAGCGACTTGACATCCTCCTTGGTGACTTTCTGGGGCTTGAATTTAGCGAAGAATTTGTTGCTCATGTGTTGATTTTCAATCAAAAAAGAGGCATTCCGAAAAACGCCTCTTTTCTATGATGAAGGGAATAAAGTTATTTTACGATCTCTTGGAAGCGGTCGGTGTTCTTGTATTTCTTGAACTCGGCGTCCTTTTTGGCTTTTCTCTTGTAGGAGGCATCGAGTTTCACGCATTCGGTGAGGTTGGTATAGACCTTGTTCTCATCTTTCATTCTGGCGGCGAGGACGGCGCGGAGGTAGTAGGTCTTGGCATCCTTCTGGGCCACGCAGTCGAGGGTCTTGGCAGCATTGGTATAGTCTTTGTTGAGCATCTGGACGAGAGCCATGTTGTAGTCGCAACTCTTGTTGTTCATGTCCTTGGCGGCACCTGCGTAGTCACCGGCCTTGATCTTGGTAAGAGCGAGGTTGTAGTCCTCTTCAACAGGGTTGACAGCTGCCTTCTCGGCGGCGGCGAAGTCTTGCATGGCGGCCTCTTTTTCTCCGTTGAGGAATTCGCAGATGGCCTTGTTGTTGAGGATGATGCCGTTGTCGGGGGAGATGGCGGCGGCCTTTTCAAGGTTCTTCAGCGCGTTGGTGAGAGAGGCGCTGGTGCCGTTCTGAATGTAGTCATTGGCCTGCAGCACAGCGAGGTTGTTGTAGCCGCGCCAGTCGGAACTCTCCTTCTCAACGATGGTGTTGTAGATGGAGGCCTTTTTTTCCAGGTCTTGCTCCATGGAGGCGGCATACATCTTCTCGTTGGCGGAGAGCGTGTCGGGGTTGGTGCGCATCATCTCGGCAATCTGCTCGTCGTTGAAGTTGTTCTTGTTGCAGATCATGGAGACCTCCACGCGGCGGAGCGGAGGAAGAATCTTGTCGGCGATCTCGTTGTAGATGTCGGTCATCTCACGGATCTTCTGTTCGCGCATCTCGTTGTTGGCCTGAGAGCGGACCACGTTGAGGATCTGGTTCTTCTCGGCAATGTTGGAGGCCTGCAGGTCTCTTTCGAAACCGCTCCAGTCCTCACCGGGAGACTTCACTTCATAAGTGATGGTGGGCTTCTCCAAGTCTTTGTATTTGATCTTGTTGGCCTTGGCGTAGTCGCGGAGGTATTTGTCAAACTCTTTTTCGAACCACTTCTTGCCTTGCTCGGCACGCTTGTCGGACAGGCCCTGGTTGAGGGATTCCTCACCTTCGGGGGAAGCCCAGCCGGTGATGGCGATTCTGTCAATCTTGCGACCTTCATTCATGAAGGCTCCGAAGTCGGCGACGGCTTTCTTGGCGGCGTCGGACTTGTTGAGCTTGAGGTTCATGTTGAGGTCGGATTTGTTCACCTCGAAGTAGAGCGTGGCGGTGCTGTTGACGAACTCGGGCTGGTAGTTGTGGGCGGCATAGAGCAGGGTGGTGCCGTTGCCGGCCTTGTCGCCCAATTCCGGATTGAGGTCGGCGAGAGCGGCGGAGTTGCCGATGCCTTCGCAGAGGGGAACAGGATCAAAGGTGTGGGATTTCTTCTTGAGGTTCGCGGTGGAGATGGCCACGAGATTGGCCTCCTCATAACCGTCCTTGAACTCGAAACTGCCGTTGGCGCTGAACACGCCGCCCTTCTTGTAGGAAATCGGAGTGCCGTCGGCGTTCTTCGCCTTCTCGCCCTTGATCTCAATGGGAGCGAGAGCAATCTGCTGGCCCTGGTATTCGATGGTGGGTACCACGGTCATGGTCGATTTCTTCTTCATGTACTTCGGGGGAATGGTTCCCTTGACCTGATAGGCCACCTGACCACCCTTGTTTTCCAAGTCTTGGTCGTCCAGACGAATGTTGACCTCGGGATAGCGGGTGATCATCTTTTTGAGTCCGCATCCGGTCGCCATGACGCACGCGATGCATGCTAACAACAAAATTCTCAAATGTTTCATATTGATTTTGAATTTGATAATAAAAATAACTTTCCTAATCAATTAGGCGGCAAAAATACAAAAATTATTTTTGAAAACAAAGGAAATTTCAGCGATTATTTCTTGTTCGCTTTTTTCCGATATTCGGCGGCTTTGGCCGTGTCTCCCACGACTTCGTATGCCTCGGCTAATGCATTGTAAATGTGCAACATTTCGGTCTTGTCGTAGGTGTATTTCAATGCTTTCTCGAAATACTTGATCGCCGTCGCCGGTTTTCCGCTGTTGAGGTACGCCGAACCCAACGTGAAGTTGACCATGCTGTTGGTGGGGAAAAGTTCTATGATGGTGTCCTCCAATTCGATGATTCTCTGATAGTTGTTGGATTTGGCGAGACAAATCAAGTAGTCCTGCCAAAGATAGTATTGCGACGGGTCGATTTCCAAAGCGCGATCGAAGTAAGGGGTGGCCTTGACGTATTCCCGTTGCCGCATGTAGATGGATGCCATTGCGGCCCACCCCTCGGCGACCTCGGGGTTGACCTCCGTCAGCGCCTCCGACAGGTCCATCTGCATCTTGATCTCCTGGGGCGTGACACTCTCCTTGGGCAGGGAAGCCAGATAGAGGCGCAGGATGTCCAACTTCTTTTCCACGTCGAGATCGGGAGAGCGCATGGCTTGGAGAAACGCCTTGTCGGCCTCCTCCTTATGGCCCTGGGTGGCTTGGTACTGTGCCAAGGCCAACTGCACCGCGCCGTCGTTGGGGGCAAGCGCCGCCGCCTTCTCCAAATAGGGTAACGCATTGCTGGCCATGTTGTTGCTGAAATACAAACCCGCCGCTGCGGTGTAATATTCCACCTCATTCGGATTTTGGGCGATGAGTTTGTCATAGACCCCGACCGCCCCCTTGATGTCGTTCCCTTGAAGGAGAACATCCACCTTCATCTGCGTCAACTGCTCGTTGATGCCGATCAAATCCTCCACCCGATCTAATATCTGGATGGTCTTCTTGAAGTTCCCCGTCATGAACATCGCGGATGCGTAACTCAACAGGAACTCCTCGTTGGCGGACTGCATGCGGCAGACCTGATCCCAAACCTTGACGGATTCTTTGTACCTTTCCATTTCGTCAAGTTGCTGAGCCAAAGCGTAAAAATACCAGACATTCTGCTTGTCGCAGGCGCATGCCCGACGCAGGTACTCCTCGGCAGCGGCCTTGTCGCCTTGCTCCGACTTGAGGTTGCCGAGCAGGTAGTACGCCGCTCCGTGTTTGGAATCGCGTTCGATGACGGAACGGAAATGGCGCTCGGCTCCGGTGTAATCGCCAGTGTAAAATGCTTTCAGTCCGTCCGCGAAAGTGCTGGAAATCATCCGCTGCTCCGTGGTGATGGGCGCGGCACCCTTGCCCTTGGTCTTCTGTCCAAAAGCAGCGGAAATGCCGACGGCAAGCACGAACAAAATGAGGACGATTCGTTTCATTATCACGTAATTGTGCAACTACTTGTTCTTCTTTTTCTTCTTCTTTTCACCCAACGGAGCCAGATAGTGGCGCGGGTTGTCCTTCACATCCTTCAGCAGGTCGTCCAGACTCTTGATGGCCTCGTCAATCTTCTTCACCAAACCGTCGTCGTTGAGCAGTGCGCCCACCGTGCCCTCGCCGTTGTTGGCCTTCTTCACCAACGTCTCCACCTCCTTGATGGTGTTGTTGGCGTTGGCGATCACGCCGGCGATGTCGGCCTTGGCAATGGTGTCGCTGATGTTGTCGAAGTTGTCGAGGATCTCGTTCAACTTGGGAGAGGCGTTGTCAAGTGTCGTGCCGAAACGTTGCAAGCTGGAGACCAAATTGCTCACCTTGCCCTTGTTGTCAGCTAAGATGTCGTTGAGGTTGGAGGTGGCCTGTTCGATGTTGTCGAGGGTGGCACGAAGCGATTCCCCACCGCCTTCCTTGTGCAACAAGTCCTTGAGTTCCAGTCCGATGGTATCAACGGAGGCCATCACGCTCCCCAACTGGGTCTTGATGCCGTCAATGCCGTCCAACATCCCAGGCGCCTTGGTGCAACGGATGGTGTCGTTGTTTTTGAAATAACTGGTGGCCTTGCCCATGACCACGTCGAGTTGCATGCCGCCGAGCAGACCGCTCGACTGGAGTTTCAGTTCGGAATCCTTGGGTAGATCCAGTTTCTCATTCAACATGATCTTGGCGCAAATGCGAGGGGGATTGGCACTTAACATATCCACTTCCTGCACCTGCCCGATCTTGTACCCTGCCAAATAGACGGGCGTGTTCTGCTGTACGCCGCTGGCATCCTCCATCACACAATAGAAGTAGGTCTTCTTGTGGAAGACGTTGATGCCTTTCAGGAAGTTCGCGCCGATGTAAAAGATCAGGACTGCGGCAATACATAGCAATGCTACACGGATTTTTTTCTTGCTGTCCTGTACATCTTGCGGATTCTTATTCTTATTTGACATGCTAACTTGTTTTATTTCAAATGATTAAATTTTCTAATGAAGATTTTGCAAAGTTACGTTATTTTTTTGAAAAAGAGCGGGATGATATTGTTTCGACCTAAAAAAATGGGGAAGGGTCTATACGGCGTTGAGGACGGCCCGGATGACCTGCCGCACCTGCTCGTCGGTGAGGTCGAAATAGACCGGCAGCGAGATCTCGCGCGAGTAATTGTCGTAGGTGACGGGGTAGTCTGAGATCCGGAAGCCTTGTTCGCGATAGGCCGTGAGCATCGGCAACGGGATGAAGTGGACGTTCACCGCTACCTCCTGTTCGAAGATGCATTGCATTATCTTGTCGCGCTGTTGCTCTGTTATCCCCTTGATTCTCAAAGGATAAACGTGATAAGAGGAGGCCTTTTCCGCAGTTTCGTAAGTCGGAATCTGGAAGATGTCGTGCTGCGAAAAAGCGGCGGTGTAGGCGTCAAAGATGGCCTTCCGGCGGGGCAATGTCTCCGCGTCGTAGCGCTCCAGTTCCACCAATCCGATGGCGGCCAACACGTCGGGCATGTTGCATTTGAATCCCGCCTCGGTGACGTCGTAGCGCCAGTTCCCGATTTGCGTCTTCGCTAACGCATCTTTGCTCTGTCCATGCAACGACTTGGTTCTGAGTTTTTTATAGACTTCCGCATTGTCGAAGGGCACGGGCAGATTCAGGCAGATAGCGCCTCCCTCGGCGGTCGTGAGGTTCTTGACGGCGTGGAAGGAGAAGACGACGATGTCGGCGGTGCTGCCGATGTGTTTCCCACGGTACCGTGCGCCTAACGAGTGCGCGGCGTCTTCTAAAATCAGAATCCGTCCCAATGTGCGTTGTTCTTCCGTACTTGCCGAAAACATCCGCCGCACCTCCGGCTCGCGCACTAACGCATTGAGGGCGTCGTAGTCGCAGGGGAACCCCGCCAGATCGACGGGCATGATCACCTTCGTCCTCGGGGTGAGCGCGCGGCGGACGGCCTCCACGTCGATGTTGAAATCCTCGCACACATCCACCATCACGGGGGTGGCGCCGCAGTGTACCACCACGTTGGCGGTGGCGCAATAGGTGTAGGCGGGCACGATGACCTCGTCGCCTGGACCCACGCCGTACCAACGGAGCATCAACTCCATGCCGGCAGAGTTGGAACTGACACACAGCACGTTGGCCGCGCCACTGTAGGCCGTCAGCATCTCCTCGAACCGCTTCGTCCGCGGCCCGGTCGTGATCCAGCCGGAACGTAACGCAGCCGCTACTTCCGCCACGATCTTGTCGTCTATTCTGGGAGGGGAAAATGGAATCATGGGCTTTTAGTTTGTTCTTTCCAAGCGCTTGTGCTTGCGCTCCTGCGACAACTTCGACAATTCGCCGATGTTGACTGAGAAATCAAAGAAGTTGGGTACAGCGCCCGTGGCGTAGTGTACGCGCGAGAAACCAATCCGTATGGATTTGATATTCAACGAGAAGCCATACGAAATGCCAGCCAACGTGCGCTTCTGGGGAATGTGCATCTCCTGCCGGCGGTTGTGGCTGTAGGCCACGTACAACGACAGGTATTTGACCGGGATGATCTCGATGGCGAAGTTGATGTGCCGGAAGAAGTTGTCGAAGAACTGCGTCGCCTTCGACGGGTAGATGGGCTCTTTGCTCATCACATCGTATTGCAACAGCGGATCGTTCTCGCCCACGTACCGCATTTTCCAACGGTAAAGGTGGTGCAGCGAGATGTGATAACGCACGGGCAGGAACTTAAAGCGTTGCGAGAACGAGATTTGCAGGTCGAACGGAAGCTTCTCGAACTGCCCGGGCACGTAGTTGACGATGGGCGAGCCGATGTTCTTCGCCATGAGCGACAGGGCAATACCCTTCTTTTCGTTCACGTAAGAGCCGGCCACATCGACGGCAAGCCCGAACGACTGGTACGACTCGTAGGTGGAGTAGATGAGTTTGAGGTCGGCACCGATGGAGAAGTTGCTGTCGAGTTGGCGCCCCCAACCGACGGTAGCAGCGTAGTCGCCCGCGTGGAACTGCCCCTGCTCCAACCCGTATTCGTCTGTCTCTATGAACTTTCCGTAGTTGACGAACTGCATGCCGAAGATGAAATTGCCCGCCTTTCCGAAACTGTGGGCATAGAGTGCCGAACCGTAGGAGGCCTTTGAAAAGTAGTCCACTGCATTGACCATCAGCGAGGTGCTGTGGCGCGCGCCGATGAGCGAGGGGTTGTTGAGCAGCAGCGACGGGTCGTCGTCATATACGGCCACCAATCCGCCACCCAAACCGGCGACACGGCTGGAATTGCTGAAACTGAGGAAGTTGTAAATATACTTGCCGCCCGTCTGTGCGACACCCCACGGGAGACACAGCGCCAAGACAAACATCAGGAACCAGCGACGAACGGACATCTTCATTTTTTTATTCAGGGTGCAAATTTACATGAATTTGGGAAAACGCCGACGCCATTCCCATAAATTTACTAATTTTGCACGCTAAAAAACGGAGCGATACGATTTTTATTATGCAAGAATCTTTTTTTCGGAATTACATGAATATTCGTAGATTTTTATCTCTTATTTTATTGATCTTCAACGTGCTATATATTAGTGCCGCCTATGTGGAGAACATTCCGCAGACGGTGGTTCAACCCAATGGTGACACGCTGCACTGTTTCGCCAGTGGCGATGAATATTTTCACTATCTCCATGATGCCGACGGCTACACGATCGTCCAGGATCCCGCCACGGGCTACTTCGTCTATGCCGTGGAGCAGGAGGGACGTTTGCAGCCGACGGCATACGTGGCCGGCCGTGTCGCGCCCGCTTCGGTGGGCCTCGCCCCCCGCGCCCGCATCTCCGCCGCCGAGTGGCAACGCCGCCGCGCCCGGATGACCGCGCCCGTGCTCGCCAACCATGAACCTACCCGCGACGGCGAACCCAACCACGGCAACATCAACAACCTCGTCATCTTCATCCGCTTCGCCGACTCTGGCGAGTTCGGCCCCACCTTCTCCGAGATCGATGGGATGTTCAACGACTCCACCCCCGGCACCTTCTCCATGATCAACTACTTCCGTAATGTCTCTTATAACCAACTGGATATCAGGACCTACCTCTATCCGCAGGGCAACAACGACGCCATCGTCGCCTACGAGTACGGCGCCCCCATCAACTACTTCATGCCTTGGTCGGAAACCAACCCCATCGGCTATGTCGATACGTTGGAGAACGACAATCGCACCACCCGCGAGATGTGGCTGCTGCGCTGCGCTGTGGAGGCCATCGCGCCGCTCATCCCCGCCGACCTCAACCTCGACTACAACAACGACGGATTGGTCGATAACATCTGCTTCGTCGTCTGCAGCGACGTGGCCGGCTGGTCCGACCTGCTCTGGCCCCACCGCTGGAGTCTCTACCTCTACGACGACGTCTTCATCAACGGCAAGCGCGTCTATGACTTCAACTTCACGATGAGCGAAAACGACTGGTATTTCGGCATTTCCACCTTGTGCCATGAGATGTCGCACACGCTGAGCGCCCCCGACCTCTACCACTACAGCGATAGCTACGGCTATACGCCCGTGGGCAGTTGGGACCTCATGGCGCAGAACGCCGCCGTGCCGCAGCAATGGGGCGCCTGGATGAAGTACCGTTACGGCCACTGGATTGATGATATTCCAACCATCACGGAATCAGGGAAATATACGCTTCTTCCACTGACAGCGGGACCGGAACAGATTGCCTATCAGATTCCTTCGGAGGTGCCCGACGAGTTCTTTGTCATCGAGTTCCGCGATGCTTTTTTTGAGCCGGGTCTGCCCGGCCGCGGCGCCTTGGTCTATCGCATCGCCCCGACTTTCTCCGGCAATGCCGGCTGGAACGGCGAGGATGTCTTCGATGAGGTCTATATCTACCGCCCCGGCGGCACCGACAGCACCGACGGCAACATCAACAAAGCCCACTTCTCTCATCTGCAGGGGCGCACCGCTATCAACTTCAGCACCAACCCCAAGCCCTTCCTCACCAACGGCTACATCAGTTCGCTCAACCTCTACGACATCCACCCCTGTGGGCACGACAGTCTGACATTCTGGTACTTGCGTCCTGGTGACACCATCCCTGCCGAGATTCAGGACCCGACGCTGGAGGTGCGGCTCTTCCCCAACCCGACCGTCTCGCAATTCACCGTACAGCATCCCGCGGCGCCAATCGAATGCGTGGAGGTGTTCGACCTCAATGGTCGCCGCATTCTCACGGAATTTCCTGATAACCAGAATTTTATCGTCAACACTTCCGATTGGCCGGCTGGCATGTATGTGGTGCGACTGCGCACGAAAGCGGGACTCTCATCCCATCGAATCAACGTGTTGAGATAGCCAAGACGGCTTCTTTCCGTATTTTTTTCTTTTTAGGGCGTACCGGCGGCCGGGCCTTTTTCCGTGCACCGGCGACCCACGGCTCGTCCGCCGTCGGGCTGTACGCTTTACTGCACTTCGCGGTCGCCACGGCAGCAGGGCGTTCCGGCGGCTTCCGCTGGTCGCCGCCTGCCCGCCGCTGCCGTAGGCGACCGCGCGCGTTCCGTGCCCGCTCCCATCCCTTACGCGACCGATGGTCGGTTACAATCCGCGCTGTGGACGGGCGGCGGTGGAGATCACCTCGCCACGGGGACGGATGTGCTGTGCCGCGCTGGGAGCCGCCGGCTTTTTGGCCCCGCCGGATGAGCCGTGCGAGGTCGTGCCTTTGCTGGCTGGCGCGGAACCTGTCTTGGGCTGTCCGCCGCCGGCGGGCGTCGCCGTGGACGGTCTTGGCGTCGCCTGCGGGTAGTTCTGGTACCCGCCGTGCCCGCGTTTGTAGCCCGTGAGCGAGTGTACCCGTGTGATTCCCGACGACAGGTTGTGCCCGCCCGTGGTGAGCATGTCGTTGTATGTGACAATCACTGAGGGCGTCTTCAGATATGGTGAACGGCTTTTGGCCAAATTGTTGACGTAGAAGTTGCGCACGGAGGCCAGGTCGAGTCCGACAATGGAGAGGTTGTTCTTCCCGATGCGACGCATCAACTTGTTGAGCCGGTGGGCTCGCTGCCAGAGGGTGTAACTGCCGCCGCCCGCCGCCCGCATCCCGCGCGGATAGGACAGATATCGTGCTAATTGCCTGTACTCCTCATCGCTCAAACCTGCTAACATCGACTTCACCCCCGCGATCTCCGCCCGCAGCGAGTTCCGCTCGTCCTTCGACACCTTGGCGTAGATGTCGGCACGTTGCTGCTCCGTGTATTTGAAATGGTAGTTGCTCTCGTGCCGTGCCAACTCTTTCGTCACCTGCTTCTCCTGATAATCCTTGTAGATCTTGGCGGAAAGCGTGTCGGCCAACCAGTCGATCTGCGGCGAGGTGAGGTCACGGAAAAAGTCCATCAGGTTCTTGGTAGGGGAATACAATAGATAGGGCTTGTTGGCGGGAAAGACGTTGCCAAGATGCCCCGAGTAACTGATTCCGTTGTCCATAAACAGTTGATACAAAGCAGTATATTGCACTACGCGGGCCAAGTCGGTGTTGCCCAACGAGGCGAAATAGTTGTAGGCCTGGTTTTCGTAACGGTAGCCGATGGAGACGCTGCGCTCCGGCGAGTTGAAATAGGACACCGGCAATGCGCCCGTGCGGTTGGGCGTGTAGATGGTGAAACCCTCCTCCATGTCGATGGCGTACATGGCGTTCCAAGTGTTCCAGTTATATACCAACTCACTGAGTCCCAATTTCTTGAATAGCGGTCTGTCGAAGGGAAAGCGCGGTGGCGACGGATAGCGGTAGTAGGCCTCCTGGATGCTGCCGTTCTCCGACCAATCCTTCAACAGCACGTCGGTGATGGTGAGCAGATGCCCGAACTCGGTGTTCTCCAACTCCTTGCTGAGGTAGGTGGGACACCAGTCGTGCCCGTTTTTCATCTTGCCGGCCATGAAGTCGTTGACATCTAAACTTTGCGACAACTCCTTTTCGGTGACCGAAGCCAGCAGCAGGATGGATTCGACGTTGAGGGGCGGGAGTTCGTAAAGCGGGGCCTGCCGCTCGCGCCCGATGATGACGAGCGTGCCCGAGTCGGCGAGCGCACCTAGAATCAGGTCGGCGTCGAGGGTGAACTGCCGGATGTGGTTGAGTTGCTCCGACAGGTCGCGGTTTTTCGCGATCGCCCAGGCGACGAAGCCCGGCACTTGGCTGAAATAGACGCCCGTAAGCGAGTCGGCGAACATCTGTTCCACCGTCACCTTGCGGGTGGTGTCACTCAACTGCATGAACACCTCATCCTTCTCGATGAACCAGTCGTTGAATTCGTACAACGTAATCTGGTAGTCGATGTTCTCGTCGGTGAAGTAGGTGCGGCCGTGTTCAACGGGTAAATGGGTTGTATTTGTTTTATAATCAGAAAGATATAAGGCCTTTGAAAGTTCCCTTTCTAATCGGTCGAGGTTCTCGCGCGTGGCATTTCCCAACAACAGCAGCAGGTCGGTGATCTTCCCGTCGTAGCCGATGGGGTGCTCGCGGGTCTCCACGCGGTGGGTGAATTGGGAAAAGATGGACTTCAGCGTGTCGGCAGGGAAGTAGGGCGGTGGCTCTGAGATGAGCAGCAGGCAACTGCCGTCGTCGAAGGTGGCCTCCCCGATGGTCTGGTAGTGGAAACGGAAGTTCTGCCGGAAGTTGGCATAGAGGGTGTCCGCCAGAGCCGCGGCCTGCGTGGCGGCGACATCGACGTTCTGGTCCGGAATGAACTCCACTTTTTCAGTCGCTCCGTCCTCCCCAAAGAGGTGGAACTCTTCGCTGCCGCCATGTTTCCAGCAAGCCCACACCAAAAGCGCACCCGTCACGAGGGCGAAGGCGACTTGCGGAATCCAGAAGCGGGCGGCGGGTTTCATGCGGGGGTGGTTGTGAGTGCGTCGGCGGGTACGAGCCGTTGCAGTTCACCCGTCAGCGGGGCGACGACCGACACCTGCTCGTGACGGACGGGGTGGTCGAACTGCACGCGGTAGGAGTGCAGCGAGATGGAGCCGTCGGCATTGGAACGCCGCGCGCCGTACTTCAGGTCGCCCTTGATGGGATGCCCGAGCGCGGCCAACTGCGCCCGGATCTGATGGTGCCGACCCGTGTGCAGGTTGACCTCCAACAGGGTGTAGCGGTCCAACGGATAGACGGTGGTGTAAGAGAGTTCGGCCTTGACATAGCCCTCCTTGGGGGTAGGGGAGACGTAACTCTTGTTGTTCTGTTCGTTTTTGCGGAGGTAGGAGACCAACTCTTGCGACTCCACAGCGGGCTTGCCCTCCACAAGTGCTAAATAGGTCTTGCGGATGTCGCGGGATTTCATCAGTTCGTTCATTCGCGCGAGGGCCTTGGAGGTCTTGGCGAAGACCACGGCGCCGCTCACGGGACGGTCGATGCGGTGGACAAGTCCGCAGAACACGTTGCCGGGCTTGTGATAGCGTTCACGCAGATACTCCCGCACCGCTTCCACCAACGGGGTGTCGCCGGTCTTGTCGCCCTGCACGATCTCGCCAGCCAATTTGTTGACGATGATGAGGTGGTTGTCCTCGAAAAGAATGCGGTCGGCCAACGACATTAATACTGCTCTTTCTCGTTGGGGAAGTCCATATTCTTCACGTCCTCGATGTAGTTGCCAACGGAGCGGATGATCTCTTCGCTGAGGTTGTGGTATCTTCTGAGGAAACGCGGGGAGAACTGCTGGGTGATGCCGAGCATGTCGTGCAGCACCAGCACCTGTCCGCTGGTGGCGTTGCCGGCCCCGATGCCGATGGTGGGAACATGCACCGCTTCGGTCACTTTTTTGGCGACTTCGGCAGGAATTTTCTCCAGCACGATGGAGAAACAGCCGTATTTTTCCAACTGCCGGGCATCGTAAAGCAGCTTCTCTGCCTCTTCCTCCTCGGTGGCGCGCACGGCGTAGGTGCCGAACTTGTTGATCGACTGCGGGGTGAGGCCGAGGTGCCCCATCACTGGGATGCCGGCGCAGATGATGCGCTCGATGCTCTCGCGGATCTCCTCGCCTCCCTCGAGTTTCACGGCGTCGGCGCCCGACTCCTTCATGATGCGGATGGCAGAGTGCAGCGCCTCTTTCGAATTGCCTTGGTAGGTGCCGAAGGGCATATCCACCACCACGAAGGCGCGCTCCACAGCGCGTACCACCGACGAAGCGTGGTATATCATGGCGTCGAGGGTGATGGGAAGCGTGGTCTTGTAACCGGCCATCACGTTGGCAGCGGAATCACCCACCAAAATTACGTCGATCTTGGCCATGTCGAGCAACTTGGCCAAAGAGTAGTCGTATGCGGTGAGCATCGCGATCTTCTCGTTTTCATCGCGCATGTGCTGCAAGATGTTGGTAGTCACCTTGTTGACATCTCTATACAAATATCCAGCCATAATGGGATGGTTTTATTCTATGGTCTTTTCAATCAAATACTTGTCGCGTTTCGGGTTGCTGTTGGAGATCAGCTCGCCGATGAATCCCGCGAGGAACAGCTGGCAGCCGATCACCACCGCCAACAGGGCGAGGTAGAACAGCGGCTGGTCGGTCACCTGACGGAAGATCTCGCCATTGTGCATCAGGATGAGTTTTTTCGCGATAAGGGCAATGACGATGATGAGGCCGAGAAGGAAGGAGATGCTACCCCACAGACCGAAGAAATGCATGGGCTGTTTGCCGAATCGTTTGGTGAAGGTGAGCGTCATCAGGTCGAGGTAGCCGTTCACGAAACGGTTCCAGCCGAACTTGGAGGTGCCATATTTGCGTTTCTGGTGGTGAACCACCTTCTCGCCAATCTTGGTGAACCCCGCCCATTTGGCGATGACCGGAATGTAGCGGTGCATCTCGCTGTAAATCTCAATGTTCTTCACCACATCCTTGCGGTAGGCCTTCAGTCCGCAGTTGAAGTCGTGGAGTTTGATTTTGGAGATGCGGCGGGTGGTGGCATTGAATAGTTTGGAAGGGATGTTCTTCAGCATCACGTTGTCGTAACGCTTTTTCTTCCAACCGGATACCACATCGTATCCCTCTTCGGTGATCATGCGGTAGAGGTCGGGAATCTCGTCGGGACTGTCCTGCAGGTCGGCGTCCATGGTGATGACCACGTCGCCACCGCAGGCGGCAAAGGCGGTATTCAGTGCAGCCGATTTGCCGTAGTTGGTGCGGAACTTGATGCCCTTGACGTTGGGGTTGGTGGCGTGCAGCTCCTCGACCACCTTCCAGGAGGAGTCGGTGGAGCCGTCATCGACCATGATGATTTCGTAACTCAGGTTCAGTTGCGTGACGACACGCTCGATCCATGCCGCAAGTTCGGGCAAGGATTCTTCTTCGTTGTAGAGGGGAACGATGATGGAAAGGTTCATATCGGTAGGGGTAAGGGGTTGCGATTAGGGTTGCAGGGTGTTCTCTTCGTTCTGTTCGGGTGCCGTCTCTTCGGGACTTTCAGCAGCCGTGTCGTCATCGGCGAGCGCGGGGTCGTTGCCGTTGCGTTCGCATACCGTAGTGGTCTTCCGGTAAAGGAAGAGCGCGACGAAGATGGCGAGCATGATGCCGTAGAGGAGCACAGCGAGAGTGGTAATGGTGGCTCCGGCTAAGATGGTGTGGTATTGCGGAATCCGATCCTTCATGCCATCCAGGCGTTTTTGCCAGATGGGGTTCTCGACAAGGGTGTCGCGGGCCGCCTCCACCGCGTCGCAACTCAGCGGACTGATCTCGGGTTGGTTCATGCGGACGAAGGTGGTGGTCTCGTGCAGCAACTTGTCGGCGCAGAGGTCGAAGGTATCGCGGCGCAGGATGGTGCTGTCGTCTTTCAGGCGCAGGTCGAGACTGCGGTTGAAGAGCTTGAGGATGACCACGACGCCGCTGTCGGCACGATGGCGCAGGGTGTCGTCGGCAAGCAGCGCCGACTCGCGGAGGGCAGCATCGCGCAGGTCTTCGCGGTAGGTCTTAAGTTCCTCGTCGGTGACGTTCTCTTTCTTCACGACTTGGACTGCGTGGTTGATGTTCTTCTGGTTGATCTTGGCAATCCCTTCCTTGTCGATGACGCCGAAGTGGAGGAACATGTAGAGCGAAAGCACAATGTACCCGATGACGACGACGCCGGCACCGATAAGGAAAGCGCGGGAGAACTTGATGAGACCGTCTTGCAACTTGTCGCGCACGTCGCGGATGGCTAAGTAGAGGCAGGCCACGATGGCGACGACCATCAGCAGGTCGGAGACGGGACCGAAGGGATATTCCAACTTCTCCGCAAAAAAGCCGAGCAGTTTAATGAGAGAAAGCCCTGCTCCAAGCAGGGCTCCCCATTTGGCCACGATAATGGTCTTTTTCTTTTTCATCTATAGTGTTGACGTTGTTATCTGTCGGAGGCACCGTAGAACAGGTGTCTGTGGTCGATGACAGGAATGTCTTTCTCTAAGTTGTTGTAAACAAGTTGTTTGACAACTTCTGCGAGAGGATAGCCGCTCTGTTGGGCCTGGACGTTCTCCATCAGCACGGTGCGGTAGGCGAATTCGTTGAATCTGCTGTTGATGAAGGCCTTGGCTTGGATCTCGGCGGTCTTGTCGTCGGCCTGCTGGAGGGCTTTGATCTGGCTGGTGATCTGCTGCATCATCTCCTTCTTGGCGTCGGCGCCCTTGGTCACGCTCTCCACGGAGACGAGGTAGGCAGACTGCACGCCGCTGACGACGGCGGTCTTGCCGGCGGTGAGGTTGGAGATCTTGCCGACGGCGGCGCTCTCCATGGCACCGTATTCGGAGAAGCCGAGGTTCATGGCCTGGGCGGAGGCGCCGTATTTGGCGGCGATCTCATCCATGTTCTTGCCGTTGAACTCCTTCTTGAGGCGTGCCACGACGGCGTCTCTCTTCTTTTCGAACTTCATGTCGTTGATGACGCGCTCCTTCATGTCGTCGAAGTCGGGTTTCTGCATGACGACATGTGACTTGATGCCGGCGACGACGAACACCTCGTTCTTGCTGGTCTCACCGTTCATCTGGTTGATGTTGGTGAGCGCGGCGCGGAACGGGTTGCTGGCGACGCTGCCCACGCTGTTGCCCGCTTTCTTGTCGGTGTTGTAGGCCCACTTGATGGCCTCACGGCAATCGAGCAGACCGCCATTGACTTCAACCACGCCCTGCATGTTGGTGGCGGAGGTGGAGACCATCTCACCACCCAGTTTCTTGGCGGTGGCAGCTAAGTCGTTGGCCGACTGGCAGGCGGCTGCCTTGGCGGCGTTGCGTTGCACCGACTTGATGGTGCTGTTGGTGGCCATCACGGGAACAGGATAGAGCACGTACTGGCTCTTCAGCACCGGCTCGGATTTCTCAATGACCATGTCGAGGACATAGACATTGTTGTTGTCGATCTCCTGGATGTGGCAGGTGTTGACGGGAGTGTTGATGAGTGCGTTGAAGATGTTGCGGGTGAGGGTGTCGGCGGGATTATAGGTGTGACGACCGAGGCGGTCGAAAGAGGCACCGTCGAGCATCACGAAGGGACGGAAGGTGCCGCTGGTGTCGCCACCATATTCTTTAATGTAGGGGATGAAGGCGGTGGAGTCCTTGCCGTCGAGTTCGGCCTTGATGGCCATGGCGGTCTCGTAGGCCTTCTCTTTGGTCATCTCCTTGTTATCTTTGGGGGCTTCGGTGTAGGGGAACATCAAGCGGGCGACCTTGATGGAGTCGGGGCGGCTCTGGATGTCTCTCACCTGGCCGAAGTAGATGGCGTTGCTGTAGAATCTCGGGGCGATGACGGCGCTGTCCATGCTGGTCGGGTGCAGGGCGGCTTTCAGTTCGGCCGTGAGCGGAGCGGCATGGGAAGAGTAACCGTTCGGGCTGATGCTCAGCGCATTGCGCTTCTGAATGGCGGTCTCGTCGGCTTTCAGGTACAGGCCGGTGTCAACCTGGGCGAAAGCGGCAACCATCGAGGCGTTGGCAGAGGTGTAGCTGTAGGGATCGCTGCTGTTCGGCGCGTAGGCCAGGTCAATCTTGTCGAATTTGTAAATGTCGGAGGTGAACTCCTTGATGCCCTTCTCGTTCATCTTCTGGTAGAGTTCGTCGGCCAACTTGGCGGCTTCGTTCATGTCGTCCGGAGTGGCGCTGACGGTGAAGTAGGCAAGTTCGAGGTCCTTCTCGTCGTGACGGAGCATGTAGCGGCTCTTGTGTTCCTTGAAGTAGGCCTTGGCTTCGTCGTCGCTGACGCTGACCTTGATGTTGTCAAAAGCGGGATGGTTGATGTTGATGGTAGCCATGCGGCCGGTGAAGCGCTGGTTGTCGTTGGACATCTGCTCCAGCATCTTCTTGGAGAAGTGGACGGAATTGGCGGCCATGCCGAAGTAAGTATTCTCCTTGGCGTCAAGGATATACATGCGCTCCACGGCTTTGTATCCGCGATAGAGGGAACTCTCCTTGTTGAGTTGCTCCATGTTCTCGGCGCTCTGAAGGGCCTGGGAGATCTGCTGGTAGATGTTGTTGATGGTCTGGTAGTCATCCACCTGCTGGGTGTATTCCGACAGGGCGTAGTTGACGATCATGCCCATCGGACTGTCGGGACTGCCGGCGGTCTTGAGCACGTTCTCGCTGATCTCGGCTTCCATCTCCTTGGTGAAGGTGAGGCCCAACTTGGCCAGCTGAGCGTCCAGCATGGTCTCGTGCTTGATCTGGTCCAACGTCATGCGGTGGGCTTCCTGCTCCAACAAAGTCGTGTTTTCAGACAAGACGGGGTTGTTGCTGTAGGCGATTTTCAGATATTCGTAGTTCTGCTGATAGTATTCGCCATAGATGTTCTTGCTCTGGGAGGTCTCGAAACGCTCTTTCCCCACCTTGACGACCGTGTTGCGGCCCGTGTTCACCACGTTGGTCAAGTCGCCCACGATGAAGGCAAGAAGTGCTACGCCGATGATGATCATTAAAAGTACTCCGTGTTTGCGGATTTTGCCAATTGCTGCCATTTCTTTCTCTATTTTTTAATGTTAAAATCTACAATAATACAATATACAAAATTAGGGCGCAAAATTACGATTTTTTTTCAGTTGTTGAACAACCTATCTGTTTTTTTTCAGGGGATGCCCCAAAAGCTTTTCTGCTTCTGTAAACTCTTTATTTAGAATATGTTTGCGAATTTGCGAGGAACGTACCCTGTTTTCTTCCATCACAAATTCGGGAATTTGGATGATTTCCATGGAATATTTTGCACAGATTTCCCGCATGGTGGTGCTGTTGCCGCCGCGGTCTTTCCCGAAGTTGTGGTTGGGTCCCATGACGATGGCTTGTGCCCCGATTTTTTGGGATAGAAATTCGACGAATGCCTCGGGCGAAAGTTGGGAGAACTGCGGGGTGAACTCCACTAAAATGAGGTTGTCAATTCCTTCTTTTGCAATAAGTTGCGCATTCTCTTCCGGGGTGTAGATGGGCTGGAAATCCCGTTCGGGATGCAGCACCAACTGCGGGTGCGGATGGAAGGTGACCACAACGCTCTCCCCTCCCTGCTTCGCCGCCGCATCCTTCAGGGTGGCCAAGATCTGCCGATGCCCGAGATGCACCCCGTCGAAAGAGCCGACGGCAACCACCGCATGGCGGAAGCGAGGAAGATTTTCTGTACCGTAAAATATTTTCATATATCTGATAGTGAATGAGTTAATCGCGGACGCTGAGGGCGTCTCGGAGGGCGTTGCCGATGAGCATGAAGGCCAACACCAGCAGCATGATGGCCACGCCCGGCGCAATGGCCAAGTAGGCGTGGTCGATGACGATGTAAGCGTAGTTCTCCTTCATCATCATGCCCCACGATGGCGTCGGCGGCTGCACACCCAACCCTAAGAAACTCAATCCCGCCTCCATCAGGATGGCAGAGGAGAAGTTGGAGGCGGCGATGACGATGACCGTGCCCGCCACGTTGGGCAGTAGATGTTTCCAGATGATGTGTGAACTGCTGTATCCCAGCGCTTTGCCCGCTTCCACAAACTCCTTTTCGCGAAGACTGATCATCTGGCCGCGCACCACCCTGGCCACGTCCACCCACATGGTGAGCCCGATGGCGAGGAAGATTTGCCAGAAGCCCTTGCCCAGCGCGAAACTGAGCGCGATGACCAACAGCAGGGTTGGGATGGACCACACCACGTTGATGAACCACATGAGCACGTCATCGACCCACCCGCGGAAGTAGCCGGCGATGGAGCCGATGAGGATGCCGATGAGGAGGGCGATGCCGACGGAGATGCCGCCCACGGCGAGACTCACGCGGGTGCCGATGAGCAGTTGGCTGAGCACGTCGCGGCCGTAGCGGTCGGTGCCGAGCAGGAAACGCTTGGTGATGACGGGCTTCTCATCGTGGAGCTGCGCGCGGGCGTAACCCACCTCGTCGCCGCCAACATCCTCGAACAGACGAACATAGACGCTGTCGCCCACGGTACGGTAACTGTCGATGGGAATGGTTTGGCAGTCGGAGGGCTGCCCGACAAACATCTTTTCGATGAAGTTGCGGTGAGGCACCTCATTGGCTAATTTCACCTGCAGCAACTGCACCTGGAAGCCGGGCGGCCGGATGGCGACCTCCAGTTGCTGATGGTTGCAGTCGGGGGTGGAGTCAGGTGTGATGAGATAGCCCAGAAGAGCGATGAGGATGATCAGCAGGATGAACCCGAGCGAAATCATCCCTTGCTTGTCCTTCCGAAAACGTTTCCACGACAGTTCCGAAAGCGACACGGCGCGGTACTCTTTCCTTTTCCACCATTTTAACATCCGATCTGTAACCTGAAATCTATAACCTATTGCCTATTCTTCATTCTTTCGATGAAGGGGTTGAAGTAGTTCTCGCCTTTGGCGGTGACGCCGGCGAGGCCTTTGCCGCCGGTCTTGCTGCGCTTGACGTCGCCGAAGATGCCCTTTTCGAGGGCGGTGAAAAGCCCCTCATCTACGATCTGCTTCAACAGCTCAATGGTGTTGTTGAGCACGGTCTTGGCACGTTCACGGCAGATGCCGCCTTCGCGGAACTCCATCTCCTCGCCGATGCTGCGCATGTCGTTGAAGATGTAGCGGGCGTTTTCGATGGAGAGGTAACGGTCGGACATGAACGGGGTGTGGATGGCCTCCGTGGGCATGCCGAGGAGTTGGATGCCCTGGTGGGTCCAGATGCCGATGATGTTGAAGAGCGCATCCTGGATGTGGCCGCGGAAGATGTTGCCGGTCATGAACTTGGTGGGGGGCATGTACTTGAGCGTGGCCTTGGGGAAGATCTCGCGGGTCATCTGCGCCTGCGCCCCACGCCATCTCCTCGCCGATGCTGCGCATGTCGTTGAAGACGTAGCGGGCGTTTTCGATGGAGAGGTAACGGTCGGACATGAACGGGGTGTGGATGGCCTCCGTGGGCATG
>JAEEKX010000038.1 GCA_016288655.1 Bacteroidales bacterium
ATGTTCTTCAGAACATTCAGCCAATTCAGCATCTCTTCCGTCAGGTCTGTCTGACTGGCGGCAAAATTACACAATTTTATGAAAAAAATCGCCACCTTCTGCGTCAAAATTTCATTGTTTTGGTCTTTCAAAAAAACAGCGTGGAAAAACTGGTCTTTTTTTCGGTATTCCTGCAGGTCGAAATCGAGGATGTTGACCGAGTAAGTCGGAAGAATTTGGTAGTTTAGCTGCCCTCTTTCCAAGCTGGCGCTGATGGCGCGACTAAGGTAGAAGATGCTCCGTTCGGCATAATCCGGCTGCGGCGCCTTCTGCATCTCAATGATGAACTGCCGGCCCTCCTCATCTTTGCAGAGCAGGTCGAAAACCGCTTTCTTCTCCGTGTCAATTATGCCATAGTACTCTGTGGGTAAATAAGTTACATCCACAATTTTGCCTGTGTATTTCGATACGAAGCAGTTGAGAAAGCTGATGAGGAACCGCTTGTTCTGCTCGGTTCCGAAAATTTTCTTGAAAGAAAAATCCGTTGTCGGGATTTGGAAGATGTTTTTGCGTTGATGGGTCATAGTAGAAAATTGGGTTAGATTAATTTTCTACAAATATACAACATTCGCCACAATTTATCAAGAACTCAAATTGTTGAAAAACAAGCTGTTAAAAAGTGGCATCTTTTAGCCCAAAAGTGGTGGGATTTCGGTGATGAAATGCAAAAAATACCGCTCGAATTTGGCGGTTGATAATTTTTTGAATTCTTTATCAGTCTCTCACGCACCGCACCGAGCAACCTCCCCCTTTCTCTGCAGCGGCTCTGCCCACTGTGGCGCTGTGGTAATATAGAGCTCCGAAAACGGTCGCTTCTTTTTCATGTTCGGAATATGTTTGGTGGAAAAGAAAAAGCACTCGCAAGATTTCTTGCAAGTGCTTGATTTAGAGAGTGGAGCGTATGAGAATCGAACTCACGACCTCTTGACTGCCAGTCAAACGCTCTAGCCAACTGAGCTAACGCCCCATCGTTCTCGTTTGAGACTGCAAAAATACAACTTTTTTCGTTCTTGGCACCGTCAAAACTGATTTTTTTTCAAAAAATTGTGTCAGAAGACTAAGGATGAAGGCATCTTATTCAAAATCAAAGTGTTGGGATAGCTGTTCGGCCAGCTCTTCACCTTCTCAAAGTACTCGACGGCGGTCCAGAACCACCTGTTTTGGCGTTGTGCGTTCGCCGATGACGAAGTAATTCCGCGCAAATCCTCCTCCATCGTGCACAGGAAGGCCCCGCGGATACGGCTGAACGCAATGCGAAGGGGCGCTTCCCGTACTGCATCCAAAGATGTTGAAAAAACATCGCGGCTTTCCGAAAAAGTCGTATCTTTGCAGTTTCATTTCCAATATGAGCGAGACCGAAGAAATACAGGAAGGAACCACCGAGGAACGCGAGGAGTTGTACGAGCATTTCCGCTTCGTTGTGGACCACGGCACCGAGTTGATACGCATGGACAGGTACCTCACGAACCTGCTGCCCAACACGTCGCGCAACCGCGTGCAGCAGGCCGCGCGCGCCGGCTGTATCGTTGTCAACGGCAAGCCCGAGAAGCAGAACTACCGCGTCCACCCAGACGACGTCATCAGCATCCTGCTGCCGCACCCGCCACGTGCGCTCCCGCTCTTCCCCGAGAACATCCCCATCGACGTCGTCTATGAGGACGACGACCTCATCGTGGTCAACAAGGCCGCCGGCATGGTCGTCCACCCCGCCTTCGGCAACTTCGACGGCACCCTCGTCAACGCCCTGCTCTGGCACTTCCGCGGACAGACCACCGCCGACGGTGAGCCCGTCAAGCCCCTGCTCGTCCACCGCATCGACAAGAACACCTCCGGCATCATGATTGTGGCCAAGTCGGAGATCGCCCAGATGAAACTGGCCGCCAACTTCTTCGAACACAGCATCGACCGCCGTTACCGCGCCCTCGTCTGGGGCGACTTCCCCGACGACGAAGGCACCATCGAGGGCAACGTCGGCCGCAATCCCCAAAACCGCCTTGTCATGACCGTATTCCCCGACGGCAGCGCGGGCAAGACTGCCATCACCCACTACAAGGTCGTCGAGCGCTTCGGGTACGTCACCCTCATCGAGTGCCGCCTCGAGACCGGCCGCACCCACCAGATCCGCGTCCACATGAAGTACGCCGGACACCCACTCTTCAACGACGAGAGTTACGGCGGCAACGAAATCCTCAAAGGGACCACCTTCACCAAATACAAACAGTTCGTTAACAACTGCTTCCAGATCCTGCCCCGCCAGGCCCTCCACGCCAAGTCGCTCGGCTTCATCCATCCCGTCACCGGAAAATACCTGCTCTTCGACTCCGATATGCCCGCCGACTTCGCCGAGGTTCTTGAAAAATGGCGCAACTATTCTAAACACAAGCAGTTAGAAGAAGAATAACACCTCATCCATGAAACGCATCATCCTCCAAAGAGGCAAGGAAAAGTCGCTGCAGCGCTTCCATCCGTGGGTCTTCTCCGGCGCCATCGCCAAAAAGGATAACACCCTCGCCGACGGCGACTGCGTGGAAGTCTATGATTACGACCACAACTACCTCGCCACCGGCCACTATCACAACAGTTCCACCTGCGTCAAGGTCTTCTCATTCCGACAGGTGGAGCCGGACGCCGCCTTCTGGAAGTCCAAACTCCAGCAGGCCATCGACTTCCGTCGGCAACTCGGCTTGCTCGACAGCGCCGACACCACCGCCTTCCGCCTGGTGAACGGCGAGGGCGACTACCTGCCCGGGCTGATCGTCGATTGGTACGACGGCCACGTGGTCATGCAGTTTCACTCCTACGGCATGAGCCTCCTGCGCGACACCTTCACGCAGGCGCTGCGGGATATCTTCGGCGACCGCCTCCGCGCCGTCTATGACAAGAGCGCCGCCACTCTCCCCGAAGTCGCCGGATACACCCCTGTCGATGGTCTGCTGTATGGCGCGCTCGGCGAGGTGACTGTGCGCGAGAACGGCGTGCCCTTCCATATCGACATCCCGGGCGGGCAGAAGACCGGCTTTTTCCTCGACCAGCGCGACAACCGACAACTTGTCGGCCAGTACGCCGCCGGCCGACGCGTGCTCAATCTCTTCTGCTATACCGGCGGATTCTCCTGCTATGCCCTCGCCGGCGGCGCCGTCCGCGTCGATTCCGTCGATATATCCAAGAAGGCCATCGCCGACGTGGAAGGTAATGTCGCCGCCCTCGACCCCGGGCTGCTCCAACGCCACGCTGCCTTCGCCGAGAACGTCTTTGACTTTTTCGAGCACACCCCCGATGCCAGTTACGACCTTATCGTGCTCGACCCGCCCGCCTTCGCCAAGCACCACAAGGTGAAGGAGCAGGGCATCAAAGGATACCGCAACCTCAACCGCAAGGCCTTCCAAAAGGTCAAGCCCGGCGGCTTCCTCTTCACCTTCTCCTGCTCTCAAGCCATCTCGCACGACGACTTCCAGACCATCGTCTTCTCCGCCGCCGCCATGGAGGGCAAGCGCGTGCGCGTGTTGCGCCACCTCGAGGCAGGCCCCGACCACCCCGTGGATATTTTCCACCCCGAAGGCAGCTATTTGAAAGGTTTACTCGTCTATGTAGAAGCATAAATATCGTCTTTATGAAAAGGATTGTTTTTTATGTGATTTGTATGATATTGAGTGTGAGTGCGATAGCACAGGAAGCGCCCACGCTTTACGATGAATCCCTCGACGGAGTGCAGCAGATCAAAGCTGCGACGGAGCAGGCGGCGAAGGAAAACAAGTATGTCGTCTGTCAGGTGGGCGGCAACTGGTGTCCCTGGTGCATCCGTTTCGACAAATTCATCACTGATGATGCTGAAATTCACGAACTTATCGATGCCAACTTCGTCTATATCCACGTCAACTACTCGAAGGCCAACAAGAACCTGCAGGCGATGGCGATGTTGGGCAACCCCGGCCGTTTCGGCTTCCCTGTGCTGGTGATTTTGAACGGGAACGGGCAGGTTATCCATATCCAGAACTCCGCCTATTTGGAGGAGGGACAGGGATATAGCCGTGCTAAGGTGCTGGAGTTCTTCCAGCAGTGGACACCTGCCGCGGTCACCACGTTGAAGTGACGGGGGAGAGGAGACGTTTTTTTGAAAACAACCATTACCAAATCATATTGTAAAATGAAGAGAATCACCACGTTAATATTGTTGATGCTGACGATGTCCGTCGCATTTTCCCAGAAGGGCAGCATCACAGGAAAGGTCGTCGAGCCGATGCAGAAGACTCCGCTGGAGTTCGCTGGCGTGGGCCTGCTCAAGGTCGCCGATTCCGCTGTCATCCGCTCCGAGATGACTGACAACGAGGGCCGTTTCACGCTGTCGTCCGTGCCTGCAGGCCACTACCTGATCAAAGTCTATTTCTTCGGTTTCAAGGACTGGGTGAGCGAGCCTGTCACCGTGGGCAGCGAGCCTGTTGACTTGGGCGAGATCTCGCTCACGTACGATGTCGAGATGCTGCAGTCGGTGGACATTGTCTATAAGAAACCGCTCTTCGAGCAGAAACTCGGCAAGACAGTAATGAATGTGGAGTCGCAGCCGAGTGCGGCGGGCGACAACGTGTTGGAGTTGTTGCGCAAGATGCCCGGCGTCACGGTCGATAACAGCGATAACATCTCCATCCAAGGCAAGTCGGGCGCCCTCATCCTCATCGACGACAAGGATCCGCACCTGTCGGGCGACGACCTCACCAACTTCCTCAAGAGCATGCCCGCCACGATGATCGACCGCGTGGAGGTGATGAAGAATCCCTCGGCACGTTACGACGCCGCCGGCACCGCGGGCATCATCAACTTGGTGACCAAGCACGACCGCAACACCGGCATCACCGGCAGCGTCTGGGCCGGCGCCGACTACAAGTCGCATTTCGGCTGCAACGCCGGATTTAATCTCACCGCCCGCGTCGGCAAGTGGGTCCTCAACGGCAGTTATTATTATATGTATAATAAATCCAAAAATGGATTCGACGGCAGCACTACCTCCTACCTCCACGGCGACACTCTCCGCCAGACCATGAACGAACTCGCCGACGAACTCTACAGCAACCTCTCCCGCTTCCAGTCGCACGGGGCCAACTTCTCCGCCGACTGGTACATCGACTCCGTCAACACCCTCAGTTTCTCCTACCGGGGCAACTTCTTCGATTTCAACTGGCGGTCATCGTCGCACAACCGGCTTTACGTGAACGACCAACTCATGAGCGCCTTCATGAACGAGTCGGAGACCCACGGCAAGCACGGCAACCACCAGGTGAACGTCAACTACAAGCACAGTTTCGCCCATCCGGGCACCGCGCTCTTCGCCGACGTCACCTACTCCATCGACCAGAACCGCTCTTCCGTCGTCCGCAATATGCCTTACTATTCCGATGACTTCATCACCGAAATGCGTCGCGACCAGTACCTGCGTCCCGACATTCCCAACCCCATGCACGTGGTGGTGGGCAAACTCGACCTCGAGCATCCCATCAACGACGCCGTCTCGATCGAGGTGGGCGCGAAGGCCAGTTACGCCCGCAACGACAACAACTCCATCAACCTCTTCAATGGCGACACCATGCAGGAGATGAGCAACCACTTCCTGTACGAGGAGTCCATCGCTGCCGCCTATGTCCAGGGGAGTTTCCAACTGGCCACCAACCTGACGGCCCAGGCGGGCCTGCGCGGCGAATTCTGCCACCTGCGCGGCAACCTCATCACCACCGGCGAGGTCAACCAGCAGAACTACCTCGACGTCTTCCCCTCCTTTCAACTCGACTACCAACTTCCCAAGATGAACAACCTCTCCTTCGCCCTGCGCTCCCGCATCTCGCGACCCAACTACCGCAGTCTCAACCCCCACATCGACATCTCCGACGAGTACAACCTCTCCTCCGGCAACCCCTACCTGCAGCCGGAGTATATGCACACCTTCTCCATCGACTACTCTTGGCGTTACATGCTTTTCGCTTCGTTGGCCTACGAATACACCCGTGGCACGGAAGAGGATATGATGTACACCGACAAATTGACCAATGTCCGCTTGAGCCGACCCGAGAACATCGGCAAGATGCACGCCATGCGCGCCTCGATGTTTCTGCAGGTTCCTGTGGGCAAGTGGTGGATGATGATGTGGAATGTCAGTTATCTGCTTGGGAAACAGACGTTTGACTATGAAACACAGACGGTTTCGAGTTTGAAGAGCAACGTCTCGCTCTATACGATGCACACCTTCACCTTCTTGAAGCACTACTCGATTGAGGTGGCGGCGTGGTGGATGCCCAAGCAGAAGGAGACCTTCGGTAACACCCGCGGCGTCTTCTATGCCTGGGGTGGCTTCAAGGCCAACTTCCTGAAGGACGCTCTCACACTGCGTGTCGGTGTGTCGGACATCTTCAACCAGAGCAACTGGGCGAGCAGTTACGTCTATCCCGACGGCACGGAGACCAGCGAGCGTTGGATCGGACGTCAGCGTGGGGTAAGCGTCAACCTCTCCTATCGCTTTGGAAATCAGCGCATCCAGGTGCGCCAGCGCCGTTCCAACGACAGCGAGTTCGGCCGCATGGGCGGTGGTGACGGCGGCGGACAGCAGGGGGGCGGCGGTCAACAGGGCGGCAGCCAGCCCGGAGGCGGCATGTAAACCAACGTTTTAATCCATTGTAAAACCTTTTTTCAAATTTATTTATGATCCATCATATCAAAGGCACGCTCACGGAGGTCAATCCCGCTTATGTGGTCATCGAGACCGCCGGCGGTGTCGGTTACCTCGTACGCGTTTCCCTCAACACTTTCTCCCAGATCAAGGACCAGAAGCAGGTCTGTCTGCTGACACATTTCGTGGTGAAGGAGGACGGTCAGATCCTTTACGGCTTTGCCGACGAGGCAGAGCGGACGCTCTTCCGCCTGCTCATCTCCGTCAATGGCATCGGCCCCAATACCGCCTGCGTCATCCTCTCCTCCCTCACCGTGCAGGATCTCGTCGATGCCATCGCCGGTCAGGATGTGCGTACCATCCAGGCCGTTAAGGGCATCGGGGCCAAGACCGCCCAGCGCGTGGTCATCGAATTGAAGGACAAGGTGGCGAAGGCCTCCTTCGAAGTGTCAGATAATTTTTCAACAAATCACAATAATAACAGGATAGAAGCGTTATCTGCTTTAACTGCGTTAGGATTTGCCAAAAATCCCGCCGAAAAGGTCTTGGATAAGATAATCAAGGAGCAGGGGAATGGACTTTCGGTGGAAGCGTTGGTAAAGACTGCGTTGAAATTGTTGTAAATACCACTAACTCACCTGTTTAGAAGTGATCGTCGGAAATAAAAAAACACCTCATATATATCCCATCTTGATGGCGGTGGCGGGATTTCTCCTGCTATTGGCGGCCACCAAGCCCGCTGAAAAGTCTTATACGCTTTCATCGGAGCCGTCGGCTTTCCCGATGGCTTTCCCATTGGAAACTGCTGTGCCGGAAGAATCGGAATCTTGGGATTTCCCGGTTTTGGACCAGTTGGAAAATGCGGAAGGAGAACTGCTTTCGCCGGCACTTCCGCCGCCGGACACCGGTTTGAGGTCGCCCATTCCGTCGTACGACAACAATCCGCTCGACGAGGACCAGTTCTACAGTCCCTTCCATCTTTCTACCCCGCCTTCCTATCATACGGAAATCGTATTCGATTCTCTTACAAATACTTATAAATTCCAAAACATGATCGGCTCGACGCCTTTCGGCCCGAGTTCCTCCATGTCTATTGACGAGTACATCGACTACGACCTCCGCCAGTCGGTCAACAACTACTGGCGCGAGCGCGGGGCGTCCTACACCTCGCACGGCAACCGTCGGGGCGGCGGACTGATCCCGCAACTCCACATCGGCGGCGACATCTTCGAGAGCATCTTCGGCAGCAACACCATCGACATCCGGCCTTCTGGCAATGTGGAGTTGATTTTCGGTGTGTTGCACAACCGCAACGACAACCCCTCGCGCCCCATCAAAGAACGTCGTGGCACCCAATTCAACTTCGATGAGAACATCCAGTTGAACGCGCTCGCGAAGATCGGCGACAAGATCGAATTCAACCTCAACTACAACACTGAGGCGATGTTCGAATTCGAGAACAAGATGAAACTGAAGTTCGAGGGCAAGGAGGATGACATCCTGCAACTGATCGAGTTCGGCGACGTCTCCTTGCCGTTGAACAGCACGCTCATCACGGGCAGCCAGAGTCTGTTCGGGGTGAAGACGCAGTTGAAGTTCGGCAAGTTGATGGTGACGGCGGTCGGTTCGCAACAGAAGTCCGAGATCGAGTCGATTACGGTGACCGGTGGTGCGCAGACCACAGACTTCTATCTCAAGGCGGACGAGTACGATGAGAACCGCCACTACTTTGTCAACCAGTATTTCCGCGACCACTACAACCAATTCCTCTCCACGTTGCCGTTGGTGAGTTCGCCGATTGTGATCACCAAGATAGAGGTGTGGCGCACGACGATTGGCTCTGCCACGCAGGACAACCGCAACATCGTCGCTTTCACCGACTTGGGTGAGTCGTCACCGCAGTTCGCGGGCTTCACGCCCAACCCGGGCGTGATGGTGCCGTGTGACTCCGCCAACAACCTGATGACGGTCATCGACACCTCCCTCTACCGCAACCTGGCTTCTGTGAACAACAACATGCACGCCCGTGGCCTCACCTCCGGCGTCGATTATGAGAAGGTGGAGAGCGCCCGTCTGCTCGCTCCTTCCGAATACACTTTCAACCCGCAACTCGGATTCATCTCCCTCAATACCGCCCTCACCTCCGACCAGGTGCTGGCCGTCTCTTACCAATACACCATCATCGGCGACGACCATGTTTATCAGGTGGGTGAGTTCTCCAACGAGGTGGCCGCCCCCAGTTGTATTCGTACCAAGTTGTTGAAAAGCACCACGTTGGACACCAAGTCTCCCTTGTGGGATCTGATGATGAAGAACGTCTATAATCTGAATGCTTACCAGATTTCCCCCGACGACTTCATCTTGAACGTGCTTTATACGGGTGATGACGAGGGCGTGGCCAACGGCTTTTTCAATCTCGGCAGTCAGCAGGGCATCCCGCTCATCCGCCTGCTGGGAGTCGATAAGTTGAACAAGCAGCAGGATCCTGTTCCTGACGGCATCTTCGACTTCATCGACAACGCCGCCACGCGGGGAGGTACCATCAATGCCAACAATGGTAAGATCTTCTTCCCGACCGTCGAGCCGTTCGGCAAGGACCTCCGCGCCGTGCTTACCGAACCCGAAATCGCCGACCGTTACGCTTTCGATACGCTGTACCGCACCACCAAGACCTTGGCCAAGCAATATACAGCGAAGAACAAATACTTCTTGGAAGGCAGTTACAAGTCCAGTTCCGGCTCCGAGATCTCGCTCAACGCGATGAACGTTCCCGAGGGGTCCGTGAAGGTGACCGCCGGCGGCATCACGCTGACGGAGAATGTGGATTACACCGTCAACTACAGCATGGGTACGGTCTCCATCATCAACCAGGGCGTGCTCAACTCCGGAACGCCCATCACGATCTCCTTGGAGAATCAGGCCACTGCGGGGCAGAAGGAGCAGCGCATGTTCGGCTTGAACCTCGACTATGCCTTCAACGAGAATTTCAACTTGGGCGCCACCATACTCAACTTGGGCGAGCGTCCGCTGACGCCGAAGGTCAACTATGGCGACGAGCCGATCAACAACACCATCTGGGGCATGAACCTCAACTACAAGACCAAGGTGCCCTTTGTGACGAAGGCCGTTGACCTCTTGAGTTTCCACAGCACCACCACGGAGTCCAACTTGCAGATTGAGGGTGAGTTCGCGCACTTCATCCCCGGTCACTCCCGCGCCATCGGCAAGGAGGGGACCACCTACATCGACGACTTCGAGGCCACCAAATCGACCACCGACCTGCGTTCGATTTACAAGTGGCACATGGCCTCCACGCCGCAGGGACAGCCGCAACTCTTCCCCGAGGCCAACGTCTCCGATTCGGATCCGGTGCGCCGCCAGTGGGCATACGGATACAACCGCGCCCGCCTCTGCTGGTACATCATCGACCCGATCTTCTACCGCAACAACAACGCCACACCGTCCAACATCACGGTGGACGACCAGTCGGCCCCGTATGCCCGCGAGATCTACGAGACCGAGTTGTTCCCCAACAAGGAGAATGGCACTTCCACTCCCACGAACCTGTCGGTGCTCAACCTCGCCTTCTATCCTTCGGAAAGAGGTCCTTACAACTATGACGTACACGGTGCGGAGGGTTTCTCCGCCGGTGTCGCCACCGACGGCTCCCTGAATGCGCCCGAGACCCGTTGGGGCGGCATCATGCGTGAGATGGACAACACCGACTTCGAGTCCGCCAACTTCGAGTATATCGAGTTCTGGATGATGGATCCCTTCATCGAGAACCCCAACCACTCCGGTGGTAAACTCTACTTCAACTTGGGTGATATCTCTGAGGATATCCTCAAGGATGGCAAGAAGTTCTTCGAGAACGGCCTGCCCACCGACGAATCCGACGAGAATGTGGAATACACGGTCTGGGGGCGCGTGCCCACCATCCAGATGATCGTCACCTCTTTCGACAACACCAGCGAGGACGCCCGCCAGTATCAGGACATCGGTTACGACGGTTTGAATGATACGCGGGAGCAGTTGTTCTTCCAGGATGACTTCCTCTCCCAACTGAACGGCTACCTCGATGGGGATGCCTACGATAGGATCTCCCGTGACCCGTCGTCCGACGACTACCACTACTTCCGTGGGGGCGACTATGACGACGCCGATATGAAGATCCTGGAGCGTTACAAGGCGTACAACAATGCCGATGGCAACTCGCCGAGCGACAACCAGAGTCCCGAGAACTATCCCACCTCTGCCACCAACATCCCCAACATGGAGGATGTGAATAACGACAACACGTTGAGTGAGGATGAGAAATATTACCAGTATGTGATTGACCTTCGTCCCGACCGCATGGTGGTGGGCGAGAATTACATCACCGACATCTATGATGCCCAACCCGAGCCGCTGCCCAACAACACCCGTCCGACCACCCGCTGGTATCAGTTCAAGATTCCCATCAAGGATCCCGACAAGGTCGTCGGCAACATCTCCGGTTTCAACTCCATCCGCTTCATGCGTGTGTTCATGCGCGACTTCTCCGAGCCGATCATCTGCCGTTTGGCCACCTTCGAATTGGTGCGGAGCGACTGGCGTACCTATTCGCTCGATTTGATGGAGGATGGCGACTACCTGCCCTCCAACGGCGGTGACGAGACCTCCTTCACTGTGGCGGCCGTCAGCATTGAGGAGAACGGCAATCGTCAGCCCATCAACTATGTGCTGCCTCCCGGCATCGAGCGCGAGCAGGGATACGGCAGTACCGTCACCTTCCACGAGAACGAGCAGGCCCTCACCATGAAGGTCCTCGGATTGATGGACGGCGACGCCCGCGCCATCTACAAGACCACCAACTACGACCTCCGCAAGTTCAAACGGCTCATGATGTTCGTGCACGCCGAGAAGGTGAACGAAAGCGACAACATCCGCAAGGGTGAAGTCAGTCTCTTCATCCGTTTGGGTTCCGACATGACCGACAACTACTACGAGTACGAGATTCCCATCGAACTCAGCCCGTGGTATGTCCACGACAGCAGTTCCGTCTGGCCGATGGCCAATCGGATGAACATCATCCTCGACTCCCTCGTCTCCGTGAAGCAGCTTCGTAATGTGGAGGTGCGTGGCGGCACCCATCCCAGCATCACGGTGCCCTACTCCATGCTGCTCGACAACGCCAAGATTACGGTCGTCGGTACCCCGAACCTCGCCGACGTCGCCACCATCATGATAGGTATCCGCAACCCCAAGAAGAAGACCCTCAACGACGGCGATGACATGCTTGCCAAGTCGGTGGAGGTGTGGGTGAACGAGTTGCGCCTGTGCGACTTCGACGACAAGCAGGGCTTTGCCGCCCTCGCCCGCATGCGCCTCAACCTCGCCGACGTCGGCGACATCACCCTCTCCGGAACCTTCTCCACCCCCGGCTTCGGAACCCTCAACCAGTCCGTCACCGAAAGACAGACCGAGACGCTCTACACCATCGACTTCGCCGCCAACCTGGAGGCCGGCAAGACCCTCTTCCCCGAAAAGTGGAACATCCGCATCCCCATCCACTACGACCTCTCGCAGAACGTCTCCATCCCTGAATACAATCCGTTGAATCCCGACGTCAAACTCAAGGAGGATCTCAAGACTTACGAAACCGCCGCCGAGCGCGACTCCATCCGCAAGATGACCACCGACTATGTGCGCCGCCAGAACGTCAACATTATGAACGTGCGCAAGGAGCGCAACTTCGACGGCCCCATCAAGATCCGGCCGTGGGATATCGAAAACCTCGACTTCTCCTACGCCTACTCCGAGGTCAAATCGCGCAATGTGGATGTGGAGTTCGACAACGAGTTCACGCATCAGGCGGAGTTGGGCTACTCGTACAACTACAACCCGAAGAACATCCGCCCGCTTTCAAGTCAGAAGTGGTTGAAATCGAAATGGTTGCAACTGATCCGCGACTTCAACTTCTACCCGCTGCCCAAGATGTTCACCTTCCGTACCACCATATTGCGTGAAGTCAACCAGTTCAAGTACCGTCCGAAGAGCAAGGGCAACATCATTGTCGATACCAGCTTCGTCAAGACCTTCGACTGGAACCGCGACTACGCTTTGCGTTGGGATTTGTCGCAGGGGTTGAAGTTCGAATACACCGCCAACATAGCCACCCGCATCGACGAGCCGCAGGGACTCATTGACACCCGTACGGAGAAGGATTCCATCTGGCGTTGCTTCGGCCAGGGCGGACGTGTCAACACCTTCCAGCAGCGCTTCGACGCCTCTTGGCAGGTGCCCATCAACAAGATCCCTCTCTTCAGTTGGATCACCGCCACCGCCCGCTACGGCTCCACTTACAACTATACATCTTCTTCACTTTCACTGCAATACCTCGGCAATACAATCGCCAACTCCCAGTCGTTGCAGTTGAACGGAAACGTCAACTTTGTCAATCTTTACAACAAAGTCCCGTATTTCAAGAAGGTCAACCAGGGGAACAACCGACCGGCGGCAGGCAAGGCGAATGTCCAGAAGGGCAAGATCACCGCAGCTGACGACGAGGATGATCCCAAAGACAAGGGAAAGAAAGGCAAGGGAAAGGATAAGGACAAAGGCAAGGATTCGTTGAAGGAGAAGCCCAACTACGGCAAGATTTTCCTTGACGGGACAGTGCGTTTCCTGATGTTGTTGCGCAATGCCTCGCTGAGTTATAGCGTCGGCAACGGCATCCAGATGCCGGGCATGATGTACGCGCCAAACATCATAGGTATCAACTGGAAAAACGGCGCGCCCGGCTTCCTATTCGTCTTCGGCGGACAGACCGACATCCGGCATATCTCCTCCGAACGCGGCTGGCTCTCCACCGACACGCTCATGAATTATGCCTACATGGAGAACCATAATCGGGTCATCAACTTCCGTGCCACGGTGGAACCGTTCCGCGACTTCCGCATCGACGTGACCGCGACCCGCAACGAAAGCAGCAGTTACTCGGAGTATTACCGAGCGGATAGGGAAGGGGTCTTCCACTCCTACACCCCGCAAACGACCGGCAACTACAGCATCAGCCAGTTCGGTCTGGGACGTTTCTTCATGGATGGCGACAAGATCTTTGAGGAGTTCAAGTCGGCCCGCTACGAGTTGGCGAATCGGCTCTCCGCGTTGAATCCCAACTCCGGCGGCGTCATCAACGACACCACCGGCTATCCCGTCGGCTACGGCAGATTGTCGCAGGATGTCCTTACCGCCGCCTTCCTCACCGCCTACGCCGGCAAGAAGGTCGATAAGGTGGATGTCACCTCGCCCTTCCCGAAGTTCCCGCTGCCCAACTGGCGACTCAACTACACCGGCTTCACCAAGATCAAGGGCGTGCAGAAGGTCTTCCAAAGTCTCTCCATCACCCATGCCTACACCTGCACCTACAACATCGGCAACTACACCTCCAACCTGCTCTATCACGAGGACGCCAACGGCTACGCCGACCAGTTCGACCAGATGAACAACTTCATCGCCAGCCGACAGATCGGGCAGATCACCATCTCCGAGCAACTCAACCCGTTGATCGGTTTCGACATGACCATGAAGAACAGTCTCATGATCAAGGTGGAATACAAGCGGTCGCGCAACACCTCCCTCAGTTTCGCCAACAACCAGATCACCGAGATGACTTCCAACGAGCTGGCAGTTTCCGCCGGCTACCGTATCAAGGACATCACCATCGGATTCGTCTTCTCCGGCATGAAACGGCAGGTCACCAGCGACCTCAACCTCAGCGTCTCCTTCGCCCTCAAGGACAACCAGACCATCCTGCGCAAGATCGCCGAGGACATCAATCAGATCTCCGCCGGCTCACTCTCCATGACCATCAACTTCGCCGCCGACTACCAGTTGAGCAAGATGGTGGGATTGACGCTTTATTACGACCATATCATCAACAAGCCCTATATCTCACAGCAGTACAACAACATGAACATCGACGCGGGTATCAAGGTTCGGTTGATGTTGGCTCAATAGTGACCTTAATTTTCACTGTGATGATTCATAATAGAATCCCCGATATCGAGTTGGAAAAGCGCACGCGGCCCCGCGCGAACGACATCCGCGGCTGCTACTATCGCGACCAAACCGCCATTTTCCATTCCAAGCCCTTCCGCCGGCTGAAATACAAGACCCAGGTCTTCTTCAATCCCAACGACGACCATATCTGCACCCGCATCGAGCACGTGCTGCACGTCGCCTCCGTGAGTGCCACCATCTGCCGTGGACTCAACGCCCGCAAGGATATGGAGTGGGACCTCAACGAGGACATGGCCTACGCCATCAGTTTGGGACATGACCTCGGCCACACCCCTTTCGGACACGCCGGTGAGACCGCTCTCGCCGAATATCTCGGCGGGCGCGACAAGTTCATGCACGAGGTGCACAGTTACCGCGTCGTTGAAAAACTCATCGATAGCGGCTTGGGACTCAACCTCACCTATGCGGTCAAGGACGGCATCATCTGTCACAATGGCGAGCGCTTCGAGCAGGCCATCACCCCCGATTTCACCGTCAAGAACCTTGACGAGATCCAGTCGCGCCGCTTCCTGCCCTCCACCTACGAGGGCGCCATCGTCCGCTTCTCCGACAAGATCGCCTACCTCGGGCGCGACATCGAAGACGCTATCGTCGCCGGCTTTATCAAGAAAAACGACATTCCCGACGTCATCCGCCGCAAGATCGGTGATAGCAACAGCAACATTATCAACTACTTGGTCAATGACTTGGTCTCCCACTCCACCGAAGAGGCCATCGCTGTCTCCGACGAGGCACATGAACTGATGCTCACGTTGCACAACTTCAACTACCAGCACATATACAAGCATCCGTTGCAGATCGAGGTGGAGAAGTCGTGCAAGCGCATCATCAACGCCATCTTCGAGTATCTCTTCCACTTGCATCAGCAGTTCGACTGGGACCGCCACGACTTCCAAGGCAAGACATCCCACACGGTTGACACCTACTTTGTCGATTACATGAGGAATATGTGCCGTTTTTACAAGGATGAGGCGACGAGCAATGGCTGGTCAGAGGACGAGATGGGCATGCGGGTGGTGGCCGACTACCTTTCCGGCATGACCGACCGTTTTGCTTTGGAGTGCATGAAGGAGATCACTTTGCCGCCTGCGGTGCAGTTCCATCACGGGCGCGGGGAGTTCTGATCTTTTTAGTTTTTCGGAATAATCAGTTTGGCGAATTTCAGCAGCAGCACCTTCTCACCGAGGGTGTCGAAGGCGACGATGGCCTTGAGGTCGTTGGGGTTGCTGCCGTCGATGCGGGCTACCGTGCCGTAGCCGAACTTCAGGTGGTAGATGCGTTGCCCGGGCCGTAGGTCGTTGTTATTGGCCAAGCGGCCGATGGCGGAGATGTCGAGGTCGTTCTGTGGCTTCGTGGGGGCGCTCTTCTTCTGGAACGTGCGCTCGCCCCACGGGTTGCTCTTCGGCTCGCGGCGGGCGAACGTACCGCGTCCTGCCGACGCCTTCGCGATCGTCTTCAGGCACGACATCGGCAACTCGTCGAGGAAGCGGCTCGGCTCGCAGAACTGCATGCTGCCGTACCGGTAGCGCGTCTGTGCGTGCGTCAGCGTCAGCACCTTCTTCGCCCGCGTGATGGCGACGTAGAAGAGACGGCGCTCCTCTTCCAACTCCCGCTTCGAACCGATGGACAGCGACGATGGGAAAAGGTTCTCTTCCAACCCGGTGATATACACGTAGTCGAACTCCAATCCCTTGGCCGCGTGGATGGTCATCAGTCTCACCTTCGACTGGTCGTCCTTCTCCTTCTCGTCTGCGTCGGTCAGCAGTGCCACGTTCTCTAAGAAACGGTCGAGCGTCGGTTCGAAGTGTTCGATCACCTCGCCCGTCTCCTCGTTGAAGGTGCTCTCCTCGGCGTTTTCCGAGAAGTCCTTCATGGCGTCAAGCAGCTCCTCCACGTTGTCGGCGCGGTCCTTCTCCGACGGGTCGGCCTTCAACGCGGCCACGATGCCCGAGGCGAAGGCGATGTGCTTGCCCAGTTCGTAGGCGTCCTTCGACTGCAGCATCGCCGTGAAACTCTTGATCTTGGCGGTGAAATCGACGAACTTCTCGCGCGTCGGATTGTTCACGGGGATTTCGTAGAAGTGCGGATTCTCGATGACGTCCCACATGCGTACACCCTGCTCGTTGGCGCAGGCGATGGCGCGCTCGACCGAGGTCTCGCCGATGCCGCGCAGCGGGTAGTTGATCACCCGCCGCAACGCCTCCTCGTCGTAGTGGTTCACCGCCAGCCGGCAGTAGGCGAGGATGTCCTTGATCTCCTTGCGGGCGTAGAACGACGTGCCTCCGTAAATGCGATAGGGGATGTGCTTCTTGATGAGGCACTCCTCCAAGGCACGCGACTGCATGTTGGTGCGGTAGAGGATGGCGATGTCGTTGAGATCGACATGGTAGTTGTGCTCGATCTCGAAAATGGAGTCGCACACCAACATCGCCTCGTCGCTTTCGCTCGCCGACGACAGCACCGTGATGGGCGTGCCCTCCTCATTCTCCGTCCAAACCGTCTTGGGAATCTGCTTGTTGTTGTTTTTGATGACGGCATTGGCGGCATTCACGATGTTCTGCGTGGAGCGGTAGTTCTGCTCCAACTTCACGATCTTCGCCTCCTTGTAGTCGCGTTTGAAGTTGAGGATGTTGTTGATGTCTGCGCCGCGGAAGCCGTAGATGCTCTGGGCGTCGTCGCCGACCACGCAGATGTTGTGGTGCGCGTCGGCTAACCGCTTGATGATACGGTACTGCGCGAAGTTGGTGTCCTGATACTCATCCACCAGGATGTATTGGAAGCGGTTCTGGTACTTGAACAGCGTCTCCGGGTAGTCGCGCAGCAGTGCGTTCATGTAGTATAGGATGTCGTCGAAGTCCATGGCGTTGGCGCTGTGTAGCCGGCTGTTGTAGCGGGTGAAGATGTCGGAGATGAGCGGCTTGCCGCACTCCTTGTCGTATGCGCGGGCCTCGCTGTTCTGGGCGTAGTCTTCCGCCGACATGAGACTCGACTTGGCGGCGGAGATGCGGTTGAGTATGAAGTTGACGACGTAGATCTTGGGGTCCAAGTTCATCTCCTTGACGATGTTGCGGAGCAGTGCCTTGGAGTCGTCGGTGTCATATACGGTGAGGGCGTGAGTGAAGCCGATCTTCTCGGCCTCGGTGCGGAGTACGCGCAGGAACACGGAGTGGAAAGTGCCCATCTGCACTGCCTTGGCGCGTTTGTCGCCGATGAGTTTGAGCACACGGTCGGTCATCTCTCGCGCCGCCTTGTTGGTGAAAGTGAGCGAGAGTATGTTCCACGGCGCAATGCCGCGTTCCAACATGTAGGCGATGCGGTAGGTGAGCACGCGGGTCTTGCCCGAGCCGGCGCCGGCGATCACCATCACCGGACCGTCGATTTCACACACCGCCTGCCGCTGCGATTCGTTGAGTTCTGATAGGATGTCTTTTGCCATGATGAGTCGATGAAAGTGCTATTTTTCTAAAGAGATTTCACAATGGATGGAGGCGGGCTTCATTTCGATGAAGGTCTCCGGATCGACCTTCATCTCGTAGTTGAAAAGGTCGGTGTAGAACTCGCAGTTCTTGTCCAAGATGGAGAATATCAGTTTCTTGGTGCCGCCGCCCTTGCCTTCGCGTTGGCTCTTCTCCTCCGCCGCCCGCAGCCACTCCTGGATGATGTTGGCCGTGTTCTGCGACAGGTCGCCGACCTCCATCTTCAGCCGCACCGCCGAGGGGATCACCGTGAAGGCGTCGCGCAGGTAGATAATGCGCGAGGGCTTGAGGTTGAAGGTCTTCTTGGCGATCTCCCGCTCGAAGCCGCGCTCCACGATGTTGGCGGCGAACAACAGGAACTGCCCCACATCGAACAGATGCCTGTACTTGGAGTAGTCCTCCCCGAACAACATCCAGTCAAACGAACTCGTCGAGTCCTCTATAGTGATGATGCCGTAGGGGTTGCCGTTCTTGCCGATCTTGTGCTGCGCGGCCGTCACCGCCGCGGCGAAGATGAGCGTGCGTCCCTGCATGAGATACCAGTCTTCTTTTTGGCTGATGACAGACAGGTCGGTGTTGCAGAAACTGTCGATGATGGGCCTGAAGTGGTCGAAGGGATGGCCGGAGATGTAGAAGCCGGCGATCTCGCGCTCCTTCTTCAGCCGCTCGAAGGCACTCCACTCGTCGCATTCGGGGATGGGCGGCAGCGCGGCCTCGTCTATGCCCCCGCCGACGACCTCGTCGAAGATGGACATCTGCATCTGTTGGCTGCTGTCCTGCTGATGCGCCCCGTAGTTCATCAGCCGCTCCACAAAGGTCTTATGGTCCTTGTCCTCGCAGAAGAACTGGGCACGGTGGATGTTGCCGAAACTGTCGAACGTGCCCACCGCCGCCATGCTCTCCACGATGCGGCGGTTGCAGGAGCGCAGGTTCGCCCGCTCGATGAAGTCGAAGATGTTCTTGAACTTGCCATGGGCCTCGCGCTCGTCGATGATGTCCTGCACTGCGTTCGCGCCCACCCCCTTGAGCGCTGCCAGACCAAAGCGGATGGCGCCGTCCTGGTTGACGCTGAAGGCCAAATCCGACTCGTTGATGTCGGGCGGCAACACCGCGATGCCCTGCTTGCTGGCCTCATCGATCAACTCCGTCACCTTCTTCAGGTCGGTGATCTCTGCCGTCATGTTGGCGGCTAAGAACTCCGCCGTGTAATTGGCCTTCAGCCAGGCCGTCTGGTACGCTACGAAGGCATAACAGGTGGCGTGCGACTTGTTGAAGGCGTACGACGCGAACTTCTTCCACTCCTCCCAGATGTTCTTCAGGTCGTCGAGCGAGTAGTCCCGCTGCGTGCCCCCGTAGGTGAATTCGGTATATAACGACTCCATCACGTCGATCTTCTTCTTGCCCATGGCCTTACGCAGCGTGTCGGCCTGGCCTCGGGTGAAGCCGGCCAGCAAGCGCGACAGCAGCATCACCTGCTCCTGGTAGATGGTGATGCCGTAGGTCTCGTCCAAGATCTTGCCCATCTCGGGAATGGGATAAGTGATCGCCTCGCGCCCCTGCTTGCGATTGATGAAGGAGGGGATGTTGTCCATCGGGCCGGGACGGTACAACGCCACCATTGCGATAATGTCCTCAAAACGAGTTGGTTGCAACTCGCGAAGGTACTTGCGCATACCCGGACTTTCAAACTGGAAGATGGCCGTGGTGTCGCCGTTCTGGAACACTTTGTAGGTCTTCTCGTCATCCAACGGGATGTCGTCGATCTCAATGTCTTTTCCCTTGCTCTTCTTGATGTTGCGAAGAGAATAGGTGATGATGTCGAGGGTGTTCAATCCCAGAAAGTCCATCTTCAGCAGACCGGCCTCCTCCACCAGTGCCCCTTCGTACTCCACCACCATGGTGTCGGAGTTCTTCGAGGTGGCCAACGGGATGCAGTCGAACAGACTGTCGCGCCCGATGATGACGCCGCAGGCATGCACGCCCGTGCCGCGCAGGGTGCCGTCCAACTTCTCGGCAAACTCCAACGTCTTCTTCACCAACGGACTGCCGTTCTCCAACTCGTAGGTCAGTTCAGGCGACGCATCGATGGCGGCCTTCAATGTCTTGGCGTCGTCGGGGACGAGTTTGGCTAAGCGGTCGCTCTCCGCCAGCGGGAGTTTCAACGCGCGGGCGCAGTCGCGGATGGCCGTCTTCCCCTTCATCTCCATCAACGTCACGATCACGGCGACCTTCTCCGAACCGTACTTCTGACTTACGTATTCGATGGTCTTCGCGCGCCCAGTGCTGTCCATGTCGATGTCGATATCGGGCAGCGAGATGCGGTCGGGGTTGAGGAAACGCTCGAACAGCAAGTCGTATTTGATAGGGTCTATATTGGTGATGTTCAAGCAATAAGCGATGGCAGAGCCGGCGGCGGAACCACGGCCGGGTCCGAACCGGATGCCGTTGCGACGCCCCGCCTCGATGAAGTCCATTACGATGAGGAAGTAGCCCGGGAAGCCCATGCCGCCCACCGTGTCCAACTCGAACTGCAACCGCTCCTTGATCTCGTCGCTCAACTCCTCGCCCCAGCGTCTCTTCGCGCCCTCCCAGGTGAGATAACAGAGGTAGTCGAATTCATCCTTGAACTGCGGCGGCACCTCGAACTTCGGCAACGTTGGCTCGTGCTTCAGCGAGATCACCTGCACCTTGTTGGCTACGTGCATGGTGTTCGACAGCACCTCGGGATGGTCGGCGAACAACTCCGCCATCTCCTCCGTGGTGCGGAAATACTCCTCGCCCGAGTATGCCATGCCGTTGTCCTGGTCCTCGTCCTGCGCAATCGCCTCCGTGTCAATGTAGTCCTTGCGGGTGTTGATGCAGATGAGCATCTTGTGCGCCGGAAAGTCCTCGCGGTTCACAAAGTGGACGTCGTTGGTGGCGATGCAGCGCAGGTGGAACTCCTCGGCCAACTGCAGCAGCGCGGCGTTCACCAACGTCTGCTCCTTGTGACCATTGCGCTGCAACTCAATATAATAGTCGTCGCCGTAAATGTCGATGAACTCCTCCACGACCTTGCGGGCTCGATCCAAGTTGAAGGTGATGGGCAGCGTGCCGTCGTGTAGCGACGGGTTGTCGGCCATAATCACCTGCGGCAATTCGCCGCCCAAACAGGCCGAGCAGGCGATGACCCCTTCCGAATACTTCCGCATGATCTCCTTGTCAACACGTGGGGTGCGGTAGAAACCCTCCGTCCATCCCAACGACACCAAATGGCTCAAGTTCTTGTATCCCACCATGTTTTTGGCTAAAAGAATCAGGTGGTGGCCACTCTGGTCGGAGCGCACATCGGAGCGTTTCTGCAGACGGCTGCCGTTGCGCGCCACATAGACCTCACACCCGATGATCGCTTTGAACGGGTCATCCTTGTGCTCCTTGTTGAATTTCTCCACCTCCTTTACGAAGGTATAGATGCCGTACATGTTGCCATGGTCGGTCATGGCCATGGCACGCTGTCCGTCGTCGTATGCCTTTTTAATCAAAGATGGGATATCCGACAGTCCGTCGAGCAGGGAATATTGCGTATGTACGTGAAGGTGTGTGAAATCTGCCATTTGAGAATGGTTTAAAAGTGAATAAAAAGCGGGCGGACTATTTCCCGTAAAGGATGGTCTTTACTTTGGCGAAGTCGCTCTTGATGATGTCGCCGCGATTGCGGGCGAGGCGTCGCCGCATGTCGTTGTCGGTGATCAGGTCTTGGAGCAGCCGGTACTTCTCCGGTCCGAGTTGCGCCTCCATCTGCGGGAATTTGGCGCTGTTGGCGAGGTCTTCCATGCAGTTCAACCCCTTGGTGATCATGTTCTGGTTCAGGGCATGACGGAAGAGCAGATTGCAATAGACCCGCTCCTTGACGCCCGCCTGGGTGACGTCCAACAACTCGTTTTTGTCGTATCGGTTGAGAAGGTTGTAGTATTTCTGCAAGGAATCCTCCGACCACGCCTCCGTCTCTAAGTAGGTGAGCGTGTTTTTCACCGCCCAGCCAACGGAGTCGTTGGGACCGGGGTTGTCGTCGGCGTTGATGGGGTGCTCCGCGTCGTCGTTAGCGGGCTTGGTCGGCGTGGAGACGACCGACTGCGACTGTTTCGCCGGCTCCGGGAAGTCGATGCTCCGCACGATGACGATGGCGAGAACCACCGCCAACAGCGCGGCCAATCCGATGAGCACGGGCTTGTAGTAGGTGAACTTCCCGCGTTTGCTGTAGGTGAGCGGCAACTCCATGCTCGTCCCGCCGTCGAGCATGCCGCTGCACGGGCGGTAACTCTCGCGGAATTTGAGCGTGAAACGGATACCCGTGCCGCGCAGTTCTTTGGGGTAGCTGATGACTTGGGTGACCTCGTTGTAACTCACCTCGGGGTTGGAACAGATGAACTCCGTGCGCCCCGGGCTGACATAACGGCTCTTGCCCAAGGTGAAGGTTAACCTGACGTTGACGACGTTCTCAACCACCGCCGGCGTTGCCTGGGGTAGCCGCGCCCGCTCGCGCAGCTGCAGCTCGTAGGAGATCTCCTGCGAGATGTCCGGCGTGTTGGCACACTGCTCGCCCAGCAGGTAGGGGACGGGATCCGCCGCCGTGCCATCTGCCACCTTCGGCACGATGAACAGACAGCGGTATAAGGAGAAACGGGGGAGGGAAGTCTCCTCCAGCAACGAGGCGATCTCGTCGTCCGGAAGGTAGATCTTGGCCGCCGCCATGCGCCCCTCGGGAAGCCACGGCTCCGATTGCGGGGTGCTGCGCTCCGCCAGCAACTCGCTCAGCCGGTCGATGAATTGCCAATTTTCGGGAATCACCACCCGATCGACGTGCCCCGTCAACTCGTCGTAGGTCGCCAACGCTTTGTCCAAGGCCGCTTTCACGTGCGGCAAGTAGTGCCCGTGATGGACGAAAATGGAGAAGAAGATGATTCCGACACGGTTGTCACGACTGGCGTCGCGGCGCATCTGCCCGATAGAGATCCACGCCCCCTCCTCGTTCAACTCCACCATGTATCCGCTCGCATGCAGCGCCTCCTTCGACAGGTATCCGAATTCGGCACACGGCTCCTTCGTGGGCATTCCACCGACGCTGTACAACAACTTGTACCCGTCGTTATGTCCGTGTACCATAATACATTGACCCATCTTCTTCTACTTTTTTACGTATAATCTAAAATCCTGCAAAGGTATGGATTTTTTTGCAAAAAAAGAAGTGGATAGATGATTTTTTTACGCTTTTCTTTAAGATGTTAAAAATGAGAATCTAATGCGTTGCCTCTCCCTTCTGTAAAAGATTCAACTGCTTGGATTCCAATGTGATGCGGTAATTTCCGGCCGACAGCATTTCGCCCTCGACCTCGCCCGGCACCGGCTCTTTCGAGCGGATCTCGACACGGTCGCCGTGCAGTACTCGCGCCTCCGGCAACCGCAGGTGCTCTCCGGAGAAAAGCCGTTTCACATTCGCGATCACTTTCATCGGTCGGATCTTGCGGATGGCCACGATGTCCAGCATCCGGTCGTGCGGGTCCGCCATCGGCACCTGCCGCATGCCGTTGCCGTTGTACTGCGCGTTTCCCACTGCCATCGTGAAGATCTCGTCCGTCATCTCCCCGTCCGCTGTGACGATCGTCACCGGAGTCGCTCGGTAACTGAAGAGCACCTTCACCAGCTTCAGCAGATATACCGCCGACGGGAAGAGTTTCGGCTTGCCCTTCGTGGTCTCGCGGATCACCGCGGCGTCGAAGGCGAAGCCGGCGATGTTGATGAACCGCCGCCGTGCCGTGGCCGCGCCGCCGACCACCGTTTCCACCATCCCCACGTCCGTTGGCAGGAAACTGCCGCGCTGCAAGAACGTGCGGAAGTCGGCGGCGCCCGGGTAGCCCAGCGTGCGACAGAAGTCGTTGCCCGTCCCCAACGGTATGATCGCCATAAACACCTCGTCGGCAGGTACTCCCGACTGGTAGATGCCGTTCACCACCTCGTTCACCGTGCCGTCGCCGCCCACCGCGATCAGATGGCGGTGCCCCGCTTGGCACAACTGGCAGGCCAACTCCATGCCGTGTCCGATGCCGTCCGCCACGTGCAGGCGGTAGTTGATGCCGTGCGCCTGCAGATCCTGCAGGATGGTCTTCTCCAACATCTTGCGCTTGGCGGTCAGCGCGTTCGGGTTGGCAATCACTTGCCATTGTACATCTTGGATGTTCATGGGGAAATCGGGACGGATGTTAATAAAAAAAGGCGGTTGTCTCAATGCAACCGCCTTTGTATTAGTGAGATGTGATTATGCGTAAAGTTCTTCGAAGATCTTGCGCAGTTCGGGGCTTTCGCGGAGTTCCTGGAGGGTGAACTCGGCATGGCCTTTGGTGTAGCCGTTGCCCATGATCATGTTGACGTCGGAACCGATGCCTTCGGCGCCGAGACTGGCTTTGGTGAAACTGGTGGCCATGGAGAAGAAATAGACCACGCCGTCGTCCTTGGTGCAGAGCACGGCGGTCATCTCCTGGTCGGGAACGTTGACGCAGTTGATGGTGACGTCGGCCATCTTGCCGTTGGTGAGTCTCTCGACCAACTCATAGACCTGCACGGGAGTCATGCCTGCAGCACTCTCCACGATGTCGCAGAAGCCGAGGTCCTTGATGCGCTGGGTGCTCTTCGGGCTGTTGGCGATGCCGATCACCTTGCCGGTGACGCCGACGCGCTTCTTGGCCTCGTAGCAGCAGAGCATGCCGCTCTTGCCGCCGGCGCCGAGGATGACGACGGTCTGGCCGTACTGACAGAGTTTCGCGGTCTGGGCGGGTGCGCCGGCCACGTCGAGGGCGGAGAGGGCCAACTTCTCGGGCATGTCGGTCGGGATCTTGGCATAGATGCCGCTCTCAAAGAGGATGGCCTTGCCCTTGATATCCACCTGGTCCACGTCGGGACGGATCTCCAGGATCTCGTCGATGCGCAGCGGGGTGAGCGACAGGGAGACGAGGGTGGCGATGCGGTCGCCCTCCTTCAGGTCGATCTTGCCCTTCAGGGCGTCGCCGATCTTCTCCACCTTGCCGAGCAGCATGCCGCCTGAGCCGGTGCGACGGTTGCGGTGCTTGCCCTGCAACTCCACGTTCAACAGCATCTCCTTCTTCACCTCTTCCATCACCTTCTCCACGCTGGCGCCTTCGCCTGCCTGCTGTTTGGCATAGTTGTGGATGTCGGTGAATGACGCGGAGTCGATGTTCAACGTCTGCACGTCGATCAAGATCTCGTTGTCGTAGATCACATCCATGTTGTTGTCCAATTTGTTGGCCGGCTGCGGGAGAACGCCCTTCGGCTCGATGACGCGGTGCGTACCGTACTTGTTTCCTTTAGGTTGCATAATTAATTTATTTTTAGATGTTTAAATAATTTTTGAACTGCTGGTTTAGCGGGTGCAAATATAAGAAAAAATTTTTTTATTCCAAACGGGAAAACTGGAGTTTGGAATAAAAAATGGAAGGCAACCGTTACCGTTTGCTCACCTTGGTCGTCGTGATGGCGCCACTGGCATCGACCACACGCATCATATAGAGCCCCGGCGCCAGGCCGTTCAATTCCATCTCACAGCGGCATCCGTTGACGGCGTCGAGGCGGCGTACCTGTCGCCCGGTGGCGTCGAACAGCCGTACTTCGTCGATCGGCTCCGCCGAAACGACGGTGACAACCCCGGTCGCCGGATTCGGAAATGCCTCCACCTTGACGACACCGTTCTCGGAAATCCCGTCGGTATTTTCCTCCAGCGGCCGGATGTGCGCCACTGCGGCGTGCGAACTGTTGAAGTTGTATTGCGCGTTCAGGTTGTCGATGGCATAGAACCCGTTGTACGAGCCGCCCCATCCCATGTTGAAGTGGAAAAAGTCGTTGGCGTCGTAGCCGTCGCACACGAACTCGTGCCCACCTTCGCTGGCGTAGGCGCAGTAGATGATGGGACGCCCCAGGTCGAGGTCTCCCTTCAGCAGGGCACTCCAGTCGCCGCTGTAGTTGTTCTTCCATACCGTCAGGCACTCGTCGTACTTGAAGTACTCCTCCAAGGCGTCGGCGATGTCGTCGTGGAACCCCATGCTGCCCTGATTGCCATACCACATCTCGATGGCGATGCCGCAATGCGACAGCAAACGCGCCACCGCCAGGATCTGGCTGCTGGGAGTGGAGGAGGTGAGATGGTTGGGCATGGCGGCCCAGTTGTACGTGGTGTTGCCGAAGTTGGCACTGAGGGTTCCGTAGTCGCCGTATTGCCCGCTCAGGTATTCCGAATGGTTACAGTCGTAACTGTGCGAACCGGTGCCCTTGGTGGGATGCTGCCAGTAGTGCATCACCATGCCCATTGACAGGGCACAGCAGCCGACGTAGCAGTGGCCTCCCGGACCGCTGGCGTCGGCGGGGCAGTAGTAGTTGTAGCCGTTGTTTTGTTGCCAGTTGTTGTCGCCCAGCAGGGCGTCCACCGTGCTGACGTTGCGGTGGGGCTGGTACGATCCGTCCACCAGCGCCTGCCATTCGGCGCGGTGGAGGGCGCAACTCTCCGGCACGTCGCTCATGATGCCGGCGATTTCGATACGGTAACCCTCCAACAACTCCGCCATCGCGGGCGGCATCTGCTGCGCGTCGAAACGCCCCTCCGTCGAGTATCCGAGCACCGGACGCACGCGGTCATCGGCCGACACGATCACAAAGCCGTCGCCGATGTTATAGACGTAAAAGCAAGGAGTGGAGTTGCCGTCGTTGGCGGTCGCGGTGTAGGTGAGTTGCGGCGCGGGTGCCGCAATGCCGACTTGGGCACGAAAAAAGTTCGACGCCACCCGTTGTGTCTGTTCCAGTGTCGTCGGGGCGGCCATGACGGCTGCCACACCCGTCGTCCAAGCGATGAGTGTCATCATGATCTTTTTCATAATATCTGCTGTTTTAGTTGTCTGAGATTATTCAGCGGGAATATTCGCTCCACGTTGGCGGTCGTCGCCTCCGCCACCTGCTCGATGGGACATTCGAAGATGTCGGCCACCTTCTGCGCAATGATGGGGATGTAGGCACTCTCGTTGCGCGTGCCGCGGTAGGGCGTGGGCGCCAAGAACGGACAGTCGGTCTCCAGTGCGATGTGCGCTAATCCGACCTCCTTCACGATGTCCTGCAACTTGTTGTTCTTGAAAGTGACCACCCCGCCGATTCCCAACAGGAAGCCGTGGCGGATGGCCCATTCGGCCTCCTGAATACCGCCGGAGAAGCAGTGCAGGATGCCGGTGAGTGGCGTGCCCTCGAACTGCCGCAGGATGGACATCGCCTCGGCATAGGCGCTCCTGATGTGCAGGGAGACAGGTAGTTTCCGCTCCACCGCCCAGCGCAACTGCCGCTCGAAGGCGATCTTCTGCTGCTCCACCTTTTCGTCGTCGTGGTACAGGTCCATTCCGATCTCGCCGATGCCGACCACGCCGTCGTGGTCGAGCCAACTCTCCAAGACCTCCAACTCGCGCTCGTAGTCGTCGGGCACGTCGGTGGGATGCAACCCCACCATCGGGAAGAGGTTCTGGGGGTGGCTTGCTGCCGACTCGAAGATGTCGTGGATGCTTAACGAAGAAACGCAAGGGAGAATGATCTTCGTCACTTGCGCTTCTATGGAGCGTGCCACCACCTCTTCGAGGTCGGCTTCGTAATATTCGCGGTACAGGTGTCCGTGGGAGTCGATGAACCGCATGGCTACTTGACCCCCAGTTTTTCCTTCACCTTGTCGGTCAGATCGTCGCTCTCGCTGTTGTACAACTGCGTCGAGACGTCGAAAACGTAGGTGTATCCGTTGGCTTTTGCCACCTCCTTGACGGCGTCGAGGGCCTTCTTCTGGATGGGTTCGAGCAGCTCGTTTTCCTTGGTGGTCAGTTGGCTTTGGGCGCTCTCCTGGAACGCTTGCAGCCGTTTGTACATGTCCTCCACCTCTTTCTGCTTCACCTTGGCCACGGCGTCACTGTAGGTGCCGCGTTTCTTCTGGAAATCCTCGTAGGCCTTTTGGAATTCGGATTGCAGGGCTTCCCCCTCCTTGGTCAGTTCGTCGGCTTTGGCCTGCAGTTCCGCCTGGGAGGTCGTCCATTCCGGCAGGGCCTGCATGACAGCGGTCAGATCGACATGGCCGAACTTGGCCTTCTGGCCGAAAGCAGCATTGCCGAAACCGGTGACGATGAGCAATAGGGCGAGTATGATTGTCTTTTTCATTTTCTTTTTTTTGTAAAATCGAGAATAGATGGACAACTTACTTGGTGATACCTAACTTCTTCTTAACCAGTGCGCTGACATCATCTCCACCATCGGAGTAGAGCAGGTTCTTGGAGTCGAAAATGTAGGCATAGCCGTTCTCTTTGGCCACGGCCTGGATGGCCTCGATGATCTTGTCCTGGAACGGGGTCATCAACTCGATCTGCTTCTCCTGCATCATGTCCTGAAGACTCTGTTCAAAGGTGGAGATGCGCTCCTGGGCATCGGTCAGTTCCTTCTCGCGGAAGGCGCGGACGGTAGATGACATGGTTCCGGCTTCCTTGTTGAACTTCTCGTACTTGGTCTGGAACTCGGTCATCATCGCGGTGTATTCGGCCTCAAGCTCCGACTGGTAGGCCTGCAAAGCGGTCTGCAGCGTGTCGGCGCCCGGCATGGCGAGGAATATTTCGTTGGCGTTTACGTGCCCGTACTTCTGGGCGTGGCCTGCCGTGATCCCCATGAGCATCACAACGGCAAGCAGAATCAAATTTCTCTTCATCGTTTCTCTTTTTCTACAATAGTTTTCTACAATAATTATAATAGAGCGGTGGATGTTATTCTTCATCGTCATTGTCATCCTTCGCCGTCACGCCCAACTTCTGCATGATCTGGTCGTTGATGTCCCACTTCGGGTCGGCATAGATGATGGTCATCGAGCCGGCGACGTCGAAGACGAAGGCGTAGCCCTTCTCCTTGGCGTACTCGTCGATGGCGGTGAAAACTCTGTCTTGGATGGGGGTGACCAACTCCTCTCTCTTCTTGGTGAGGTCACCGTCTTTGCCGAAACGCTTCTTCTGCAGATCCTTGGCGGCCTGCTCGGCGGCGATGATGGCCTCTTCACGCTTCTGTTTCATGTTCTCGGGCAGCGTGATGGCCTCGGTCTGATACTTCTTGTACATCTCGTCGATCTTGGCGAACTGCTGTTCGATCTCTTGCTGCCACTCCACGGCCACACGGTCGAGTTCTGCCTGTGCCTCGACGTAGTCGGGCATGTTGCTCAAGATGTATTCGGAATCAATGTAGGCGTACTTTTGGCCAAACATGGGCAGGGTCAGGAATGCGCAGACCACGGTTAATAAAATGCTCTTTTTCATTGTCGTATGGTTTTGATGATTAATATTTTCGGAGAATGGATGAAAATTTAGATGGGTGAAACGAGGGGGAGTTTAAATTAGTCGATGGATTGGTTGATGGAGATGTGGAATCGGCTGCCACCGGCGTCTTTCTGACCGGGCACGTCGTCGAAGCCGTAGCCCCAGTCGAAGCCGAGCAGACCGAACATCGGCAGGTAGATGCGGATGCCAAGTCCGGCCGACTTGTAGAGGTTGAAGGGGGAGTATTGCCGCTTGTCGAGCCAGCAGTTGCCGGCCTCCACGAAGGCGAGCACGTAGATGGTGGCGCTGGGGTTGAGGGTGATGGGGTAGCGCAACTCCGCGGTGAACTTGTTGTAGATGGCACCGCCCACCTCTTCGCCGTTCTGCATCGGGGTGAGGGAGATGTCGTCGTAACCACGCATGCCGATGACCTCGCGGCCGTCGAGCGACCAACTCGACAATCCGTCGCCGCCGAGGTAGAAACGCTCGAACGGCGGGGCACCGATCTGCTTGTTGTACCACCCGATGAAGCCGGTCTTCAAGCGCACGTTCAGCACGAGGTTGTCCACGATCTTCGTGAACCACGAGATGTTGAGTTTCCATTTGTGGAACTCCAGGAACTTGTACTTCTCCTGGTCGGTGGCCGTCGAGTAGTCCTTCTTGGTGAAGAGGGAGTAGGGTGGCGTGGCCTGCACCGAGAAGGTGATCTCGGAGCCCTCCCTGGGATAGATGGGCGCGTTTACCGAATTTCTCGAGATGGTGAACTTGTAACTGATGTTGTTGGAGAATCCTTTTTTGAAAATGAAGATGCCCCCGAAGTTGTCCACCCTATAGTACTGGTAGATCAAGCTGTGGGAGAGTTGGAAGTAGTCGTCGGGCCACTTCAACTTGCGGGCGAAGGTGAGGTTGGCGCCGATGATGTCGATGAAGCCGTAGGCGTCGTTGGAACGGGTGTAGCCGTTGCTCTGTTTCTGGTAATAGACGTTGGCCGACAGCGTGTTGGGATGCTTGCCGCCCAACCACGGTTCGACGAAGGAGAGACTGTACGACTGGTACCAGCGGGCGTTGGTGGAGATGCGGAGCGAGAGTTTCTGTCCGTCGCCGGAGGGTATGGGCGTCCAGGCCTCTTTCTTGAAGAACTTCTTGAAGGAGAAGTTGTTGAAGGAGATGCCCGCGCTCAGCACCAGACCGGTAGCGCCGTAGCCGGCGGAGAGCTCCAACTGGTCGGAGGAGGTCTCTTCCACCACGTATTCGATATCGACGGTGCCGTCGGCCTCGTTGGGCACCGGGCGCACATCCATCTTCTCCTGGTTGAAGTAGCCGAGCGACAGCAGCACCTGCTGCGAGCGGATGATGTCGGCGCGGTTGAAGAGTTGCCCCGGCAACGTGGTGACCTCGCGCAGGATGACGTTGTCGTTGGTCTTCGTATTGCCCGAGACGGAGATATTCTTGTAGGTGGCCTGCCGCCCCTCACGGATGCGGATTTCGATGTCGATGGAGTCGTTCTCCACCAACACCTCCGTCGGGTTGGCGGAGAAGAAGAGATAGCCGTCGTTCATGTACAGCGAACTGATGTCGTCGCCGTCCTTGTTCATGCTGATGTTCTCCATCAGCCGTTTCTGGTTATATACGTCGCCCTTCTCGATGCGCAGGATCTGGCGCAGCAACTCGGTGGGGTACTTCGTGTTGCCCACGAAGTCAATGTTGCGGAAGTAGTAGCGGGGACCTTCTTCTACGGTGATGTCGATGTAGGCAAGACTTCCCTTGATGTAGAGGGAGTCCTTGACGATGAAGGCGTCGCGGAAGCCAAGCTCGTTGTACTTCTCGATGAGTTTGGCCTTGTCGGCCTCGTAACTCGATTTGATGTACTTGGAACCCTTGGCTAAACGGAAGTTGACGCGCTCGGCGAAATAGTCGCTCAGGTGGTCGATGATGTCCTTGGAACGATAGTAGTCGGGGTTGCGGAACATGTAGGCGACAACGGTGTCGGCCTTGTAGAAGGGCATGAAGTGGAAGCGCTCCTTGGTCTCCTTCATCGCCTTGAGGAGCGTGCCGTTGGAGACATGGGTGTTGCCGTAGAAGGCGATGCTTTCGATCTTGACCTTCTTTCCCTTGTCGATGTTGAAGTAGAGGTTGACTGCCCGGGAGATCTTCTCGTTGGGCCGCTCTTCCACGGTGACTTGGCAGGTGTGGTAGCCCTTGTCAACGTAGTAGTTGCGGATGAGGTTGACGCAGGTGGTCTTCATGTTGTCGTTGACGACGTTGCCCTGTGAGATCTTGATCTTCTCGCGCAACTCGGTCTCTTCGTTCTTCTTGGCGCCCACGAAGGCGAAGGCGGCCAGACGGGCGCGGTCCTCCAAGTAGATGTCGAGGAAGACGGTCTTGCCGATGATTTTGGAGACAGAGATGCGGATGTCGTCGTAAATACCTGTTTCCCAGAGTTTTTTCAGCGTTTTGGAAATCTCCTCGCCGGGAATCTCGATCTCATCGCCCACGTTGAACGGCAGCAGCCGACGGTCAAGTCCGGCGGTGCCGGAGGTGGTGATGCCGCCGATTTCGTAAGTCTGCGGGTTGGAATAGTCGATGACCACATTGGGTACGGTGTCCCCGGAAGATACGACAACCTGTGCGTAACTAATTGTAACGCACAAGATTGCGATGAGTAGTAGCGCGAATTTCCGGAGTGCTTGTGTCAAAATCGGTCAGTGTTTGTTTTGGGGCGCAAATTTACAAAAATAATCGGTATGTATTACGGTCGTTCCGCTTTAATTTGTTCGCTGGTTTTCCCGTAGCGGCGTTCGCGGTTCTGGTATTGGGCGATGATGTCGAGCAGATGGGGCTTGTTGAAGTCGGGCCAGAGCACGGGGGAGAAGAAGAGTTCGGCGTAGGCGATCTGCCAGAGCAGGAAGTTGCTGACGCGCTGCTCGCCGCCGGTGCGGATGAGGATGTCGGGGTCGGGAAGAAGGGCGGTGTCGAGATATCCGGCGATGACTCTCTCGTCGATGTCGGCGGGGGCGATCTCGCCGGTGGCGACCGATTCCGCAATCGCTTTCATACAGCGGGTCAGTTCGTTGCGACCGCTGTAACTGAGTGAGAGGGTGAGGGTGAGGCCGGTATTGCCGGCGGTGTCGGCGATGGCTTGCGACAGGGCTTCCTGACACTGCTGGGGCAGGTCGGTAAGGTGGCCGATGGCGTTGAGGCGCACGCGGTTGCGGTTCAGTTCGGGCACCTCGTCGTGGATGGCCTGCACGAGCAGGGTCATCAGGGCATCGACTTCCGCCTTAGGGCGGTTCCAGTTCTCGGTGGAGAAGGCGTAGAGGGTGAGGTAGGGGATCTGCAGTTCGCCGCAGGCGCGCACGATGCGTCGCACGGCGTTGGTGCCTTCGCGGTGGCCGAACACGCGCTCCATGCCCCGCTGCTTCGCCCAACGCCCGTTGCCGTCCATGATGATGGCCACGTGCTTCGGCATGTTGTTGGGGTCCAGATTCATCTTGTCCATGGGTTATTGTCTGCCGTTGACGGCTTTGCGTTTGACATTGGTGCGGATGTCGCAGCTGCGGTCCATGTCGCCGAAGCGGACGGTGAAGACCACGCCGGCGAAGGAGTAGAAGTCCTTGGTGGTGGAGTTGCCGCGGCCGGCGCCGGCGGTGTGGATGTTCTCCGACTTGTCGGCCAGGCGCGCCACCACGGAGCCGCGGTGGTCCTTCAACTCCTGGTTGTCGTAGTACTCGCCGCTCACGTCGTCCAGATAGTCGGTGAAGGTGAAGCGCATGCCCCACTCCGCGCCGAGCGAGAAGAACTTGCCGAAGGTGAAGCGGAAGCCGAGACCGAACGGGATGGCGACGTTGCAAAGGGAGTAATAGTCCTTCTGCCCCTCGAATCCTTGCCCCTCAGTTCCAAGATGTTGCAGGGCGTACCAGGTGCCATCGACATCCTGCGCCTGCGGATTGAACGAGAAGACCGCGATGCCGCCGAAGAGGTAGGGGGTGAAGAAGTTCTTGCCACGCTCGTGATACAGTTTGAAGAAGTTGAGTTCCGCCATCACGCCGATTTCGGTGATCGGCGACTTGAAACTGAGGTTGCGCTCGTAGTGCTTGTTGGTGATGGCGTCATCGCCCTCCACCTGGGCGAAGAGGACGTTGGCGCGGATGGCCCAGCGCGGGGTGAAGTTGTAGCGGTAGATGATGCCGCCCGCAGGCTTCGACATGCCGAACGGCGTGCGCGGATTGAGGTCCCCCAAATAGAAGGAGGCCCCTGCCATCGCCCCTAATTCGGAATTTTGTGCAAATCCCTGAAAACCAGTCAATAACATCAAAAAGATGACGATTATCTTCTTCATAGTGTACAATTATACAATCTTTGAAAACGACCATCTCCGCTTTTTATTGCATTTCTGTTAAAAAAATTAAGGAAAAAATGTCCGTTGCGGACTTGGATTTTTGAGAGAAAAAATGTAATTTTGTCATCGTGTAAATTAGTATTATTGTGGATTATAATATATTGAAAATGAGAAGTATAGAATTAACAAAAAACATCTTCTATGTAGGTGTGGACGATCGTTGCACCGACCTCTTCGAAAATCACCTTCCGCTGCCCGCCGGCGTATCTTACAACTCCTATCTGATTGTGGATGAGAAGGTCGTCCTCATCGACCCCGTCGATATCAGTTGCATCGGTGAGTTCCTCGACCGGCTGACCGCTGTCTTGGGCGATCGCGCCATCGACATCCTCGTGGTGAACCACGCGGAGCCCGACCATAGCGGCTCCGTGGCTGTGCTGACCCAGAAATATCCTGATATACAGGTTGTTGGCAATGTCAAGACCTTTGCGCCCCTCGAGGCCTTCTACGGACCCATCGCTCATAAAGTCGTCGTCGCCGACGGCGAGACGATGCCCATCGGCGCCCATACGCTCCAGTTTTTCACCGCCCCGATGGTCCACTGGCCCGAGTCGATGGCCACCTACGAGCTGTCCACCGGCATCCTCTTTTCCAACGACGCCTTCGGCGGCTTCGGCGTGCTCAATGGCGGCATCTTCGATGACCAGCACGACCTCGCCTGGTACGAGGACGAGATGCGGCGTTATTACGCTAACATCGTGGGCAAGGTCGCCGCACCCACGCTGAAGGTCATTCAACGTCTTTCCACTCTGGATATCAAGATGATAGCCCCGTCGCACGGATTGGTTTGGCGCCAGCGTCTCGACTGGGTTTTGGACAAATATACGCAGTGGTCGCAGCATGCGGGCGAAGAGGGCGTGGTCATCGCCTACGGCTCCATGCACGGCAATACGGCGCGCATGGCGGGCATCGTGGCGCAGGGCGTCGCCGACGCCGGCATCCGGGCGGTGCGTGTCTATGACGTCGCCCGCACCGACGCCTCCTTCATCCTCAGCGACATCTGGCGATACCGTGGCGTCGCCCTCGGCTCCAATGCGCACTACGGCAGCATGTTCCCCGAGTTGGCCACCCTCACCCACGAACTTATCCAGTTCAAGCCCCAGGGCAAGCAGTACGCCATCTTCGGCGGCATGAGTTGGAGCGGCGGCGGCGTCTCCACCCTCAGGAAACTCGCCGACGAAGCCCATTGGCCGCTGGTGAGCGACAGCGTGGAGGTGAAGGGTGCCCCCGGCCGTCCCGACGACTCCGACCGGCTCTATCAACTCGGATTAACCCTCGGAAACGCAATCAAAAATCAGTAAATCAATAACTTCTTAAAAATAGAAATATGAGTTGGCTTTATATCATCCTGCTGATCTCTTTCGGTCTGTTGGCCGTCATCATTGATTTCCTCTTCATCCCGGGCGGCATCGTCGCTGTCATCGGCTTGCTGATGGAGATCGCTGGCATCGTGGGCGCGTACGCCACGTACGGCACGTTCGCCGGCACCCTCACTTTGCTGGTGTCTGTGGCGGTTTCCACGCTTACTATCGTTCTGATTCTCAGAAGTAAAACGTGGAAAAAATGTGCCCTTGACACCGCCATCGACAACAAGGTGAACGACTTCGACAACCATCGTGTCTTTGTCGGCGCGGTGGGTCGCACCATCTCCCGCCTCGCCCCGACGGGCAAGGCCGTCTTCGATGGGGAGACCGTCGAGGTGGCCTCCTCCTACGGTTTTATCGACCAGGAGAGCGATGTGGTGGTGGAGAAAATTGAAGGAAGCAAAATCTTTGTCAAATTAAATAAATAGTAGTATGAACTTATTGAACATTCAACCCCTCTTGTTGATGAGCGACTTCGGTGTGATGGGTGTCTCCATCGCCGCCGTGGTGCTGCTGGTCATTTTCTTGTGGATGGTTCCGGTAGGACTGTGGTTCACCGCGCTCGTTTCCGGCGTCCATGTATCTCTCATCCAACTCATTCTGATGCGTTGGAGAAAGGTGCCGCCAGGAGTCATCGTCAACGCGATGATCACGGGCACGAAGGCGGGCATCCCGCTCAACCGCGACCAATTGGAGGCGCACTATCTGGCGGGCGGTCACGTGAAGCCCGTAGTGAACGCGCTGGTCTCCGCCGGCAAGGCCAACATCCCGTTGGACTTCAAGGCGGCGGCGGCCATCGACCTGGCCGGTCGTAACGTGCTGGAGGCCATCCAGACCTCCGTCAACCCGAAGGTCATCAACACCCCGCCCGTGGCCGCCGTGGCCAAGGACGGCATCCAGTTGGTGGCCAAGGCCCGTGTCACTGTGCGCACCAATATCCGCCAGCTGGTGGGTGGTGCTGGCGAGGAGACCGTCATTGCCCGTGTCGGCGAAGGCATCGTCACCGCCATCGGCTCCGCCAGTTCCTACAAGTCGGTGCTTGAGAACCCCGACTCCATCTCCAAAGTGGTGCTTACCAAGGGTTTGGACTCCGGCACGGCCTTCGAGATTCTCTCCATTGATATCGCGGACATCGATGTCGGCAAGAACATCGGCGCCATGTTGCAGATGGACCAGGCCAACGCCGACAAGAACATCGCGCAGGCCAAGGCGGAGGAACGCCGTGTGATGGCCGTAGCCCAGGAGCAGGAGATGAAGGCCAAGGCGCAGGAGGCCCGCGCCAAGGTCATCCTGGCGGAGGCCGAAGTGCCGTTGGCCCTCGCCGACGCCTTCCGTTCCGGCAACCTCGGCGTGATGGACTACTACAAGTTGGAGAACATCAAGGCCGACACCCAGATGCGCGGTTCCATCGGCAAGACCGTCGCCCCGCAACAAACACCTAAGAAACCCAACGGAAATAATTAATTATGAAAAAGTTAGCATTATTAGCCCTCGTCGTCATGACACTTTTCCCGAATCTTAACGCCCAAAAGGCCCCGGCTGACATCCAACTGCCCGATCCGAAGATTGAAGGCGGCATGCCGCTGATGGAGGCCTTGAAGAACCGCGCCACCATCCGTGAATATTCCGACAAGGCGTTGGACAACCAGCAGTTGGCCAACCTGTTGTGGGCTGCTTGCGGTGTCAACCGTCCCGACGGCAAGCGCACCGCCCCCACCGCCCGCAACGCCCAACAGATTGACGTCTATGTATATACCGAAAAGGGCGTCTATCTCTATGTGGCTGAAAAGAATCTGCTGAAAGGCGTTGCCTCCGGCGACCACCGTGCCGATGCCGCCATGCAGCCCTTTGCCGCCAAGTGCCCCATCCTGCTCGTCTTCGTCGCCAACTACGACAAGATGAAGGGCTTCAATGACGAGGCCCGCGAGTTCTATGGCGCCACCGATGCCGGCTATGTCAGCCAGAACGTCTATCTCTACTGCGCTTCCGAAGGCCTCGCCACCGTCGTCCTTGGCAGCATCCACCGCGATAAGATCAAAGATCTCCTCGGCTTCAACGGCAAGGCCATCCTCGGCCAACCCGTCGGATTTCAAAAATAACAGGTAATGAAAAGGTTACTGTCGGCCATCGCGCTTGCACTCATCCTTCTTCCCGCGACCTTGCAAGCGCAGCAACGCTATACCATCGACAAAGCGGGCATCTCCCACGAAGTTGTCGTGTTGGACAGTCGTTATCACACGGACAACTTGGATGCAGGTACACGCAATAGTCTTTCATACAGACAGTTGGAGGATACAGTGCGTCTGCTCAAGATCCGCCATGACGCGCAGATGATGGTGCCGGTGGCCCAGATGCCCACCTTCCTGCCTTACCACAACAACCAGCGCGGCCCGCTGTCGCACTTCCTTCTCGACATGCTGATGGACACCTGTCAATACATGTTCCAGGAGGTGCTTCAGGGCGCCAAACTTGATTTCGCCCTTCTCAACTTCGGCGGCATCCGCTCGCAACTCCCTCAGGGAACGGTTACTAAACTTGACATTTATGATGTGATGCCGTTCGACAATTCGCCCGTGTTGGTACGGATGAAGGGCAGCGAGGTGCGTCACATCTTCGAGAACTTCGTGAAGACCACCGCCACGGGCACGTCCATCAAGGAGGAGGCCTATTCACGTCAGGTGGAGTTGAAGTTCGAGAACAACGTGCTGACGGACGTCAAGATCGGTGGACAGCCGTTGGATCCCGATGCTACATACTGGTTTGTCACGTTGGACTTTATTGCCCTGACCGACGGCGACGCTATTCTCACCTTGTCGCGATACGACAAATACCACGACGTTTTCACCCACCCTTCGCTGGTGCGTTGGGTGTTGGAAGACTACCTTAGAACTCACTATAATCCCTAATGTTCGGGTCGGAAAGCCCGGATTTCATTGCCGATGTCAGAGAAGAAGATCATCATCCAAGGAGCGAAGGTCAACAACCTGAAGAATGTAAGTGTCGAGATACCGCAGGGCAAGTTGGTGGTTGTCACGGGCTTGTCCGGTTCGGGCAAGTCGTCGTTGGCGTTCGACACGCTTTATGCCGAGGGGCAGCGACGATATGTGGAGAGTCTCAGTTCGTATGCCCGTCAGTTCATGGGTAAGATCTCGAAGCCCGATGTGGAGAGCATCCGGAACATCCCGCCGGCCATCGCCATCGAGCAGCGCGTGATCTCGCGCAACCCGCGCTCGACCGTCGGAACCACCACCGAGATATACGAGTATCTGAAGTTGCTGTATGCCCGGGTCGGGCACATCTATTCCCCCGTGAGCCACAAGGAGGTGCGTCGCGAGACCGTCGCCGACGTGCTGGCCTACCTCGCCACCTTGGCCGACGATGTCAAGGTCTATCTGCTCTCCCCGGTCGTGGTGCTCACCGGCCGTACGCTCTCGGAGCAACTCATCGTGTTGCAGAAGGAGGGGTACAGCCGTGTGGTCTATGACAAGGAGTTGATGGATATCAACGACTTCCTCTCCATCAAGCGGCCGAAGAAGTCCGCTGGCCCTTACCTGTTGGTTGACCGTTTCAAGGCAGCCACGCTGAAGGATGCCCACGCCCGTGTGGCCTCGTCGGTGGAGTCGGCCTTCAACGAGGGCAAAGGTTGTTGTATCGTGCAGACCGACAATGGGGGGGAGGTGCGTCAGAAGGCCTTCAACGACGTGCTGGCGATGGACGGCATCACCTTCTTGGAGCCGTCGCCCAACCTCTTCAGTTTCAACAATCCTTACGGCGCCTGCCCCATCTGTGGCGGTACCGGCATGGTCGAGGACATCGCTCCCGAATTGGTCATCCCCAATCCGGAACTCTCTCTGTTTGAGGGTGCTGTGGCCTGCTGGCATGGCGACAAGTTGCAAGAGTGGAAGGACCAGTTCGTGAAATATTCCGTCAAGCACGGCTTCCCGCCGCACCGCGCCATCGAGGAGCTGAGTCCCGAGGAGTACGACCTGCTTTGGAACGGCCGCGAGGAGTGGCACGTCTATGGCATCCGGCAGTTTTTCATGTGGGTGGAGGCGCAGCGATACAAGATCCAGTACCGCGTGCTTTACAGCCGCTACCGCGGTCGCACCGAGTGCCACGACTGCCACGGCTTGCGCCTGCGCAAGGAGGCCGGCTATGTGCTCGTCAACGGCAAGTCCATCAACGAGTTGGTGAGTATGCCGGTGGCGGAGTTGTACGATTTCGTGCAGCGACTCAAGTTTTCCAACCGCAATGAGGAAAAGGTGGCGCGCCACATCGTGACGGAATTGCGCAATCGTTTGGGTTTCATGATGAACGTTGGGTTGGGTTACCTCACGCTGAACCGTCCGGCGCGCACGCTGTCGGGCGGCGAGTCGCAACGCATCAACTTGGCCGCCTCGCTGGGCAGCAGTTTGGTCGGTTCGCTCTATATCCTCGATGAACCCAGTATCGGTTTGCATCAGCGTGATACACAACAACTTATACAAGTGCTGAGGCAGCTGCGCGACATCGGGAATACCGTCGTCGTGGTCGAGCACGACGAGGAGATCATCCGCGCCGCCGACTATCTCATTGACATGGGACCCGAAGCCGGACGTCTGGGGGGCGAGGTGGTCTTTGCCGGCAACTACGACGAGTTGGTGGCGAAATCCGACGGCTTAACCGCCGCCTACCTGCGCGGCATGATGCCCAAAGCCAAGGGCACTACCCTGCAGATTCCCGTGCCGAAATACCGCCGCAGTTGGCGCAATTATATTGAGATTATAGGCGCTAAAGAGCATAATCTCAAGAATATAGATGTAAAAATCCCACTGGAGATACTGACCGTTGTCACCGGCGTGAGCGGCTCGGGCAAGAGTACCCTCATCAAGGACATTCTCTATCCGGGCATCAGTAAAAAGATCGAGGAGAGCAGCGTCCACGTCGGTCGTCACAAGTCCATCAACGCAGACATGAGCCGTATCTCCGAGGTCGTCATCGTCGATCAGAACCCCATTGGGCGTTCATCACGGTCCAACCCGGCGCTCTATATCAAGGCCTACGACGACATCCGCGAACTCTATGCCGCGCAGCCGTTATCCAAACAGCGCAACTACAAGCCCGGGTACTTCTCCTTCAACAGTCCCGGCGGCCGTTGCGAGGAGTGCGAGGGCGAAGGTGTCATCCACGTCGGCATGCAGTTCATGGCCGACGTCGATATCGAGTGCTCCGAGTGCCACGGCAAGCATTTCAAGGATGAGGTGCTGGAGGTGAAAGTGGGAGGAAAGGATATCAACGATATTCTGGAAATGACAATCAACCAGGCGGTTGAGTTCTTCGATAGCATTCAGTCGCAACACAAGATCATCCCGGGTATCGTGGATAAATTGCGCTTCTTGCAGAATGTCGGTTTGGGCTATTTGAAGATGGGACAGCCGTCGCAGACGCTCTCCGGCGGTGAGTCGCAGCGCGTGAAACTTGCTCTTTACCTCTCGCAGGGAAGGTCGAAGCAGAATGTGCTTTTCATCTTCGACGAGCCGACGACGGGCTTGCATTTCCATGACATCAACAAACTCTATAGTGCCTTCAATCAGTTGATTGAAAGGGGAAACTCCGTCATAGTCATCGAGCACAACTTGGAGATCATCAAGTGTGCCGACTGGATTGTGGACCTCGGGCCGGAGGGTGGCGACCAGGGTGGGCGCGTGGTGTGCGAAGGCACGCCCGAGCAGGTGGCGGCGTGCCTGGAATCGCATACCGGACAGGCGTTGAAGGAGAAGGGATTGATCCCCACAAAAAAATGAAAATCATTGTAATACAGGAATAATTCAGGATATGGGTAAAGAGATTTTAGAACTGGCGAAAAGGACGCTCCGCTTGGAAGCTGAAGCCGTCGGCGCATTGCAAAACAATGTGGATCAGTCGTTTGAGGACTGCGTACAGGCAATCATGAAGATGAAGGGACGTTTGGTAGTGACAGGCATCGGTAAGAGTGCCATCATCGCGCAGAAAATCGTGGCGACGATGAACTCCACGGGCACGCCGGCCATCTTCATGCATGCCGCCGACGCCATCCACGGCGACCTCGGAATCATCCAACCCGATGATGTGGTGCTCTGTCTCTCGAAAAGCGGCAACACCCCTGAGATTTCGGTACTCATTCCCTTGTTGAAAAAGAACGGCAACAGCTTGATTGCTTTGGTGGGCAATGTGGATTCCTTTTTGGCGAAGGAGGCCGACTACGTGCTGAACTGCACGGTGAGTCAGGAGGCCTGTCCGAACAACCTGGCGCCGACCTGCAGCAGCACGGCGCAGTTGGCGATGGGCGATGCCTTGGCGAGTTGCCTGATCTCGTTGCGCGGGTTCACGGCGCAGGATTTCGCTAAGTTCCACCCAGGTGGCATCTTGGGTAAACGCTTGTACGTGAGGGTGGAAGACCTTTACAAATTCAACGACAAGCCGCAGGTGACGCCCGACGCCACCATCCAGCAGGTGATTCTGGAGATCTCCGGCAAGTGCCTCGGCGTGACGGCTGTGGTGGAGAATGACCGCGTAGTGGGCGCCATCACCGATGGTGATCTGCGCCGCATGTTGCAGAAAAATCCCGACCTCACGGGGCTTGTCGCTGCCGACGTGATGACGAAGTCGCCGAAGACCATCTCCCCGCAGACCCTCGCCGTGGAAGCCCTCGACATGATGCGCAAGAAGCAGATTACCAATATTTTCGTTGTCAATGATGGCAAGTACCTCGGCGTCATCCACATCCACGACATCATCAAGGAAGGGTTGGTGTGAGAGCAATTCGGGTAGGGAGGTAAAGTGAAGCGGAAAATAAAAAAAAACGCTAACAAACGTCATTGAAATACGTTGTTAGCGTCCTATAAGTTTGTACTATCTCCTGATTTCGTCACCAAAAAATCATTAAATTCGTAATGATCTCATAATGAGAAATAAAATTATGTCAAGACACCCCCAATGGGTGTCCCAATGTTTTTTTGAGTATTTTTTCGGACAATTAATATGATGTTTGTCCGACAAAAAAATAACAAGTCAGGTTCGACGAGAGTTGTCGTTGTCAGCAAGGACAAAGGCAGATACAAACTCGTCAAAACGATGGGGAGCAGTTCTGATCCGCAAGAAATAGATAATCTTAGCAGACAAGGGGAGGAATGGATAAGACGCAAATCCGGCATGGCGGACATGTTCACCTATGCCGAGGGCAAAGACAGGGAAGACGATCTGTGCAAGACCGGCTTCTCAAAGGAGGGCAGGCACAAGAATCCTCAGATCATACTTGGGCTTATGGAGAACTGAACGGTTACCCGCTGGCCTACTGCATCCACGAGGGGAACAAGTACGAGGGACATACCATGATGCCGGTCATCGAGGAGTTCGTCCGCAAGTATGAACTGGAAGACTTCGTGGTTGTGACCGACTCGGGGCTGATGAACGAGCAGAATGTCGCTGATTTGGAGCGGAACAACAACAAATACATCATCGGGGCACGTATAAAGACCGAATCGAAAAGAGTCACGGAATGGATACTGTCACATTCATGGGTGGACGGACAGATGGAGGAATACGACAAGGGGGACGGGAGACGGCTTATGGTTGGCTACACCGATAACAGGGTGAGAAAGGACGCATACAACCGGGAGAAAGGGGGGCGAAGACTTGAGAAGGGATACAGGAACGGGATGTTGAGCAAAGAGAACATCAACAGACGAGGCCACAACAAGTTCCTGAAAATGAAGAACAAGGTGGGGGGGCATCAATTATGGGGAAATAGAGGAGGACGCTGCATGGGATGGGCTTAAAGGATACCTGACAAACACCGAACTTCCCGCAGAACAAATCTATGCGGCCTATCATAACCTTTGGACCGTGGAGCTGGCCTTCCGCATCGCCAAATCGAAACTGGAAGTACGCCCGATGTTTCACTTCACCCGCAAACGTATAGAGGCGCACATCTGCATCTGCTTCGTGGCACTGAAGGTTTACAAGGAACTGGACGGATTCTCGAACTCAACGGCATCAAATTTAGCATTGACAAGGTACTGCGAATGGCTAAGGCAGTGACGACCATACAAGTCCGTCTGCCACTCAACGGCCAACTTCTCTCCAGAACAATGGTCATGAAACGGCACAAACCCATTGAAAAACTCTTTGACGAAAATTTTTGGGTGTCCCAATGACGAAGTCAGATGCTCTTCCATAGCAATCGGGATAGGAGAAAGGTATAGCCGTAATCCTCTGAAAAATAAAGAATATCACCATCGTCAATCCACTCTTCCTTTCCATTAGGGAAGATGGGTGTAGCGGGATGCCGCAACGAACGGATATCCTTGGTGTAGTATCCATATCCATATCCCGACATGAGCTAGCAGTTTCCGTCGGGAGCGAGGGTAAAGGTGGGGAAACTCCCAGAAAGATTAAGCTTAGCGAGGTCGTCTCGGTCTCGCTGCTGTTGGGCACACAAGGGGAGCACGATGCACATCAGCAGCAAGAAATTCAGAAGGCGGCGCATGGTGGATGAGGTTTGTGCAGCAAAAATACAATAATAAGGGCAATAAAGCACAAAGAATCGAAAAATTAGCGCTTTAAAAATTTCTCATACCCCAAGAAAGTGCCATTTTGCCATGCGCGGATAATGTAAACACCTGATGAATAAGATGTTGTATTGATTTGAAAATGGTCATTCTCACCTGTTGCCCGTTCCACCAAACGACCGTAAAGGTCATAGACCTCCAGAGTGATCAAAGCGTTAGCATTGCCCATAACCTTTACATTAAGCTGGTCAGTGGTGGGATTGGGGTAAACTTTGAGAGCAGGAGTCTGCGCAGGGACATTTTCCACTATACCCACAGAAGAGGTGTCGATGCGGTTAGAGCGGGGCTCCGACAACGTTACTGCACCATCCTGGAGGGTACAACCACAATTGGTGACAGCTTCAATGTAGTAATACCCACCGTAGGGGATGTCAATGTCTGCTGGAACATCGAACCATGTTTCTGTAGTGGTTCCCACTAATAAATCCACTGCCAAATGATG
>JAEEKX010000039.1 GCA_016288655.1 Bacteroidales bacterium
CGGCGTCGGTACCGGCGTTGGGTTCGGTAAGACCGAAAGCGCCGATCCACTCACCGGAGGCAAGTTTCGGGAGGTACTTCTGTTTCTGCTCCTCGGTGCCGTGCTCCAAGATGGGAGCCATGCAGAGGGAGGTGTGAGCCGACACGATGACGCCGGTGGTGGCGCACACGCGGGAGAGTTCCTCCACGGCCATCGAGTACATCTGGTTGGTGCCGCCCTGTCCGCCGTACTGTACGGGAATCGGAATGCCCATCACGCCGAGTTTGCCGAGCTTCTTCACGGTCTCGATCGGAAATTTCTCTTCTTCGTCAACTTCCGCAGCCAGCGGCTTGACTTCGTTCACTGCAAATTCGCGAATCATCTGCAGGAACAACTCTTCTTTTTTTGATAAACTGAAATCCATATATCGTTTGGTTTGAATAATTTGTCGATAAAAAAAACGGCAGCAGACACCTCTTCACGCCCGATTTCCTTCGCTGCAAAACACGGGTGCAAAAGTAATAAAAAAAGTGGAACGAGCGATGACCCGCGACATAAAAAGAAGCGGAAGTTTTTACAGACAGGACAACCCACTTCAAGTTTGTCTTTCAGCGGCGGCAGGTTTGCCGTAGTCGTATCCCCTACTTCTTTTGGACTCAACTGATAACGTTTTTTACTTCTCAATTACAAACACCCGCTACGCATTCTATCAGTTTGTAAAATTGCACATAAAAATAAATAACGCCCTCACATTCCGCGAATCCTTTCCCACTGGAATCGCAAACTTTATGGCAATAGAAATATCTCAAAACTTTTAAATCAATACGATGATAAAAAAAATTCATGTACTTTTGCACGCCTGATTTATGTTAAAATGGCACTGTAGGCAAAAATCTGATGTGAAACCAAAACAGACATAACGCAAGAAAAGAAAAAAAATTAAAAAATAGATAGCACAACGCTCGATCATAGTCTTTTGGAACTTCGACACTTCTAACTTGTTTTCTGTGATTCAGCCGTGTATCCTGCCGCGTGGCGTGGATTCATATTGCTGTAATTGGAAAGCAAAGGTAGTCGAAGACCTCAAGAGACCGATGAAACATTGACTCCACGCTTTTTTATGTCAAAATCCAAACCAATTCATAAAAAAATATGAAAGTTAGACAGATTTTCAGGGCTGCGTTATGGGCAGTTCTTCTCCTGGGGGGAAAGTACCTCATGGCTCAAGAAAACACCAGCATCGGGATCATCGTCGTCAAGGACATCGACAGTGAGGATGCCGACCTCACCTACCAGAGCGCCGTCGTAAGCGACGACGTCTATTCCGACGGCAAACTCATCATCGCGGCCGGCACACCCGTGATGATGGACATCCACTATGCCGACAACCACGGACTGGGAGTGCCCGGCGAGGTCTCCGCACGACCCATCAGCACGACGGACATCTACAATCGCGTGCTCAAACTCGACGGCGCCACCATGAACCGCATAGGAAAGAGCCGGCGCGGTGCGGCCATCGGCTGCGGCGTCTTCTTCGGCATCGTCACCTTCCCCGTCGGACTGCTCTTCCTCTGCATCAAGGGGGCGGATGCCGAGATTCCCGAAGGCACACGCATGCTCGCCACAGTGAAACTGAATTAACCCATTGTGAAACCCATCATGAATTTTACGATGAAAAAAACGCTTTTTTTTACCGCTTTGCTGTTGTGCACGGTCATTTCGAAAGCACAGAACATCCCCGCCGGCGCCGTGCTGGTTCCCGGCACCAAAGCCCTTTACGTGACCACCTACGACGAGCCCTCCAAGATGATGCGCTCCCCCGCCATCTGCGCCTGCGCGATCAAAGGCGACGGCTGGCGACTCCCCACCGTCAATGAACTACAGATCATCTACAGCCACCGCTACGAGATGGACTTCGCGGAGAGCACCTACTGGACGGGCGAGAAGGTGAACGGCGACTTCCGGTTCTACGCCCTGAACTTCAGGAACGGCAAACTGAGTGAGGCGAAATACGACAGGTACTATTTCGTACGGTGCGTATGGACGTCCACCCCGCCGCCTTACATGCCCGGCACTTCCCAGCCCCAACAGCAAAACTATTAACCATTTTTTATAATAATTTTCAAAAAAAATGAAAAAAAACGCCATTCTCCTGCTCCTGCTGTGCAGCATCAGCACCCTTTTCGCTCAAAATGAAAACCCGTCCGTCGTTCCCGCCAATGCAGTGTTGGTTCCCGGAACCCAACAACTTTACGTGGCCTCCCAGGACGAGTTCAGTTTCATGATGCGCAACGCCGCCGTGAGCGCCTGCGAGGCCAAAGGCGACGGCTGGCGCCTTCCCACCGTCAACGAACTTCAGGTCATCTACGTTTACCGCTACAGGTTGGACTTCATGGAAGCCCGCTATTGGTCCGACGACAAAGTGCACGGAGAGTACAAATTCTACGATCTGAACTTCAAGAACTATAAAATCTCCGCCTCCCCTTACACCCGCGAAAACCGCGTGCGCTGCGTCTGGACACCCACCTCCGCAAGCTCAGCCACTGGCGAAAACCAACAACAACAACAAACCCAGCCGCAAGCACAACCACAACCACAACCACAACCACAACCACAGCAACAACCACAGCAACAACCACAGCAGCAGCAACAGCAGCAGCAACAGCAGCAGCAACAGCAGCCACAGCAACAACCGCAGCAACAACCGCAATACCAGCCGAATCCGAACAACGGCTACAAAGCATACGTGGCGCCCTACACCCATGCCGTGGGTGTCTCGATGGGCAGCATGTTCGGCTTCTCCTACAAACGGATGGACGGCCACTTCGCCTTCACCCTCGATCTGGGCACCAAATTCACCATCGGCAGTGGCGTGGCCTACAACTTCCTGCCCTCATGGTACTACCTTGACTACGAAAACTACGTGTACTTTGACGGGGTAAGGCCCCTGCGAGGCATGGTCTCCACGGTGGAACTCAACATCAATTTTCTGCGGCAGGACCGTTTCGCTACGGGTCTGTACGGCATCATTGGCGGCGGCCCCACCATCGGCTACTGCTGGAGCCAATGGAACGGTCCCTTAGACAATTTCTACGTCTCTACTTATGGCTACGATTACCCTGACTATTACTGGTGTTTCGACAACAGTTTCAACACCGGCAAGGCGGGCTTAGGACTGCTGTTGGGGTTGGAGTACAAGTTCGATATCCCGTTATCCTTACAAGCCGATTTCCGTCCCGCCTGCGGCCTGCTTTTCGCCCGGAATTTCGTCGCTCCCTACTTCGATTGGGGCCTCAATTTGGCGATTCGTTACACCATTGATTAAAAAAGACCGCATCTCATCCAACGGACTTCACGTTTATACATCCATAGAAAAATTTTTATAAAATATTAACACATAATAAATTGAATTATTAAGCAAGAGAATTCCAGGGTTATTTTACTTCCATTGAATAATTTTTTTGTAATTTTGCAAGCGAAAACAACGAGTCAATCGTTGCATTGATGACTTGAATTTATCGCATTTTTTACAATGAATTATAAAAAATCAATTTCCCTGTTTCTGTTCCTCCTGTCGGCACTGATGCTGAATGCCCAGGAGGGCCGTTTTGTGGAGCGCGTGTTCTCCGACATCCGCGTCACCACGGAGATTCCCTATTCCGAAGCCGCGTTGGTTTACGAGGACGAACCGGAGACGCTCTATTTCGACCTTTACGAGCCGGAGGGCGACACGATGGCGCGGCGGCCGTTAGTCATCACCATCTTCGGCGGAGCCTTCGTCGCCGGCAACCGCTCGTGGTGCGACATGGTGGCCTTCGCCGATTCGCTCAGCCACTATGGCTACGTGGTCGCCTCCATCGACTACCGCCTCATCGGCATCATCCACATCAACGAAACCAACTTCATCCGCGGGGCCTACGCCGGAGCACAAGACGTGAGCGCCGCCATCCGCTTCTTCAAAGGCAATGCCGACACCTACCGCATCGACACCAGCCAGATCTTCCTCCTCGGCAACTCCGCCGGCACCATCGCCGCCATGCACGCCCTCTGGATGGACGACGACGAGCGGCCCGCAGAGACCTTCTTCGACGAAGGCGGTCTTTTCGGCATCGGCGGCCACTCTGACCTCGGCGGCGTCCACTCCTCCGGCTATCCCGAATACCTCTCCTACTCCCCCTCCGTCGCCGGTATCATCGCCCAGTGGGGCGGCGTGCTCGACACTACCATCATCGACCCCGACGACAACACCCCCATCTGCCTCCTCCACGGCACCGCCGACGAGACCGTTCCCTTCCTCTCCGGCACCCCTTACGGCAGTTCCTTCTTCGGCATCTCCGGCCTGGTCCTCCCCAATCTCTTCGGCTCCTACTTCATCGACCGCCGCCTCTCGCACTTCGGCATCGACCACGAACTGCACGTCTTCGAAGGCAAGGAACACTGCTTCTACATCGAAGGCACCTCCACCCTGCTACCCGAGGAACTCAATACCTGCTTCCGCATCGCCATCAACTTTATGTCTCAACGCAACCACTACATTATCAATAATATACAAGATCTCGAAACGGCTACGATTGGCGTTTTCCCCAACCCCGCATCCCAGGAAATCACCTTCACACTCCCCAATCCTTCCGACAACTACCAATATCAGTTGTTTGACGCAACCGGCCGTGTCCTCCTTGCCGGTGAGAATCAAAACCGACTCGACATCGCCCATCTCCAACCTGGAATTTACCTGCTTCTGGTCATACAGGACGGCCGGAATTATGAAGCCAAAATCATAAAATCGTAGTTTTTTTCCAGATGAGATAAAATCAGATATGTTTGAACATTAACTATTTATGAATTACAACCACTGTTAAAACAACATCGGTTGCATAAATAGATGTTTTTTTTCAAACAGGAACAAATCATTTAAAAAATACCCTTTTTTCTATAAAAAATTTTCGTACATTTGCAGCCGATTTGGAATGTCGGAAAGTGGCGTGTTTTCAACACTTTGCGGCGGCCAAATCGGCAAATTTCGTATTGTAAACATCCAAAAAGACAAGCACATGACAATGCAAGAGAAAATCAACGAGCTACTGGCACTCAGGGAGAAGGCCCGCACCGCCGGCGGCGAGAAGCGCATCGAGAAGCAGCACGCCCAGGGCAAGTACACCGCCCGCGAGCGTATCGCCAAGTTCTTGGACGAAGGCAGCTTCGAAGAGTTCGACATGTTCGCCACCCACCGCTGCCACAACTTCGGTATGGAAAAGGACACCCCCCTCACCGACGGCGTCATCACCGGTTACGGCACCGTCGATGGCCGCTTGGTTTTCGTATATTCCCAAGACTTCACCGTCTCCGGCGGCTCCCTCTCCGAAACCGTCGCCAACAAGATCTGCAAGGTCCTCGACCAAGCCATGAAGATGGGCGCACCCGTCATCGGTTTCAACGACTCCGGCGGCGCCCGCATCCAGGAAGGCGTCAACTCCCTCGCCGGCTACGCCGAGATCTTCCAGCGCAACATCCTCGCCTCGGGCGTCGTGCCGCAAATTTCCGCCATCTTCGGCCCCTGCGCCGGCGGCGCCGTCTATTCCCCCGCCCTCACCGACTTCATCATGATGACCAAGAACACCAGTTACATGTTCGTCACCGGCCCCAAGGTCGTCAAAACCGTCACCAACGAAGTCGTCTCCGTCGAAGACCTCGGCGGCGCATCCGTCCACTCCACCAAATCCGGCGTCGCCTCCTTCGCCGTCGATAACGAAGACGAAGGTATCGCCATGATCCGCCAACTGCTCAGCTTCCTCCCCTCCAACAACATGGAAGAGGCCCCGCGCATGGAGTGCAACGACCCCGTCAACCGCCTCGACGACGTGCTCAACCAACTCATCCCCGAGAACCCCAACAAGCCCTACGACGTCAAGAACGTCATCCACAGCATCATCGATAACGGCGAGTTCCTCGAGGTCCAACCCAACTACGCCAAGAACATCGTCGTCGGCTTCGCCCGCTTCAACGGCATCTCCGTCGGTATCGTCGCCAACCAGCCCGGCTGGCTCGCCGGCGTGCTCGACATCAACGCCTCCCGCAAGGGCGCGCGCTTCGTCCGCTTCTGCGACGCCTTCAACATCCCGCTCGTCACCCTCGTCGATGTCCCCGGATTCCTCCCCGGTACCGGCCAAGAGTACGGCGGCATCATCCTCCACGGCGCAAAACTGCTCTACGCCTACGGTGAAGCCACCGTGCCCAAAGTCACCGTCATCCTCCGCAAGGACTACGGCGGCGCCTACTGCGTGATGAGCTCCAAACACCTCCGTGGCGACATCAACTACGCCTGGCCGACCGCCGAGATCGCCGTCATGGGCGGCAAGGGCGCTGTCGAAATCCTCTACAGCAAGGACGTCAAGAACATCGAAGATCCTGAAAAGAAGGCCGACTACCTCAACGAGAAGGAAGCCGAATACACCCAGGCCTTCGCCAACCCCTACGTGGCCGCCAAATACGGCTACATCGACGACGTCATCGAGCCGCGCAACACCCGTTTCCGCGTCATCCGCGCCCTGGAGTCCCTGCGTACCAAACGCCTCCAGAACCCCGCCAAGAAACACGACAACCTCCCGCTCTAACCTTTTAAGCGTCTTACAATGAAGAAATTACTATTCGCCTGTCTGTCCCTCGTCCTGGCCCTCTGCGTCATTCCCGCCACCGGCCAGACCATCGTGGACCTGAGACTGAACGAAATCCTCGTCAAGAACAACAACAACCTCAATGACGAGTACGGCAACCACCCCGCCTGGGTCGAGGTCTTCAACACCTCCTTCAACTCCGTGAACATCGGTGGGTGCTTCCTCACCGACGACACCACCGGCCTCGCCGCCGCACAGAAGGACAAGGAAGCCCTCAACACCTTCAAGGCCTCCTGCTACCACATCCCCACCGGCGACCCCACCACGCTCATCCAACAGCGTAGTTGCCTCGTATTCTACCTCGACGGGAAAGCCGACCTCGGCACCTTCCACGTCAGTTTCACCCCCGACCACTCCAACTACATCGCCCTCATCGGCTCCGACGGCAAAACCCTCCTCGACATCATGTTCTTCCCCGAGAGCATCCGCGAGAAGGAAGTCTCCTTCGGCTGCCAAAAGGACGGTGTGGTCGCCGACAACCGCGACAACTCCGTGCTCGCCAAGAAGAACAATCAGGACCTGCGCACTACGCTCAAGCACTACACACCCGGCTCCAACAACCATGTGCTCGCCGGCGAAAGCAAGGCCGACAAACTCATCCAAAACGACCCCTACGGCATCATGATGGCCCTCATGTCCATGTTCATCGTCTTCACCGTTTTGGTCGTCATCTTCTTCGTGCTCAAGATCTTCGCCCACTTCGCCACCAAGCAGAACAACAAGAATGCACAGCCCAAGGCCGCCCCCGCCCCCAAAGCAGCAGCAGCCACCGGCAAACCCTCCGACGAAGAACTCGCCGCCATCACCCTCGCCCTCGACAAGGCTGGCGTCGGCGCCAACGACGAAGAGATCGCAGCCATCTCGCTCGCCCTCTTCCTCTACCTCGACACCCAACACGACCAAGAGAGCGAAGTCATCACCTTCAACAACACTCCGTCGCACTGGGGCGGCAAACAGTTCAACTTCAAACAGGATCCCAGATAATTTTTTAGAATCATCCATTAAAAAACAGATAAAATGAAAAACTACAAGTTCAAAATCAACGGCAATGAATATTCCGTCGATATCGTCAATATCGAAGAGAACAAGGCCCAAGTCGAAGTCAACGGCAAGGCGTACGAAGTCGAGATGGACATGAGCGGCATCAAGGTTCCCGCCGCCCCGAAGGCAGCCCCGAGAGTGGCTCCCGTCGCTGCAGCCGCAGCTCCTGTCGCCGCAGCCCCTGCCGCCGCCCCGGCTCCCGCTCCCGCCGCTTCCGGCGCCGGAATGCAGGTCAAATCCCCCCTCCCGGGCACCGTCCTCAACATTATGGTCCATGAAGGCGACACCGTCACCGCCGGTCAACACCTCATCCTCCTCGAAGCCATGAAGATGGAAAACAACATCGACGCCCCCAAAGCCGGTAAGGTCACCAACATCCGCGTCAAAGACCGCGATGCCGTCATGGAAGGCGACCTTCTGCTCACCATCGAATAATTATTTTCAACACACTTATAATGAAGAAATTGAAGATGCTCGCACTTTGATTTCTTCATTTTTTTTGCCATGATAGAAGTCAAATCCCTCAACAAAAGTTACGGCACCCTTCAGGTGCTCAAAGAGATCAATCTCCGGGTGGAAGACTCCGCCGTGGTCTCCATCGTCGGTGCCTCCGGAGCCGGCAAATCAACCCTGCTCCACCTCATCGGCACCCTCGACCGCCCCGACAGCGGACAGGTGCTCATCGACGGCACCGACATCTTCGCCCTCAACGACACCGATCAGGCCGCCTACCGCAACCGGAACATCGGATTCGTCTTCCAGTTCCACCACCTGCTACCGGAGTTCACCGCCGCCGAGAACGTGGCCCTGCCCGCCATGATCGCCGGCCAGAGCCACGCCGACGCCCTCAAGCGCGCCCACGAATTGCTCGACTTCCTCAACCTCGGCGACCGCCTCAACCACAAGCCGTCGCAACTCTCCGGCGGCGAACAACAACGCGTCGCCGTCGCCCGCGCCCTCGCCAACAACCCCAAAATCGTCCTCGCCGACGAACCCTCCGGCAACCTCGACACCCAAAACGCCCGCAAACTCCACCAACTCTTCTTCGACCTCCGCGACCAGTTCCACCAAACCTTCGTCGTCGTCACCCACAACCCCGAACTCGCCACCCTCGCCGATAAGACCTTCGAAATCAAAGACGGAAGACTGTAATCCTCTTCATAAAAATCCCATGAAAAAAGGCGACATCCTTTTTCTGATCGTCTCCATCGCCCTCCTGCTCGCGACTGTTTTTGTCGTTGAACGCACATCCCCCAAAAGGAACGCCATCGACACCTCCTGCAAGGAATTGGCAAAGGGAGTCTATTACTGGCGAACGACGTTCGAACTGAACGACTACGAACGCGATTTCCTTCAACGGAATCAAATCCAAAAACTGTACGTCCGCTTCTTCGACGTGGATGTCAACGGAAACGATGCCTCCGACGACATCTGCGTGCCCATGGCCACAATAGAGTTCCGCGATTCCGTGCCCGCCGACGTCGAGATCGTCCCCACCGTGTTCATCACGCCCGAAGCCATTCGCCATTGGAAAACCTTCGGCCCCTTCTTAGCCCGCCGACTAAACGCCATCTGTCAGTACAATAACTTGTCTCCCAAAGAGTTTCAGTTCGATTGCGACTGGACCGGTTCCACCCGCGACACCTATTTCCAATTCCTAGAAGAGATGAGGAAACAATTGGAACAGTACTACCCCTCCATCGTCCTCTCCACTACCATACGTCTTCACCAACTCGCCCAAAGCCCGCCCAATGTGGACTACGGCGTACTGATGTGCTACAACACCGGCAATTTCAAGGATTACAACACGAAAAACGCCATCTTGGATATCGACGACGTGAAACCCTACCTGAAAAACCTCACCTCCTATTCACTCCCTTTGTCGCTTGCTCTGCCCGCCTACGAATGGAATGTACAGTTCGACTCAGCATATAAGTTCCAAATGCTCGACCGACAGCATTACGACTTCACGGACACCACGATGTTCGAAGCGCTTGGCCATGACCGATACAGGGACAAGATTTCCCAGAACATCTTACGGAGAGAATGGGTGGATTGCCCCACCCTGCTTTCCTCCAAGGATTTGATATTCCAAAAACGTGGAAACCCGATGCCAATCGTGCTTTATCATCTCGATTCCACCCAACTTTTCAAATACACCAACCATGAAATTACCGAAATTTATCGTTAGTATCATATTGACGACCTGTTTATTACCTGCTTATCCCTGTGGAGGTCCTTACCGCATCGATCCCAATATGCACTACCTGTTCTTCCTCGGTAGCGACAAGAACTACTACTGGGATTGGAAAACCGTGGACAACGATTGGTTCAAAAAGGAGAACATCGACTTCTGGCACCAATATGTCAATCAGGAAGTTTCGCGAAAGGCAGTGGAACAAGCCCTCTATGGACAAAATGCGAAGAGCCCCTTCTGGAAAGTACTGGAGCAGCGCAACGACACCGTCGCCATGCAATACTGGCACTTTGTCCTCGGGGCATACGGCGGCGATCGTGCCGACGCGACTTGGAAAAAATCCTCTTGGTACTATCCCTCCAGCAAAGAAGAGCGGAAGACAGACTTCAGTTTCAGCGAAACCGCCGACGAAAACATCCTGAAACATTGCAAGAACAGCCAAATCCGCGATCGTTACGTGTACCAACTGATGCAACGGGCATTTTATGACATGAGATACCAGGAGTGCCTGAAGTTGTGGGAGCAGTATGGCGAACAAATCCCGACGAGCGCCCTGCAACGCCAATGCAAGAGTTATTACGCCGGCGCGTTGTGTCACTTGGAAAGAAAAGCCGACGCGGCCATCGCCTACGCACAGATCGGCTACTACGACCGCAACCTGCACTACAACGTGGACGTGCTACGGAAAATTCACCAAAACAACCCCGACTGCCCGAGTTTCGAGTTCATCGTGCAGCATTTCGTAAGCGAATATTTCGACATGCAATACGAACACTTCAACGCCGACAACAAGCCGTCGAAAGAGTTTATAAAACTGGCCGACAACATCTTGGAAAACGGGAGTTCCCGCAATCCCGCCTTGTGGCAGTCGGCGAAGGCGGCCATCGCATACATCAACAAAGACAAGGCAACCGCCCGACGATGGCTCAACGAAGCCGACCGCATGGCCGGCTCCCAAGCCGTGAAGGACAACATCCGGATGATGCGGCTGATCTTCAACGCCGCCGATGCCACGACAGCCGAAGACGCAGACGACATGGCAGACGAAACCGCTTACGAAGCCCGACTGCTACCCGACCTCAAGTGGTTGGTCAATCAGGTGCGCAAACATGTCCAACAAGATAAAGATTATTTCCGTTGGAACTCCTACGAAGACCACTGGATCTACACGGAAGGAACGGAGAAGTACGGCAACCGCCAACTCCACCAGATCAAAGTGCTCCGACGCGCCATCCTTGTGGAAATCGTCCCCCATTTCGAACGATCCGGGCGGAAAGACCGCGCCATGGCCTACCTCAACATGTATTCGAATGTGCTGAGCGACTACCGCTACGGCTCGCGCTTCTTCTGCTACATGGACAACGCCGAAACCCCGGATGTGGAAAAACACTGGAAATTTCTCCAGACTAAAGGCACGACGGAAATGGATAAGTTCCTGCTCCGTTACAGCTATAAAAACCGCAATTTCTACAACGAACTCCTCGGAACGAAATACCTGCGCCTGGAAAAATGGGACGGCGCCATCGCCTATTTCCAGAAGGTGAGCAAAAAATACACCCGTTCTTTGAACATTCAGGAGTATATTACGGACAACAACCCCTTCCGTGAAAAATGGATTACCAACAACCGCTGCGGACAATACAAACTGCAAGACTACTCCCCTGTTGATGTCTATCAGAAGAGTTCCTCGAAATTGCAATTCTGCCAAATCATGAAGGAAATAGAGCGGCAGATGGCCGAAACGACAGACCCCGAAACACGCGCACAAGCCGCCTACGCATACGCCGTCGGACTTTACCAAAGTTCCATTGGGAAAAGTTGGGCGTTGAGTCGCTACTGCTGCGGAATTGCCAACAGCATGTACGGAATGTACTATACTCCAGATTTGGCTACCTGCACCCGAGTCCACGAGTTGACCGACAAGGCCAAAGCCATCACCCGAGACCAGAATCTCTCCGACAAATGTTTCGCGCTGCTCCGTCAAAACCTGCAAAGCGAAAATGCATACACCTACCCTTATCCCAGCTACGAGAACTTCAGTTCCTATGAAAGTTACGAGCATGCCATCGAATCATGGATAAACAATCGGGAACTTTTCGAGAAGAAAGGAGAAGCGAATCTGCTCGCCGAATGGAGCAAGCGCAACAACCGGCAAATGACAGAAAACATCATCCAAAGCACCTTCTGCGACGGGTGGGAAGATTACCAAGGATATTGGGATAGAAAATGGCGGAACAGCACGTGGTACTACGCGGACAAATAAGATAAAGCGACAGCGGCTTACGCCTTCCTCAGCAAGAACGAGAACGTCGCGCCCCCATCTGCGTTGTTGGCGAACTCCAACCGCGAGCCGCCGCGCCGCAGGTGCGAATCGCAAAGCAACAGCCCAAAACCACACCCCAGCTCGCCCTCCGTGCCCGGCGTGTTGAAATACTTGTTCCTCTCCAACAAAGCCGTGATCTTCTCCTCATCAATACCCACACCGTTGTCAGACACCTTCACCCGGATCTTATCACCCTCCTCAACAGTCGAAATCTTGATTTTACCGCCCTTGTGAGTGAACTTGACCGCGTTGCCAACCAGGTTGACAATGACGCCCAAAATCGCCTCCCTGTCCGTGAAAACCATGCACCCGTCCGGAACCTCATTCTTGATCTCAATTCCCTTGTTCTTCGCCCGCTCCTCCATCACATCCATCACGATAATGATCACAAAGGAGAGATCCGCCTTGCGCGGTGTATAGGCATCCATGTGCGTCCGCGTCCGGTAAATCTTAAGCATGCGGTTGAGGACCTCCATCACAGCATCGCAACTGCTGCCGATCTGCCGCAATGTCTCCTTTTCTTCCTCCCGTCCCATCTCCATCGTCTCCAACATCTCCACACGCGAAGTGATGGGAACCATCATGTTTTTGATGTCATGAATGAAGGAAAAAATAAAAGTGTCCTCCAGTTCGTTTTTCTGCTCTGTTAGTTGCGTTTCGTCATCCATTATTTATGTACGTGTTTGATAAATTCATCCACCTCGTGGACGCCGCCTTGATAGATCAGGTAGCCGTTGTAAGGTTCTCTTTCGGTAATTTCATCATTGACGGGAGTGAGCATCAAACGTTTCACCTCTTCGGGGTCGTCGGTCTGGCCAAGCACCCAGCCCAACTTGATGTAAGCCACCTCGGGGAGCATGTTGCCCGCCGGGATGATGCCGCGCGCCATCATGTCGCGGCCCGTGTCGTAAACGAACATATCCACATAGCCCCACAGCGTCTGCAGGGTCATGAACTGATGGACGCCAGCGGCCTGCGCACGTTCCACTGCCGGGTACATCAACTTGTTGATGTGTCCCAGGCCCGTGCCGACCCAGACCACGCCTTTGTAGCCGTTATCGACTAAAGCGTCAAGCACATCGGGCTTCATGCCCGGATAGTAGTATAACATCGCCACGCGGTCATCGAACGTCGGGATGATCTTCACGTTCTTGTCCTTGCGACGGTGGTTGTAATGTTCATGGATGGGCACCACCCCCTTGCGGGTGACCGTCGCCACCGGAATGTCACCGATGGTACGGAAGGTGGAGCGGTAGGAAGAGTGCATCTTACGCACGCGGGTGCCCTTGTGCAGGAAACCGTACTCGTCGGATGTCGGTCCGAACATGCAGACCATCACCTCGGCAATGTCGCCGTGCCCTGCCGCCGTCATGGCGTGCATCAGGTTGAGGGCCGCATCGGAACTGGGACGGTCGGAACTGCGCTGCGAGCCCACCAAAACCACCGGAATCGGCAGGTTCTGACACATGAAAGTCAACGCAGCGGCCGTGTGGTGCAACGTGTCCGTGCCATGCCCGATCACGATGCCGTCAATGCCGTTCTCGATCTCCTCCCCTATCTTTTTGGCCAAGGCAATGTACTGCGGCGGAGCCATGTTTTCGGAGAAAACAGCGAAGATTTTCTCCGTATCGAGGTTGCAAATGTCGGCCAATTCCGGCACGGAACCGTAGAGTTCCCCCGGCGAAAAGGCCGGAATCACAGCACCGGTGCGATAGTCCAAACGAGAGGCAATCGTGCCGCCCGTGCCCAAAAGTTTCACGGAGGGCAGTCCAGGCGTATAAGGGAACTCCTTCTCCGGAATGTGGAAAATCGGCTGCGGTACCGATACACCACTCATCGCAGTAATCGTATCTACATCTATACCAACGTTATAGCCGGTGATTAACTTCAACACGATGTGCTTCGTGTCGGTATTCTCCGCACGCGGCAGAACCTTCCCCGAGAAATGCCCACGGGTGGTCTCCAACTTGGCATCGTCCCAAACATGAACGTTGAATTTCTTGAGCGTTTCTAACGCTTCGCCCTTATAACCTTGGAATAAATCTTTATCCATACTGCTTTTGTTTTTGAATGCGCAAAAATACACTATTTTTGGCATAAAAAAAAGAGCTGACTAAAATTTAATCAGCTCTTTTGAATATTGTCGGTTTGCTTACTTCACCTTGATGTGGATGATCGCAGCTCTGTGCTCTTCCAGGGAAGGATCGGTAATGTTCTCGCTGTTCTCCTTATCACCGGCGGTGTAGGTGTGAAGTTCGAGTTGTGCCGGATCCACACCCTTCTCTTCCACGAAGAGTCTCTTGATGCTCTCGGCTCTGCGCTGGGCCAGGTCGCGGTTGTGCTCTTCCGGTCCGAGTTTGCAGGTATAACCTTCGATCACCAAAATAAGGTTGGAGTTGGCTTTCAGTTTCTTGGCGGCCTTGTCAATGTAGTCACCGCTCTCGTTGATCTTCGGCACATCCTTGTCGAGGTCGAAGAGGATCTTGATCTTTTCAAGGTCATCGGCCAAGTCTTGAACTGCCTTCTGGTCTTTCTTGCTCAGTTTGGAGCCGTCCTCCTTGGTGTCGGGGCATGTGGGAACAATGTAGATGTACTCGGTGTTACGATCGCAGGCGTTGCAGGTATCGTCAAGATACTTCTGGGCGGCCTCGGTCATCTTCTTGTAGAACTTCTTACGTGCGGAATCCTCAACCTGACCGCAAGCGTTGATGTGGATACCCACCTTCACGCCCACTTGCAGGTTGTGCCAGTGGAAGTTGCCAATCACATCCTCACGCAGAATGTTGGTGTACTGCGATTGGGTGCTGTTCGGGGTGTTGGAGATGACATTCTGGTCAAACAGAATGTCGTAGTTGGAACCCAGCAGACCGTTGTAGGTGAACTTGTTGGCATCGGAAGTCGGCTCGCAGAGGTTGTGGCGTTTCTCGGCTTTCGGAAGAATGTCGAGGAAGCCGTATGTGCAGTACAAGCCCACATAGAAATCGGTTTTGTTGTTGATGCGGAAGATGCCGCCGAAATCGGCCTGTAGGTCGAAGGAGCATCTCAACTTCGCGGAACCATTACCTTCAATGGTGTACTCATCAAAACCATGGTTGACACAATATTCATGCGTATAAAGCACATCGTAATACTCATCATAACCGGAGGTCACCAGTGTTCCATCAACAATCTTGGAGCGATTGTAGATGGGGAACCACCCTCTCACACCCAACTGTGAATAGAGACCGATTCTCTCGTTGAAACGGTGCTCGAATACAGCGGTCAAGGGAACCTCAATGGCGTAAATGACCTGTTTCTCGATCATGTTCTTGGTCTGATAGAGTAAATCGTAGTTGGTGTTGTGCAGTGAGAATTCGTTATAGAACTCCACGTCGGCTGCATCGGGGATCACGCCGCTGATGTTCATATTGGCACGGGCGGAAAGACGCTGGATGCCAACGCCAAGACCCAAACCCCAATGTTTGTCAAACATATAGGCGTAACCCAATTCCAACGTGTGAGCGTTGGGGAGAAACTTGCTGTATTTGATCGGAACGACATCGCCATAGCCGGCGTTGACGCGGGCAATGCGATGGTAGATGTTGTTCGAGAACGCTCCGCCGGCATGGATATACACCCGGTGATGACATACTGAATCAACAACCATTGAGTCCTGCTTTACCATATCGTCATCGATTTCCTGCGCATGGCCGTAGCCGATGAAGGCGGTAAGGAGAAGACCGATTAAAAATAATTGCTTTTTCATAATATTGCTGTATTTAATTTTCTATTCAGTAATCATAAACTCCAGCTCTTGACGACTTGCGTCGCCAAGAGCGGAGAGCTTAATATTATTTCACAATGACGAATTTAACCGTTTCAATGGTGTTGGTGCCGGTGGTGATGCGGCCGAAGTAGGTGCCCTGGGCCTCGAAGCCGGCCACTCTCGTGATCTGCTGCAGGTTGGTCACATGCTGTACCAGAGCGCCCTTGGCGTCGAAGATGTCGAGGACAGCGCCGTCGAGTTCTTCAGCGGAGAGCGGGAGCTCAACCGTGATCTCAACACCGACGTGTGCCGGGACAGGATAGACACGCAACTGCGGGTTGGTAGCGACAATCATTTCGCAAGTCCAGTATTCGTTGCCTTGGTCGTCGAGTACCCACAAGCTGTAGATACCGTTCAGACCGCCGATCTCCTGATAGTACTGGTGGGTGGCACCCGGGATGGGCTCGCCATTTCTGTACCACTGGAAGCTTACGAAGGTGTGACCACCGTTCGTGGCAGGATTGTTGTTGCAGACAACCACATCGTCCCACTTCTGATCCATGATGTTGATACCATTGGTAGCACCCCAGAGGATGGTGACCGTGACATCGTACATGCAACCGTCGATGACGATACCGAACTGGTAGGTGCCAGGTTCAGTCGTCGGCATCCAGATGCTGACGGTGTTGTTGTCAAGGTCAATCATACCACCGGTGTAGTCGAAGCCGATGTTGTTGTAATCAACGATCTCGTACCAGATGGTGTCGCGGTCATCGTTCACAGTCAGGTTGTTGAACTGGAAGACTGCCAACGCGCCGACTTCATCCGGACAGATGGCCACGCTGTCGTTCACGATCTCGAACTGCGACACAACGATCGTCACCGTAGCGTCGGTGATGTCACCAACGGAGCAGTAGAGGTCGGAGAGTGCGGTCAACTGATAGGTCGTGGTCGAATTGGGCGTGAGCTCAATGGAATAGACGTTGCTGTTGGTCACATAGTTGGTGCTGATGCCGTGCGTCACATCGGTCAACGTGAAGTAGAACGGAGCAGTACCGTGGAAGACTATCGTCAACGTAGCGTTGTCGTCAGCATCGTTCCAGCAGAGGACGTCAGAACCTTCGCCCAAGTACATCGTTGCAGTCGGGTGCTCGTGGACCGTCACCGTGGTGGCGTTCGGCGTGTTGCTCGGCATGCAGTTCGTGTTGGCCGGGGCGACATAGGTCGGATAGTAGGTGTAGATACCAGCGCTGGTGGTGATATCGTAAGAGAGACCACCCAGACCGCCAGTGACGTTGCTCACGTCGCTCAGGTCGGAAACCGGAGCATAGACCCACTGGATGAAGGTGCCCGTCTGATGGTTGGCATCCTCAACGCCGCCTGCCACCGTAGCGAACAGGTCAACGCGATCACCCAAGCAGACGTCGGCAGGCGTTACAACCGTCTGCTCCCATCTGGGCTGGTAGAGGACGTACACATCAACATTGTCGGAGGTAGCCACACAGCCGCTGCCCTGCGGGTAGTTGACGCTTACAGAGTAGGTGTAAGGACCGCCAACCGCGTCGGTGGTGTCAGTGTGGATGGTAACCATATTGTCAAACTCGGTGATTCTGGCGTTGTTACGTCTCCAGATAATGTTCGGGGTACCAATACCGCCCTCGATGATGGCGCTCAGCTCAACATAACCGCCTTCGCACACCTGCAGCATGCCGCTGTAGGAGATGCCGACGAACGGCTGCTCGAGGACTTCGATGACAATGCTCTGGGTCTCGGACTCACAACCGGTGTTGTAGTCGTTGTGACCCTGCGTAGCATACACAGTGTAGGTGTAGGTGCCAGGTACGTTGATCGTCTCGGTGAAGGTAGCACCGTTGGCGCCAACAATCTCATGACCGTTGACCGCCCAGTGATATACCGTGTTCACGTTGGCGGCATTCGTACCGTTGCTCATGGAGGCCGTCAGGGTTACTGCACCGCCTTCGCACATCTGGTTGTTCGGGAGCGAGCTTACGATGCTGTCGATGACCGGCTCAGCAGCAACAGTGTAGGTGAACTGGGCCGTAGCGACACAGCTGTTGTACATGTTGTTGGAGGCCTCGACGGCGTAAGTGTAGGTGCCGACAGCCAAGGTGGCATCCGTGGTGAGCGTCGCAGCATTCTGCGTGGTCAGCTCAACACCGTTCAAATACCATGTGTAGTTGTAAGTGCTGGTCGGATAGACATTCGCACTCAGAACGACACTACCGCCTTCGCAAACCTCATTGAAACCACTGATGGTTGCGGTCGGACCGGCCAGGACAACTGCCTGAACCATAGCGGAGGTGGCGTTACAGCCGCTCATGCCTGCAGGCGTGACCTCAACGAAGTAGTTGTAGGTGCCGGCGGCCAAGCTGGCGTCAGTGACGTACGTGCTGGCGTTGCTGCCAACCTGTGCGTTGTCTCTGTACCAAGCGTAGTTGTATGTCGTGCCAGGAACCGTTTCAGCAATGTCAGCCACCAGGGTGATCGTACCGCCTTGACAGACGGACTCAGCACCGAGGACAACCACCGTAGGATCGGCAACCACATGGGCCGCAACAATGCCGGAAGTAGTCTGGCAACCGCTCAGCGTGTTGATGACAACAACTTGATATTCGTAGTTACCCACGTTCAGGGTAGCATCCGTGGTGTAAGTGGACTGGGTCGCACCGTCAATCGGCTGGCCGTTTCTGATCCACTGGTAGGTCACGTTATCGCCGTAGGTCGTATCAACCGTAGCGGTCATCGTCACCTGGCCACCGAAGCAGACATTGGCAGCGCCGTCGATCGTGGCAACCGGGGTGGCAACCACCGGGATGGTGATGGTGTTCGACGCACCGTCACAGGCCACGCCGTCCATCGTCACAATCACCTGGTATTCGTAGTTACCAGCCGTCAGGTTGGCGTCGGTTACCAAGGTGGGCTGGGTAGCACCCGGCAGGATGATACCGTTGCGATACCACTGGTAGTTGTACTGGGCATTCTCGAGACCGCCATCCACGTGGTGGACATACAGCTCGGTGGTGCCGCCAACGCAGACGATGCTGTCGTTGTCAACATGGATTGCAATGAACGGGGTCGGGTCGTCAACAACCGTGAAGTTGTAGATGCCCGTGTTACCCTGGACAGCGGTGTTCACGTCGCAGCCGTAAGCATTGTCGGCGAACGACATCACAACCGTGTAGGCATAGGAACCAGCAGCCAAGGTGTCGGGGATAACGTAGGTGTTACCCGTGCCAACCTGCTCGCCGTTGTTGAACCAAGTGTAGGTCGGAGTGCCAAGACCGTTGATCTGGGCGACACCACCTTCGTAGGAAGCGGTCAGCGTAGCCGTACCACCCACACAGACGGTGGAGGCACCAGCGTTGGTGACATCAACCAAGGTGACGATCGGGTCAGCAACCACGGTCACAGGAACGGCCTCACCCATCGTGGAGGTGATACAGCCAGCAGCACCCTCAACGATCACATGGATCATATATGGGGTCTCTCTGGCAGCCAGGCCCTGAGCGATGAAGACGTTGGTGTCTTGACCCACCGGCTGGTTGTCGATGTACCACTGATAGGTGTAGTTGTCGGCAGGATCAACATTGGCAGTCAGCATCACATTGCCGCCCTCGCAGACCGTCTGAGAACCAGTGGTGGTGACGGTGATGGTAGCATGCTCGTTGACAGTCACAACAGGAGCGAAGGCCTCGGCAGACGTACAGCCGCTTGCAGCCAGCGTGACAACCGCGCTGTAGGTGAACGTGGTCTGGTCGTCAACGATGGTCGGGTAGTCGGTGAACGTATTGGAGGTGATACCCGGCAGCAGAACGCCGTTTCTATACCAGGTGTAGATAGGATCACCCAGTTCAGCATCGTAGTTGCCCGTGGCGGTCACAACGACCTGTCCACCGTCACAGATAACCTCGTTGCTGACCGTGATGTCGGTGATGACCGGATCAGCGTGGACGGTGATCGTATAGACATCGGAGGAGACGCAGTCGGAAGTGGTCTGTCTCACGATGACGGTGTATTCGTAGTCGCCATCAAGCAAGTTGTCGGGCGTGGTGTAAGTGGCCTGGGTGGCACCAGCGATGTTGACGCCATTCAGTTGCCACTGGTAAGTCAGGAACTCAGTGTTGTAGTCGCCGAGCGTAGCCGTCAGCGTGGTCTGGCCGCCTTCGCAGATGTCATTCTCGGTAACCGTGATGACAACCTCAGGAGCAGCATTGACCATGACGTTGAACGGAGCGCTCACGACGCCGCAACCATTCTCGTTCGTGATGACGGCCGTGAAGGTGTAAGGATCAACACTCGGAGCCAGCGTCATATCGAGGACATTGGTGTTCTCGCCAGCCAAGGTCTCGTTGAAGAGTCTCCATTCGTAGTTGTATCCGTCAACCATATCGGATGTGTCATTGACATTTGCAGTCAAGTGGACCGTGGTGGCAGCCACACCGGAGCCGCAGATGACAGGATCACCGGCGATCACAACCGTGGCGTTACGCAACACAGTCACGTTGATGGTCGAGGAGTCGGTCACCACCGACTGGCAGCCGCTCGCCGTCAGGGTAGCGACAACCGTGTAGGTGTAGTTGGTGACATCGTTATCGACCGTCACTTGAGATTCATGCAAGGTGTTGGTGTTGGCACCCGCGATCACGACTCCGTTCTTGGTCCACGTGTAAGTCACGTCGCCAAGGATCTCGTCGTAAACTGCCGTAGCAGTCAGGGTGAACTCACCACCTTCGCAGATGACAGTGTCCTCATCGCTGATTTCAACCGTAACCACCGGATCCGGATGGACATTCACGGTGACGAAGGCGTTGCTGATGCAAGAGGTCGTCGGTTGTTCAACGATAACTTCAAACACCGTGGTGCTGTCGAGACTGGTGGTGTACTCAGGCGAGGTGGCACCCGGGATGGTGTCGCCGTTGGCAACCCACTGATAGGTCAGACCAGCGATGTTGGCGTTGTCGAGGTGTGCGCTGACGGTGACATTACCGCCTTCACAGATGTCGTACTCCGTGCTGAGAGCCGTCACAACAACGGGCTCGTTGACCAGAACTTCGAACGGAGCGCTCGTCGTGGTGCAACCATTCTCATTGCGGACAATGACCGTGAAGATGTAAGGTTCGTCGTTGCTCGGGAGGACAGTGTCAATTGTATTTTCAGTACCCACCGTGAGGTTGAACAGTCTCCATTCGTAGGTGAAGCCGTCAACGTCGGCAACCGTGTCGTTCACATTGGCCGTGAGGATGACGTGGTCAGCACCAACGCCGTTGCCACAGATGCTGTGGTCACCAGCGATTTCAACGGTCGGGTTCGGGAGAACCGTCACGATCATCGTGGAGGAGTCGGTGATGACGGACTGGCAACCGTTAGCCGTCAAGGTCACGAGGACCTCGTAAGTGTAGGTCGTCACGTCGCCGTCAACGGTCACCGGGCTTTCGGTCAACGTGGCCTCAGTGGCGTTGGTGATTTCAACACCATTTCTGAACCAGGTATAGACCGGAGTACCCAGGATGCTGTCGTAGGTAGCCGTAGCAGTGATGGTGAATTCACCGCCCTCACAGATCGTAGTGTCTTCGTCGCTGATAGCAACCGTGACAGTAGGATCGGCGTGGACGTTCACCGTGTTCTCACCGTAGGCAACACAGTTGGAAGTGGGCTGATAGACGCGGACAACATAGGTGTGGGCACCCACAGTGTCGAGCGTGGTGATGTAAGTGGACTGGGTGGCACCCGCGATAGCGTTGGTGGTGTCGCCTTCGTACCACTGGTAGGTCAAGTTCGGCATGTTGTAGTCGCCGATGTTGGCGTAGAACGTCACTTCACCGTATTCGCAGATGTCGTACTCGCTGACCGTCACATTGATGTCGGCGGTATCGTTCACATAAACATAGAACGGAGCGCTTTCGTTCGTGCAGCCATTCGGGTTGTGGACGATGACGGTGAAGATGTACGGGTTATCGCTGACCGTCAAGTTGTAATCAAGCACCACGCTGTCGGCAGCGCCGTTCACATTGGTGTCGGTAGCGTCAATCGTACGGTTGAACAGTCTCCACTCGAAGGTGTAACCGTCAACGTCGGTGACCGTGTCGTTCAAGTTGGCAGTCAGGACAGTCGAGACGGTGTTAGCACCGGCGCCGCAGATGATCGGGTCGCCTTCGATCTCAACCGTGCTGTTCGGATAGACATGGACGTCGATGGTGGAGGAGTCGGTGATGACGGACTGGCAGCCGCTGGCCGTCAGAGTCACCAGGACTTCGTAACGGTAGTTGGTGATGTCACCGTCAACCGTCACCGGGCTCTCCGTCAGGACTGCGCCAGTGGCGTCGGCAACTTCAACGCCGTTTCTGTACCAAGTGTAGGTGGGTTCGCCGAGGACAGTGTCATACACTGCCGTAGCCGTCAGGGTGAACTGGCCACCTTCGCAGATGTTGGTGTCAGCATCGCTGATGGCAACCGTCACCGTAGGATCGGCGTGGACATTCACCGTGACCGTAGCATTGGAGATGCAGGAGGTCGTCGGCTGATCCACGAGAACCTCGAAGGTCGTCGTCGAATCCAAAGTAGTAGTATAGGTGGCCTCAGTAGCACCGTCGATGGTGTCGCCATTGGCAAGCCACTGGTAGGTCAAACCTTCAATGTTGTAGTTGTTCAGGTGAGCAGAAACCGTGACCGTACCACCGACACAGATGTCTGCCTCAGTCGTCAGAGCAACAACCTCAACAGCTTCGTGGACATAGACCTCGAAGGGCTCGCTCACGGTCGTGCAGCCATTTTCGTTGGCCACAATGGCAGTGAAAATGTAGGGCTCGTCGTTCGGCATGAGGAAGGTGTCGAGGACATTGGTGGTCGCCTGATCAATCGTAGTGTTGAACAATCTCCATTCGTAGGTGAACTCGTGGCTGTTGGTAACCGTGTCGTTCACGTTGGCCACCAGGTGGATGGTGTCAAGACCAGCACCGCTGCCACAGATGTTGTGGTCGCCCTCGATCTCGATGGTCGGGTTCGGGTTGACCGTGACAGTGACGGTGGAGCTGTCGGTGATGACAGACTGGCAACCGCTCTGCGGCAAGGTGACCATGACGGAGTACTCGTAGGTGGTGACGTCGCCGTCAACCGTCAACGGGCTTTCAACATAGATGCTGTCATGAGCATCAGCGATTTCAACATGGTTGCGATACCAAGTGAAGGTCGCAGGTCCGAGGATGCTGTCATAGACCGCAGTAGCCGTCAGGGTGACTTGACCACCGTCGCAGATGACAGTGTCGTTGTCGTTGATAGCCAAGGTCACTACAGGATCCGGATGGACGTAGATGGTGATCTCGTTGTAACTCAAGCAGGAACTGGTGGTCTGGACGAGGTTGACAGCGAAAGTGGAGGTGCTGTCAAGCGTCGTGGTGTACTCAGCAGAGGTGGCACCCGGGATGGTGTCGCCATTCACAATCCACTGGTAGGTGAGGTTGTTCACATGGTAGTCGCCCAAGTTGGCGAACAGGGTGACCTCGCCGCCGACACAGATCTCAGTCTCGCTGGCAGTGATCACAACGCTCGTGGTGTCATTCACATAGACCGGGAACTCTTCGCTGACGGTGGAGCAGCCGTTCTCATTCCATACGTGGACGGTGAAGACATAGGGCTCAAGGCTCGGAGCGACCAGAATGTCGAGGACATTGCTGTCGGCGCGACCGATGATGCTGTCTTGAGCTGCGTTGATCGTACGGTTGTAGAGACGCCACTCGTAGGTGAAGCCATCGACGAAGGCGCTGGTGTCGTTCACGTTGGCAACCAAGTGGATGGTATCAAGTTCGTTGCCGGCACCGCAGATGACCGGGTCGCCCTCGATCTGGACCGTAGCGTTCGGGAGAACCGTCACGTTGATGGTCGAACTGTCAGAGACCGTGCTGGCGCAACCAGAAGCAGTCAGGGTGACATAGACACCGTAAGTGTAGTTGACGCTGTCGTTATCAACGGTGACCGGATGGTCAACGAAGACGCTGTCAAAGGTGTTGTCGAGGACAACGCCGTTTCTACTCCAAGTGAAGGTCGGGACACCGAGGATGCTGTCGTAAACCGCGGAAGCAGTCAGCGTGAACTCGCCACCGGCGCAAATGACCGTGTCAGAGTCGCTGATCGCGAGGGTGACGGTCGGATCTTCATGGACGTTGATCGTGATCTGATCAATGTCGAAGCATTCACTCAACGTTCTGAACACCTTGACATAGTAAGTCGTGGTGGTGTCGATGTTGGCAGCAGTGTAGGTCGGCAGGGTGGCGCCGTAGATGGCGTTGGCCTGGGTGACGCTGTTCTCGTACCACTGGAAAGTAAGGTCTCCGATGTGATCATCGTCAGAAACCATGTGGTAATCCTCAAGGTTGGCGGTCATGGTAACCGTACCACCGACGCAAATCTCGGTTTCGGTAGCAGTGACAGAGACCACCGGAGCTTCGTGGACATAGACGTCGAACGGTTCGCTCATCGTGCGGCAGCCATTGCCTCTGGTGACCTCAACCTGCATGTGGTAAGCATTCGGTCTCGGGTAGAAGTACTCGCTGAAGTATCTGCTGTCACCATAGCCATAGGCCATGTTGTCGCGGATCTGGCCGGATTCGTACCAAGTGAAGTGCAGGTTACCAACCGTGATGGAACTGGTATCGACATTAGCCATGACGAAGACAGGATCGGTCTGGCAGACGTACGGGTCGCCAGTGATCTCAACTCTCGGGTTCATGTAAACATTCAGTCTGTCAGCGGAGGTGGGCTCGGAAGTACAGCCAGACGGAATCTGGTGTGCAACGGCGGTATAGACATAGTAGCTGTCGTCGTTGTCAACGGCAATCTCATTCAGGTTGTCGGTGAAGGTCTCACCGGTGACGCCTTCGATGAGTTCGCCATTTCTGTACCAAGTGTAGTAGTACGGGTAGTCGGCCGTGTCAACACCACCGTGAGTGTGGGCGGTGATGGTCGGTTGACCACCGTAGCACATTTCATAGAAGTCAAGGGTTACACTGTCAACAACCGGAATCTCGTGGACACGGATCTCAATGCTGTCAACGTTAACGCACTCGGAACCAACCTGGTAGATCTCGACGAAGTACATGGTCGTGGTATCCGGGGTCATGGTGACGATACGCTGCATGTCGCCGTCGATCGGGTTGTTCAGACTGTCCTTATGCCATCTGTACATCAGGTTGGTGAGGTTGTAGTTGTCGATGTTGGCAGTCAACACCGTGCTACCACCTTCGCAGATGTCTTCCTCGTAAGCGGTGATTTCAACAGCAGGCATCGGGTTCACAGTCAGTCTGTAAACGTCGCTCATGCTGACGCAACCGAGGTCATTGGCAACCACGACAGTGAAGTTGTAACTATGGTCGCGCGGCTCCAACAGGGTATCGAACTGAGTCATACCCAAACCATCGGCGATGGTGTCGTTGTCGAGCTTCCAAGTAAAGTTCAGGTTGGCCGTCGGATACTCGTCAGTAACGTTGGCATAGAGATGTACGCTGTCGTACTGGCAGATCAACGGGTCGCTGGAGATGACTACGTACGGGTTCGGGTTAACACGCAGGTAAGCAGCGGCAGTGCTGTCGGAGACGCAGCCTGAGATATCCTGACGGACAACAGCGGAGAAGACGTAGTCGGTAATGTTATTGTCAACAGTCAGCGGGCTGACGACGAAGGTGGCACCGGTTTCGCCCTCAACGAGTTCACCGTTTCTGTACCAAGTGTAGATGTACGGGACGTTGGCCGTGTCAACACCACCATGAGTGTAGGCAGTGACGGTCACTTGACCACCGTCGCAAATCTCGTAGTCGCTCAGGATGACGCTGTCGATAACAGGTCTTTCGTTCACCTTGATGGTGATGGTGTCGTAAGACATACATTCGGAACCGACCTGATAGACCTCCACAGCGTAACGGGTGGTGGAGTCAGGATAGACAGTCAGTTCGTGCTGCATGCCACCATAGATCGTGTCGCCGCTTTCGACGTTGATCCATCTGTACATCAGGTTGGTCAAGAAGCCGTTATCAACGTTGGCTCTCAGGATGGTGGAACCCGTCTCACAGATCGTGTCTTCGAAGGCAGTGAGTTCAACCACCGGACGCGGGTTGACGGTGACGCTATAGACAGCGCTCTCGGTTACACAACCATGTTCGTTGGAGACAACAACCGTGAAGTCGTAACTGTGGTCACGCGGTTCGACCAGCGTGTCGAAGGTATCCATACCCAGACCGTCAGCAACAGTGTCGTTGTCAAGCTTCCAAGTGAAGTTCAGGTTGGCGGTCGGATACTCGTCGGTGACGTTCGCATGGAGGATAATATGGTCGTCTTCGCAGATCAGAGGATCGCTGGAGATGACAACCTGCGGGTTCGGGTTGACTCTCAGGATGCTGTCGGCGTACTTACGCTCGGACTCGCAACCAGAGGCAGCCTGGTGAACCGTAGCAGAATAGACGTAGTCGGTGATGTTACCATCCACAGTCAGCGGGCTTTCCGTGAAGGTGGAGTCGGTAACGCCTTCTATCACTTCGTTATTTCTGTACCAAGTGAAGACGTAAGGAGCGATATCGGTGCTGACGCCGCCCATCGGGTGAGCAGTGATGGTGACCTGACCACCGTCGCAAATCTCATTGATGGAGAGTTCGATAGTGTCGATGTAGGGCACCGGGTTGACGATGATTCTGTAGGAGCCGAAGGTCTCGCAGTCAGAGGTCGTCTGGAACACGCGGACGAAGTAGTTCATCGTGCTATCCGGGACAATCGTCAACTGAGACTGGGTGGCACCCCAGATTTCGTTGGCTGCAGTGGTATCGTTCTTGTACCATCTGTAGGTAAGGGCATCAGCGTTGTAGTCACCGATGTTGGCAGTCAGAGTGATGCTGCCACCTTCGCAGATCGTATCTTCGCTGGAGGTCACTTCAACGATGATGGTATCGTTGACATAGACATAGAACGGAGCGCTCTCGGTGAGACAGCCGTGAGGATTGTTGACCACAGCCGTGTAGATGTACGGATGGTCTTGAGCCGGACGAGGATCAATGATCGTGTCGGCACCCACGCCCGTGCGAGGAGCACGGATGGTATCGTTGTAGAGCAACCAGGTGTAGGTCAGTTCGGCGCCGAAGTAGTCGTTGGTGACGTTGGCGGAGAGCATGATGACGGAGTCTTCGCAGATGATCGGGTCGCCAGCGATGACAACAGTCGGGTTCGGGTAAACCGTAAGAGTGTCAGTGGCGAAGGTCTGTGCGGAGGTACAGCCGGAGGAAACCTGGGAAGCGATAGCGCTATAGACATAGGTCGTGATGTCGCCATCGACGGTCATCGGGCTTTCGGTGAAGGTGGAGTCGGTGATACCTTCCATCAAGATGCCGTTGCGGAACCAAGTGTAGGTATAAGCATCGCTCGGGATACCTTCAGAGGTGTGAGCCGTGACAGTTACCTGACCGCCTTCGCAGATATCGTCAACCGAGATGGTCACAGAATCCACAACCGGATCCGGAACCACGGTCACAGTGTAACCGTCGGTGGCGGTGCAGAGAGCGTCATTAGCGACAAGTGAGGAGAAGACCTCCACATAATAGGTGTGGGTCTCGTTCAGCGTGTCGGTATAGGTCGGGTTGGTGGCACCCGGGATTCTGTTGGTTTCAAGGATGACATCCTGGTACCACTGATACTGGAGGTACTCAAGGTTGTAGTTGTCGAGGTTGGCCGTGAAGGTCACTTCGCCACCAACGCAGACGCTGTCTTCCGTAGCGGTGATATGGACCACAGGAGCTTCGACCACAACGACCTGGAACGGATCGCTGAAGCCAGAGCAACCGTTGGCGTCAACTGCCTCAACCATGAAGTTGTAGGCAAAGCCGGTGGAGACTGCCAAGGAATCCCAGTGATAGAAGCGGTAGGACTGGTAAGTGTTGTGCAACTGACCATCAAGGTACCAGTTGTAAGTCGTCGTCAGCGGAGCCACATCACCGTTCACCCATGCGAACAGGTTGATAGGCATGTACTGGCAGACGTACGGGTTACCAGAGATATAGACGATCGGGTTACGAACCACCGTCACAGTGTCGGAGAAGTTCATCTGAGAGTATTCGCAACCAGGAATGTCGAGGACGATCACAGCACTATACTGATAGTGCGTGGTGTCACCATCCACAGTCAGCGGGCTTTCTCTGAACCACGGACCGCTCAAGAACGGGTGTTCGAAGCCGTTTCTGTACCAATTGTAGGTGAAGAGCGTGGAATCAATGCGGTTGCCGTTGAGATCAGACAGTTCAACCTGGACATCAACCTCACCACCGTCACAGATGAAGTGAGAGTTGTTGGCGATGTTCAAAGCGTGGACATGAGAGATGACGTAAGGAACACGCGGCCACACATAGACGGAGTCGATACCCCAAGCTTCACAGCCAGAGTTGGTCTGGGTGATGTGGAGTTCGAAGTAGTTCCACAAAGAGTCAGTCATCGTGTAGTGGAGGATCGGCTCAGTACCGTAGTCGATCGCAATCAAGGTATCGGCACCCGTAGCGGTGGTGTCGCGCTTGTACCACTGGAAGGTGAGTGAACCGCTGTTGTAGTCGGCCAAGTGAGCTGTGAGGGTCACTTCACCACCAACACAAACGGTGTCGTAGTCGGAGGTGACAACCACCTGGATGGAAGCGGTGTCATTAACATAGACCGGGAACTCTTCGCTGAGGGTCGTGCAACCACGGTGGTTGGAGACCTGGACAGTAAAGAGGTACGGGTTATCGGAAGCATCGAGGTGTGCTCTCAGAGTATCCTCGGTAGCACCTTCAATCGTACGGTTGGCCAGTCTCCACTCATAAGTGAGGTCGTGGTGGACTGTATCGTTGACGTTGGCAACCAGAACAAGGTTGTTCTCAGTGCCTTCAACATTACAGATAATCGGGTCGCCAGAAATCTGGACGGTCGGGTTCATATAGACAATGACAGTGGTGTCAGCCGTGTCAGCGCGACAACCAGGAACATCCAAAGCATACATCACTTGATAGATGTAGGCGGTGGAGTCGTTGTCGATAGCCAACGGGCTTTCCGTGATGGAAGGACCTTCAGCACCAGGAATCACAACACCGTTTCTCGTCCAGATGAAGCTGCCACCGACGAGGGCTTCACCGTGTTCGCCCGTAGCAACGAGGGTGACCTCACCACCATTGCAGAGCGTGTCACGACCTTCGTCAACACCCAAATTGATGGCGATGGCAGTCGGAGCAATAACCTTGATGGTATCATAACCGATGGCGAAGCATTCGGAAGTGGTCTGACGCACCAAGACGCTGTAGTAGGTGGTCTTAATCGGGTTGACCGTGATGATGCGGCTGGTACCACCCCAAATTTCGGTGGAATCGGCAGCACCCTCTTCCTTAGCATACCATCTGTAAATCATATTGTCAGCATTGTAGTCACCCAAGTTAGCTTCGAGGGTAACTTCGCCGCCTGCGCAGACAGAGTCAACGGAAGAGGTAACCTCAACCAAGACCGTATCATTGACATACACATTGTAAGGTGCGCTAGTAACCGTGCAACCGCGGTTGTTGCTCATGACAACGGTGAAGATGTAAGGTTCATCGCGGAACTCAACACCGTGGATCAGGAGCGTATCTTCGCTAGCCAGGTTCTCGGTAGCCGTAATCTCACGGTTGGACTCGAACCAGGTGTAGGTGAAGTCACGAGAAGCAACGGAAGTATCAGAGACATGAGCAATGAGGTAGATGTTGCTGTCAGTGCGGGTGCAGACGATAGCATCACCAGTAATCTCAATGACCGGGCTCGGATAGACATAGACAATAGTGTCAATCATTTCGGAACGGCATCCATCAACAACGGGGTTGAAGACGACTGCATATTCGTATGCGGTAGAGTCACCGTCAACAGCAATCGGAGAGTCGTTGAGGTGGTTCAGGTTGGCACCAGTGATCTGCTGACCGTTGCGGTACCAAGTGTAGTAACCTTCCAGGTTGGTGGGCGGAGTGACCGTCAGGGAGACTTCACCACCGAAGCAAAGAGCGGTGTCGCTAACCTCTTCCCAAGCAAGGGTAGCAGGACTGAGCACCTTCACGCTGTCGAAGCCGATGGCTTTACACATGGAAGTGGTCTGCAGAATCTCAACCTGATATCTATAAATTTCAGTGGTCGGACGGACAACAACCTCGCGGCTGGTAGCACCGTGGATCTCAGTGGTGTCACCAACGCTGGTGCCTCTGATTTCAGACCATCTATAGATCAAGTTGTCAGCATTATAGTCAATCAGGTTGGCGGTGAAGGTGACCTCAGCACCCGGGCAAACGCTATCGGGTTCGTGAGTGACCTCAACGCGGACGCTGTCGTTGACATATACATAGTAAGGCTCGCTCGTTACGGCGCAACCACGGTCGTTAGAGACGGTAACCGTGAAGATGTAAGGCTCATCGCGGAAGGTCGTATCATGGATCGTGAGGTCTCTGGAGTTGTTTCCTATCGTGGTGTTGGAGAGTCTCCATTCGTAATTGAAAGTCAAGTTGAGAGCCGTGTCATTCAAGTTGGCGTGCAACTCAATGTCGCCATGGTCGCAGATGATCTGGTCACCGCTGATCCAAACAGTCGGATTCGGGAAGACATAGACGGTGTCAGACATCGGCAGGCTGTTGCAGCCGGAGCTGATCTGGTGGGCGACCACCGTGTAGATGTACATGGCAGTGTCACCATCAGTGGCGACAGGCGTGTCGTAGATGACGGAGTCAACCAGACCAGTCATCTCTGCACCATTTCTGTACCAAGTGTAGGTGTAACCGTCTTCCGCGACACCGTTGCTGGCGACGGCGTGGATGTTAACCTGATAACCCTCGCAAATGGTGTCTGCGCTGGCTTCCACCTCAGTGATCTCAGGAGCAGCGACAACTTCGACTTCAACAACGTCGGTGTTGCGGCAAGCATATCTGTCAGGATCAGAGACAAGCTGATTGACAGAAACCGTGATCTCATGAGTGGCAACACCCGTCAGGGTAGTGGTCAAAATCGGAGTAGTGGCACCAATGATGGAGTCGCCATCGACCAACCACTGATAGGTGATGTTGGTAGCATTCGGATTGGCCAAGTAAGCGGTGGCAGTGATCTGACCGCCGTCGCAGATGGTGGAGTCAACGTCATCAACGAGGACATTGACAACGGGCTTGGCAAGCACCTGAACCATGAACGGATCACTGGTCACACGGCAGCCGTTGCTGGAGATGACCTCCAACTGGTAGGTGTGGGGATCCATCTGCAGATCGACATGGTCGCTGAGGAAGTATCCATCAAGCATCGGAACTTCATCGCCCATAGCAGGAATCACTTCGACACCATCAACATACCAGTGGTGTTCCATCATAGGATCGAAGGGGATGTCCGTAACGATTCTGGCATTGACTTGGACATTATTGACACCCACGGGAGCTTCACAAACGATGGAGTGACCATAGAGGAGGACTTCCGGATTGGCGCTGACACGGACCGTTGCGGTGGCAGGTTCGGAGGCACAAGCCGGAGCGGCAGCGATAGCAACAACGGAGTAGATGTGAGCCGTCTGGTCAACATCGACTACCAGCGGGGAAACCGTGTAGGTGCTGTCGGTGACACCCTGGAGGAGGACACCGTTCTCGTACCAAGCGAAGGTGATGTCACCCAACTCGGCATCGGCGGTGGCATGGGCAATCAAAGTAACCTGACCTCCTTCACAGATGGTGGAGTCGGTAACGCTGCCCGTGCCGATGTTCAGCACAACAACAGGAATGTCATGTTTCGTAATGGTGATATCACCCGTGCCAACACAACCGGAGTTGGCTTGAGTCACTTCCGCGGTGTAAGTATGGGAGGCATCAATAGTAGCAACGTACGTGGCCTCATTGGCACCTGCGATCTCCGTGCCGTCAACCTTCCAAACGTAGGTGAGGTTCGGGGTGTTGTAGTTGCCGAGGTGAGCGGTCAGTGTGACAACGCCATTCTCACAAACATCGGTGTCGGAAGCGCTTACCACAACTTCCGGATTGGCATCAACATAGACGTAGTAGCCATCGCTGACAGCCACGCAACCGGAGATATTGTTGGTGACGCGGACACTGAAAATGTAAGGATAATCGCGCTCGGTCATGGCTTGATCGAAGTCGGCGTTGTTGGCACCGGCAACGTCAACACCATCGACCATCCACTGATATTCATAAGTAGCGTTCTGGACCGTGTCGTGCAAGGTGGCCAACAACTGGACGTTGTTAGTGTTGCAGAGGATCGGGTCGCCGCTGATCGTAACGCTGTGGTTCGGGAAGACCGTAATCATCGTGTCAATCGTAGTGGATTGGCAACCAGGAATCTCGGTGAAGCAGAGGACAGCGTAGTTGTAAGTGGTGATGTCATTATCGACTGCGATCGGGGAGTCAGACAAGACATTGGTGTTGGCACCTTCGATGACAACGCCATTCTTCATCCAAGTGTAGGTAGCAGGAAGTTCAGTAGCCGTAAGGGTAACTTCACCGCCAACACAGATGGTGTCTTGAGGAACAAGTGTGAGCGTGAGTTCCGGAAGGTCGATAACCTTGATTTGCTTCGTGCCTTCGGCCTCACATTCGGAAGTGGTCTGCATAACGCGGACAAGGTAATCAGTGGTGGCCTCGGGGTGAACCGTAAGCTCACGAGAAGTAGCGCCGACGATTTCCGTTTCAACAGAACCCTCGACGGTGTACCATCTGTAAACCAAGTTGTCGGTGTTGTAGTTGCCCAAGTTGGCAGTCAGTGTAACCGCACCATTCGTGCAGACACTGTCGAAATCAGCAGTGACTTCAACGAGGATGGTGTCGTTTACATAGACATAGTAGGGCTCGCTCAAACTTCTACAACCATTGTCGTTAGCAACTTCAACGGTGAAAATGTAGGGCTCATCCTGTGTGGCCATGTGTGCAATCTCCAAGTGGTCGGTGGTAGCACCCGTAGTGTCGCCACCATCAATGAGGTTATCATTGAACATTCTCCATTGATAAGTCAGAGCGCCAGTAGCAATGAGCGTGTCATTGATATGGGCATCGAGGATGACGGTGGAATCCTTACACAGGATAGCGTCACCACTGATCATAACGGTCGGGTTCTGGCTGACGGTGAGAGTGTCGGAAGCAGCTACCAAGGAGGTGCAACCTGCGCTGGCCTGACGGACCACGGCAGTATAGACGAAACTGTTTGCGTCAACATCGCTCAGGACAGGAGCATCAACAAAGGTAGAGTCGGTGACGCCTTCAATCACTTCACCGTTTCTGTACCAAGTGTAAATATAAGCTTCACCAGTCACACCATCAGAAGCATGACCCGTGACCGTGACTTGAGTGCCTTCACAAATATCGTTGGAGCTGAGTTCGATGCTGCTGATTACAGGGATCGTGCTCACTTCGACATTAACGGCATTCTCTTTCAGACAACGAGTGCTGTTAGCCAGAACTTGGACCTTCACCGGAATGGTACCGGCAGTGGTCAACGTAGTGGTCAACGTGGAGGAGACAGCACCGTCAACAACAGTACCATCAACAGACCAAACATACGTCAAATCGTTGGCGTCATAGAATGCAGTGTCATGTGTATTGTTGAAACCAATATTGGCAGTGGCAGTGATTTCACCACCCTCACAAATCGTGGCATCGTCAACCGTGACATAGACATCGGGCAGGTTGAAGATAGTAACAGGATAAGGATCGCTGGTAACCGTACAACCGTGACCGGCGTTGATGCGGATGGAATAGTTGTAAGGCTCAGTCTGAACATCATTGATACGATTCTCTTTGTAGTAGATAGTACCGGGGTTGATCATATTACCGAGCATCGGGTTGCTGGAGACATCGTTGTTGTCGAGCAACCAAGCCCAGGTGATATGGGCCATGTCGAACGGAACTGCATTATGGTTCTGGATATGAGCCCACAGGATGACGGTATCACCGTAGCAGAGGGAAGCATCGCCAGAGAGTTGAACGGTGGGCAGACTGAAGACCGTCAGCGATTGAGCAGAAGTCTTCATCTCGGAAACGCAAGAGGAACTGGCCTGTCTAACCGTAGCAGAATAAACATAGACGGAAGAATCAGCGTTGGTGAGCGGAGCAGCATCCATGAAGGTGCTGTCGGTCACGCCCTCTATCAACTGACCGTTTCTGTACCAAGTGTAGATATAGGGCTCACCAGCGATACCCGGCTGAGCGGGATCGATGGTAGCAGTGATCTGAATTTGATAAGCATCGCAGACTGCGGTATCGCTCAACGTGATGTTAGCGATGGCAGGAGCTTGTTCTGTATGGATGGTCTGACTACCCGAAGCATGGCAATCCGAAGTGGTCTGGATCACCTCAACGTAATAGGTCTCAGTAGCAGAGACATTGGTTGTCAAGGTAGCGCTGGTGGCACCGGCGATAGCGTTGGCCGGGGCAACCGAACCCGTGTACCACTGATAGATGAGAGCATCATCGTTATAGTCGCCGAGGTTGGCGGTCAAGGTGACGGTACCATTTTCACAGATGGTGGTATCGTCTGCGGTGACAACAACCTGGATGCTGTCGTTCACATAGACATAGTAAATATCAGAGATGCTTCTGCATCCACTGTTATCATATGCCATGACGGTGAACTGATAAGGATCGGTGCTGTTGGCGGCAAGGTAGGTCAGATGATTAGTAGTGGCGGAAGCATCCGTCAAGTTGGTGTTGGCCAACATCCATTGGTAATGAACGTTGGTGGTCGTCGTATCGTAACCATTGATATTGGCTGTCAAATCAATATTGTTACCATCGCAGATGATCGGGTCACCGCTAATAACGATCGTCGGATTCGGATAGGCGTAGACGATGGTGTCTTTCGTAGCCATGCAACCAGGAATGTTGGAGGAGAAGACCACACTATAGACATAAGCCGTGGAGTCACCGTCGATAGCGATCGGGGAATCCATCAGTAACTGTTGGGTAGCACCTTCGATGAGAACGCCGTTCTTGTACCAAGCAAAGGTACCTTCCTGGGTGGCGGAGGCCACCAAGGTAACTTCACCGCCGGAGCAGACCATGGTCATGTTGACATCAAGGGTCAGATCGGGAGCGGCGAGGACCTTCACGGAGTCTTTACCGGAAGCAGCACACTCGGAAGTGGTCTGCAGAAGGTCAACTCTGTAGTGGTTCACACCAACATTTTGAGGAACGACGGTAATGACGCGCTCGGTAGCGCCCGGGATTTCAACATCTTCGGCAAACCATCTGTAGATGAGGTTTTCGGAGTTATAGTCGCCCAGGTGAGCGGTAAGGGTGATTTCTGCGTTCTCGCAGATGGAGTCATAGTCGGAAGTGACAACCACGTTCAGGGTGTCGTTCACATAGACATAGTAAGGATCGCTTTCAACAGCGCAACCAGCATTCTCGTTGGTAACGACGACCGTGTAGATGTAAGGTTCGTTGGAAGCGGGACGGTTGGTTTCAGACAAAGTATCGTTGGTCGCACCAGTGATGTCGGCATTAGCCAGTCTCCACTGGAAGTGGAGTTCGCCCATCGTCTCATCATAGTCGTTAACATGAGCGACGAGACCGATGCTGTCGTTGTGGCAGATCATAGCGTCACCGCTAATGGCAACGGTCGGATGAGCCTTAACGCTTACGGTGTCATAAACGATGACTGAACCGCAAGCGGAACTGGGCTGGCTGATGGCAACACCATAAACGTAGGTGGTACCATAAATGCTCTGTGCTTCCGGTGTATCGTAGATCACGCTGTCGGTTTCGTTCTCCATCACAGCACCGTTCTTATACCAAGTGTAGGTGATCGGCTCAGCAGCGATGAAGGACGTCGGAGTGGCAGCCACCATGATTTGTTGACCTGCGCAGACCGTGTCATTGTTGGCGTCGATGTTGACGGTCAACTGCTCCTTGGGGGTGACCTTGATGGTATCGGTAGCAGTGCAGCCAGAGAGGTTCTGGAGCGCATTCACGACGACCACATATTCCGAAGCATCCTGGAAGAGGTAAGTCATAGTGTTGGAGGCAGCACCATCGACAACGACATTGTTGACTTTCCATTCATAGGAGAGACCCGCAATGTTATTGTTGGTGACGTTGGCCGTAAAGGTCACATCGCCACCAGCGCAGATGGTCGTGTCATTAGCAGTCATCTGAATCAGAGGTGCACTGTAAACAGTGACAGGATAGTCGGCGCTGAGCGTCGTGCAGCCATTGCCGCGGGAGATCTCCACGCTATAGATGTAGGTGGAAGAAGTTTCACCCGTACGGACTGCATCGTGGTTGGCAACATAGACGCTGTTATCTGTGCCATTGGTGATTGTGCCTAAGGTAGAGGCGTCAATACCATCGCGATACCAGGTCGCCGTAACGTTGGTGCTCGGGATAGCCATACCGTTGACGGTAGCTGTCAAATTGACATTGAACTCGCCATCGCAGACAGTCTGGTCACCGCTGATCACGACATTGAGGTTCGGGAAGACATAAACGGTGTCATATTGGAAGGCCTCGCAACCGGTGCTGTCTTGGACGAACTGGACTGCATAAGTGTACATGGTTCTGTCACCATCGATGGCAACAGGACTGTCAGTGAAATAGTTGTTGGTGTTGGTAGCGACAAGGTTGTTGTTCTTGTACCAGTTGTAAGTGCCGGCGGGAGCCACGTCGCTGGGCTGCAGTTCGAGGGTGAACTGACCGCCTTCGCAGATGGAGTCTGTACCGGCAGGAGTGACGGCGAGAGTCATAGTGGGAGCCGTAACGACTTCAATGGCAGTGTCTCCTTGAGCGGTGCAGAAGGTGCTATTCTGAAGAACTCTCACACGATAGATCGTATTTGCAGTCGGATACTGAACCAGCGTAGAAGTGTATTCATTCGGGATTTCAGTTTCGGTGGTACCATTAACCGTGTACCATCTGAAAGTCACTTGATCGAAGTTGTCCTGAACAGCAGCGTTCAAAACCACTTCCTTACCGGCGCAAACTTTATTGGAGCTGGCGTTGACACCCACAACAATGGTGTCATTGACATAGACCGGGTAAGGATCGCTGACAACCACACAGCCATCAGGGCCGGTGACAGCGACAGTATAGATGTACGGATATTCACGATAATCTTTAGCTTTGCTGAAGGTGTATCCCGTCTGGGTGGTGTTGACGTTGTCCTCACGCCATACCAAGTTGTAAGTACCAGCGATGGTATCATTCAAAGTAGCGGTCAAGTTAACCGTATTTTGATCAGGGTTACCGCAAAGGAGCTGGTCGCCGCTGATGCTGACGCTCGGGATATGGTTGACGCGGATGGTATCGTTCGGAGTGGAGTGGGCTACACAACCACTGGTGGGTTGTTCGACGGTGACACTATATATATATAAGGTAGTGTCGTTGCCGGTGGCCACTTCATCGTAGTAACTGGCAGTGGTAGTAGTGCCCATGACGAGACCGTTTCTATACCAAGTGTAGATGGCAGTACCGGCAGCGTCGTCAAGGGTGGCGGTGGCTGTCAGTTCGACTTGCGAGCCGGAGCAGACAAAGCCAGCGGGATTCGTGGTGAGATCGACGGTGGGCATCGTGCGGGCCTTCACCTCAAAGGTGGTGTCAGCTTTGCAGGAACTGGTGCCCGGATAGTGTTGGGTCATGTGGACGGTATAGACACCAGCTTCAGTGGCAACGTAGGTGGCACCCGTGCCAACTTCACTCCCGCCGAACTCCCAAGTATAGGTGACGCCAGGGATAGTCTCGTCGGAGGTCGTAGCCATCAGGGTGACAGAACCACCTTCGCAGAGAGCCGAGTCGCTCGCGTTGATGCTGACGATCGGCATGGGATCAACTTGGGTGAAGAAGATGTCGGAAGCCATAGCCCGACAACCGATGGCGGAAGCCATACCCATCACAGCATAAATCTGATGAGCATCCTGCTGAGCGGCTAAGTCGATGGAAAGAATCGGGAGGTTTTCACCGGTTTGAATATTCTCATCGACGAACCAAGTCCAACCATTGGAGGCAGTCACGAAGATTTCCGGAGCACCCACAGCGTGATAATTTGCCGTGGTACCTTCGCAGATGCGAGAGGGACCGGTAATCACGATCTCTGTCTGCGGGAAGACGGTGACGACCGGAGAGGCGGCTGTCTTGCTGCCGCAGTTGTCGGTCGTAGTCAACACCAACGTATAGGTGTATTCCGTCTCCGCGTTGGAGTTGTTCTCCACGTTGTCCACGAAGGACGCGGTGGTTGCCGGAAGCAACTGGCCGTTTCTATACCATGTATATATATAGTTGGTACCGGTCAAGCCCGTGGCCTCGACATGGATGGGAGCACCGTTACAAGCCAATACATTTGTGGCACCACCTTCAATCTTCACAACCGGGGTCTCCATTTCAGGAAGAACCTCGATGGTGGCCGTGGCCGTGGCAGAGCATTGTGCATTGCCCGTCACAGTGACCGTCACACCCAGAGGGGCGGTGAGGTTGCCCGAGACTGCTGTGGCACCCGTACCGGTGACACCCGTTGACCAAGTATAGGTCGGGTAATCGGAAACGTAACCATTGACCGTTACGGTAGCCGTACCCGGAGCGTCGTAGCAGGCAGGTGTCGTGGTGAGCGTCGCGGTCGGCATGGGATAGACCGAAACCAACAGCGGCTCACTGACGAGGTGACAGTTAAGGGCTGCGTCGTTGAGGTTGAGAACAATCTCGTAAGGTCTATCTGAAGGAGCCAGACCACTAATGGTTGTTGCGGAACCATTATTGCCAGCAGCGCCATCCACAGACCATGTCAGAGCACATTCGGGTACAAAAACATACAAACCTTCGTAATTGGAGGTAAGAGAGATGTTAGCAGTACTATTCGTACAGAAAACCGCCTGACCGGGCGATCCGATGACAGGAGTGATGGGAGTCTCCACGGAGAAATCGGCATTGGTGGCAGAGCAACCGCCAGCATCTACAACGGTGTAAGAGACAGTTCCCGCATCATACGGATTGTCAATCCAGGTTGAGTTGGAGGAGCCGAGGAGGGCACCATTGCGATAGAAGGTGTACGGCGCGGCACCGCCAGTGGCCGTCAACAAAAGTTGGCCACCAGGACAGATGATGGGGTCTGCAGTGGGGTCACAAGGCGGCAAAGCAAATTCCACGTTGAGAGTGGGAGGGGTGGCGCCGGTGAAATCAACGGTATAGACGGCGGAGGTGTCGTTGCAGAGGTCGGAGCCCTGATAGACGGCGATGGCCTTATAGTCACCTGCCGTAGTGGCAACATAGGTGTTGGAGGTACCCGTGTTGGCGACGACGTTGCTGCCGAGCATCCAGACCCAGTGGTCAACCGTGGCCGGGCTGGTCGTGGTGGCGGTCAGGGTCTGCTGGGTGCAGGCGTGTTCCGGAGTGCCGGTAATCGTCACGGTGCCTCTGTCCACACTTCTCAGCATGAAGACGGCGGAGGTGTCGGCGGGGCCGACACAGGCGCTGCCCTCCATCCGTTGTACAACTACTTTATAATAGCGGACAGGGGTGACGTCACTCATATTGACATGCAGTTCCTGTATATTCTGTGCACCGGCGACCCCGCTGAACCCACCACCGTGGGATGTGCTGGACAGCCAGGTGTAAGAATATGTCGTTCCGGTTGTGAAGGGATCAGTGTCCACAAACACAGCATGCAACGTGACCATTGCATTTGAGCATGCGAACTCCGGACCCTCAATGCGGACAACAAGGTTCTGAGTGGCATTGACACGATTTACTGCATATACCCCGTCTGCGCGGTCAGTATAATTATTCGCAAGCATTCCTGTGGTGCCCGGAGACGAGTAACCATGATAAGCATACATGAACACCATCAGGAAAAAAATCGTAAACTTTTTCATTGCTTTGAATTTAATTATTACTATTTATTTCTATTTTCTTTCAAATTTTCCAATTTTCAAATATTCTGACTACAAATCAGTTATACTCGTTTTTTCAATAAATGTTTCGTTTGAATTCAAAATTCAAATCCTTTTTTTCGGTTTAATATATCAACTTGCAAAAATACAAAAAAATATCTACTTGTATTCACTTCTATCTTTTTTTTTTGAAACCTTTGCTATTTCTGCAATTTGAGTACTTTTCAACACTTTTTCAACACTGTGTTATTCTTTTGAATTTCAGTAATTTAATAAAACGAAAAAAAATTATATTCACAGTCAATGTTTGATAAATTTTTCTTTTATCAACATTTTTTGCTGAGATATGAACAGTGGGCGTTTTCGGTCCAAAAGAGGTGAAAAAAGCAAAAAAAAAACCGTCCACCTCCTCTTTGGAGCAAGCGGACGGGCTAAACATTAACTATCTGTCTAATAGAGCAATGCCACTTCCCGTTGCAGCAGTTGCAAGGCCTCTGCTGTAGGAGATTGGGCGGAAATAGCTTCAAAGATATTGATATACAAATCGTTAGCCATCGCACCATCGGACAATTTCCCCGCCGACAGGTTGATCACATTCACCACCTTCTCCTTGGCGTTGCGGATAGTGTCCCACACCTCCGGCGACAGATAGACCTGCTGCGAGAGGTTGTGCTCGTACTCGCTCCGAATGGTCGTCAGGAGGATCGTCTGCATCTGATATGCAGTCAGTTCTGGATTATTAACCCTGAAAATCAATTGGTTAGGTTCAATTCTTTCCAAAAACATGGCCATACGCTCGTAGGCCTGCAACCGCATGGGCAGGATGGCCTTCTTAGCGTCGAACTTGAGTTCGAGCAGCCGTTTCTTCTGGTCGTTTTCCACGAAGTGACGGACGATGAGGTAGGCCGCAACCGCCACGATGAGCGGCGGCACAACGGCGAGGATAATGATGGTGGCGTTACACATAGTCGCTAACAGTTTGTATGATAATGGATTAGCCGCAGTAGAAATACTCGTGGACGATCTGCAGCATGAGGTCGGGGTTCTTCTCAATGCGTTTGCGGATGTCGGCGTCGTCGAAGGACTTGAGTTGCTTGACAATGTCGTCAATCATGTCGGAGTTGAAAACACCGTATTTCTCGAAGATGCTGCGGTGGGCGGAGAGTTGGTCGGCCGACTCAGAGCAGGAGGCGGGCAGTTGGGCGAGGGACTCCAGTTTGGCCTTGTTCTCGGCCTTGTGGATGTTGACATCGACGTAAGTCTTCTCGGCGAGTTCGAGGGGCTTTTCCATCTCGAAGCCGTGACGGGCGGCGACGACGAGGCCGGCGAGCAGCAAGTAGATGTCGGCGGAACCGTCGGGGCAGCGGAACTCCACAGTCTGCTTCTGGGAGTGATCGACGTTGTTGGGTTTCTCATTGGGGTTGGCCATGGCGACCATGTCGGTGGCACTGGTCCAGCCGAGGGGTACGCGCACGAGCACGGAGCGGTTGCGGTCGCCCCAGCAGATGGAGGTGGGAGCTTCCTGGTGCGGCACAAGGCGGAAGTAGGAGGTCGGGTTGGTGTTGCCGAAGGCGGTGAGCGAAGAGGCGCAGGTCATGTAACCGGCGATAGCGTTCTTGGCAATGGAGTTGAGTTTGCCCTTGGTGACCATCTGGTTCTTGCCGTTCTTCACAATGCGGGTGTGGATGTGGAGGCCGCTGCCCGCCTTGCCCGCAGTGATCTTCGGGGCGAAGGTGACATCGAGACCGTACTGGTAGGCCAGGTTGCGGATGATCCACTTGGCGAGCACGAGTTGGTCGGCGGCGTCCTGGACGTCGGTGACGAGGAACTCGATTTCGTTCTGCTCATAGATCTTGTCTTCGAGGGTGAAGTTGCCCACTTCGGAGTGGCCGTACTTGATGAGGCCGCCGACCTTGGCGATGTTGAGCATGCATTCTGTGCGGAACTGTTCGAACTTGGTGAAGGGTGTGGACTCGTGATAGCCCTTCTGGTCGGGGGTGAGGTAGAGGTCCTCCTTGTCACCGATGACGTAGTACTCAAGTTCGCCCATGGCCTGGAAGTCAAAGCCGGTGACTTGGTGGAAGGAGGCAGCGGCTTTGCGGAGGATGTACTCGGGAGAGTTCTCCATGGGCTGTCCGTCCTTATTGAAGTAAGAACAGAGGAAGGAGAGGGTGGGGATTTCGGCGAAAGGATCGACGAAGGCGGTGCGGAAGCGCGGGATGACGTACATGTCGCTGGAGCCGGCATGGATGAAGGCGGGGAAGATGTTGGAGCCGTCAACGCGTTCGCCGCAGGAGAGGATCTGTTCGAGATAGTCGTGGTCGTTGAGTACGAAGTTCAAGGTCTTGAGACGTCCGTCGCCCGCCACGTAGCGGAAATTCACCATCTGGATGCCTTTTTCTTCCACAAAGCGGATCATGTCGGCTTTGGTGAAATCCTTGGGGCTTTTCTTGAGGAAGTTGACCACCTCATTCATGTTCATTACCTGTTCTTCTTTCATAATTTACAGATTTATAATGTTATTGAAATAATTTCTGATCTTCATCTGGAGGAAGCGGGTGTTGCCAGAATAGTTCTCCACCTGCGGTTCCTGACTGCTGCTCATGAGGATGATGCCTGCCTCGTCGTTCTGCACGAAACGGGAGAGGTCGAGTGTGACGACAGGGTTCATCTGATAGTCCTCCACATCGACCTGACGGAAGTTGTCGGAAGCGGTGAGCGTGAGAAAGATGATGTTGTTCTCTTCGCAATAGGGGGCGAGGTCGTTGATGACATCGAACCAGGTGTCGGGCAGGTTCTCCGTAGTGGTGTAAAGCACCGCCAACTGGTATTCGGGACCTTCGGAGAGCGTCATGGGACTGCACTCGAAAAGGCCGGAGGTGCCCACGAGGTATCGGTCAACGGCATAGATGTCACACTGGCGCTGGGTAGTGTCGCGGAAGTCGGGGCGTTTTTCATAATGCTTATATACAAGGAACGCGCCGGAGGCGTCGCGGGTCCAACTCCACTTTTCGGATTCGATGATGGCGCCGGTAGAGGCGAGGTCAACGGCTACGGGCACGACGTCGCGCACATGTTCCCCAACCGCAATGACCAAGTAGGTCCAGTCACCGTCATCGGAACGCACCATCCACAACTCTTGGTTGGAGGTCAGCGGTTCGCGGTAGAGCAAGCTCCACTCTTGCGGCAGCTGGCTGGCCAAATGCACATGCACCCCCTCATACTGTTGTGCCCGCTTGAGAAATTCCGTCAGAAAACCGGAAGGAAGCGGATAGGTCTGCACATCCGAAGGGACCAGACTGAGTGAATCAGGTATGGTGCTTATCGGGCAGGTGTCCGGTTTCTCCATAACCACCAGGGCCTCCTTTTCCTCCCGCTTACAAGCAGTTGCCAGCAGAAGGAACGCCACTCCGAGAAGGGTCAATACCTGTATTGTTTTTCTCATTCGAATCATTTTCTATCAGGGGGCAAAGATACACAATTTTTATTTATTCTGAGTGGCTGTGAAAAAATCGGCATGGGCGGCCTTCGCGATGCGGTCAGCCATCTGTTCGGGGGTGAAACCAGATTCGGCATACAAAGAAGGAATATCGCCATGTTCCACAAAACGTCGGTCGATGGCAATGGGCACGACAGGAATGGAACCGCGGATAGAGACGAACTCGGAGACAGCCGAGAAGAGGCCACCCTGTTCGATTCCATCTTCAATAGTTACGATAACTTTGTGTTTTTCAATAATTTGAGAAAGCATTTCCGTATCCAACGGCGCCAAAAAGCGCATATCCACATGGGTGGCGTCGATGCCCTGTTCGTGGAGCAGGTCGAGGGCACGTGCGGCATTGTTGCCGAGCGGACCGAGGGAGAGCACGGCCACCTGACTGCCTTCACGCAGCAGCTGAGCACTTCCTATCGGAATCTCCTCCATCGGCAGGCGCCACTCGGCGTGCACTCCCCTCCCCCGCGGATAACGGATGGCGAAGGGCAGCTCGCGATGGCGGTAGGCGGTGAACATGAGATTGCGCAAAGAGATCTCATCCATAGGCGATGCAATGACGAGGTTGGGGACAGCGCGCAGAAAGGCGAGGTCGAAAAGCCCGTGGTGCGTGGCGCCGTCCTCCCCTACCAACCCGGCGCGGTCGAGGCAAAAGACGACGGGCAGTTTCTGCAGGGCCACGTCGTGAATAACCTGATCATAAGCACGTTGGAAGAAGGAGGAGTAAATATTGCAAAAAGGGATCATGCCCTGGGCGGCGAGACCGGCAGCGAAGGTGACGGCATGTTGCTCGGCAATGCCGACGTCGAAAACGCGGTCGGGCAGTTCCTTGGCCATGATGGTGAGGGAGCAGCCGGTGGCCATGGCTGGCGTGATGCCGACAACGCGCTCGTCTTGGCGGGCCAATTCGAGGATGGTTTCCCCGAAAACGTCCTGATATTTTGGAGGTTGCCCAGCGACAGGAGTTTCGATGCGCTCACCCGTGTCGGGGTCGAACTTGCCGGGGGCGTGATAGACGGTCTGGTTCTTCTCCGCCAGGTGGAGACCCTTGCCTTTCACGGTGATGGCGTGCAGGAGGCGGGCACCCGGAATGGTGCGCAGGTCGCGCAGCACCTTGACAAGGTACTCGACATTGTGTCCATCCACGGGACCGAAGTAGCGGAACCCCATGGATTGGAAGAGGTTGCTGCCACGCAACAACGTACCCTTGATGGCGTTTCCGAGTTTGCTGAAAGCTCTCAGAATCTTATTATGGATGGGGCGGCGGGAGGAGAAGAAGTTCCAGATTCGGTTCTTCGCGCGATTGTAGCCAGGAGAAGAGGTGATGTTGAGCAGTTGACGGCTGACAGCCCCGACGTTCTTGTCGATGGCTATCTTATTGTCGTTGAGGATGACCAGGATATTGGCCTGGGTTTCGGCGGCGTGGTTGAGGGCCTCGAAGGCCATGCCCCCGCCGATGGAGCCGTCGCCGATGACGGCAATGTAGTTGCGCTTTTCGTCGCCGGAGAGTTTGCCGGCCACCGCCATGCCGAGAACGGCGGAGATGGAGGTGGAGGAGTGCCCCGTGCCGAAAGCGTCGTACTCGCTCTCCGACATTTTCGGAAAACCGCTGATACCTTGATACTTGCGGTTGGTATGAAATTGTTCTTTCCGGCCGGTGAGGATCTTGTGGGCATACGCTTGGTGCCCGACGTCCCAGACCAATTTGTCGTTGGGGGTATCGAAGACGTAGTGGATGGCTACGGCGAGTTCAACGGCGCCGAGGGAAGAGCCGAGGTGCCCCGGGTTTTCAGCGGTTTCGGAGATGATATAGTCGCGGATTTCCGCACACAGCATGGGCAGTTCCGAAACTTTGAGTTTGCGGAGGTCTTCGGGGGTATTGATGCGTGACAAGAAGGTGTATTTACTCGTTCGCATGGTTGAGCAGGGAGTTGTAGAATTGGATGAGATCTTGCGTGATGACCTCGTTGTTATGGTCGAGCGCGATGAGGTTGCGGGCATTTTCTCCGATGAAAGAACAGATGTCAGGAGCGTGGACGCACTTGGCGATGGCCTCTACAAACTGCTCGGGCGTGTTGGCGATGAGGATGTTCTTGCCATCCTCCACGGCGATGCCTTCCGCGCCGATCGTAGTGGTGATGACGGTCTTGCCTAACGCCATCCCTTCGATGATCTTCACGCGGATGCCACTGCCCGACAGGAGCGGCACCACCATGACATCCTTGGAGAGCATGAAGTCGTTGGCGGACTCCACCTCGCCGACGACGATGACATTCTTGTCGTGGCGGGAGGTGAGGGTGGCGGGGGTTCCGCGGCCTGCAATGGTGAAGGTGAGGTCGGGAAAACGCTCCAGAACCAACGGCCACACTTCATCGAGGAAGAACTCCAGCCCTTCGATGTTGGGGCGCCAGTTCATGCTGCCCACATAGAAGAGTTCGGGAGTCGCCGACGGCATGTAGTTCTCATCTTCGGGGTAGTCGTCGGGATCGACGCCGAAGGGAAGAATGGTGCCGGGGACATCGCCATAGCAATCCGCAAAGAACTGATAATCAGGTTCGGAGATGGCGGCAAAGGCATCTATTTGAGAACCCAATCCGCACTCGAAACGCTCCAATTGGTTGGCAAGGCATTTGATAGCCCACTTCCTCGGCCAAAATCTCTCGTGACGGGCCATCCTCTGCCAGATCTGGTGCTCGATGTTGTGGGTGCGCAAGACTATTTTCGCCTTGGAATACTGACGGATGACGGGGATGTATGAGGCGGTGAAAACGGATTCGAGTTGTACGATGTCAAAAGTCTCCTGCTGGAGGATGGCGGCCAATTTTTTGGCGAAGGCCTTGGAGTAAAAACGGGAGATTTGGTAGGAGCGGCGGGTGAAAAGACTTTTGAAGGCGGCGAAAAACGAGGGGGTGGTATCCACATAAACCGACTCGAAGTTCACGGCGGAGCGATAGCCGGTGGTATTCACGGCCGCGCTGACGGCATGTTTCGGAGTCTCCATGGCCAAGACACGCACACTGTGGCCCGCCTTGAGCAGCCCCTGCGTCACGTTGTTCATGGCAATCGCCCCGCCATCGGAGGGCGGAAACGGCGGTTTATGACAGAGTTGGAGTATTTTCATTTTTGTTTTTTAGGAATATTTTTTTGAAAAAAAGTCTGACCTTCGCAAAAAAATGAGTGTAGGTGTCGGGGGAAAGAATAGCGGAATCATTTGTCGCCTTGTAAGTTAGGAAGATACAGATGGGAATAGTGATGAAAGTGGAGAACCACATGCCCGCCCAGACAGGCCACTCGCCCGACTTAGCGACTTTTTCCCCGAAAATGGAGATGACGAAGTAGAATGCGAAGAATACCACGGTGATAACCAGGGGAATACCAATACCTCCCTTGCGGATAATCGTGCCTAGCGGCGCGCCGATGAAGAAGAAAAGCAGGCAAGCGAAGGGCAGCACCATCCGCTGGTGATACTCCATCATGCTCTCCCGAATCTCCCGCGCCCGGAGGTCGGACAGGATGTCAACGTGAGGCAGGCAGCCGATGGTGTTGGAGGCCTTGTTGACAGCACGAAAGGCCACCTGATCTTTCCACTCCGGCGGAAGATTCTTCCACTGGTACGAAATCCCAGAAGAGGAGGGAAGATCAAAAGAGAGGTCGCGAGCCATGGCCTCCTTGAAAAAATTGGACTCATATTTCATATAAACCCCCTCCGATATATCCTTCATCTCCTGCTCCTTCTCTCGAACTAAATCCATTATCTTATTCATTTTCAAAGATTTACTATTATCCTTGAAAAAACTCTCATCCGCATCCTGCATCTGGAAAGAGGAGATGTCCATCTTCATATATTGCTGATCAAAATGGGCAAAGAAATAGGGATAGGAGGCATTACGACTGTTCTGACTTCGTCCTTCATCCCATAAAAAACCATCATAGAGGTTGAAAATGAAGTACTTCTTATCGGGGGAAATCGTCATCTTTCCGCGATGGGCATAAGTGCCGGAGAGGTTGCCGAAATGACGGGTGTGGTCATAGATAAGCACATCCTCGATGTTTTCGTTGTCGCGATGCTTCTTGCCGATACGGATAACGTAACCGTCAATGCCATCGTAAAATACGCCTTCGTCGATACTGAGCGTGGGCTTTTGTTGAACGATCTCATACATCATCGATCGCCACTTCACGTATGCGGCGGGCACCACGTTGTCGGAAAACCAGAAGGAGAAAAGTCCTACGAACAAAGCGATGAATGCCAGCGGTTTCATCAAACTGAGCACTGAAATTCCCGCCGACTTGAGCGCCACAATCTCGTACTTTTCACCCAAATTTCCGAATGCCATCAACGAGGAGAGCAACACGGCGAGAGCCAAGGCGAGGGAAACGAAGGTGGCGGAAACATAGAAAAGCAACTGAAGAATCAGATACCATTCCAACCCTTTTCCCACCAGATCGTCAACGTATTTCCAGAGGAACTGCATGTCGATGATCAACAGGGCAAGAAAAAAGGTCAAGGCAAACGGACCCACGAATTTCTTGACCAAGTATCGGTAGATGATCTTGGAGAAAGAGAACTCTAACAGATGATGATTGGCCTTGGGTCGAGGTTTCACGGCTGGAAATTAGAAATCGCCTAAGGAGGTGACGGGCAGTTGTTCGAGTGCGCTGGCGGCTTGTTCCGCATTGGGGGGCGTGCCGTGCCATTTGTGGGTGCCCATCATGAAATCGACGCCCATGCCCATTTCGCTCTTCATGACGATGGCGACGGGCTTGCCCTGTCCTGTCTTTGATTTTGCAACTTCAAGAGTATCAACAACTTGTTGCATGTCATTACCATCCATTTCAAGAACGGTCCACTGGAAAGACTCCAATTTGTCGCGGAGAGAGCCGAGCGGCATGACGTCGTCGGTGGAGCCGTCAATCTGCTTTTTGTTATGGTCGATGATGGCGATGAGGTTGTCGGTATGTTTGCCGCCGGCGAACATGAAGGCCTCCCAGACCTGACCCTCTTCAAGTTCGCCGTCGCCGGTGAGCACGAAGACACGGTGATCGTCGTGGTTGGCTTTCTTGGCGATGGCTGCGCCGATGGCGACGGAGAGGCCCTGTCCGAGGGAGCCGGAAGCGATACGCAGGCCCGGCAGATGCTCCACCGGGGTAGGATGTCCCTGCAGGCGGGTGCCGAGTTTGCGGAAGGTGGCCAGTTCGCTCACGGGAAAGTAACCGCGGCGGGCCATGATGCTGTAAAGCATGGGGGAGATATGTCCGTTGGAGAGGAAGAACATGTCCTCTCCCCTACCCTCGCGGGTAAAGTTGGCGGGATCGATATCCATAACGTTGAAATAGAGCGCGGTGACCAGGTCCGTGCAGCCCAGCGAGCCGCCAGGATGCCCCGACTTGGCGTTGAAGACCATGCGAATAATGTCGCGGCGCACTTGCGCTGCAATCTCTTTTAACTGTTCTACCGTTTTCATTTTCAGGTAATTATGGATAAAAATTACTTTGTTTGTGCCAAAGAGGCCAATTCGTCTTCCAATTGGAGCAGGAAGTATGCGCCGGATGCGGCCACCAGTTCGAGGTGGGGAAGATAGTAGAAGTCTTTGGAAATCTCCACGTCGCCGCGGACGAGACCGGCGTTGGTCAACATGAAGCGCATCACGCACTTGTTCTTCTCATTCACCCAGCCCCATTGGTTTTTCCAGAGGGCCAACTGTTTGAAAGAGATGAGGACGCCATCGAGGGCGAAACTCATCTGGCCGTGGAGGTCGAGTAGCACGGTGGCCACGTCGCTCTGGTCGGACTCCCGACGGAGCGTGACGTAGGGGAAGAAGAAGCCCTGACGCTTGATGGTGTAGGAGCCGTCGATGGTCTCGAGGCGGGCAAGCGAACCCTGACCGTGAATCAGGTCGATGGTGGCAAAAATGCCGTCATCCGAGACGATTTGATAGAACTTCTTGGTGACATCCGGCTTGACCAACTGCAAACCCGAAGTTTGACTTTCTGTAATCTTTTGGAACATGGTTTAATACTGTACGGATTTGGAAATACGTTCAGCGATATCCTTCATTTCATCATCGCTCAATTTACACTTGGGATTGGCGAAGTTGAGGTCGCCGACGCGGTTGATCGGGACGAGGTGGATGTGGGTATGAGGCACTTCGATGCCGATGACGGCGATGCCGATGCGGAGGCACTCCACATTCTTCTCGATGGCTTTCGCCACCTTTTTGGCGAACACCATCATATCGGCCAACATCTTGTCGTCGAGGTCGAAGATATAGTCATTCTGCAACTTAGGGACAACGAGGGTGTGGCCCTTGGCGAGGGGGTTGATGTCAAGGAAGGCGAAGAACTGGTCGTCTTCTGCGATTTTGTAGCAGGGAATTTCGCCCTTGATGATCTTGGTGAAGATGGTATCCATTATCGGGAGATTTTAAGGATTTCGAATTTGAGGATGCCGACGGGGGCGTTCACCTCCGCGATTTCGCCCACTTTTTTGCCCAATAAGCCCTTCGCGATAGGTGAGGTAACACTTATCTTGCCCGACTTGAAATCGGCCTCGGATTCAGGCACAAGGGTGTAAACAATTTCTTTATTACGCTTCATGTCCTTGACAGTAACGATAGAATAGAGCAGAACCTTGGAGATGTCGAGTTTGGATTCATCCAGAATGCGGGCGTTAGCAATGAGGGTCTGGAGGTTGGCGATCTTCATCTCTAAAAGTCCCTGGGCCTCCTTGGCGGAGTCGTACTCCGCATTTTCGGAGAGGTCTCCTTTGTCGCGGGCCTCGGCGATCATGGCGGAGATGCGGGGACGTTCCACGGATTCAAGATGTGCTAGTTCGGCTTTCAGTGCGGCCAAGCTTTCGGCAGAATAATATTTGATTTCACTCATGATTGATATGCTATGGGTTATGATATAAAATAATACTAAAGAGACCCGAAACAGGTCTCTTTAGTGTATGAGAAAATGTTGCACAAAAATTAGAGGGCGAGCTTCAAGCCAACGCAATGGTTGCCGCCCCACTTGTTTGTGAAACGATAGGAATAGTCGAGATAGAGTCTGGTTGCCTGCTTGCCAGGTTCGAGTTTGGACTTCTTCTGCAACGGAATACCAAGGGTAGCGCCGAGGGCGGGACCCGTGTACCAAGTGGTGCACTTGTCAACGCTGAACATGCCCGTCTCGAAGTTGTAGCCGGCGCGGACCATGAAGATCTGACCGAGGCCGTATTCAACACCAAGGGTGAAGATGTCGCGGGAGAAGGAGTTCGCGGTGAAGGAGCCGGCGAGGGTGATCCTGTGAGCGGCATCGTCGCGGGTGAGTTCCATATCCGTTCTGTCTCGCTTGGACATGTTTGCATACTCTTTACCCCAAATGAGGAAGTCGTAGGAAAGACCCAACACCAACATGGTGGGAATTTCGTAAGTGGCGGAACGGCTTTCAAGCGTTTGTTCCCAAGCGAGGTCGTTGGCGTTGGCACGCACGGCCAGACCGTCACCCTTGTAATGCATCGGCAGGCCGATGTTCTTCAGGGTGATACCGATTTTGAAATTCTTGTAAGGACCGGTCAGATACTGCACGCCTGCGTCAATGGCAAAACCTGTGGCCTTGGCATCGTCGGCGCCGGTTTCAGTGACCACCTTCAAGGAAACACCACCATGAATGAAGTCGTTGAAACTCTTCGCATAGTGCAAGCACAAGTAGGAGAGTTTAGGCGAGAAAGTACCTTGGTTGCCTTCCGGCAAGGTTTCCGAGGTGATTTCAATGTCGCCAAATCCCATTGTGAAGAAAGAGAAGCCGATGACGCCTAAGTCGCGGACTTGTCCGGTTTGCTTGTTGGTGGAACGAAGGTGTTGTGCCAACGCGAAGGAACTGATGCCGATGCCAGCACCGGAGCCCACCAAATAGCGGGTGTGGGAAAATCCTATTTCGGTTCTGTTGACGAAGGCCATGCCACCGATGTTGGAGTGCATGGCTTCCAGTCCGCGGATCTCGGCCACACCGGCGGTTCCCCAACCGGTGGAACGAGCCCACGGGTCAATCAGCAAGTGCTGCGCACCCGCCTGACCGGAACGGTCTCTGTTGCCGGCGAACACATTGCCCGTCATCGCACAGCAAAGCCCGATCAGCATACAAATGACTAACGATTTCTGTAATTTATTCATAATCTTATATTTTTTTCAGTTATACCATTTGTTAGAATGCATTCAAGTCGGTAGGACGCATAGCAGCGAAGAACTTAAGCGTACGTTCACCAATGCCAGGTGCGTTGACATGAATAATGTAGATGCCGCTGGCGATCGGGATGTTGGCGGAGTTCTTCATATCCCAATCCACATAGGTAGTTGCGTCACCCTTGGTCAATCTGCGTACCAAGATGCCGCTGACCGTATAGATGGAGATGGTGACAGACTTGGCACCGTCTTCGTACGAAGGCAGGTTGACGATCTTCACATAGTTCTCCAACGCGGAACCTTCGTAGGTGGAGTAACCGTAGTACGGGTTCGGGACAATGTTGATCTTGTCGAGGATGCTCTCGTGGGTGCTCTCCTGAGCAGTCTGCACTGCGATGTTCTTCGTGGTGAAGCTGTACATCGGGTAGTTGTCGTTCTCCAAGGAGGCAGGGCCTTGACCCTGACCGGCGGAGTAACGCATGTACGGACGGCTGACACGCAACTTGATGGTCACGTCGTTGGACAGCCACTCACTTTCATGCATTTCGGCAGGCATCGGGATGCTGGTCCACATCACATTGCTGAAGAGTTGCATCTTTCTGTTCATACGGGTCTGGTTGGACAGATCGGTTTCGTTCACGAAAGTGCTGAACTTGTTCATCAGCCATTGACCTTCGTCGTACGCACCGCAGTCCTTGTCACTTTCGAACGAACGATTGATGTTGCTGACGTTCGGTCTCATGACCACAGAGTTGGTGTTACCGGTGCTACCCACGATATAGATGTAGTGCTTGCCGCCCCAGCACGGGTTGGTGTAATAAGTGCCGTAGGAATCCGGGTAGTTGGCATAGAGATAATCGTAGGTGGGCTGGTCGATAGGATCGCCATTTTCGTCCACTGCGAAAATATTGGTGGGGTTGAAGAGCATGTCGTTACCGTTGTTGTCCGGGTCGGAGGAGTTCTCAGCGAACATGATGTTCAGGCGCTGACCGGTTTCAACGTTGATGGCATAGCCCGGGAACCAACCCATGCCATAACCCGTACCATCGGGATTACCGTTCTTGTCAACGGATTCGTGTTTTCTGGGCTCATGAGCGATGGCACCACCTTCCGATTTGGTGCGGTCATCGCAGGATTCGAGAACCACGCAACGGGTCCACTTGTCTTTATCGGGAGTGAGCACGATATCGACGGAGTAGAGGTTGGTCATGGTCTGGTTGAAACCAGGCGAACAGTTGGTGGTACCCATCGTAGTAACAAGCCAATAAGCCGGGTCCGGAACCGGAGCGTCAGCGGCGCGGTTGTTATCGGGGACAATGAACTTAGCCATCGGGCCACCAGCGTACGGAGAACTCAATACATAAGGTGCCCAAGTTCCACCGAGAACACCTTCAAACTGAGCCAGCGGGTCTTTCCATGCACGAGCCGACCAGGTGCTGGTTGTGAGCGTACCAGGAGCCATCAACATGAAGAAGTCTTCTGTTTTCCATTTGGCATATTCATCTTCAACACCATCCTGGACACCAGGAGCATCGTCCCACGGACCGGCTTCTTGGATACCTGCACGGATCCAGTTGTCGGGATAGTCACCATCGACATCCACAACACCACCCAACCACGGTTTGGTTTCATCAGCATAGGTGATTTCCGCACCTAAGAAGTCAACCTGAGCATAACGGCTGAGATTTTTATAATTATTGCCACCATTCTTGGCCACATATTCGGCTAAGTTATCCTGATGGATGGCAAACTGGTAGTTGAGGATATTGACGGAAATACCAAATTCAGGAAGGAGTTGTTCATTGTTGACGGAGATGGAGGTCTGGGATTCGATTTCCATCGGGAATCCTTTATCATCAATCATCACGTCGCCGTTTTCGTCAACCACCTGAAGAATCCAAGTGGCTTCTTCGGAAAGTTGGTCAAGTGTGTCAACGAATTTCAACACATAGTCGTTGGGCTGAATCTTCAACGGGTTGACAACCTTGACAGCGATAGGACCGTGGTCGTTCTTGTAGGTGACATGATCGACGGAGCCATTGGCAAGAATCTGATCGCGGGTCTCGTCGGTGATGTCGAGGAAGAAGCCGCCATTGCCCTGACCTTCAATACGGGTGATCATCGGCTGGGTACCATATTCGCAGTTGGCGACGGTACCACCGTTTTCAGGAGTCGGATCATGCGGGATGCCCACATAAGGAGCGCCGCTGTTTTCTTTGTCACCGATGTTTCTACGACCAGCAAGGAAAGGAGTCTTCTGACCTTCCAGACCATGGTCGGAGTTGGCTGCAATAGAGAAGGGCCAATAGTTGTTGTAAGCGTAAGCCAGAACCAGGAAGTAGTACTTCTTGTGGTTGATCAACTGGGTGGAGGTGGTAGCGAACTTATCTTCGGTGACCACGAAGGAGTGACGGATACCGAGGTTCTCGCCATCGACCATCAGATGCGGGGCAGAGGTGCCTATTGCATCGTCGTGGGTCCAGTTGACCAACTGGCTGGCTTCGTTCTGGATATCGCACTGGGCGATCAGACGAACCTTGTTCAAGTCTCCAATATCGGTGACGCTAACGTCAGCGGCAGCGCACTGATAAATCAAATAACCCTCGAAACGGTAGTGGTTGTCGAATTCGATAGTGTCGAAAGTGGAGACGTCGTGAGACTGAAGAACGAAGGTGTCGATGCCGGAGATCGTGCACCAAATAGTGTCATAGACAGTGGTGTAGGTTTCGTCAACTCTATCAACCGGAATGGCCGGGTCTTCTTCTTCGTATTGTTCAGCGTAGTTGTTGCTGGTCTCAAGGTTGGTGAGGTAAAGGATCAATTGGTTGTTCAATTCTTCGATGGTGACGGTAGGAGCATCCGGACCGTCAAGGACCTTGAAGCAGTTCTCGAAAAGGGACTGACACTTGTCGTCGGCCACTTTCAAAGCATCGACGGATGCCTGGGCGCCACCGCTCGTAGCGCGAGCCCACGGAATACCGACGGTGATGTAGTTGACGGCACCGGCTTTCAAGGTGAAGGGGCCTGCGGACTGCATGAAACGGCGGTCGGCGGGAGCGTTGCCCACGGCACTTTCAGTCCAGCCTTCAGCGGAGAAGTTATAAGAGCTCGGATCGGGAACCACGCCCATCGTACCCCAGTTACAGGGGTCGGAAAGGCCGGGGAACATGAAGTCGCAGTCGAGGTCGCTGGCACCGTTCTGCGGGTGAGCGTTGGCACCATACTTCATCTTCAAGTTGTCAGCCCAGATACCGCGCAACATATTATAATAGCCGTATGCGACTTCGGGGTCGCCGACTACGGAATTGTCGTTGTTGTGATAGACGAAACGTCTCATACCGAAACGCTCGTTATCTTTAATACCATCACCAAAGTTCACACCGTTGATGGCTTCTGCACGGATCATGACAAGAGAGTCAACAATCATTTCGTGGGCTTCAGTGGCATTCGGAGCAGGATCCCAAGAGAAGAGACCCAGGGTACCGTTGTTCGTCACGATGTCGCAATTTCCATTCATGGTCGGACCATATTCTGCACGGCCGTTGAAGGAGGGGTTGTCATATCCATCGGGATCGAGATAGGGTCCTTGGAAGAAGTCAACACCGACCGCAGGCGGTTGGTTGCCGTAGTGCTGGGCCAGACCTTGACCATCAACGTTACGGCCATTGTAGCAGTAACCCAAACCACGTGCGACGTCACAACCCACATAGTCGTCATCGGCCCAACCCAAGTCGGGGTCAACCCACTGTGAGAAGTAGGTCTTAGTCAAGTCGTAAGTGGAACGGTTGATGATCTCGTAGGAGTAGAAGGTCATGTTGTTCAACTCGTCGTTGGTGGAGAAACCGAATGCCTGGGCACGGATTTCAAGACCGATAGGCTCACCCTGGGATTCGGTGTGCGGGCCGCCCTTATCGTTGAATATCCAGTAGAGGGTGGCGTCGCCTTTCAAGACGTGGTCGGCATAGACCATACCTTTGGAGATACCCATTCTCTCTTCGGGAGTCTTCGGCAGTTGGTCGGCAGCAGCCAATGCACGGTTCTTTTCAGTCCACGGACAGAGGTCGTTGTCGATGTCGTAGTAAGGATAGTCACCGTTTTCGGGATTGTAGTCACCGTCGCCGTCATTGTCGTAGAACGGAGCCAAGTAGTAGGACTGTCCGGCGGAGAGATCCATCGGGTGGGCAGGCCAGTTACGGATGGAGTTCGGCATGACATAGTCGGCGTTCATCCAGTTGGCGATGTGGTTTTCGACCTCAGCACGGGTGATGGGGAAGTGCTTGTCGTATGCGGCGCAGGTCTCCTGGGTGACGGAAGCACCGTTCAGGGTCAGAGGACCCGTCCAGAAGTCATCACCTCTTTGACGGAATCTCACGGCGGCCAACTTCAGCACGTCGTTGATATCCATACCACCGATCCAAAGAGCGGCGGCGAACATGGAAGTCTTGCCGGAGCCGTAAGGCACCTCGTACTGTGCGATTTCATTGAACCACATGGTACCGTTCGTCTCCAGGTAAGCTCTGACATTGTTGACCGTAAGTTCGTTGGAGTTGGTAGCCGGCAAGCAGGTGGAAGCCGCACGAGGAGTCATGCTCCGCGGAGTGGCCGTACCGCCTTTGTACTTTTCAGCATGCAACGAACTGACGGCAAGCATCAATCCTGCTAAAAATAAAATCTTAAAGGTGTTTTTCATATTCATAATATTTTATTTCAACGGTGAATTAAAATGAGAAATTGACACCCAGGCGGACACGGGTCGGCATGGTGTAGTTGTACGGATCAGCAACTCTCATTCTGTAGTACCCAATGTAGGCGGCCACATCGACCTGAGAGTTGATCTGTTGTTGGTATTCGTTGGCGGTGAGGTAACCATCGTCATCGGCATTACCGGTGTATTGATAAACATAGATGACGTTCTTGAAGTTGAACAGGTTCATCACATCGAGATAGACATTGAGGAAGGCCTGCTTGGTGGGCTTGCCAGTCTCTTCGTCTTTCTTGAGGTTGAGGACGAAGGTCTTGTCAACGCGGATATCGCACTGGAAGATCCACGGCATGTTGGAACCGTTGATGGTACCGGTAAGTTGGCTCTTACCAACGCCGAGGATGGAGGAGTAGGGCTTGCTGGAACGGCTGTAGGGCAGACCTGAACCGGCGGAGAAGTTGATGTTGACACCGAAGTTCTCCAACCATCTGATCTCTCTGGAGGTGGTGCCATCCTTAGAAACCTTTGTGGATGTGGGTCCTTTGTAATCAGTACCCATGCCAAAGCGGTAGTCGATGTTGGCGCTCAGTTTGTGACGCTGGTCGAAACTGAGGTTGGTAAGGGTTCTGAGGTTCGGCTGACCGGAGGCGATGATGGCCAAACTGGAGGTCTCGCTGGAACCGGTACCCTTGGCGAACTGGAGGGTGTAACTGGCACGCAGGGTCACGTTTCTGGTACGGCGAAGGTCGTAGCCGACGGTGAAGCCTTGAACGGTACCGAAGTCGATGTTGTCGTAAGAATAGTAGGTGGAGGGATAAGCACCGGTGTAACGGTAGCACTGCACCTGATCACGTTTTTCGGAATAGTAAGCGGAGAGGCTGATGGCGGAGTTCTCGCCGATTGCCTGACGGAAACCGATTTCGTAGTCGATGCTCTTGGAAGGTTTCAGACTCGGGTTGTTGATGACGTTGTTCTGGTTGGAACCGAGTTTTTCAACCCAGAGGTAGCTGATAGGATCGAGACGGAGGTCGGAGGGACGCACGGTGATAATGTTGTAGTGTGCGTAGAAGAGGGATTTGCTGGAGACGTTGAAGGAGAAGGAGAGACGAGGCATCACGGACCATTGGGGTTCGTATTTGGAGAAGGCGGAACCTTCAACTTTGGATACTGCCGTCTCGTTGAGTTCGTTCTTCAGGATCGGGCCGCCGGTGGCACCCAACACGGTGGAGGGGTCGGTGACGACGGCACCTTCAGAGTCGTACCAGTTGTGACCCTTACGGTAGGCAACGATGCTGGCGTTGTCGGGGTCGAGGGTCTTGTCGAGTTGGTTGACATAGACTACCCAATCGTCTTCGGCGTTGGAGGCGACATCATAGACATCGCGAACTTCGCCGACCTTGTATGCCTCACGGAAGAGGTAGGGGTCATTCAACACATACTGGTTAGCGTCGAAACGGTCAACACGCAAGCCGATGTTGAACATCATCGTGTTGATGGAGAACTTATCCTGGATGTACATGGCCATGTAGATAGGTTCGTAGGCACCGACGTTGTAAAGTTTGTCACCGTATTTGTCGGTCTTGTTGAAGAAGTCGTTGATGTCGGTCTTCTTGGTGTATTTCTTGGTGCCGGTGTAGTCATATCCATAATAAGATATATAGGTAGAACCACCATTGAAGAGTTCTTCGGGGGAGAACATGCTCAGGGAGAACTGGTCGGGCGACATATTGTCGATGTCGATCCAGTCTTTACCATCGGGGTCAAGGCCGAGGGACTTACGGAGATTGCGGTCGAAAGTCGTCTGGGCTTCGGCGTCGAAATATCTGTCGTACATGACAGTGTCATCACCGACGATGTAGGGATGATCCGTATCAAGTTCGCTGATGTGGTAGTTGGCGCTGCTTCTCATCAAGGTCCAGAGCCCGTAAGGAGAGACGCCGAAGGAACGGTTGGTACGTTTCTCAAAGATGTAACCCAACTTAAAGTCGTGGTTCTTGATGGTCAGGGACAAACTGGCGTTGGCGCCGATCTGGTCCTCAGCGGATTTGCTGTAGGAACCACGCACAGTACCGGGAGCCTGGAAGAGGCTATAGACTGCGTCCGGAGAGTCGCCGTTGAGCAGAGCACCGAACTGCTGGTAGAGGGTCTTGTTGTAAGGAATCACACCGAAGTATTCGTAGATGGTCTCGGGAGAGTAGGTGTCAGTGAATGTGGTGACGTAAGGAGTAAGGTCAGGGTTGGTGTTGAGCGACTGGTCATTGCTGCCGAACGGGATGGGGCTGAACTCCACGATGGAGTCGTAGATGTTGGCAAGAATGTTCATGTCGTAGTACCTGATGGAGTCAATGGTGATGTCGCCGCGTTGGAAAGCCATGGCCTTAGTGCTCTTGAAGTAGCCAATGTGGCCATAGTTGAATAAGTTGTCCTTATGGTTGACGTCACGGGTCCAGGTATCGTAGTGGGTGTAGTTGACGTTGATGTTATACATTATATTTTTAATAGCACTCGAATCGGACTTGAGGGGGATTCTGTGCTGGAGTCTCGCATTGACACGCCAGGTGTTGATTTGGCTTTGGCTGTTGTTGTGGGCGTTGAAGAGGGCGTAGTAGCTGTCTGACCAGTTTTTGTATCTGGTGAATTCGTACATGCCGCCAATGGAGAGACTGATGTTGTTGGTTTCACCGAAGAGGAAGTCGAGTTTACCTTGAAGGAGGTAGTTGAAGTTGCCGGCGTTGTCTCTTACACGCTGTTTGTGGAAGTTCTCTTCGTGGAGATATTCCGCGTTGGAGTAGTGGGCACCGAACTCGGTAGCGCTGTAGCGGTAGGGGTGTTGGATGAGGTAGTCGATGGTTTCGTCGTTGGCGCGCCAGGTGCCTCCGCGGGCGGGAGAACCGTCCTTGTCGTAACTGACATCTCCAGTGAGGAGGAAGCCGACGCGGGCGGGCTGGCCTTGTGCTTTGGGTTTGGCGAGCGGGCCGGTGAGGGAGACAGAACCGAGGAAGTTGTTGTAGCCATCAAGCGAACCCATCAACTCGACAGAGCCGTGGAGGTCTTTCGAGATGCCCTTGGTGGTGATGATGGTGAAGGAGTTACCGTCACCATACTCAGCGGGGATACCGCCCTGGATCAACTCGACCTGTTCGATGGATGCCATGGAGACGCCGCCGGTACCACGAACGATCACACCGTCGATCATAGTTTTCTGACCGTCACCACGGTTACCACGCACGGACTGCATCTTACCGTCGATGGCGGTTACACCAGCGGCAGTGGAGATGGCACCCGTAACATCGTGACCCGGCTGCTGACGCACCGCGCTAGCGTCAAGAATTGTCGTCGTCTTCGTGTTGTCCTGGTCAATCAGCGGGCGGACATAGATGATTTCGATACCGAGGTCAAGATCTTCTGCGCCGCAGGTGATCTGTGCATCCATGATCAAGGTAGAACCCGTGTACTGAACATCTCTGATTGTTTTCTTTTTGCCGCATTGGCCCATCTCTGCGTCGAACACCAAGTCGTAGGTGCCGATGGACACACCATGCAGTTGGTAATTGCCTTCCGCATCGGTCATCGTGTAGTTTACATCATTACCCTCCTTTTGAAGTTGGACGTTGATGTATGGAAGCGCGACTCCGGTTTGGTCGGTGACCTTACCTTTAATGCCTTGAGCAGATGCAAAACTGCCGAGAAGGAAGACTGCCACAAGCGTCAAGAGTAACTTTTTTACCATAATCAAACTAATTTATATTAAACAATTATTTTATTCTAAAATTAGCCCGCTAATTTACAAAAATATTACAAGCCGTACATTAGTATGGCTTCAATTTTTTCTTTTTTTTATAATCGCCTAAAAATCAGGTCTTTTTAAAATTATTGAATAAATGATTCCCTTTTTGATTTCATCTTCGTCGAATCGCAAATCGGTAATTTTTTCTTTCTCATTTTCAGTAGTTTGCGAGTAAACGTCTGAAGAAAAAGCATCGTTTTTCGGGGATTCCGCAAAAGAGGGCTTGCCGTTGGCATCCAACGTTTCATAGGTGAAAATTTCGCCGTTTTTCGGATAATTTTCCGCTTTTGACCGCAAATCCGATGGCGGAATCTCCTCTTCCTGCACAAATTCGTTCTCGGGTTCCTCCCCTATCGGATAGGGTTGGGGCTTGGGTTGCGGCGGGGGCGACTTCTTGGCTAAAACGAACGACGCCACCACGGACAAGATGATAAATATCAGTAATCCACTCACGGTGATGTATTTTTGTTCAGGTTGCAAAAATACACTTTTTTTCCCAATCAGCGCGGCGGCGATTTTGCAAAAAGTCCGTATCTTTGCGCCCGAAAAATCTACTACCATGGCCAAGCAAGCGGAAACTCCCCTGATGAAGCAGTACAACCAGTTCAAGTCGCAGTACCCGGACGCCATCCTGCTGTTTCGGGTGGGCGATTTTTACGAAACCTTCGGGGAGGATGCCGTGAAAGCCTCGCAAATTTTGGGCATTGTACTCACCAAACGTTCCAACGGCGCGGCGGCCGACATGGATCTGGCCGGTTTTCCGCACCATGCCATCGACACCTATCTGCCCAAACTGGTGCGGGCGGGCCTGCGCGTCGCCATCTGCGACCAACTCGAGGACCCGAAACTGACCAAAACGCTCGTCAAACGCGGCATCACCGAATTGGTCACCCCGGGTATTGCCACCAACGACAAGATCTTGGAACAGAAGGAGAACAACTTCCTTGCCGCCATTCATTTCAACGAGAAAAACAGTGGCATCGCCTTCATTGACGCCTCCACCGGTGAATTTTACATAGCCGAAGGAAACCTCGAATACATCGACAAACTGCTCCAGAACTTCAAACCCGCCGAAATGGTCATCCAGAAAGGGAAAACCGTCGATTTCCGCGAGCATTTCGGTGAAAAGATACTTCTCACCAGCTTCGATGACTGGGTCTTCACATCCGACTACGCCTTGCCCCTGCTGACCAAGCATTTCCAGACCAACTCTCTGAAAGGATTTGGCATAGACAACCTCACTAATGGCATCATCGCAGCCGGCGCCGCACTCCATTACCTGAGCGAAACGCAGAACCATAAAATCCAACATATCAACAAGATAAATCGGATTGAAGAGGAATTGTACGTCTGGCTCGACCGTTTCACCATCCGCAACCTGGAACTCATCCACTCCTCCAACGAGAATGCCGTGACGCTGCTCCAGATCCTCGACCAGACACTGACTCCCATGGGTGGGAGACTGCTCAAGAAGTGGATTTTGATGCCCCTGAAGGAGAAGACGTTGATTGACGAACGGCTTTCAGCGGTTTCATATCTCATTGATAATGATGAGTTCAAGCAGGATGTCGAAGCCGACATCCGCAACATTGGAGATTTGGAGCGCCTCGGTTCCAAAATCGCCACCGGAAAGATCAACCCGCGGGAGATGCTGCAACTCGCCCGCGCCCTCCGCGCCATTGAAAAAATTCAGCAACTCTGCCAAAAACAGGATCTTCCCGCCTTCCAGAAAACCGCCGAACAACTCAACCCCTGCCTGTCGATCTGCCAGCGTATCGAACACGAAATCAGTGAGGATGCCCCCGTGCAACTCAACAAGGGAAGGGTTTTCAACCGCGGCGTGAACGAAGAACTCGACGAACTCAATGCCCTCGCCACCAACAGCAAGAACATCTTAGCCGACATCCAACGTCGGGAGGCCGCCAACACAGGCATCTCCTCGTTGAAGATCGGTTTCAACAACGTTTTCGGCTACTACATCGAGGTCAGCAACGCGCACAAGAACAAAGTGCCCGCCGATTGGATCCGCAAACAGACCCTCACCAACGGCGAACGTTATATCACTGAAGAACTTAAAGAATTGGAAAGCAAGATTTTAGGAGCGGAAGACAAAATCCTCTCCATCGAATCGCGGCTCTACAACGAACTCGTGTTGGCCCTCATGGACTACATTCCGATGATCCAACTCGACGCCCGGTTGGTGGCCCGCATCGACGTGCTCTCTTGCTTCGCAAGCATCGCTGTTTCAAATCATTACACCAAACCCATCATCGACGAAGGGACGGCCATCTCCATCCAGTCGGGGCGGCACCCCGTGATTGAGACTCAACTGCCGCCGGGCGAACCCTACATCGCCAACGACATTTACCTTGACAATGAACAGCAGCAGATCATCATCATCACCGGTCCCAACATGTCGGGTAAGTCCGCGTTGCTACGGCAAACGGCACTGATCGTGCTCATGGCGCAGATCGGCTGTTTCGTGCCGGCCAAGCACGCCAACATCGGCATCATCGACAAGATCTTCACCCGCGTCGGGGCCTCGGACAACATCTCCACCGGCGAATCCACCTTCATGGTCGAGATGAACGAGACCGCCAGCATCCTGAACAACATCTCCGATCGCAGTCTGGTATTATTGGATGAAATCGGCAGAGGAACAAGCACTTACGACGGTGTTTCCATCGCGTGGTCCATTGCGGAATACCTGCATGAACATCCGCGGCACCGCGCCAAAGTGCTCTTCGCCACCCATTACCACGAACTCAACGACATGGCTTCAATGTTCCCGCGCATCAAGAACTTCCACGTCTCCGTGAAAGAAATCAACAACAAGATCCTGTTTTTGAGGAAGTTGGAACCCGGAGGAAGCGAGCACAGTTTCGGTATTCACGTGGCCCGAATGGCCGGTATGCCTTCCAGCGTGTTGCGCCGAGCCGAAGAAGTGCTCAAACAACTTGAAAGTCACCACGATAACAAAGTGGAGAAACATATCGAAAAGAGGGCCGACCCGGGTTATCAACTCAGTTTCATCGCCCTCGACGACCCGCTTCTCTTGGATATCAAAGACCAGATTGTCGATTTGGACATCAACTCGCTCACGCCCGTGGAGGCGTTGATGAAACTCAACGACATCAAGAGCATGTTGACCAAGGACAAAAAAGGGAAAAAGAACTAAGGAAACATGCGGGTGGAAAAGACCGTCGCCCCATTTTCTCGAAGGAGTTCCTGTGCTTCTTGATTTTGCATGATACTTCCTCCAAATTCTTCAAAATCAAATCGATGTGGATGCTGGAACCATTCATTTACATCCATCACTATGCCAATATTTTGCACAGTTTCTTCCTCTACATAACAATCTGAAAGAGGGAGTGTCACTCGGAAATAATTCTGCACAAACTCAACGATTTCGCCGTTTTCCCATCGCTGTCCGATGCCGGTATGGAGATTGAAAGGTTTTAGGGAATCGTTGGTACTCAACCACTTGCCATTGATCTGCATGTAATGATAACCGCCCCCGAGGGCATCCGGCCAAGCCATGTTGTTCTCCGGCGGATTGACAAAATACCCGGTCAAATTTTGGTCAGGTAATAGGCCGAAAACGAAGGAGACGCTGTCGTATTTCCCCTCCCCCACTTTCGACAACAACCAATCTTGTGTTTCTGCCAAATTGTTATCAACATAGTGAATTCCAGCGTTTTCTGGAACTTTATATCGACTACCACTATGCGAAATCAAGGTAAAGTCAGACACGAAAAAGCGCACTTCATCCATCTGGTAATGGTTGCCCGCTGCATTTTGGTAGGTCAGTGCGTGATACGTCACCTCTTGTCCATCCACCTGTATGTCAAAATGGATTCTCACATCGCCGACATGCTCTTTTTTATGCCTGCAACCCCACAATGAAAATGCCAATAACAAGCAGAGCAATAGCCCTTTTCGACTCACCATTCGTCCTCTTTTTCAACCGCGGGCTGCATGCCATCCACCAAGGAAGAGATCAGAGCTTGAATCTGCTCATCCACCTCTTGCAAGTTGATATAACATTCGGGGTCCCACTTTGGATTTTCGGTGTCGAGCCACTTCTCGATAGGGCTGGCCGCAGTCGCCTTTTCGTTGAAATCGGTGATGGTATAACGGTAGCGACCCTCCCGGCACTGGATAGTAAAGTTGTAATAGACAACGTTTTTGGTTATCTTGCTACCATCTTTCAAATGGGAGTAGATGCGAACGGAACCCCGCATAGTGAGCACAAAATTTTTGGTGTCCTGCGAACGAATCACCTCGGTAGGATTGTGGTAGAAAGACTTGGCCCACTTGACGGCACGATCGTACAACTCTTTCTGAGTGCCGTTTTCTTGTATAACTTCTTGATAAGTAATTAGTTGCGTATCGTCATCGATAGGCATGTCCGGTGCTTCCGGGGTTGTTTTTTTCTGCGCGTAGCCCATCACGGCAACGGCAAGCAACAAGAGGAAAAGGATTGAACGTTTCATAATATCAAGGTTTTACGGTTAATCTTCGGGTTATAAAAGATAAGACAAAAAATCGTGCAAAAAGTTTACCAATAGTGAACGGCGATCTTGACGCCCACGAAATGGTAGAAGTGGTTTTTGATGCGGTTGGTGGTAACAGAAGAATAGTCGAAGTCTGTATTGTGCTCATCCTCATAGTATTGGAGCGATGAGTATTGCATTTTGTAGTCGGCGGCAAAGGAGAGATATACTTGGTCACGGACCTGAACTTTCACGCCGATGCCGGAGTTGATGTACCAGCCAGGCTTGGCACCATAGATGACGTGCGTCATCTTCTCGGGTTTGGAACTGACATACCACTTGAAAGAGTAGCCACCGTTGAGGTACCACATCGGGGTGACGTTGGTTTTCATGAAATCAACAGCCATGTGGAGTCCCACAGGGATGAAAGCCGTTCTTTTCCAGATATTCAATCCTAAATCAACACCCAAATCAAAATGTGGATTGAACTGATATGCAATTACTTGGTCAACGCCGAAGGAGAAAAGTTTGTTCTTCAGGTGGCGTCCGGCGAAGTTGATCTCCCCTACCCCGGTATTGACTGAAATGCCTGTTTGATAGAGGAAATGCGAACGGTAGTGCTTGGTGTTCTGCATAGATTGCGCCTGCAAGGAACCCATTGCAGTGAACCAAAAAAGAAGACCCAAGATAAAAATTCGATTTTTCATAACTTAATGATCTATAAGTTCTTGTGCTGCCATTAAGGTTGCGTTGCCCCATTTCTCGCCGCTCATCATCTTGGCGATTTCGACCGTGCGCTCCTGGTTGGACAGCAATTTGACTTGCGTATGTACTTGATTGTCGGCTGTTTCTTTGAAAACCTGATAGTGCGAGGTGCCAGCAGCTGCGATTTGTGGAAGGTGTGTAATGACGATAAGTTGGTGTTTATCAGACATTTGTCGCATAAGAGAAGCGACTTTGCCTGCCATTTCCCCAGAGATTCCGACGTCAATTTCATCAAAAACAACCGTCGGGAGGACGGATCGGTCGGAAAGAGACGCTTTCAGAGCCAACATCAAGCGAGAAATTTCGCCGCCGGAAGCCACTTTTTCAAGCGGGGCTGGGGCGACGCCCGGGTTGGCGGAAAAGAGAAAACGGAGAGAGTCTATGCCAAAAACATTCATCTCCTCATGCGTCTGAATATCAATAACAAACTGAGCATCAGGCATTCCCAGTTGTGTAATGTTGGAAAGAATCAACTTTTGCAGGGCAGGTATGGCCTTCTGGCGATGCTGATGCAGTTTTTGTGCCAACTGCTGTGCTTCTTTTTTAAGTTGCTGACATCCCTTATCTAACGCAGACATTTTCTCCTCTCCGACGGTCAGTGAATCCAACTCCTCCCCTATGGCGTTTTTCTTTTCCAAAAGTTGTTCAAACGTCGTTACATGATGCTTTTGCTCAAGATTGTAGATCAGGTCCAAGCGTTCCCGCATACGTTCCAATTCCTCCGGCTCGAAATCCACCCGATCATACAGGGAGGAGACCTCAGAAGAGATGTCCTTCAGGTCGATGAAACTGGATTCCAAACGGTTGTGAAGTTCTTGTATATCAGAACGATAAGAAGAAATTGCAGCACTGAGCGACTGGGCATTGCGGAGGGAGTCAAGCGCAGAGTTTTCCGACTCGGAAATCAGTTGTTGGATTTGGAAGAGATTGGCTTTGATGGTTTCCGTATGTGTCAGAAAGTCAACCTGTTGTTCCAAATCTTCCTGTTCGTTTTCCTGCAAATTAGCACTTTCCAGTTCCTGATAGACGAATTGGAGAAAATCCTGTCGTTCCAGGCGGGTACGTTGGGCTTCTCGAAGTTCTTCAAGGTCCCTTTCTGTTTTCCGAAGTTTATTTATGACATTCTGATATTCTGCAACTTGCAGTTTTATACCTGCAAAAGTATCCACGACATCTGTCCGAAATTTGGCATCTTGAAAGAGAAGATTTTGATGTTGGGAGTGGATATTGAGCAGACGGGAGGAGAACTCTTTCTGTAAAGGAAGGGTAACGGGAGTATCGTTAATGAAAGCGCGACTTTTTCCGGCAGGCGTGATTTCCCGTCGGATGACCGTAGTATTCTGATAGTCAAGATTATTCGCCTCAAAAAAGGGAAGAAGATCCAAAGTGGAAATATCAAAAGAGGCCTCAACTATGCACTTTTTTGACTTATCGAAAAGAATGTTGGTGTCTGCACGATTGCCCAAGACCAAAGAGAGTGCACCCATAATGATGGATTTGCCCGCGCCAGTTTCGCCCGTAATCACCGTCATACCCTTGTCGAAATGGACCTGAAGGGAAGCGATGAGCGCATAGTTTTGAATGCACAACGAACTGAGCATGAATTAATTGGCTTGGTTGATGGCGTTATATTTGGCTGAATTGGCTGGATCGATTTGTTTCATCAGTCGGACGACTTCCGTCTTTTCCACAGGTGTGGCCTCCTTAAAGATGTTGACAATCTCGTCGGACTTGGCCTGCACCAAGATTTGTACAATGAAAATGTTTGATTTCTGGGAATTTACCTTCTGCAAATCGCGAATGGCATCCAAAATGGATGCGCGGCCGACATCAACGGATTCCGACATCATGTCCAGTCCCAAACGGTGGTATTTGTACAAGAAGTCGTGGATCTTGCTGTAGGCCGGATTAGTGAGGTTCTCAATAATCCAGTAGCGGTTGCGCTGTCCCGTTTCATACGACTTCCAGCCAGGTTCTGAAGCATTTTGGCAGGCATTAACGACGCCCTGTGCCAAATTATAGTAGGGTGAGCCCCCGTTCAAGGAAAAAGTGTCGAAGTCGAGAGCCATGAAAAGATTGAGGTAAAATGCTATCAATGAGGTTAATTGAGACAAATTGCTGTTCTCTGTATATTCCAGTGGAGCCCCCTCTTCGTAAGTAAATTTGACACTCTTGTCTTGAAAGTTCAGCACGGGCGATTTGTAATTCGTGTTATAGATAGGGCGTTGCAGTTGGATGGTCATAGTGGCGGTGTAGGTATCACCCATGGCTTCAGAGATATTGAACATGATGGCACATTCGATACGCTCGTTGGTTTTCAGGGTGTATTGGCACCATTTGCGGTCGTTCACAAATTTATACAATTCTTGTTGTAATGTATTGAATTTATTTCTGTTAGAACCGGCAATCTGAGCAGCGTTGATGGAGAGCTGGCACTGGAAATCCTGTGCAAAAAGCGCGGTTGACAATGCAAAAAGCAGGAAGAATATTCCAATTTTTTTCATAGTGCAACTTGTCCTATAGCGTTTTATTTATTTTGTATCACTCATATAATCAACAAGATATGAAACAATATCTTCAGCGACTTCCCTTTTATCTTTGAGGTTTCCGTTGGTAACATGTCCCTTCTTGTCGATGATGGTCACTTGGTTGGTAGGGGTTTTGAAGCCCGCACCACTATGGTTCAATGAATTAAGAACGATGATATCGGCGTTTTTATTTTGGAGTTTGAGGCGGGCGTTTTCGAGTTCGTTCTCCGTTTCGAGGGCGAAGCCGACCACGCACTGCCGATCGGTTTTACGATGGCCGAGAGTGGAGAGGATATCAGGGTTCTTTTTTAATGTAAGTGTCAGTGTATCAGATTGTTTCTTAATCTTTTGGGAAGCCACTTCCTGGGGGGTATAGTCGGCGACAGCAGCGGACATGATGGCGATATCACACTGGGGGAAATGATCCTCGCAGGCGGCCAGCATCTGCTGTGCGGCCATAACATCAATACGTTGAATATCAGTGTTTTGCAACTCTAAATGAGTAGGACCTGTCACCAAGACGACTTGGGCACCGTGGCGGGCTAAGGACTCAGCGAGACAGAATCCCATCAGTCCGGAGGAGTGATTCCCGATGAAACGGACCGGATCGAGGGGCTCGTAGGTCGGGCCGGCGGTGACGAGGGCGCGGCGACCGGAAAGATCCTGCGACAGTGCCAAAATCCGGAAGAGAGTGTCACAAATTTGCTCCGGTTCGAGCATTCGACCGCTGCCGTTGGTGCCACAGGCAAGATAGCCCTCACCGGTTCCCAACACATGGCAGCCGCGCGCGGACAGCGTTTGCAAGTTTTCTACGACGGCGGGATGTTGAAGCATCTTATGGTTCATTGCCGGCGCAAGCACGACGGGCTTGTTGAAAGCCAAAAAGAGAGTGGTCAGCGCATCGTCGGCGATACCGTTGGCGAATTTGCCCACGACATCAGCCGTGGCGGGCGCAACAACAAGCGCATCGCCCCAATCTGCAAGTGCAACATGTTCTACTTCAACATGTTCCAGAATTTTGAACGGATCGGTATAGACGGCATTGCAGGAGAGGGTCTGCAAAGAGAGCGGCGTGACGAACTGCAGTGCATTGGGAGTTGCAACCACGCGGACCTCAGCGCCGTTTTTTTGCAATAACCTAATGAGCGACAACGACTTGTATGCCGCAATGCCGCCGGAAATGCCGAGTATGATGTGACGCGGTTTGTTAGGCATCCTCACCCTCTGCTTCATCGTGAAGCTTGTAATAGATCTTGTGGTCTTCGAACTCCTTGATAGCCATCAAGGTAGGTTTCGGAAGACGCTCGTACGAGCGGGCCAACTCAATCTGGTCATGATTCTCATAGACCTCATCCAGCGAATCCTGCGCAGGGGCGAATTCCTGCATCTCTTTTTGCATTTCATCCTTGATTTCCAGGGAGATCTGGTCGGCGCGCTTGGCCATAATGACTACGGATTCGTAGATGTTGTTGGTGTCTTTGTCGAACTCGCGGATGTTGCGGGTGATTGCCATGGTTTCGGCATTGCTTTTTTTGAAATCAGTCTTCATTCTCTTTTCCTTTTCTTTTTTGATTTTTGGATTCTTTTTTATCGATTTTGGCTTGGGCGTCGTTGGCCCATTTTTCGGCCTCCCGAAGCAGGGGAGAGTATGGGTGGTTGATCTTCATATTTTGGAAGGCCTCTATGCAAGCGTTGTAACGTTCCACTTTTTTGCTTTCGACGCTGTGGGAAGCGTATTCGTAGTTGTTCTTCACCAAAATGAGATAGGCATCATCGGCATACTGGGAGTAACTGTACTCCTTGAAAAAACTCTCGGCGGAGATTTGCGCGGATTTGTAGTTTTCTGTGTAATAGTACAATTTGAAGATTTCGAATGCTTTTCTCGCCAACTTTTCACGCATTTTATCGAGCAGCGAGTTGCACTCATCCATGTAACGGCTGTTGGGGTATTTGCGGATAAAAACCTGAATTTCCTCGATGGCGTAAAGGGTTTCCGTTTGATCGAGACTATATTCGGGAGAGATGTTGGCGATCGCCATAATTGCCTTGTAGTAAGCCTCTTCGGCGCGAGGGTTGGCGGAATATTTGTTGGCATACTCCTTGAAATGGAAGGCCGCCATCTCATAGTCGCGATTGTTGTAGTAGCAATCGGCGAACAGGTAGAGGATCGTGTCGGCGCGTGGCGTTCCCAAGGAGAGGGGATAAAGTTGTTCGAAGATGGTTGCAGCGCTGATAAAGAGTTGACGGTCATAGTATTCCATCGCCTTCTGGTAATTCTCCTCAAAGGTCTCAAAAGTCACTTTTTTGCTGCTCTTTCTGCCATTTTTGGGATTTGTTTTGCCCTTTTTGCCCGGGGTAGTATCTGGAGGTGCCAGGGGAGTATCAGGGCAGGGGAGAAGTTCCTCTGCAACGGGCACGGTGAGGGCATAACGGAAACTTTCGGCGTCGGAAGCCGCGCTCCGAGAGATCGAAAATACCAGTAATACACTGATTGCCAGGATGATATAATAATTCAGTTTACACTTTTCCATCTTGCAAAGATAAACATTTTTTCAAAACTTCTCCGACAAGGAAAAATAGCCCATATCACAAGTGATATGGCAGGGAATTTGATAGGCGGCACAAGAGTCTATCCAGCGTCGGGACTGATAGTTGCTATTGGTGCCGTCGAGAACGATTTGCTTGCAGTTAAAGCATTGCAAAAGTTTGTGCATGGGGATACGCGGATTGTCACGGAGAAGAATGACATCGACTTGCTTTGGGGGAGTGGAGGGATAGAGTCTTTGCCGACCAGAAAGCACGTACAGTTTGCGGTTCCCCAACTGGATGAAGTCGCCCATTTTGATGACGGCACCGCGGGCATAGGCCAAGGTGTCAAGTGGAATGAATGTGTGTGCTATCTTTTTCATTCTCAAGTGATTCTTGATATTGAAATCAAAGGATATCGGATCTTTTTCGGCCAAAGAATCGAGTAGGAGCGTTCCTTGTCCGCCATCGTTGAGCGTAACGGCGGTCATTTTGTTCATCGAATAGATGGTGATTTCACGAGAAGAAGTGGCCATAATTTTGCCGTAGCACAGGGTTATGGAAAATGCAAATAAAAGGCAGAGTGACAGGTATTTCAGCCATTTCTTTTTGTTGAAAAAAGTGAAAAAAATGGCGATGACTATGCCATAAATTAGCATCATCTGTAGGGAGGTGAGCGCGATATTTTCCGTCACGGAGCCCGGCAGGGACTCAATACCGTTGACAATGTTGTTCATCAGTCGGACCTCAAGGGTGAGCAACCCAGAAATCAATTTGGAAAATATTGGGATCCAAGATGTTATAAGCAAAACAACCCCTGTAACGACAATTCCAAACGACAAGGCGATAACGGAAAGGTTGGAGAGAAGGAAATAGTTGGGGAATTGTCCGAAGTAGTAGATGGATAGGGGAGAGGTGGCGAGTTGTGCGGCGATAGAGACGCAGGCCAACTCCCAGAAGTAGTTGATTATTTTGGACTTAGGTTGGAAGAGTGCAGAGATTTTGGGTTGAAAAACGACGATTCCGAAAACGGCGAGGTAACTCATTTGAAAGCCGATTTCAAACAGTAGTAACGGATTAAATAACAATAAGATGAACATTGAGGCAAAGAGACTGTGAAAGACATTGGTAGAGCGATGCAGGAGTCCGCCCAAGATAACGAAAGAGAACATGGTGGCCGCACGTTTGACCGAGGGCGCCAAGCCGGTGATGTGCGCATAGAACCAGATGGCCAAAAGGAGTATGACTGACTTGAGGATGCGAAGTTTGGGAGAAAGGTCCAGTGGTTTTAGTAAAAAGTTGATAATCATGAAGATGATGCCGAGGTGCATACCAGAAACGCAGAGAATGTGACTGACACCGGCGGAGGCGTAGTGGGCCTTGAGTTCCGGTTCCATGGTTTCGTCGTCGCCGAGTAGTATGGCTGTAATTATAGAATACTCCGTTCCTTGCATTCCACCTTCTGCGAACAGTCGGGAGAATTTCTGTTGCAGTTGAGCCGCAAAAGTCCGTATGGGATTGGAAGGATAATGGTGAAGGAAGCGCCAATCTTCTGTAGGGGCGTATGCCGTAAAGAAGATGGACTTCCTCATCATATATTTTTGATTGTCAAAAGAGTATGGATTTTGAGGCGGGGTGATGGAAGAAAACTTCGTATGCACGAGGAGCGCGTCGCCAGCACGCAGGGAGAGCGCGGCTTTTGATTTTTTCAAGTAAAGAAGTGATTGTATTTGGATGGGTCGTCCCTGTAAATCAGATTCTATTTTTACCATTAATCGCACAGATTTCTCCCTTTCCGACGGTTTTTCGAGGATGCGCACTGTCCAGAAAGCATCATTTTTCAACCTATTTTGAAGTGTACACACACGTTCCGGAAAACAAAAAAAGTGCGTGGTTGAAACTCCCAAGAAAAAGGCAGAAATGAAGAGTCCCATGGTGGGCAAAATCCGGTTTCGGGATGCGACAACAAGTGCGAAGAGAGTGGAAAGGAGCAGCAATACAACCGCGATAACCCACGAAAACAAAGGGGTTGAAAAGGAAACGATTCCCTCGTAAGTGAGAAAAATACCCCATAGGAATGGGATGAGCAAACGGAGAATAGGGTAGTTGGATAGTTTCATAAGTCTCTTTTTTCTTAGTACAAAGATAATACACGAAAACAAGAAATGAAGAGGTGGAAGGAATGAAAAATAGGGGGTAAAAATGATAAAAAATGGTCATTTTAATGAATAAAATGGCTTTTTTTGCGTACAAAAACACGAATATCAAGAATTTGCATGATTTTCACGTGAAAAAAGCAACTTTTGAGATTTTTAAATTTTTTGCTTAATTCAGTTAGAAAAAAATTTATTTTTGCATACAATCTCATTAAAAATCAATTATATGAAAAAATTATCGTGCTCCATCTTTGTAGGCAGTAAAGGACTACAAGACGAATTAACCCAACGTATCAATCTTTTTGACGGCATAGACATCGTCAAAATCTTCAACAACAAAATCGAGATGATTGAGGAGATGAACCACAAGAAAACGGATATTTTCTTCATTAACATCGATCAAGACAACATCAACGCCTTGGAGGTGATGAAGGTGATCCAACGCCCTGCCTTCACATTCGCCATCACAGCCAACAGACTCAGGATTTCGGAATTGCTCGATAACGGATACTTCGACTATCTCACGCCTAAACTGGATCTTGAAGTCTTCTGTAAAAAAATTAGTAAGTTACTGAATATCAAGAATTCTTTGGATTCAGAAGTAACACTCTCGGTCAATGAGGCAGAAGCGACTTACCGCAAATCCAAAAAATCTTCCGTTCAACCCAACACCATTTTTCTCAAACATAAAAAAACACGTTGCAGAATGGCTTTGGAGGATATCGCACTGATTGTGAAAGCCGAGAAAGGAATCAAGGTTGAAACGGCGAAAGGTAGAACCGCCTACCATGACGCCACGCTGAAACAAATGTCTCAGGCATTGCCCAAGGAGATGTTCATCCGAATCAACAAATCCGCCATCGTGAATTTCAATAAAATCGAACGTGTCGAACAGAATGTGGTCCATATCTGTCGCCAAACACTTAACGTTTCCAGAATTTTCGCACCCGCTTTACGCAACATGATCCGAAAGTACTCCGTTGAACAAGGCAGCAGAAAAGCCAAGAAACTTTTAGCAGACCAGGGATAGAAATCCCTTAATCTGTTGGAAATCAGTGCGCATTTCAAAAACGTCGATTTTAGCGGCCTTCTAGAATTTTTTGGATTAGAAATCCGTTTTTTTCATTAGAACGTCTAAAAACGGATGCATTAAATTTCCTATTTGAAAATCAATCAGTTACGTCAGACTGGGGCGTTTTAGATAAACGAGAAGGGCTGAGATGTCCGCGGGGCTGACTCCACTGATCCTGGAGGCCTGTCCCAAACTCAGCGGGCGTATCTTTGTCATTTTTTCTCGTGCCTCTTTCGACAAAAAATTAAGCGCCGTATAATCAATGTCGGCTGGAATTTTCACGCCTTCTAAATTCTGCATGCGCTGTGCCAACTCTTTCTCTTTCTCAATATAGGCGGCGTACTTGATTTCCGTCTCCGCATCCGTGATGTGAAGTTCCTGTGCACCATAACCGGAAAAGGTCTTTTGAAGCACCGGCAGATGTTGCATCAAAGGTTTCAAGGCCACTTCGGGGCGACGTAAAAGGTTGTCGTACTTGACTTTCTGAGATATTTCGGGAGAGTTGATTGATCGAAGGAAATCGTTGATTTCCGTAGGAGTGACTCCCGTTTGGGTGAGATAATGCACGATTTTGTCTTGGATGGCATATTTTTCCTGCATTTCTTCGTATCGCTGGTCGGAGATAAGTCCCAGTTGGTGAGCGATAGGGGAGAGGCGGCGGTCGGCATTGTCCTGGCGCAGCAGGATGCGATATTCCGCGCGTGAGGTAAACATTCTGTAAGGATCGCGGACTCCCTTGTTGATGAGGTCGTCAATGAGGACGCCGATGTAGGCCTGACTGCGCGACAGCACCAAAGGATCCTTCCCTTGGATGGAAAGTGCGGCGTTGATGCCAGCCATCAGTCCTTGGCAGGCGGCCTCCTCGTAGCCGGTTGTCCCGTTGACCTGCCCGGCGAGGTAGAGGTTGGCAATCACTTTCGACTCCAGGGTATAATGCAGCTGCGTGGGATCGAAATAGTCGTATTCGATGGCGTAGCCGGGTTTAAGCACCTCCGCATCCTCCAAGCCAGGGATATGATGGAGCGCATCGACTTGGGCCTGCTCGGGAAGGGAGGAGGAGAAGCCGTTGAGATAATATTCGTGGGTGTTTCTGCCCTCGGGTTCCAGAAAGAGTTGGTGCCGTTCCTTGTCGGCGAAGCGGTCGAGTTTGTCTTCGATGGATGGGCAATAGCGGGGGCCGACGCCCTGGATCCTTCCCTGGAACATTGGAGAATACTGGAAGTGGGCACGGAGGATTTCATGCACCTGGGGATTGGTGTAGGTGATGAAGCAGGGAAGTTGTTCTGTGAGGGGCGGGGTGGTGGAGAAGGAGAAGCGTCCGGGGATGTCGTCTCCAGGTTGCGGGGTCATGCGGTCGAAATGGACGGAGCGTCCATCGATGCGGACTGGGGTGCCGGTTTTGAGTTTATCGGTGCGGATGCCGAGGTCGCGGAGTTGGTCGGAGAGCAGGGGGGCGGCGGGTTCGCCGAGGCGACCTCCGGAGAAGTTGACCTCTCCGATGTGTATTCTGCCGTTGAGGTAGGTGCCGGCGGTGAGGATGACTTTACGGGCGCGAAGGGTCTTGCCCTCCTGGGTGACGACGCCAGCCGCATGGTTATCTTCCATGAAGACGGAGGTGACGAGGTCTTGTCGGAGGTGGAGGTTAGGTTGGTTTTCGAGCAGTTGTTTCCAGAAGAGGGAGAATTGTTGTTTGTCGCACTGGGCTCGGGGGCTCCACATGGCGGGTCCTTTGGAACTGTTGAGCATACGGAACTGGATCATGGTGTGGTCGGTGACGATGCCGGTCATTCCGCCCAGGGCGTCGATCTCGCGGACGATCTGTCCTTTGGCGATGCCGCCGATAGCGGGATTGCACGACATCTGCGCGACGAGGTATAGGTTGGAAGTGACGAGCATGGTGAGGGCGCCCATCTTGGCGGCTGCCATCGCCGCTTCGCATCCCGCGTGGCCCGCCCCGATCACCAAAACATCATAAATCTGCTCAGTTTTCACGTGAAAAATTTATAACTTACTGATTTTTAATATTTTGTAACTTCATTTTTTGATAAAGTCCGATGGCAAATTCCTCTTTGGAACGCATCACCTTGGACTCTTTCTCGCTCTTATCGCCATACCCGCAAAGGTGTAACAACCCGTGGGCCAGTACCCGCACCAACTCCTGCTCAAAGGGAACCTGAAAAATGCCGGCGTTCTCCCGCACCCGCTCCACGCTAATATAGATGTCTCCATTCAAGACATTCCCCTCCACATAATCGAAGGTGATGATGTCGGTGAGCGTGTCGTGCTGCAGGTATTGCCGATTGATCTCCAAAAGATAGCAGTCGTCGCAAAATATGTAACTGATGTCGCCGAGTTTTTTCCCTTCGGAAAGGGCCAGGGCGCGCAGCCAAGACTTGTAGAACAGCCGATGCTGAAAATTGAATTTCGTCTCCAAGTGAAATAGAACCATCGTTTTACAAAATTTGGGTGCAAAAGTACGGAAAAAAAGAAAAAACAGACCGCAAACCGAAAATTTGATGTATTTTTGCCGCCGGTTTGGCCTTGTAGTTCAATGGATAGAACGGAAGTTTCCTAAACTTTAGATTCGGGTTCGATTCCCGGCGGGGCTACAATCCTTTACCTTGGTTGGTTTTCCTGTAACTGTCCGCACTCCCGCAAAGCATCAAGGAGCGAGTCAACCGTCAGGTTTTCTCCCTTGACTGTTAGATGCGCCTTGGAATAATATCGCTCCCTAACCTTCAAATTATTAAAAACATAATCGGTTAGTTGCTCGGGTGTCATGCCATCGGTGAGCGGTCGGGGCTGCCGAGCACATGCCAATCTGTTGCAGAGTGAAACTGGGGAGAGTTGGATATAAACAGAGAATGCGGCCTGGTTGATCCTCTCCATCGCGCCGGCACGACAAGGGGTGCCTCCACCCGTGGCAATTACGACGCCTTCCTGCTTCAACACTTCCTCTAGAACCACATTTTCGCATATCCTGAAGGCATTTTCCCCATATTTTTTAAAAAAATCGGGGATGGAGAGATGGAATTTCTGTTCAAAAAGTCGGTCGGTATCGTAAAATTCGCAGCCCAATCGTGCCGACAGGCGCTTTCCCATTCTGCTCTTTCCAGCACCAGAAAATCCGACCAAAACGATTGTTTTCATACCTACAAAAAAACCTATTGCATTCACATACAATAGGTTACTTTAGAGGTCACGAGCAGAGTCGCACTGCTTTAACTGGTTTTGCAGACCAGCGCCTGACTGTTCGGCCACATGACCTTTCACGCTGCAAAAATACGAAAATTTTTGATATAAAACCATTTGTCTAAAAAAATTTTTCACAACCCAAGAAAAAACAAAAAAAATTGTATTTTTGCACCTCGAAATTTGTTTCACAAAAAAATAAAAAAAATGAAAAAATTAATGATGCTTTTGATTGCTTGCTGTCTGGTTTTCAGCGCTTGCAACAACGAACAGAACACTGAAAACAAAGATCAGCAAAACGCTCAAGAGCCGCAGAAGACTGAACAAACCTGCAATAAACAAGCCGATGAGGGTTGCTGCCAAGGCGAAAAGAAATGCGAATGCCCCGACGCCGCCTGCAAAGAAAACTGCTGCAAGGATTGCAAATGTGAAAAATGTCCTTGCCAGTGCAAAGAAGGCGAGAAGTGCTGCAAGAACGCATGCGACAGCCAAAAGTGCGACGGTAAGGATTGCCAGTGCAAAGAGGGTAAGGATTGCACCTGCGAGAACTGCAAAGGCAAGACCTGCAAAAATGCTTGCGAAAAATCTTGCGAAAAGACGAAATAGTTCTTTCACTTACTATCATCTAAAGGTTGCTTAGTCAACCTTTTTAGCCACTTTAGCTCAGTCGGTAGAGCAACGCATTCGTAATGCGTAGGTCTGCGGTTCGAGTCCGCAAAGTGGCTCTTTTTTTTTATCTTTTTTTTAATGGAAGATCCTCGTACAGAAGCATTTAAGCGCCTATTGGACATCATGGACGAACTTCGCGTGAAGTGTCCGTGGGATAGCAAACAAACCTTCGAAACCCTCCGCTGCCTCACCATCGAAGAGACTTACGAACTGACCGACGCCATCATCGAGCATAAACCGGACGAGATGCGCGGGGAATTAGGAGACCTGATGCTGCACTTGGTCTTCTATGCCAAGATTGCCGACGAAAAAGGACTTTTCAACATTACCGACGTACTGAACGGCATCTGCGAAAAACTGATTCGCCGCCATCCTCACATTTTCGGCACAGAACACGTGAACGATGCGGAAGACGTGAAGATAAACTGGGAAAAGATCAAGTTGAAAGAGGGAAACCGCTCCGTGCTGGGTGGAGTTCCCAATTCGTTACCTGCCATGGTCAAGGCCTACCGAATCCAAGACAAAGCCCATGGTGTCGGATTCGACTGGGACAACGGCGAACAAGTTTGGGAAAAAGTGGAAGAGGAAATGGCCGAGTTCAAAGCCGAGATGAATCACGACACACCAAATCGGGAGGAGGAGTTCGGCGACCTACTTTTCGCACTCATCAACTACGCTAGACACAACAACATACACCCCGAGGATGCTCTCGAAAAGACCAACAAAAAGTTCATCGCCCGCTTCAAATTCATGGAGGAGAAGGCCAAACAACAAGGCAAAAGTATTGCCGCATTGAATTTGGATGAAATGGAAGTTTTATGGCAGAGTGCAAAGCAGGAATTGGCTCACCAACACACTAAGGAATCCTAATCTTCCATCTTTTCTATACTTTGAAGACGAAAGCGACGTTTAAAAAGAGTGATTTCTTTGGAATTTATTGATTATGAATAAAATAAAAAAATCATTCAGGAAAAAAATTGGCATGACATTGTCGTTTTTTTCCATCTTTTTCTTTATAGGAAACTCTTTTGTCCATGCCCAGGACGTGGTCAATCCCAAGGTTGTGGATCTTTGCAAAAAGGCCAAGCATGAGTTGAACCAGCAGAACTTCGACAAAGCGGAAAGTTACCTCAACAAAGCGAAAAAAATCGACTCCACCTTTGCAGATATCTATGTGATAGAGGGAGATATGTATAACTTTTCGCTTAAAAGCGACCTCTCCGTAAAAAGTTACAACAAAGCCATCCGGTTGGCGAAGGACCCCAAGCCAATCCTCTTTTTCGTGACGGCGGAAGAGGAGGTACGGGCGGGTTTATATTCTCAAGCACTGGATCATTACGAAGAATATTTGAAACGAAACACAGACAATTTATTATTGAAAGAGACCGACAGGGGTATCAAGACCTGTGAATTTGCCATAGAAGCAATTGCTAATCCAGTGAAATTCAAGGATATAAACATGGGTCCGAATATCAATAAGGAGACAGACGAGTACTTGCCGGCCATCACGGCCGATGAGGAGGAGATCATCTTCACTGTAAAGCGGCCTCGCGATAAGAATACGGAATGCGCCTTTTGTCTGACGGAGGAGGATTTTTACGGAAGCAAGAAGGAAAATGGGGAATGGCAACCACGCTATAAACTTGATTATCCGATCAATACAGGATATAATGAGGGTGCGCAGTGCGTTTCGCCCGATGGAAAATATCTTTTCTATACCCTCTGTAATGTTGAAGAAACGGGAAAGGGAAGTTGCGACCTTTATTGGTCGAAAAGGATTGGCAACCGTTGGTCCAGACCGAGAAATTTCGAGCAGCCGGTAAACACAATATCCTGGGAATCACAACCTTCCATTGCACCCGACGGAAAAACCATCTATTTCGTGTCCAACCGTCCGGGTGGATTCGGCAAGAAGGACATTTGGAAAACAGAGATGATCGAAGAGGGTGTTTTCACCGTTCCTGTCAACCTCGGGCCAACCATCAATACGGATGAGGACGAGGCGGCTCCGTTTATCCATCCGGATGGCAGGACGCTTTACTTTGCCTCAAACGGTCACATCGGCATGGGCGGATACGACTGCTATTACTCCACGTTGGCCGACACGGGATGGATGCAGCCGGTCAACCTCGGTTATCCCATCAACACCTCTGCCGACGAAATCAACCTGCTCATCAACGCTATGGGCACCACGGCCTATTACTCTTCCGACAAAGACGGCGGTTACGGCGGCGTCGATATCTACTATTTCGACCTCGACGAAAGACTCCGTCCGACTCCCGTTACTTACATCAAGGGAAAAATTTACGACGAAAAAACCCATCAACCGCTGACAGCAAGTATAGAATTGATAGATCTATCTAATAATCAAGTTATTACATCCACTTCTTCGGATCCTGTCAGCGGGGAGTTCCTCGCGTGCATCAAGACTGGTATCAACGTGATGATGAACGTTTCCCATCCCTACTACCCATTTTATTCTGAAAATTTCCAGATAGAAAAAAATTACACCGAACTTGAACCCTACCACAAGGACATTGTTTTGCGACGCGCAGAGGTGGGAGAAACATTCATTTTAAGGAATATTTTCTTCGATTTTGACAACGCTCGCCTGTTTGAGGAATCTTATCCCGAATTGAATAAATTAGTCCAATATATGAAAGAAAATGGCAGTGTGAAGATAGAGATAGGAGGACACACTGACTCCATGGGAAGTGCTGATTACAATGAAGCACTTTCAAAAACACGTGCGCGTAATGTATATGATTATCTGATTAGTAAAGGGATAGACAAAAACAGGTTATCCTATAAGGGCTATGGTGAAAGTCAACCCATTGCCACAAACGAGACTGAAGAGGGTCGCGCTCTCAACCGCCGGACGGAATTCAAAATTATAGGATATTAAATTTAGTCCTTATGACGGGCGTGGCTGATGAAATCGCCTAGGATCCAGCCGACTAAAAGTCCCCACAAGATGACCAACACCAATTTGTTCTTATAGAAAACCTCTGAAAATTGTCCGGCTTTCCACCAATAAATAGCCGCAATTATGCCAAAAATTAGCATAGAGCCGATGTGAAAACCGTTGAAGTTGTTTTTGAAAAAATCCTTATTGATCATCCTCTTCAAGTGCTTTATAGTACTGATATTCATAGAATTTCGTCTTGATGTTGTCAATAATTTTCTCCCTTGACCATCGGACGAGATCATAATATCCAAAACGGCAATACATCATAAAATCCATCAATTCAGGTTCCTCCAAACCTGTGATTTCCGCGACCAGTTCTTTATTATATTTTTGTGGAACCTGCTGGATTTCATCACCATAACTTTCCATTTCATAATAGAGACGCTTGGTCTTCTCGTGCTTGTTGAATGCGCTGTAAAGCCAGGTGATCGGACTTCCCACCTTCGTGCCTTTCAGCACATTAGGTGCTTCCTCCGTATAGGTTGCGTTTCTCCTCTCCTCTTTCGTAAGATGCACATCCTCAAGATTTTTATATGAATCGGGCAACTTGACGTTGGCCACATCACGTTGGAAACCCTTGTAAGTCGGATTCAATCCGTAGATCGTGACATTGGGCAACATGAATGCCTTGTGATACAGAATGATATCTTTTTTCCCGCGGGAAAAATCGCGATTATCGATCACTACCAGCGCCTGTCGATAACCGGCATGGGAAATCAACAGGGAATCGCGGAGAGAGACCCGAATGGAGAAATTTCCACTGTTGTCACCGAAGACATACTGTCCCGTGTTCATGTTTTGTACCTGCACACCGACAATCGGATATACCGCCGATGCATCGTAAACCGTTCCCGTGAGCATCTTCGACTGCCCCAAGGCCATGACAACCCATGTCAGAAACGCTACGATGACAAAAATTTTTTTCACGCTGCAAAAGTACGTTTTTCACGGTTATAAAACATAATAAAACTTTTTAAAATGAAAGATTTATTTTAATGATATATGCCTGTTGATAATGCTGAAAAGTTTTCCGAAATAAATTTGTTTATTATGTTATCAGCATTTACTAACTCGATTTCAACCGCATTTATTGTTGTAAAAAGTTGATTTTGAAGAGTGGCACAGTTTCCAAAAAAATGAGTGAAAATGTGCTTTGTTGAAAAAAAGTTAGGGTGAAAAAAATTTTTTCTGTTGAAAATCCACGACAGAAATGGTGGTTATTTTTGGATAAAAAATGATAACTTTTCCGATCTGAAATCGGCCAAAAATGGAATGTTGAAAAGAGGTGATTTATCAATAATTTTCAACAAATCCACGTTGAAAAATTATCCCTCTCATTCTTAGAAAGATAAAGAATTCAAGGGATTTTCGTGTTGGAAATATCAATATTTTTTCTTTGAAAGAAGGAGGAAGATAAAGTAGGGCGCACCCACGAGGGCGGTGATGCTGCCCACGGGTAGTTCCGCGGGGGCTGCGATGGTCCGCGCAATGGTATCGGCCAACAGGCAGAAGAAGGCGCCGAAGAAGAGGGAGAAGGTAAAGACGGTGCGGTTGTTGTTGCCGAAAATGAGGCGGACGATGTGCGGGATGATGAGTCCGACGAAGCCGACCACGCCGCAACAGGCCACTGCGGAAGCAATCAGTAAAGACGCCGCAATGAGCACTGTGAGCGTGGTGCGTTGCACGTTGACTCCGGATGTTTGTGCCGTGTCGGTGCCCAACTGCAGAATGTTCAGACTTTTCGCGTTGAAAAAGAGCGTAAAACCGCAGATCAGGAGCATAGCCAACAGGCCGCCGACCTCCAACCACGATGAGGAGGTGAAACTTCCCATGGTCCAGAAAATGATCTGTTCGAGGGATTTCTGGTTGAGCACCATCAGCAGGGTGATGACGGCGGAGATGAGGAAGTTGAGGGCGATGCCGGCGAGGAGGATCGTCTCCACGGCTTTCCGGTTGCCGACGAAGGCGATGCCGATGACGAGCAGTAAGGTGAGCAGGGCGCCTACGAGCGCGGCGGCAGGAATGCCGAACATGAGTGCGTCGAGTCCGGTGATGATAGCCACGGCGGCGCCCAACGAAGCGCCTGATGAAATGCCAAGGATGTAGGGGTCGCAGATGGGGTTGCGGAAAATGGACTGGAAGGCGGCGCCGCAGACCGCCAATGCGCTTCCCGCCAGCAAACTCATCAAGATACGCGGCAACCGCAGGTTCCAGATGGTCATTTCGTACATGGCCCACTGTTCCGGCACTGCCACGCCGCTCAATTTTGCCTGGATGATCGGCCATACCGCCGCCGCCGGCACGGATACCGCTCCCACCATGATGGTGACGACGGCAGCAACCAGCAGTACGATTGGCGATAGGATGAGCGCAACTTTCTTCATATTTTTTCTTTCAGGTGCGAGGTGTGCAGCGTACTGTAACTGACCTCGTAGTTATGGAAGTGACTCTGCATTAAATTGACAGAGTCGATATGGAATTCTTGTTTGAAATCGGGTTGTAGTTCCTCGATCAAGGCAGAAAAACGCTTCTTGTTGTCAACCTCCTTGATTCTGCCTAAAGTGATGTGCGGCACAAAGTTCTCCTGTGCTACAGGCAGCCCTATCTGTGCCAAAAATTGGGCTGTTTTTTCGTGTAATTGAATTAATTCCGGACTTGGCGTGAGTCCGAGCCAAACGATTCTCGGGGCGTAGTGGCTGCCGAAGAGTCCGAGTTTTGTGATGGCCAATGGAAACTGTGGTGTCTCTGCCGAAATTTGGTCTAATGAGGCCTTGATTTGTGGCAAAAGGGCCACGGGTGTCTTCCCGATGAACTGCACCGTAAGGTGGATGAGATCGTCGTTGCACCAGTGGATTTGGTCGTATGCCGTGCGTTGGCGCAGGGCAGTGCGCAGCCCGTTGTATTCCGGCGACAGGGCCAACTTGATGGCGACGAAGGTGCGGATATGTGTGGAAGACATGTGGATGATGTTTTGAATAAAAAAGCCCCCCGATGGACGAGGGGCTCTTATGGTTGGATTCAAAGTCCTGATTCCAAGTTAGCGAGCGATGGTAACTTTGGAGGTGAAGACTTCGTTGCCGTTGACGACGCGCACAACGTAGATGCCCTCGGTGAGGTTGGAGACGTTGATTTGCTCGTTGGCATTGGCGGATTCGATGTTCATGACTTCCTGACCAGCGATGTTGTAGATGCTGATCTGAGCGCCGGCGGCGTTGTCAACAGTGATCTGGTTGCCAGCGGGGTTCGGGAAGACATTCAGCGTGTTGGTGTTCTCATTGATACCGTTGTCATAGTGGACGGTAACGCAGTAGGTGTTGTTTTCGGTGTTGGGGTCAACGCCGTTGTAAGCATCGGTGCTCTGGTACTCAAGGTTCATGCAGAGCTGCAGGTCTTCGTTGGGCCAGTTGAAACCGTTGTCATTGATATCCTGAACGTCGGCGTTCATATCGAACAGACCGAAATCCCAACGCCAACCGTAGTACAAGTCAACGGTATCTTCTACGGTGTTGAGTTGTTCGTGATCAATGAAATAGAACGGAGTGGCACCATCGAGGTAGATGCTGAGGGTGTAAAAACCGATAGACTGGTCAACGCCATAGTTGAAAGCGCCACCATAGAAATAGACGGAGTCGGTGTAGGAGTCAACGGTGAAGCCGGTGACTTCATCAGGATAGGTCTGTTGGTCTTCAGGATCGTAGATTTCGCAGATGAAATCGCTCTTCGGCTGGTAGGGAAGACCATCATCGTAGTAAACGCTCAAGAGGAAGGGCTTGTGGGAAGCGATGAGTTCACCATATGGGTCGTATTCGCTACCGAATACCCAGTGATGGTAACCGTTTTCGGCATTGTCGGCGAAGAGGGCGAAGTTGTTGTCGGCGCAGGTGCTGTCGGTGGGGCAGAGGCAGACAGCAGCGGCCTCAGCGGCATAGATACCGATGACGACGTCACCAGTAGCGGGGACAGTGAAGGGGGTGTTGAGGGTGGCAACGTTGATGCCTAAGCCCTCATCGCCTTCCGGAACAGTGTAGTTCTGGGTATAGACGGGGGTACCGAGGATAACGTTGTTGTGTTCTGCATCGTAAGTCACATCAGTGTAGATACGGATGACATAGGTCTCGTTGTTGAAAGTACCAGTATAACCAGTGACGTGGTCGCTGGTGGTATGGTAGAAGCGGACTTGCGTGAGGGTTGCACCAGCGGGAATGTCACCTTGGGGAATGCGGAGCACATACTCACTTTCAGCAGCCATGACATAGACGGAACCGGAGGTGGAGTTGAAGCCATACCAATCGGAACGCTCGCTGGCAGGAAGTTGGACCTGGGTAGTGGTGTTCACCAACAGACCCTGCGCAAAAGACATCGTTACAAATGCCATTGCAATGCAAAGAGTAAAGAATTTTTTCATAATACTTTTATTTTGGTTGATAATGAATTTTCGGGCGCAAAAATACTACATTTTTCTGAAATAACGTTGGAATACCCCTATTTTTAATTTTTTTTGTGAAAAAAAGCCCCGTGCACACTCTTTCGTGCGCAAATTGCCGATTATGTTGTACTTTTGCATCCTCAAATAGAAGTCCATGAGCGAAAAAATCCCCATGTTAGAGCTGCACGCGCAGTATTTGAAGATCAAAGCGGAGGTGGATGCCGCCCTGTCCGAGGTCATCGACGGAAGTGCTTTCGTGAACGGCGCGGTCGTGCGGCGCTTCGAGGAGGCGCTGGCGCGGTACTTGGGCTGCAAGCATGTGGTGGCCTGCGGCAACGGCACCGACGCGCTGCAGATTTCCTTTCTCTCGTTGGGGTTGCAGCCGGGCGACGAGGTCATCACCACGCCGTTCACCTTCATCGCCACGGCGGAGGCCGCCGCGCTCTTCGGCATCCGGCCGGTTTTCGTGGACGTGGATGCCGACACTTTCAACATGGACGTTTCGCAGGTGGAGCGGGCGATGACCGACCGCACACGCGCCATCTTACCCGTACACCTGTTCGGACAGTGCGCGGAGATGGAGCCGTTGCTGGAGATAGCGCGCCGCCGCCACTTACGTATTATAGAGGACGCCTGCCAGGCCATCGGCGCGGAGTATGAGTTCAGTGACGGGAAAAGGCGGCGCGCGGGCACGATGGGCGACCTCGGCTGCACCTCCTTCTTCCCCTCTAAAAACCTCGGCTGCTTCGGCGACGGCGGCGCGCTCTTCACCAACGACGATGAATTGGCGGCACGGGCGCGGCAGATCGCCAACCACGGCACTTCCGTGAAGTACCACCACGAGCAGCTCGGCATGAACTCCCGCCTCGACAGTCTGCAGGCGGCCGTGCTGGAGGTGAAACTCCGGCATTTGGACGAATATACCAAGGCCCGTCAGACCGCGGCGGCCTGCTACGACCGGCTGTTAGCCGACTGTCCGGGCATCGTCACCCCGAAGCGGTCGGCGAACAGCACGCATGTATATCACCAATATACTATGAAAGTACCTGCGGGTGCCCGCGACCAACTGCGGACACATCTGCAAGAAACCGGCATAGCCACCGCCATCTATTACCCTGTGCCGCTACACCTGCAACCCGCTTTCGCCTATCTCGGCTACCACCGCGGGGATTTTCCTGTGGCGGAAAAATTGGCCGACAGCGTCCTGTCGCTGCCGATGCACACCGAACTGATGGAGGAACAACAAAAGAAAATATGCCAGATTTTGGCAGAATGTAGCCCAATTTTGTAAACAAAGAAAGAAAAAAAATCAAGCAAATATCGTAAAAAAACGCAGTCACTATGCTGATAATTGGAATAACGGGAACGTTGGGTGCAGGCAAGGGCACCGTGGTGGATTACCTCAAGGAGAGGTATGGTTTCGAGCACTTTTCGGTGCGCGAGTTTTTGAAAGGCGAGGTGTTGAAGCGCGGGTTGGAGCCGAACCGTGACACCTTCACCTCTGTGGCGAACGACTTGCGGGCGCACCACACTCCGTCGTACATTGTGGATCAACTTTACGAGCAGGCGGCCCGCTGCGGGAAAAGTGCCATCATAGAGAGCATCCGCACGCCTGGCGAGATCGACTCGCTGCAAGGCAAGTCCGACTTCCGCCTCTGGGCTGTTGATGCCGACCCGCAGGTGCGTTACCAGCGCGTGGTGTTGCGCAAGTCGGAGACGGATTCCGTCAGTTACGAAACCTTCCTCGCCAACGAGCGTCGCGAGATGACTTCGAGCGACCCCAACAAGCAGAACCTGTCGGAGTGCATCCGCCGTGCCGACGCCGTTCTGCTCAATAATGGCACGATGGAGGAGTTATATCAACAAGTGGAAAGTGCCATCCATCGGCATCAACAAACAACCAAATAACCTTACTGTCATGTTTCTCTGGGATCACATTGCTTTCGGACCCATCCACAGCCGCCGCCTCGGGCAGTCGCTGGGGATCAACATTTCACCGACCGACGTGAAGGTCTGTTCGTTCGACTGTGTCTATTGCGAATGCGGATGGACGTTGAGGAAGGAGATCGACCCGAGCCGGTTCGCGTCGGCCGACCTCGTGATGCAGGCCATCGAAAAGAAGTTGCGCGAGTGCAGCGAAGCGAAAGTGCCGGTGGATAGCATCACTTTTTCCGGCAACGGCGAATCGACGCTGCATCCGCAGTTCGCCGAAATCATCGAGCGGCTGTTGGTTTTGCGCGACCGTTACTATCCCGACTCCGTCATCACCTGCTTGTCGAATGCCACGCAGTTGCAAAAGGAGACTGTGCGGGCGGCGTTGTTGAAAATCGACAACCCGATGCTGAAGTTGGATGCGGGGCTGCCGGACCTATACCAAACCATCAATCGTCCGACGATACCGATCACGATGGAGGAGACAGTGGCCGGAATGCGCGAGTTTCACGGCAACTTCATCATGCAGTCGTTGTTTCTGCGTGGCGAGGTCAATGGGGTGAAGTTCGACAACACCACCGAGGAGAATCTGGTGGCATGGCTCCAGATTTTGGCAGAGTTGACGCCGCGCCATGTGGAGTTGTATTCGTTAGACCGCGAGACGCCGGCGAAACAGTTGGTGAAGATTGACGGCGCCGGATTGGAGGCGATTGCCGAGCGCGTGCGTGCCTTGGGCATAGAAGCGCGCGTGTTTGTGTAGTGGAAATTGCGCGGCGGGGAACGAAAGACCGCGCTCATTAAATAGCAAAAAAATGGAAGTCATCCCATTGCCCATCGAGGGCGTCTTATTGGTGAAACCCCAGATTTTTGGAGATGCAAGGGGTTGGTTTTATGAAACTTACAATGAGGAACGCTATCGTGCGGCAGGCATCGGCGTGAAGTTTGTGCAGGACAACCAGTCGTTCTCGCAGAAGAATGTGGTCCGCGGGTTGCATTTTCAGCGTCCGCCTTTCACGCAGGCCAAGTTGGTGAGCGTGATCCAAGGGGCGGTGCTCGATGTGGCGGTGGATTTGCGCGCGGACAGTCCCACCTACGGCAAGTACGTGTCGGCGGTGCTGACGGGTGAAAATCATCATCAACTATTTGTGCCAGAGGGATTTGCGCACGGTTTTTCCGTATTGGAAGACAATACCATCTTCGCCTACAAATGTTCCAACTTCTACCATAAGGAGTCAGAAGGGAACATCGTCTATAACGACCCCGACATCCATGTGGAGTGGGGGGTGGAAAATCCGATCTTGTCGGATAAGGACAAGGTTGGCCCCACGTTGCGGGAGTTCGTCACGCCCTTCTAATCCATTTTTGAAAATGTAGGTCATAGGGATTTTCCTCGTCTTGGGGGCGGAAAGTGTCCGACTCCAACTGCCATTTTTTTTCATCTATTTCTGGAAAAAAAGCATCAGCCAGAAACTTTCCCATGATGCGGGTCAGGTAAATGGTTGTCGTCTTTTCGAATAGAAGTCTGTAGATGCTTTCGCCTCCGATAATGAAGGTTTCTTTTTCATTATCAATTACATGAAACAGTTCTTCTACAGAATGTACGACAGTAGCACCAGGCAGAGATAACGCCATATTTTTGCTTAGTACGATATTTTTTCGGTGGGGGAGGGGACGGGTGGGCAGGGAGTCCCAGGTACGATGTCCCACGACGATGTCGTGTTCCCGGGTTATCGTTTTAAAAAACGTTAAATCTGCCGGTAAATGGCAGAGCAAATGGTGATGAAAGCCGATTTCGTTATGCATGCCCGCAGCGGCAATGATGCTAAGATTTGGCATACTAATAGGGATAGGATTGATCCGCGTATTTGACTGGTTCCGGCGGTGTTTTGGGAGCGATGACAGTGAGTTTGTTCTTCACTTTCTTCATCACCTTCTCTGTGCTTTCCGCTCTGGAAAAGTAGTATCTGAGAGAACGTTCGTATCGTTTAGGATCTAATTTTTTCTCCTTGAACCAGGTGGTGTAATGATTGCGACACAATTTCAGCATGGCGCACATGGATCCTTGTGACAAGGTATCCGGATTGACGGGTTCATTGCTAACCACTTGATTGATTTGTGAATACAAGGTGATGTCATCGCGTTCAACACCTTGTTTGGCAAAATCAAACGCTGATTCCACCAGCAGTTGTTCAGCCATAAGATCCACGATGGAGTCTTCCGGGATGAGGTCTTTCGGAGGCGGATTATCTACCGTCTCGTGATGTCCACACCCCAATATGCCGAATGACAGCAGAATGCAAAGCCAACTTATCATGCACTTTTTCATGGCCGCAAAATTACAAGAATATTTTTGAAAAAAAAGGTTTCTACTTCGGAAAAAAACTTTATTTTTGCGTGCTGGATGTAGGAATTCTTAACCAATCAAAATCAATAAATTATGAATACAAGCGACATCGCATTAGTGACCGGGCGCGCGAATCGCGATTTGGCGGAAAAAATCGCCTCCTATCTGGGTACCTCTTTGTTGGACGAGGAGATCGTCCAGTTCAAGGATGGGGAGATACAGGCATATTACAACGAAACCATCCGTGGAAAGCATGTCTTCATCATTCAACCCACCTTTTCTCCGGCGGAGAACATCCTGGAACTGCTCATTCTGATCGACGCGGCCAAGCGTGCCTCGGCGGCGGAAATCGTGGCGGTGGTTCCTTACTATGGCTACTCCCGTCAGGACAGAAAGGATAAACCGAGAACTTCCATCGGAGCGAAACTGATGGCCAACCTGTTCACCGCAGCGGGTATCAACCGTCTGATTACCATGGATTTGCATGCAGACCAGATCCAGGGGTTCTTTGAAGTTCCCGTGGATCACCTCTATGCCTCCACGGTCTTCCTTCCCTACATCCGCTCCCTCAACTGGGACAACCTCTGCATCGTCTCCCCCGACACCGGCGGCACCAAACGCGCTTCCACCTACGCGAAGGCCCTCGATTGCGACTTCGCCATCGGCTTCAAGCAGCGCGTGAAGGCCAACGAGGTCTCGAATCTGCAAATTATTGGCAATGTCGAAGGCAAAAACGTCATTTTGTTGGATGATATCATGGACACTGGCGGCACCATCTGTAAGGCAGCCGAAAGGGTGAAAGCACTTGGCGCACAGAAGGTTTATGCCATGTGCACCCATGCACTGCTTTCGGGCAACGCGTTGGATAGAATCGAGGCCTCCGCGCTCGACAAGATCGTGGTCACCGACACGATTCCGCTGAAGCGCTCTTCCGACAAAGTCGAGGTGCTCTCCATCGCCGAGCTGGTCTCCAGCGTCATCCGCAGTGTCGTCGATCACACCTCCATCGCCACACACTTTGAGGTGGGCAATATCTAATCCCAACGGCAGGGAGTCTGCCATTTTTTAGTAACATCAACGGGCTGTCCATTTCGGGCGGCCCGTTCTATTTTCTACCGAAATCGGCGGGAATTTCCCCCCACGAGGAGGTGTTCCATTTCAGGATTGGATTTTTGAAAGTGTTGGTTTTCAACCAGTTCTCGGCACGTGTGAGCAATTCGAAAAGTTTGGCGTTTTCGGGTACGGGCTTCACGGTCGATTTGTGTTTCTTCTGTCGCACCCACGCGATGGCGGTGATGCTGTCGGAGTAGATGGGAATGTCGCTGTGACGCTGTTTCAAGTAAGCCAGCCCGTGGACAAGTGCGAGGAACTCGCCCATGTTGTTGGTGGCGTTTTGGAAGGGGCCGACGTGGAAGAGTTCGGCGCCGGATTGGGTATCGACGCCGCGGTACTCCATTACGCGCGTGGCCATGTTGCAGGCGGCATCGACGGAAAGACTATCGGGAATCGGGCGGTCTTTTTCATCGGAGAAGAGCGTGGGCGGTGTCTTCGGGATGATGGGGTGGGTCTGCCGGAAAGTTTCATAGCCCGCTTTGAATTGCTGGTGCGCTTCCGCCAAACTCTCGAAACTCTTGTACTTCGCGCCCTCAAATCCATCGACCTGAGCTTTGCATTCGTTCCAAGTGTCATATACGCCCGGGATCCTACCCTGCCACACTACGTAATATTTTTTCACTTTCATAATAGGTTGGATTTAGATAATAATTAGTATTGCAGTCAGTTATGTTTTTTTGTTCATCTCAAAGAACGACAAGTTGCCATGTTGAAAATTCATGTAACTTTGCCGCGTATTTCGACTGCGAAAGTATTAAAAAAAACAGATTCAAAAAGATGAAAATGAAAAATTGCGCAAACTTTTTTAGACTCGCTACCATTCTGCTGATTTTTAGCACTTTACTCATTTCTTGCAAAAACAAGGATAAAAACGGCGACACCACCCCGACACCCGAACAGGAGTTGCAGGTCGCGTCTGCCGACGGCTTCTCCGCCACCCATGAATTTCCGAACGACCAGTTCGTGCCCACCAAGGAATTTCTTCCCAATGATGACATCCTCCTGCACAAGGAAATACTCCTGAAAGGAAACGTACCGGATGCCAACTCCTTATACGACATCACTTTATATGTTGATTATTACACCAACATCGACATTGACAACTTGCCGTTGGTCATCACGGCGATCTCACCCGACTCGACCAGCAAGCGCACGCAGACCTACCGCGTGAGTTTCCGCGAGAACACGGGAGATAAGAGCATCGCGAAGGAAGAGGGGCGGGAATTGATGCGCCACAGCAAGATGTGTTTCCCCTCCATGAGTTTTCCGACCGCCGGCACGGCCACGTTCAAGGTGGAGTTGAATGCGCCGGGCGGAAAGTTCTACATCAACGGCATCAAGGCCATTTCGGTGAAGGCGGAGAAGGCCAAACCGGAGGCGTAAAATCCCATAAAAATGAGATCCATGAAGCACGCACTGAAATTTTGCACTACGATGGCGGCGTTGGTTCTGCTGTTGGTGGCCTGCAATGGATATGAGCACGAAACCATTCCGAACGTCCGGGTGAATTTCACCATCTATCCCGACAACGTGAACTATTACAACCTGAACTATATCGGTGGTCATGAGTACTTCACCGGAGGTGTGGCGGGCATCATTGTCTATCGCATCGATGGGAATACCTTCGTGGCATACGACCGTGCCTGTCCGCACGACTGGGAGGACCCCGCGGCGTGGTTGGAGGTGGACGAGAGCGGCATCATGATTGTGGACAACCACTGCGGCTCGCGGTTCAACATCTTGGACGGGTCGGTGATACAGGGTCCGTCGCGGTATAACCTGCGGATGTACCACACCAGTTACGACGGGCGGGCGCTGCGGATTTACAGTTGAGGCACCAGTTCTGAGACGAGTTTCACCATGTTGGGGCCGGCTTTGGCGGCGGCGTTGAGCACCTCCTCGTGGGAGGCCTTCTCGATTTGTCCGAGTACGCCGAGGTCGGTGATGACGGAGAGGGCGAACACCTCCATGCCGAGGTGGTGGGCGACGATGGTTTCGGGCACGGTGGACATGCCGACGGCATCGGCGCCGAGGATATGGAACATGTTGTACTCGTGGGGTGTCTCGTAACTGGGACCGGTGACGCCGATATAGACGCCGTGCTGTAGTTTGATGTGGTGTTCCTCACCCACTTTCTTGGCCAATTTGATGAGACGATGGGAGTAGGCCTCGCTCATGTCGGGGAAGCGGGGGCCGAGGGAGTCGTCGTTGGGGCCGATGAGCGGGTTGGTGCCCATGAAGTTGATGTGGTCGGTGATGATCATGATGTCGGCGATTTCGAAGGAGGGGTTGAGTCCGCCGGCGGCGTTGGAGAGGATGAGTTTTTTGATGCCCATCTGGTTCATCACCTGGATGGGGAAGGTGACGCTTTCCATGGAAAGACCTTCGTAAAAGTGGAAGCGGCCGTTCATGACCAGGACGGGGCGGTGGTTGAGGGTGCCGCAGATGAGGGTGCCCTTGTGGCCCTGGACGGTAGAGACAGGGAAGTTGGGAATCTCTTTGTAAGGGATTTCGCGTTGGATGTCGATCTGGTCCACGAGGCCGCCGAGGCCGGAGCCGAGCACGATGGCGACTTCGGGCTGTATGGGGCATTGTTGTTGGAGGAAGCGGGCGGCTTCCATGATTTTGGCAAGATTAGGCATATTATATAATATTGTATGAAAAAATCATTTTGAAAAATGAAGATGCAAAGGTACATGAAAATATCGAAACAAATCGTGCCAAAAAAAGCCCCCTTTGCAAAAAAAATTGAGAAATAAAAAAATTTTTTTCATTTTTTTTCAACAACTCATGTAGGGATAATAAAAAAGCGTATATTTGCCAACTTATTGCAGTGAAGTGTGCGGTGGAATTTATTGATACGCAGTGTCCTTTATAATAAATTGATTATAAAGTGATTGTGTATCGCAAAAAGATGAACGGAATGCAATTAGATTGATGATGAAGATGACAAAAAAAACTCAGAAAACTTCCAAAAAGCGTTAAACAGAAAAAATTATTCAACATGAGAAGACTCGGTAGATATTTAAAAGAGACATTTGACGAACTGGTGAACAAAGTAACCTGGCCGTCGGCCGATGACTTGCAGAGCAGTGTCATCGTGGTATCCATTGCTTCCCTAATCATTGCGTTAATCGTATGGTTGATGGATGTCTTTTTCTCATGGGGCATGGGCCTCATGTTCCCGACCATTTAAGGGTTGAATAATTAGTTGGCAAATACCGTTAAACACTTTGGCTGTATGGCAGAAATCGAAAGAAAGTGGTATGTGATCAGGGTCGTGACGGGCACTGAGAAGAAGGTGAAGCAGAACATCGAGAATGAGATCACTTCGTCGCATTTGAAGGACTTTGTCACCAACATCCTGATTCCGACCGAGAAAGTTTACCAGATCCGCAACGGGAAGAAGGTCAGCAAAGAGACGACGTATTTTCCTGGGTACATCTTCGTGGAAGTATTGCACTTGGGAGAGGTGTTGCACATCTTGTTGAACATTCCCGGGGTATTGGGCTTTGTAGGTTGCAAGCACAAGACCGACGTTCCGACGCCTTTACGCCCTGCAGAAGTCACCCGCATGCTTGGGAAGGTTGACGAATTGCTTGAGCAAGACGAGACCTTTGCTCCCCCCTTCATTGTTGGTGAGGAAATCAGAGTGATCGACGGGCCTTTCAACACCTTCACCGGAGTGATCGAAGAGATCAACACGGAGAAGAAGAAGCTGAAGGTCATGGTGAAGATCTTTGGCCGTAAGACTCCTCTCGAACTTGGTTTTATGCAAGTTGAAAAGGTGTAATTGCCGGCGCAAATTGTTACATTAATTAAAAAATCAAAAAATGGCAAAAGAAGTTGTTGGACTTATTAAGTTGCAAATCAAGGGAGGTGCCGCCAATCCGTCACCGCCAGTAGGCCCTGCATTGGGTTCTAAGGGTGTGAACATCATGGAGTTCTGTAAGCAGTTCAATGCTCGTACGCAGGACAAGGCCGGAAAGGTCATTCCTGTGATCATCACTGTTTACAAGGACAAGTCGTTCGACTTTGTCATCAAGACTCCCCCGGTCGCAGTGCAATTGAAGGAAGCGGCCAAGTTGCAGAGTGGTTCCGCGGAACCGAACCGCAACAAGGTGGCTACCATCACCTGGGATCAGGTGAAGGCGATTGCCGACGACAAGATGCCCGACCTCAACTGCTTCACCAGCGAATCGGCCATGTCGATGGTAGCTGGCACGGCACGCAGCATGGGTATCGTGGTCAAAGGTGGCACGAATCCTTTTGAGAAAAATTAATAACAAGTTAAAGAAAGAAAAATGGCTAAAATATCAAAAAAACGCAAAGAAGCTTTTGCAAAATTTGATAGGACCCAAGCTTATCCGCTGGCAGAAGCCGTAAATATCGTAAAGAACATCACCTACACGAAGTTCGACGCGTCTTTCGATATTGACGTCCGTCTGGGTGTTGACCCCCGTAAGGCCAACCAGATGGTGAGAGGCATTGTGACCCTCCCGCACGGCACTGGCAAGGTGGTGAGAGTCTTGGTTCTCTGCACTCCCGAAAAGGAGGAGGAAGCAAAAGCTGCCGGCGCGGACTATGTTGGCTTGGAAGAGTACGTCGATAAGATCAAGAAAGGTTGGACCGACGTGGATGTGATCATCACCATGCCGAGCGTGATGCCGAAGATTGGTGCCTTGGGTAAGATCCTCGGTCCTCGTGGCTTGATGCCGAACCCGAAAGCGGGTACGGTGACCATGGAGATCGGCAAGGCCGTCGCGGATGTGAAGGCCGGTAAGATCGACTTCAAGGTCGATAAGTACGGTATCATCCACACGGGTATCGGCAAGATGAACTTCAGCGCCGATAAGTTGGTGGAGAACGCCCGCGAGATGATGGCCACCATCATCAAGCTGAAACCCACCGCCGCGAAGGGTACCTATATCAAGAGCATCTACCTCTCCTCGACCATGAGTCCTGGCGTGCAAGTCGATGTCAAGTCGGTTACTGTTTAATCCAAAAAGCTAAATTAGTATGAAACAAGAACAGAAAAGTCAAATCATTGACGCGATTGCCGAAGATTTAGCTAATTATCCGAACGTTTATGTAACGGATATTTCCGGATTCACGGTGGACACGGTCAACCAGCTGAGAAGACAGTGCTTCAAGCGCGAGATCAAGCTGAAGGTCGTGAAGAACACCCTGTTGAAACGCGCTATGGACCAATCCGCAGCCGACTACTCGGAAATCTATCCGGTATTGGAAGGCAGCACCGCGATCATGCTCTCCACAGTGGGGAACGCGCCGGCCAGACTCATCAAGGAGTTCCGCGCGAAGAACAAGAAACCCATTGTGAAGGCCGCATTCATCGAGAGTGCCTCCTATATTGGCGACGAACAATTAGAAAACCTTTGCAACATCAAGTCGAGAGAAGAACTCATCGGTGACATCATCGGTCTGTTGCAGTCTCCCGCAAAGAACGTCATCTCCGCTTTGCAGTCGGGTGGTGGCAAACTGGCAGGCATTGTCAAGACCCTGTCGGAAAGAGAATAAAAAAAACAAAATTAGAAACCATTTAAAAAGATAGAATCATGGCAGATTTGAAAGCATTTGCAGAACAATTAGTGAATTTGACCGTCAAGGAAGTCAACGAGTTGGCTCAGATCCTGAAAGACGAGTACGGTATTGAACCCGCCGCCGCCGCCGTGGCCGTGGCCGCTCCTGGTGCCGCTGGTGCCGCTGGTGCCGCTGCAGAAGAGAAGACCGAGTTCGACGTCATCCTGAAGAGCGCTGGCGCTCAGAAGCTCGCCGTCGTGAAACTGGTGAAGGAACTCACCGGCCTCGGCCTCAAGGAAGCCAAGGAATTGGTTGACGGTGCCCCCAAGGCCGTCAAGGAAGGTGTCTCCAAAGACGAGGCCGAAGGCCTGAAGAAGTCTCTGGAAGAGGCCGGCGCCGAAATCGAAGTAAAATAATTGTTTTTACCTCAACCAACAAAGTACAAGATCCCTCCGTGGGGTCTTGTACTTGTTGTGTTTCTTTTTACGCCGCCACGGCGTAATGTTCCGCGCCCCGGCCCATATTGCCGATACCACCGACCTCATCACCATTTTTACAAAAATTCAAAAGTAAATCACATTGGCAACAAAAAACACAAATACCAGATTTAGTTTTGCATCCACCCGCCCGGCTGAATATCCCGACCTGCTCGATATCCAGCTCAAGTCGTTTCAGGAATTCTTCCAGATCGACACTGATGCGGAAAAACGCCGCGAAGAGGGCCTCTACAAGGTCTTCTCCGAAAACTTCCCCATCACGGATGCAAGAAACAGCTTCGTCCTCGAATTCCTGGACTACTATATCGACGGACCGCGCTACTCCATGGACGAGTGCATCGAAAGAGGCCTCACCTACAGCGTGCCGTTGAAGGCCAAGATGAAACTGTCGTGCAACGACGCCGACCATGAGGATTTCGAGACCAAGATCCAAGACGTATATCTGGGCACCATCCCCTATATGACGCCTCGTGGCACCTTCATCATCAATGGTGCCGAACGTGTGGTGGTTTCCCAACTCCACCGTTCCCCCGGCGTCTTCTTCGGCTCGTCGTTCCATACCAACGGAACACAACTCTATTCCGCCAGAATCATCCCCTTCAAGGGCTCATGGATGGAGTTCACCACCGACATCAACAACGTGATGTACGCTTACATCGACCGTAAAAAGAAGTTGCCCGTCACCACGTTGCTGCGCGCCATCGGCTATGAGACCGATAAGGACATCCTCGAGATCTTCGACATCGCCCAGGAGGTCAAGGCCACCAAGGTGAACCTGAGAAAGTGCATCGGCCGCAAACTCGCCGCCAGCGTCGTCCGCGACCGCAACGAGGACTTCGTCGATTCCGAAACCGGCGAGGTGGTCAACATCAAACGTTCCGAGGTCATCATCGAAAGAGAGGTCTTCCTGGAAGAGAAGCACATCAACATGATCGCCGACGCCGGCATCAAGACCGTCTTCTTCCATAAGGAAAACGAAAAACAGACCGACTACTCCATCATCACCAACACGATGATGAAGGACCCGACCCATACCGAAAAGGAGGCCATCGACTACATCTACCAGCAGTTGCGCAACGCCGCTCCGCCGGATGACGAGACCGCCCGCTCCACCCTCGAGAAGCTCTTCTTCTCCGACAAACGTTACGACCTCGGCGAAGTCGGCCGCTACCGTATCAACAAGAAATTGAACCTTAACATCCCGATGGATGTCTGTGTGCTCACTAAGGAGGACATCATCGAGATCATCAAATATTTGATCGAACTCATCAACTCCAAGACCGAAGTCGATGATATCGACCACTTGAGCAACCGTCGTATCCGCACCGTCGGCGAGCAGCTCTACAACCAGTTTGGCATGGGCCTTGCCCGTATGACCAGAACCATCCGCGAGAAGATGAACGTGCGCGACAACGAGGTCTTCACCCCGATCGACCTCATCAACGCCAAGACGTTGTCGTCCGTCATCAACTCCTTCTTCGGCACCAACCAGTTGTCGCAGTTCATGGACCAGACCAACCCGCTGTCGGAGTTGACGCACAAGCGCAGAATCTCCGCCCTCGGCCCTGGCGGTCTGTCCAGAGAGCGCGCGGGCTTCGAGGTGCGTGACGTCCACTACACCCACTATGGCCGTCTCTGCACCATCGAGACCCCTGAAGGTCCGAACATCGGTCTGATCTCCTCCCTCTGCGTTTTCGCCAAGATCAACAAACTCGGCTTTATTGAGACGCCCTACCGCAAGGTGGTCGATGGCGTGGTCCAGTTCAACGAGCCGCCCATTTACCTGAGCGCGGAAGAGGAAGAGAACAAATCCATCGCACAGGCCCGCACGCCCATGGATGAAAACGGCATGCTGAGCGACAAGGTGAAAGCCCGTAATCTGGCCGACTTCCCGATTCTTCCGAAGGAGAGCATCGACCTCATCGACGTGGCCCCCAACCAGATCGCTTCCATCGCCGCCTCCCTGATTCCCTTCTTGGAGAACGACGACGCTAACCGTGCCCTGATGGGATCCAACATGATGCGTCAGGCCGTGCCGTTGCTCGATCCGGAAGCCCCCATCGTGGGCACCGGCTTGGAGCGCCAGGTGGCCCTCGACTCCCGCGACCTGCTTCGCGCCGAGGCCAACGGCGTGGTCGAATACGCCGACGCCCAGAAGATCGTCGTCAAGTACGACCGCACCGACGTGGAGAACCTCGTCCGCTTCGACTCCGCCACCAAGACCTACAACCTGCAGAAGTTCAGAAGAACCAACCAGAACTCCTGCATCAACGACAAGCCGCTCGTCCGCAAGGGCGACCGCGTCGTCAAAGGTCAGGTGATGACCGAGGGCTACGCCACCAAGAACGGCGAACTGGCCTTGGGTCGCAACATGATGGTGGCCTTCATGCCTTGGAAGGGTTACAACTACGAGGACGCCATCGTGATTTCCGAAAGAGTGGTGAAAGAGGATATCTTCACCTCCATCCATATCGAAGAGTTGACGCTCGAAGTGCGCGACACCAAGCGCGGCGTCGAGGAGTTCACCAACGACATCCCGAACGTCTCCACCGAAGCGACGAAGGACTTGGGTGAGGACGGTCTCATCCGTGTCGGCGCCGAAGTGAACGAAGGCGACATCCTCATCGGTAAGATCACCCCGAAGGGCGAGTCCTATCCCACTCCGGAAGAGAAACTCCTCCGCGCCATCTTCGGCGACAAGGCCGGCGACGTAAAGGACGCCTCCCTCAAGGCACCGCCATCCATGAAGGGTGTGGTCATCGCCGCCAAGTCCCTCTCCCGCCTGATCAAGGACCGCAAGGCCAAGTCGAAAGACAAGGACATCTTGAAGGAAATTGATGCCGTCTATGAGAAGGACCTCGGCGCTCTGAAAGAGAAAATCGTTCTCAAGTTATACGATTTACTGAACGGCAAGATCGCACACAACGTCTATGACAATGCCAAGAACATTGTCATCCAGAAGGGTGCGAAGTTCTCGCAGAAGTTGTTGAGTTCGGTCGATTACTCCACCGTTTCGGTTTCCAAGTGGACCAATGACGCGAAGTTGAACGCGCTGGTGACGGAGATCATCCGCAACTACCTCATCGAGGAGCGTGCGCTGACCGCCAAGATGATGCGTGAGAAATTCGACGCCACCATCGGCAGCGAACTGCCCGCCGGCATCGTGCAGATGGCGAAGGTCTATGTGGCCAACAAGCGCAAACTGCGTGTGGGCGACAAGATGGCAGGCCGTCACGGTAACAAGGGTATCGTGGCCAAGATCGTCAAGGAAGAGGATATGCCCTTCCTCGCCGACGGCACTCCGGTTGACATCGTCCTCAACCCGCTGGGCGTGCCTTCCCGTATGAACTTGGGACAGATTTACGAAACCGTCCTCGGCTGGGCCGGCAAGAAACTCAACATGAAGTTCGCCACCCCGATCTTCGACGGTGCCAGTATTAATCAAATCAACGAACTCTTGGCGAAAGCCGGTCTGCCCGCCAACGGCAGCATCGACCTGTACGATGGCGGCACGGGCGAGAAGTTCCATCAGAAAGTCACCGTGGGCTACATCTACATGATCAAGTTGCACCACATGGTTGACGACAAGATGCACGCTCGTTCCATCGGACCTTACTCCATGATCACGCAGCAGCCGCTCGGTGGTAAAGCACAATTCGGTGGTCAGCGTTTCGGAGAGATGGAGGTCTGGGCCATCGAGGCCTTCGGCGCCGCCAACGTGCTCCAGGAGATCCTCACCGTCAAGTCCGACGACGTGGTGGGCCGCGCCAAGGCCTACGAAGCCATCGTCAAGGGCGACGTGATGCCGGTGCCTGGCCTTCCGGAGTCCTTCAACGTGCTCGTCAACGAGTTGCGCGGACTGTCACTGAACGTCCAATTTGATTAGTAACACACAAACCTGTAAAGAAAATGGCTTTTAGAAAAGATACTAATACAAGGAAAGAGTTCTCCACCATCACGGTGAGCTTGGCGTCGCCCGAGATGATTCTCGAGCAATCGCACGGCGAGGTGATCAAGCCGGAAACCATCAACTATCGGACTTACAAGCCCGAGCGCGACGGCCTGTTCTGTGAGAAGATCTTCGGTCCCACCAAGGACTGGGAGTGCCACTGCGGTAAGTACAAACGCATCCGTTACAAGGGCGTGGTGTGCGACCGTTGCGGTGTGGAAGTCACCGAGCGTAAAGTGCGCCGCGAGCGCATGGGCCACATCCAGTTGGTGGTGCCCGTGGCTCACATCTGGTTCTTCAAGAAGATCGCAGCCCTGCTTGGTATTCCCTCCAAACAGGTGGATGCCATCATCTACTACGAAAAGTACGTGGTGATCCAGCCCGGCGTCGCCCAGGAGATCAAACTCAATGAGAAGGACAAAGAGGGCATCCAGCCCCTGACGCTGCTCACGGAAGAGGAGTACTTCGAGGTTGTCGATCAACTCCCGCAGGAGAACCGTCTGCTCGACGACAACGACCCCAACAAGTTCATCGCCAAGATGGGTGCCGAGGCGCTTTACGACCTCCTCCAGAAGGTCGATCTTGACAAGGAGTCGTACGAGTTGCGCGACCGCGCCAACGTGGAGACCTCCCAGCAGAGAAAACAGGACATCCTCAAACGCCTCCAGGTGTTCGAGGCATTCCGCGATTCCCGCAAACGCGCGGAGAACAAGCCGGAGTGGATGATTGTGAAGATCATCCCCGTCACTCCGCCGGAACTCCGCCCGCTCGTTCCCCTCGATGGCGGCCGCTTCGCCACCTCCGACCTGAACGACCTCTACCGTCGCGTCATCATCCGCAACAACCGTCTGAAGAGACTCATCGAGATCAAGGCCCCCGACGTCATCATGCGTAACGAAAAACGTATGCTCCAAGAGGCCGTTGATTCCCTCTTCGACAACTCCAAGAAGACCAACTCCGTGAAGACCGAAACCAACCGCGCTCTCAAGTCGTTGTCCGACAGTTTGAAGGGCAAGCAGGGTCGTTTCCGTCAGAACTTGTTGGGTAAACGTGTGGACTACTCTGGCCGTTCGGTCATCGTGGTCGGTCCCGAACTGCACATGAACGAGTGCGGTCTGCCGAAAGACATGGCCGCCGAGTTGTTCAAGCCGTTCATCATCCGCAAGATCTTGGAGCGCGGCATCGTGAAGACCGTCAAATCGGCCAAGAAGATTGTCGATCGCAAGGATCCCCTCATTTGGGACATTCTGGAGAACATCCTGAAGGGTCACCCAGTGCTTTTGAACCGTGCGCCTACCTTGCACCGTTTGGGTATCCAGGCCTTCCAGCCCCGTCTGGTCGAAGGCAAGGCCCTCCGTCTGCACCCCCTCGTCTGTACGGCTTTCAACGCCGACTTCGACGGTGACCAGATGGCTGTGCACGTACCGCTGGGCAATGCCGCCGTGATGGAGGCGCAGATTCTGATGCTCTCTTCGCACAACATCCTCAACCCCGCCAACGGCTCCCCGATCACCGTTCCTTCGCAGGACATGGTGTTGGGCCTCTATTACATCACCAAGCCCCTCAAATCGACGGAAGATATGAAGGTGCCCGGCGAAGGCATGTGCTTCTACTCTCCCGAAGAGGTCATCATCGCCTATAACGAAGGCAAGATCCACCTCAACGCCACCATCAAGTGCCGTGTCAACCTCGAAGGTGACGGCAAGATGGTGCTCACCGAGACCACCGTGGGCCGCGTGTTGTTCAACCAGGTTGTTCCCGAGAACTACGGCTACATCAACAAATTGCTCACCAAGAAGGCCCTGCGCGACATCATCGGCAGTGTCTTGCACAAGTGCGGCAACGCAGCCACCACCAAGTTCCTCGACGACGTGATGGGCATGGGATTCCGCATGGCATTCGTGGGCGGCCTCTCCTTCAACTTGGGCGACGTGCTCATCCCCGAAGAGAAGGCCGAACTCATCGCCAAGTCCAATGAATTGGTCGATGAGATCCAGATGCAGTATGAATACGGTAACATCACCAACACCGAACGTTCCAACCAGATCATCGACGTTTGGACGCACACCAACGCCAACTTGAGTAAGGTGCTGATCAAGAAGATCGCCGCCGACCGTCAGGGCTTCAACCCGGTGTATATGATGTTGGATTCCGGCGCTCGTGGATCTGAGACCCAGATCCGTCAGTTGGCCGGTATGCGTGGTCTGATGGCGAAACCGACGAAGGCGGGTGCCTCCGGCGGCGAAATCATCGAGAACCCGATTCTTTCGAACTTCAAGGAGGGCCTCTCCGTGTTGGAGTACTTCATCTCCACCCACGGTGCCCGTAAGGGTCTGGCCGATACCGCTCTGAAGACCGCTGACGCAGGTTACCTGACCCGTCGTTTGGTCGATGTCTCCCACGATGTCATCATCACCGAGGAGGACTGCGGCACCCTGAGAGGTTTGACCATCACCGCATTGAAGAAAAACGAGGAGATCATCGAGACCCTTGGCAACCGTCTGCTGGGCCGCGTGACCCTGCACGACGTCTATAACCCGAAGACCAACGAAATCATCGTAAAGGCCGGCGAGGAGTTGACAGAGGACATCTGCCAGGCCATCGAGGAGTCCGGCATCGAGGAGGTGGAAATCCGTTCGGTGCCCACCTGCGAGTCGAAGCACGGCATCTGCCAGAAGTGCTACGGTCGCAACTTGGCCACCGGCAAGATGGTGCAGATCGGCGAGGCCGTCGGCGTCATCGCTGCACAGTCCATCGGCGAGCCGGGTACACAGTTGACCCTGCGTACCTTCCACGTTGGTGGTGTGGCAGGCAACGTTGTCGCCAACAGCCGTATCCAGGCCAACAACGACGGTCTGCTCAGCATCGACGAACTCCGTGCGTTGGAGAAGGTTGATGAGAATGGCAAGACCTACTACATTGTCATCGGTCGTTCCGCCGAGATGAAGATCATCGACGTGAACACCTCCGTGGCTCTCTTCTCCGCCAACATCCCTTACGGCGCCAAGTTGTACTTCAAGCACGGCGACAGCGTCAAGAAGGGCGACATCATCGCCGACTGGGATCCGTTCAACGCCGTCATCCTCTCCGAAGTCGCCGGTAAGATCGACTTCAAGGACATCATCGAGGGCGTCACCTACCGTGTGGAGACCGACGAACAGGCCGGCACGCACGACCGCGTCATTGTGGAGAGCCGTCTCAAGACCAAGACCCCGACGATTTTGGTCAACGATGCCGAGGGTAACACCATCAAGACGTTCGACATCCCGGTGGGTGCCCGTCTGTCGGTGGAGCCTGGCGACACCATCGAGTCCGGCGCCATCTTGGTTAAGATTCCGCGTTCCTTCGGCAAGTCGGGCGATATCACCGGCGGTCTGCCGCGTGTCACCGAGTTGTTCGAGGCCCGTAACCCCTCCGATCCCGCCATCGTCTCCGAAATTGACGGCGTCGTCTCCTTCGAGAAGAAACTCAAACGCGGTAACCGCTGCGTCAGCATCACCTCGAAGACCGGCGAAGTAAAACAGTATCTTATCCCCGCCTCCAAGCAGATCCTGGCTCAGGAGAACGACTACGTGAAGGCAGGCACCCCGCTTTCCGAAGGTGCCCTCACGCCGTCCGACATCTTGAACATCAAAGGTGCCATGAAGGTGCAGGAGTACATCGTCAACGAAATCCAGGAGGTCTATCGTCTGCAAGGTGTGAAGATCAACGACAAACACTTCGAAGTCATCGTGCGTCAGATGATGCGCAAGATGGAGATCGAAGACCCGGGCGATACCAAGTTCTTGCAGGGTGAGTTGATCAACAAGGTCGATTTTCAGGAGGAGAACGACAACATCTGGGAGATGAAGGTCGTAACCGACGCCGGCGACAGCACAGAGTTCGTCAAGGGTCAGATTGTGACTCCCAAGCAGTTGCGTGATGAGAACTCGCTGTTGAAGCGCCGTGACCAGAAGACTGTGGAGGTGCGCGATGCCAAGCCCGCCACCGGCAAGCCGATTCTGCAGGGTATCACCCGCGCATCCTTGCAAATCCGTAGTTTCATCTCCGCGGCATCCTTCCAGGAGACCACCAAGGTGCTCACCAACGCCGCCATCAACGCCCAAGCCGACCATCTGCTGGGTTTGAAGGAGAACGTCATCGTGGGACACCTCATCCCCGCCGGAACGGGCCTGAAGAGATATCAGAACCTTGAGGTCAGTTCCATGGAGGAATACGAAAGTCTCATGGCTTCCAAAGAGTAACAAATTTTCAAGGGGTTGAACAATTCTTTCAACCCCTTGTTTATTTTAAAAACTTGAAAAAATAGAAGTTTATGAATCCTCAGGAACAGAAAATCGACATCAACCTCAGTGAAGAGGTGGCGAAAGGCACCTACTCCAACCTGACCATTATCACCCACTCCGACAACGAGTTCATCATGGATTTTGTCAACATGATGCCCGGTATGCCGAAAGGCAGCGTCGTATCACGTATCATCATGACGCCCTTGAATGCCAAGCGGTTGCTCAACGCACTGGCGGACAATGTCCGTAAATTCGAGGAGAAAAACGGCCGCATCGACGAGCGTTCGCAGGGAGTCATTCCCATGGTTGGCGGCGACGGCGGTTTGGCGTAAGGAAGGAAAAAACAGTATAGTAAAAGACAGCACGGCAGATCGGAAACGACCTGCCGTTTTTGTCCTGTGGGGGGGGGCGCATGCACCGTCTCTACGGAAACAACATATACACCCCTGTCCCAATTCCCACCTTCAACAAATCAACGCATCAACAAATCAATAAAAAATCCCACCCTCTTCTTGTCATTTTCAATTTTTTTGTATTTTTTGCAGCCAAGAAATGTAAATGAATATTTATATAAATATCTGTTTATATTATGAAATTCTACGACAGGGAATGGGAGATGGACTTGCTGGCTGAAAATACCATTCAGAACAATTACCATGTGTTTGCTGTCCTACAGGATTCTCATGTAACTTTAAAGGCAGGCGATGAAATCATTCTGACGGATGGATTTCGTGTGGGTAACGGAGGGGTTTTTGTCGCCAAAATTGAGGCATGTGAACCTGATGATGGAGATGGAATGCCAAATCTGACTGGCATCGGGGAACGCGCCCTGTTGGGTGGACGCACGCAGGACGGACGCACGCGGTGCGTCCCTACAGACAACGGTTTGACCATTTACCCGAACCCCACCGGCGGTACCCTGACGGTGGAATCGGCCAGCCCCATCCGCGAAATCACCGTGTACGACCTGTCGGGCCGGGTGGTTGTTGTGGCGCAAAATTTTGCGCCTCAACAATACGCCATCAACGTGTCATCCCTGCAAAACGGCCTCTACCTCCTGAAGGCCGTGACCGACAGCGGCGTGCAGACGGCACGGTTCGTGAAAAAACTGAAAGGTAAAGACAACGCATGCGTTGTCTCAAGGGGTTGGATTATTCTTTGAAATTGTCGTACATTTGCAGGCGCAAAAAATTGTAAGGACGAATGATGATTCGCCCCTCCAACGTACAGACAACGCATGTGTTGTCTCTGCCCAACAATTCAACAAACCAACAAAAACCAAACATCATGAAAACACCACCCCTTTTCAAAAACCTATTTCTCCTCGTGCTGCTGGTAGCGGCGGGGATGTTGGTGTCGTGCGAAAAGCTGGAACAGGCGGAGGAACAGCAGCAGCAAGGCCCGCCCTCTTATGCTTCTTCTGATGTGGATTTGCAAGGCACATGGGATTGTATCTCTCTTGTGCCATCGAGTGACACCTGTTACCTTCGGGTTACTTTTTTCGAGCATTATTTTTCCACAGACATCAAAGGTTGGTATTATCTGAAACGTTATGAGATGAATCCGCAGTGGCCATCGGGTGGTTATTTTAATGATTGGACGAGATGCAATTATTTGATTTACAATGGGGAATTCTATATGTGGAATCGCGAGTTGAGTCCCGTTCAATGGGTGGAAATGCCTTTTTATGCTAATATTCCACCCACCTTTGATGCATCTCTTCATGGTGACACATTGGATCTGCAATGTCTGTTCACTCGTGAGAATTGTCCCGATGTGGATTTGCCGGATGAGAGTCATTATACCTTTGTCAAACTCAACAGATAAGCCATGAAAACATTGAGACTTTTTTTCATATTGATGCTGTTGGGTGTTTCTCTTTTCTCTTGTACAAAAGAAGAACCTATTGACGAGCCAGATACTCCGACAGAACCTTGTGCAATATGCGGCACATGGGAGTGGCAGGCAGAGCATTCACTGTCTGTACAACCCGGAGAGGGAGACTATCTCAGGATTACATTCAGTGAGCATAGCTACAGAGTGGAGAGCAACTATTTATATTGCAATGGAGATACGTGTGTTCAACATCCTTGCCAGTTTTACAACCATGA
>JAEEKX010000006.1 GCA_016288655.1 Bacteroidales bacterium
ATGGAGGTGACCACCAAGGCCGTGCAGTTCCACGGCGGTTATGGTTACACCCGCGAGTATCCGGTGGAGAGAATGATGCGCGACGCCAAGATCACCGAAATTTACGAAGGCACCAGCGAGGTCCAGAGAATGGTCATCGCCGCCAAATTGTTCGCTTAATTAATTAGAAATCAGAAAATAAAAAATAGATATGAAAATCGTAGTTTGTATCAAGCAGGTTCCGGATACCACCGAAATCAAGATCAACCCCGCCACGGGTACGTTGATTCGCGACGGTGTGCCGAGCATTATGAACCCTGACGATAAGGGCGGCCTCGAAGTGGCCCTCCAGTTGAAAGACCAATTTGGCGCACATGTCACCGTCATCACGATGGGACCGCCGCAGGCCGAGGCCATCCTCCGCGAGGCCCTCGCCATGGGTGCCGACCGCGCCATCCTCCTCACCGACCGTAAGTTCGCCGGCGCTGACACGCTCGCCACCTCCAACGCACTGGCCGGCGCGCTTCGCGTCATCGAACACGACCTCGTCATCACCGGCCGTCAGGCCATCGACGGCGACACCGCCCAGGTCGGCCCGCAGATTGCCGAACACCTCCACACCCCGATGATCTCCTATGTGGCCGGCGTGGAATTCGACGGCAAGGACAAGCTCACCGTGAAGAAGGAAGACGAAGATGGCTACCAGATGCTGGAAGTCCACACGCCCGCCCTCCTCACCGTGCTCGCCTCCGCTTTCAAACCGCGCTATATGACCGTCAAGGGCATCCTCGACGCTTACGACGAGAAGGAAATCGAAATCTGGAACGTCGATAAGATTGACGTGGACGAAGCGAAACTCGGTCTCAACGGCTCACCCACCCGCGTGAAGAGATCGTTCACCAAGCCGCAGAAAGTGGCCGGCGAGGTGTTCGACGTCACCCCCGACGAGGCCGTTGCCCTCATCGTTGCCAAACTGAAAGAAAAATTCATCATTTAAGGAGGAACAACTATGGACAAATCAAATTATAAAAACATATTCGTATTCGTTGAGCAGCGCGACGGCGTCATCCAGCCCGTCGGTCTCGAACTGCTCGGCAAGGCCCACGAACTGGCACAGATCCTGGGCGAGAAGGTCGTGGCAATGTTCCTCGGCCACAATATCAAGAACCAATGTCAGACCCTCATCGAGTACGGCGCCGACGAAGTCGTGTATGCCGACTGCCCCGAACTGCAGGACTATCTGACCGAGCAATACTCACAGGCCATCGCGCAGATCTCCGACAAGTATCTGCCCAACATCATCCTGTTCGGCGCCACCACCATCGGCCGTGACCTCGGTCCGCGCCTCTCCGCCCGTTTGGCCACCGGCCTCACCGCCGACTGTACCAAGCTGGAGATTTCGGAAGAGAAAGAGCTGATGATGACCCGTCCCGCTTTCGGCGGCAACCTGATGGCCACCATCATGTGCACGGAGCACCGTCCGCAGATGAGCACCGTGCGTCCGGGCGTGATGCAGAAGATGACCCGCGACGCTTCCCGCAAGGGCGAAATCATGGAGTTCAAGCCGGTGTTCGATCCCAGCAAATTCGCTGTGAAGCTCGTGAAGAAGGTGAAAGCCGACAAGGGCAAGATGGACATCACCGAGGCCAAGATTCTGGTTTCCGGTGGTCGTGGTGTGGGTTGCAAGGAGGGCTTCGAGAAACTCGGTGCCTTGGCCAAGACCCTCAACAACGCGCAGGTTTCATCCTCCCGTGCCATGGTCGATGCCGGCGTGATGCCGCACGATGTGCAGGTGGGCCAGACCGGTAAGACCGTGCGTCCGAACCTCTATTTCGCCATCGGTATTTCAGGTGCCATCCAGCACTTGGCCGGTATGGAGGAGTCCGACCTCATCATCGCCATCAACCGCGACAAGGACGCCCCCATCTTCGGCGTGGCAGACCTCGGCGTGGTGGGCGATTTCAACAAGATCGTTCCCTTGCTGAACGAACGCTTGCAGAAGGAGATGCAGGAGAAATAATGACATTGTGTAGAGACGATGTGCACATCGTCTCTACACAATGGGTAACAATGTAACCAACAGAAGCGGAGGCCGCCGGAAGGTGGCCTCGCTAGGTTATATATTATTGCTAAAATCCTATACTGTTGCAACAGGATTGGTGTGTAATGACAACCACGGACTTGTGTTACGGATGGCCGCAAATCGCATTTTGACCGTCTCTTTGTTTTTTGCGACTTGGAGGTTGTAGCGTGCCTGCATATTCAGCCAAAGCTCGGCGGGGGTTCCTAACGCCGCTTCTACCAAAATGGCGAAATCGGTAGTGATGGAACGTTTGCCATTTAGTATTTCATTCAGCATCGTATAGGACACCGAAATGGCCTTGGCAAAATCTTTTTGCGAAATCCCCCGTGACTCCAACTCCTCTTTCAGCACTTCTCCAGGGTGAATGGCTATATAAGAAAATTCTAAATTGCTCATATTTAATTATTTATAATGATTGGTAATGTCTAAAATGTTGCAAATTGTAATGATAGGCTCTTCCATTTCTTCCACCTTGAATTCCAGTCTGTATTTCAAATCTATCCGAATAGATGATATTCCTGCTTTGTCGCCTGTTAGAACTTCGTAGTTCAAAGAGTTAAGAACGTATAGTATTTCAATATTTGGAGCTTCAGCCAAAGTGATAATCCGTTTCACATAATTCTTCACCACTCCCGGCTGGAAGCGATGTTTTTTGTCTGAGCATTTTCCTGTGTAATAGAGTTCTGAGAGATATTCTTTGTCGAATTGTATCGTCATAGTTCAAGTTCAGTTGCGCGGCAAAGATACAACTATTTTTTTATAAATTCACTAAAATAGTGAATTTGTGTGTAAAATTTTTCAAATTGAGATTTTCCCATACTAGAACCATAAAAAATTTGGTCTGTAATCTGAAAGGGAAAGGTATTGCAAAATTGGTTGTTGGATTTAGGGATAACGGTGAGGTGGTGGAGTATTCCATAACGAATTTTCAGCCGAATGTAACAAGCCAGTTTATTAATTAACCGCCCAAACAGTATCTTTAACAAACTGGCTTTTTTAGTTAGTGGTTACTCTGAATCTTTCCCGCCCCCAATAAGGGGCTTGTACCAACCACCGAAGGACGCGGCAAAAATACAACTTTTTTTGAAAACGCAAAAAATAATTTACTGCTTTTTTATCATTTCATTCAGTGATGTATTTTTCCCGTGAGTTTTTGAGAGACGGATGCTCAAAAACGAAATTTATTGGAACTACGAAGCGTTATGCTCGTTCTTGCAATCGGAAACGTAGGAAATTTCTGGATTATAATGCAAGAGAGTGTTTCGGTTCGCGCTATAGCGTGGGCTGTATATTACATCTGCATTATAAGGTATTCCTACGACCTCCGATTGAAGAATGTGGTATATCAGTGCCACGCTTCTTTTATGGTATAGGGTCATCGCTGGCACGGACGATGGGAGTTCTTGTTATGACTTGGTGGAAAATTCTTTTGGCAATTTTTGTGGTTGGAGCATTCACTGCGTACATCATTTGTGGATTTTATTTTTTATTCAAAGATGGTTTTGAGCCTTATTTGGCATCTCGTACCAAGAGAGTAAAAAATGAAGACGGTAGTTTTAACTTTGTTAGTGGAAATAATACCAGCAGCTGTTTTGGTTGCATGTGCGATAATTTCAGTAATGATTATATGTAGTGATGTGTGGTCCCATAGATGGTGGCAGAATTTATGTTGGGCAGGGATTGCTGTTTTTGTGTTACCTATGGTTGGATTTGGAAACTTGATGGAGTTTTCAGGTCCTTCCAACGAGAAAACTTACGATTTCTACGTAATAGGTATTCTTATTTTTGGAACGATTCTCACCGCTGGATATGTTACAGCCGCTGCTTATTTATCGGGTTACTTTCGCTCCACACAATTCCAAGAGATTTTGGTCAAGAGAACGGTGCTATCATACTTAAAAGAGAATTCAAATGACGGCAAAGTTAAAATAGTACAATGGGAAGATTTTCATTTACTAGGAGAAAAAGAAGGAATTTATCATGACTTTTCTCAACCATACACGATTAAAGTGACTGTTAGACTAACCAATGAACAGGGAGCCACAGTTCTAAAATCTTTTCTTTTTCATTTGCAAAGAAGTTCCCGTTGGAAAGCGAAAGTAATAGAATTCAAAGTGCTGAAATCTGGATCCGTACTTTGTCTTAGTACTTCCCCGAATGCTCCACCGTACATTGGAGTAACAAGTGAGGCGGCATAAAATATGGAGGAATCCGACCTCATCATCGCCATCAACCGCGACAAGGACGCTCCCATCTTCGGTGTGGCCGACCTCGGCGTGGTGGGCGATTTCAACAAAATCGTTCCCCTGCTGAACGAACGCTTGCAGAAGGAGATGCAGGAGAAATAACCATCCCGATAGGGATATGAAATCGTAGGGCTGCCATAGTATGACAGCCCTACATTTTTCAGTATGGTTTTGCGACAACCATTTCCGCCTACAGATTTTTTTTCATAGATTCCTTTGTGACAATGTGTTATGATTTAAAAAGTGTCAAAGTCAGGAAAAACAATTCGCATGCTCCGCGTTCATTCGCGTAATTCGTGGTTTCAAAAACGACGATAACCGCGCAAAAAAAAGACGCGACCTTTTCGGGCCGCGTCTTGCATTATCGGTAATGGAGGTTACTTCTTGGGGATGTTCTTGAGCAGGGCCACGATGAAGTCCCAGAACTTGCCGACACTCTCGATGTTGACGCGTTCGTCGGGGGAGTGCGGGTGCATGATGGTGGGTCCGAAGGAGATCATGTCCCAGTTGGGGTAGTTGACGCTGAAGAGGGCGCACTCGAGGCCTGCGTGGATGGCCATGAAGGCGGGCTCTTTCTTGAATTTGTCCTTATAGACCTTCTTGGCGGTCTGCAGGATGGGTGATTCGAGGTTCGGCTTCCAGCCCGGGTAGGCGCCTTCGAGCGAGATCTCGGCACCGGCGAGGCGGGCGATGGCGGTCATCTTCTGTCCGACGGCCTCCTTGGCGGAATCGACGGAACTGCGCATCAGGGATGCGATCTGGACGTGGCCGTTCTCTGCCTTCACGATGGCGAGGTTGTTGGAGGTTTCGACCAGACCGGGCATGCTGTCGCTCATGCGGAGCACTCCGTTCGGCAGGGCGAACACCATGTCGAGGACCTTGTTCTGCACGGCCTCGGGCATCACCTTGGCGGGAACGTCGGTAGCCTTGGCCTTGATGGTCATGTTGGGTTCGGTGGCGGCGAACTCGGCCTTGGCGGTTTTGGCGAAGGCGTTGACGAGTTTGGTGAAGACCTTCTCTTCAGCTTCGGGCACGGCGACGACGGCGACGGCCTCACGCGGGATGGCGTTGCGCAGGTTGCCGCCCGCGAAGGAAGCGAGGCGCATGCCGCACTTGGCGGCGGCGGCGCTCAGCACACGGGTCATCAACTTGTTGGCGTTGGCGCGGCCGAGGATGATATCCATGCCGGAGTGACCGCCGTTGAGCCCGGTGATGGCGACCTGGAAGCCCTTCATGCCGGCGGGCACGGCCACGTTGCGGTAGTTCATCGTGATGACACCGTCGAGGCCGCCGGCGCAGCCGACGTACAACTCGCCCTCCGTCTCGGAGTCGAGGTTGATGAGGATCTCGCCCTTCAGCGCGCCCTTCTTCAGGCCGAAGGCGCCGGTCATGCCGGTCTCCTCGTCAATGGTGAGGAGCACTTCGAGCGGACCGTGGGCGACGTCCTTGGAGGCGAGGACGGCCAATGCGGCCGCACCGCCGATGCCGTCGTCGGCGCCGAGGGTGGTGCCGGTGGCACGTACCCAACCGTCATCGCATACGCGCGGACGGATCGGGTCCTTCGTGAAGTCGTGCTTGGTGCTGGCGTTCGCCTGCGGCACCATATCGACATGTGCCTGCAGGATCACCGGCACGCGGTTCTCCATGCCCTTCGTGGCGGGCTTGCGGAAAATCAGGTTGCCCGTGGCGTCCTTCTTGCACTCGATACCGTGTTCTTTCGCCCAATTCATCATCCAAGCCACAAGTTTCTCCTCGTGCTTCGACGGATGAGGAATGGAACAGATGCTTTCAAAATTCTCCCATAATGCTTTGGGATACAGTTTCGCTAATTCTCCCATGATGGTAATTTTTTAATTAAAGTATTGGTTGATTGGATTTTGTATTGCCATGACAAAGAACGGTGGGGGGGACGGGACGACCAGCGATGTCAGGAAGAGCAGTTTGAGCCCGCAAATATACAATTTTTTTGCGGTAGAAAGAAGCCGATGGGATTGTTTTTTCAAATTATGTATTTGTTGTTTTTTTTCGTCATCCTATTTTGAATCCGTACATGATTGTGCAGTCGGCATGGAAATAACTCCTGGCCGACGACTAGATGACCTTTCATCCTGATGAGCGCGGTGCGCGGCAATACCCACTGTCGGATCCCTTCTTGAGACTATGGCTGCAACGTCAGTTCGGGGAAATGTAATTTCATAATTACTTTCTCAACCCTTTGAGAATCAGTGTGATGACCTCTTCCTTGCGGCGCTGTAGGTAGGCGCGGATCTCCTCTTCGTTCTGCTCGAACAGGTCGCTATAGAGCGGCAGCGAGATGAAGGTGAAGACCACGAGCGACACCACGTCGATGGTCAAGTCCATGGTATCAATGGGACGGATATTGCCCTTGGCAATCTCCGACTTGATGAGTTTGTCCCAGTCGGTGTAATATTGCAGACTCCCCGCATCGGTGATCATCCGCATCCGCATCCGCTGCCGTCGTTCTTCATTCATTATCAATTCTTTAATGAGAAAAAAAGGGATTTGACGGTTCTTGGAAAGGGTGTCGAAGTAACTATCGACGAAATTGCGCAGGGCCAACTCCAAATCGTTGACTTGATTGTTCTTCTCGTGGATGTGGGAGATGAGCAGTTGGAATTTCTGCGTGAAAATCTGTTGGAAGAGGTTCTCCTTGGTTCGGTAGTAATAGTGGACCAGCGCTTGGGTGCAGCCGGCGCTCTTGGCGATGTCGGTGGTGGAGGTGGCGTCGAAGCCGTTCTGCAGGAACAACTCTTCCGCCGCTTTCATGATGCTTTCCTCTAACTGTGAATTTTTGGCCATAATGGAATGGTATGAATGGAGATGATTTTTTTATTTATTGTTTTCCAACTCTTTACGACAGTTTTCCACCATAAAGTGCAGGCGGTTGAAGACGTTGGCCTCGGAGGTGCTGCTGTCGAAGTCGAGGAAGAGCAGACTGAGTTGGGGATAGAGCTGTTTGAGCCGTTTTTCGACGCCTTTGGAGATGATGTGGTTGGCGATGCAGCCGAAGGGCTGGAGACTGACGACGTTGTGGATGCCGGTTTCGGCTAAGTGGCAGATCTCGCCCGGGAGGAACCACCCCTCGCCGAAGTCGCCGGCCATGTTCACCACCTGCTCCGCGAGTTTGGCGTCTTCGAAGATGTGGGTAAGCGGACGGAAGAACGGGAAGGGAGCGCAGATTTGGTTGAACTGTTGCATTTTCTTATATAAAATGTTGTAAACCAAATCATTGATCCACTTTGGAAACTTCACCTCCTTGATGTTGAGTTCGCGGTTGATGTGGTTGTTGGCGAAGCCGGTGGTGAGGAAGCCGATGAGGGCGGGCGGCACCACCTCCACGCCGTTCTGCTCCAGCCAGTTGACGACGTACTTGTTGCTGAATCCGTTGTATTTGACATAGATCTCGCCGACGAGTCCGATGACGGGCACGCGCTTTCCGGTGTCAATGGCGGCTGTGAACTCCCGCACGGCCTCGGCAAGCAGGTCGCGCAGTCCTTTGCTGTTGTTGTCGGCGATGATGGGCAGCGCCTGTTCGGTGTATTTCTGTTGCAGCGCCTTGGCGGTGCCGGGCACCTTCTCGCGCACGACGGAGGCGTGGTAGAGTTTGGCCAGGCAGTCGGCGTAGAGCACGGTGTGGATGACAATGCCGATGATGCGGCGCAGGGGGACGGTGAACCCGGGTTGGGTGGCGGAGACGCTGGCGCTGAGGGCGAGTGAGATGACGGGGATCTCCTGCATGCCCGCGCTCACCAACGCGTTCTTGATGAGGGAGTAGTAGTTGGAGGCGCGGCACTGTCCGCCCGTCTGCGTCATGATGATGGCGACGTCGTGCGGGTCGTACTTGCCGCTGAGGAGTTCTCTCATGATGGAGCCGACGACGAGGGTGGCGGGGTAGCAGACCTCGTTGTTGGCGTAGCGCAGGCCCACTTCGGCGGCCTCCTGGGTGCCGGCGGGCAGGGTGACGAGGTTGTAGCCGGCGAGTTTGAACAGGGGCGGGAAGAATTCGGAGTAGCCCTCGGCGAAGTAAGGACCGAGGAGGGTGCGGCGGCGCTCCTGCGCGGTGTAAGTGCGTGTGGTGACGTACGACGACGGCTCCTGCTCGCGCGGGGGCGTGCCCGCGCCGCCGCTCACCGACTCCACCAACGACCGCACCCGCAAGCGCAACGACCCAATGTTGTTCACGTCGTCGATCTTGAGGATGGTGTGGTTCTTGTGGAAACGCTTGAGGATGGCGTTGACCTCGTCGAGGATAAAAGCGTCGGGACCGCAACCGAAAGAGGTGAGTTGCACGAAATGGAGGTTCCGGTAAGGGTGACTGCCCACGAAATAGGCGGCCTTGAAGATGCGGTTGGGGTAACTCCACTGTGTCATGGCGTTCAGTTCGCGATAGACTGCCGCCCCGCTCACCGTCGCCGTGTTCTCGGTGATGACGTCGATGCCCATGTCGGCGATGGCGTGCGAGATCTTGTGTTCAATAAGCGGGTCGATGTGGTAGGGGCGGGCGGCGAGCAGGATCACCATGCGCTCCTCGGCGATGGCGGCGTCGAGGATCTCGTTGCCCCGCCGCGTCAATGCCGCTAAGTAGTCGTCCTGCGCCTGCGCTGCCATCGTGATGGCGCGCTCGGCCACCGGCTTCGCCACGCCCAACCCTTGCAGATAAGCGAGGCACGAGCGGCGCATCAGCTTCTCTTCACTGAAGGTGATGACGGGCGAGTCGAACGGTATGCCCGCCTTCGCCGCCGGATCCATCGAACTGCGGATGACGTCGGAGTAGCCCGCCACAATCGGACAGTTGTAACTATTGCGCGACTGTTCGTCCTCTTTCCGCTCATAAACCACGTAAGGATAGAAGATGCGATCGACCTTCTTGGCGATTAGGTCGTTGACATGCCCGTGCATCAACTTGGCGGGGAAGCAGATATTGTCGGCCATGATGGCGCGCAATCCGCTTTCGTAGAGTTTGTTGCCGGATGCGTTGGAGAGCACGGGGCGGAACCCGCACTCGGTGAAGAGCGTGCGCCAGAAGGGATAGTTCTCGTAGATGCCCAGTCCGCGCGGAATGCCGATGTTGGGCGCGTCGGCGGGCAACGTCTTCGTCGGCTTGGCGAACAGCAGTCTGTATTTCTCGGCAAACATGTTGATGCCCTTGCGCTGCGCGGCGGAGGTGTTGGAATAGACCTTCTCGCAGTTGTTGCCCGAGAAGAAGGTGTTGCCGTTCTGGAAATGGAACAACTTGACTGTGCAGTGGTTCTCGCAGCCCGGGCAGATCTCGAATTCCGACTCGTAACTGTTGGCGGATATCAGTTGGGAAAGGTTGGTGCTCATGAGTTGAAAGGTGATGGATGGATGGGTTGAAGGTCAGGCGTTGTGCATGGAGCGGGCGTAGAGGGCGGCTCCGTAGGCGCCCATCAGTTCGGGGATGTCGGAGAAGGCCACATGGCGCCCCGTCATCCGCTCCAGCGCACGCACGATGCTGTGGTTGCGGAAGGTGCCTCCCTGTACGACCACGTGCGGGCCGAGTTCTTCTATATTCTTGAGTTTCAATACTTTGAAAAGACAATTTTTGACCACGGAGTAACTGAAGCCGGCGGCGATGTCATCCACGGCGGCGCCCTCCTGCATGGCCTGCTTCACCTTGGAGTTCATGAAGACGGTGCAGCGGGTGCCGAGGTCGCAGGGGTGCGGCGCGTAGCAGGAGAGTTCTGCGAACTGCGCCACGGGGTAGCCCATCATGTTGGCGAAGGTCTCGATGAAGGACCCGCAGCCGGAAGAGCAGGCCTCGTTGATCTCCATACGGCGGATGGAGCCGTTCTCCACGAAGATGGCCTTCATGTCCTGACCGCCGATGTCGAGCACGAAACTCACGGCGGGTTCGACCTGCTTGGCGGCGGAGAAGTGCGCCATCGTCTCCACGATGCCGTAGTCGAAGTTGAAGGCGGTCTTGATGAGGTTCTCGCCGTAGCCGGTGGCCGCGCTCGCGGCGATGACGACGTTGTCCGGGTTCGGGGTGCTCTGGTACAGCGTCTGCAACATGCCGCAGAAGGCCTTGAAACTGTCGCCCTCGTTACGTTGGTAGTCGGTATAGACGATGTCGCCATCGGCGTTGAGGAGCACTAATTTGGTGGTGGTGCTGCCCGAATCGACTCCGAGGTAATAGGTGGAAGGCGTGTCGCTGACCAACGCTGCGCGGGGCACTTTGTAAATGTTCTCCGCTTGCAGCCAGTGGTCGTATTCCTTCTTGGAGGTGAAGAGGCAGGGGAGACGGTTGTCGAGTTGCTGCGGGGTGTCGCGTTTCTCCTCGATGGTGCGGATCAGTTGGTCGAGAGTGAGAATGCCGTGGCTGTGGCTTTCGGCAAGCAGGGCGCAGCCGGTGGCGGGGATGAGTTGGGCGTTCTCGGGCAGCAGGCACTGCTGTTCGCTTAGTCCGAGCACGCGGCGGAAGTGTTTCTGCAACTCCGGTAGGAAGGCAAACGGTCCGCCGCAGAAGAAGACCGTTGGTGTGATGTCCATGCCGCGGGCGAGCGACGACACCACCTGCATCGCCACGGCGTTGAATACCGACGCCGCAATGTCGGCGCGGCTGATGTTGCGGCTCATCAGGTTCTGGATGTCGGTTTTCGAGAAGACGCCGCAGCGCGAGGCGATCGGGTGGATGCTCTCCGCCTGCTCCGCCAACGCGTTCAACTCCTTCGTCTCCACATGGAACAACATGGCGGTCTGGTCGATGAAAGCCCCCGTGCCGCCGGCGCAACTGCCGTTCATGCGGATGTCGGGCACTTTCCCTTTCTCAAAGAAGATCATCTTGCTGTCCTCACCGCCCATGTCGATGAGCGTGCCCACTTCGGGGTAACGCCGTTTCACGGTCTCGGCCGCCGCCACCACCTCCTGCACGAACCCGATGTCGAGCCGTTGCGCATAGCCCATGCCCACCGATCCGGTGACCACCAAGCGAAGCCGACAGTCGCCCACGACCTCCCGAAACTGGTGCGCCAACTGCGCCGCCGTGCCGCGGATGTCGGCCTGATGGCGCTGGTAGGCGGAAAAAACCAACTCGCCACGCTCATCCAATGCCGCCACCTTCATCGTCGTCGAACCAATGTCAACCCCTACGGAATATAGCGTTTCACTGTTCTCCATATTTTTTGATAACTTAGTTTAATAGAGTTATTAAATTGGGTTGCAAAAATAGAAAAAAAAGCGAGATGAAAAAAATTTCTAGATTATTTGTTTTTTTCAAGATAATTTGTAATTTTGCCCGTTCAAAACTTGTTAAAAATGAGAAGATTACTACTTTTTTCCGTTTTTGCCTTATTGCTGTCGCCCATCTTCGGGCAACATCAGCTTCAGCATGTCAGCCGCGATGCGAGCGCTCCGGCACTCTCTTCCGACAGAAACTCCGGCTGGATCTCGTGGGCCACGGAGGCCAACCTCACCCAGGGCATCGTCAACACCGACGCCACCGACCCGTTCGATCTGGCTTGCGTGCAGCGATTCGCTGCCTCCGACCTGACCTCTCTCGACGGCACCACGCTCACGCAGGTGGCTTTCTACCTGTGGTCCAGCGACGAATATCCCGCGGGCGGAACCTACAGCATCCGTGTCTATCAGGGCGGTAGTTACAACTCTTCCACCTCCATGAATCCGGGGAACTTGGTGGCCTCGCAAACGGTGTCCTCCGTCAACATCGACGACTGGACGGTGGTGACGCTCAACACTCCCGTCACCATCGACGCGACCAAGGAACTGTGGTTCGGCGTCTATATCAGCAACGGCACCGGCCTGCTGTTGTCGTACGACGAGAGCAATGTCACCGCAGGCAAGGGCACCCTCTACTATGATCCCGAAGACCAGACGTGGTACGACATCAACGCCATCGGCTTGTCGTTCACAGTAGGCAACTGGGGGCTGATGGGTTACGTCAACGACCCCAACGGCGACGATCCGATCATCGACCTCGGCATCTGGTACATCGACAACGTCAACGACCAGAACGAGATCACCAGCATGACAGTGCCTTACGGCAGCAACTTCACCCCTATTCCGATTGTCTATAACTACAACTATGGTGCTGCCACATACGATTTCCAAGACACTTTGCACTTCGAGATGACCATTGACGGCACGCCGCTGGGCAGCACGGGCGCTTCCACCACCTACATCGCCTCCGGCAACGGCGTCTATTGGACCGGCTTCAACGCCTTGTATGCCTCCGACATCGCCACCTACAACCTGTACGGCACGCACACGTTCTGCATGACCGTGAGCACAGGTCCCGGGTGGTTTGAGAACGACCCGAGCGACAACACGGGCTGCATGACGGTGACCTTCGAAGCGCCTCCGGCATCGCAATCCTACGTCATCACGGTCCTCAACAACGACGGCACCATCCTGCCCTCGGGCAGTGTGAGCGTCACCGCGGGCGGTTCGCAGACCTTCATCATCTCGCCGCAACCCTGCCAGACCATCAGCGATGTGCTGGTGGATGGCGTGAGCGTGCTGTCGCAGGTGACCAATAACATGTACACCTTCACCAACGTCATGGCTAACCATACCTTCCAGGTGCTATACACCACGCAGACTTTTGCACTGTCGGCCAGCACCGACGGCAACGGCACGGTGACGCCTACTTCTATGAATGCGCAATGCGGTGGAAGTCAGACTTTCACTATCACCCCCAACACGGGCTATGTCATCAACTACGTCACCGACAACACTATGGATGTGACCTCCTCGGTGGTCAACAACGTCTATACGATTTCCAACATCAACATAGCGCACACGATCTATGTCGCCTTCACGCCCACCACCTCGACGCCGTGCGATATTCCGACGAATGTCACGGTGGATGAGAACGGCAACATCTGTTGGGGCGGCACGGCAGCCAGTTGGAACGTGCTTTACAACATCAATGGTGGTGCCGACCAGACGGTGGCCGTGTCGGTGCCTTGCTTCCAGGTGCCCGGCTTGGCTGACGGCGACGTGGTTTCCTACAGCATCCAGGCCTTTTGTGGCGGCACGGCCGGTAGTAGTGCCTGGACGCCTGCACAGACCTTCACCTACGACGCGGGCGGTGGCAATCCGGATGATCCCGATGATCCGGAAGATGGTGTCGCCGAGTATCACGTCATCGCGCTCACGCTCTATCCCAACCCGGCCGACAACGTGCTGCACGTGCGCTGCGGTCAGCCGATGGAGCGCGTCGAACTGTGCAACCTCGCCGGTCAGCGGCTGCAGTTGGGCTCCGTGGATGCCGCCACCGCCGAGTTCAACGTGACGAACCTCGCCGCCGGCATCTACTTCGTGCGTGCCTTCGCCGACGGACAGACTCTCGTGCGGAAGTTCGTCAAGCGGTAAATGATACAATTTTATTTGATTTGGCTTGATAAATTTTTATCCAGCCAAATCGAATCATTTTATACTCCATCTGGCTGACTTGAATTTTCAATTCGGTAAAGAAAATCTTTCCAATTTTGCAGAATTATTGTAATTTTGCACTTTCATCTAAAACCTAAGAAAAATGGCAAAAGTCCTCATCATCGGCGCCGGTGGAGTTGGCGCAGTGGTTGCGCACAAATGCGCTTCCGTCCCTGAAGTTTTCACAGAAATCGTCATTGCGAGCCGCACGAAGGCGAAGTGCGACAAGTTGGCCGCCGCCATCGGCAAGCCCAACATCCGCACCGCCCAGGTGGATGCCGACAACGTGCCGGAGACCATCGCCCTGCTCGAGAAGGAACGCCCCGACCTGCTCATCAACGTGGCCCTGCCCTACCAGGATCTCCCGCTGATGGACGCCTGTTTAGCCACCCGCACCAACTACATGGACACCGCCAACTACGAGCCGAAGGATGTCGCCAAGTTCGAATACAAGTGGCAATGGGCCTATCAGGACCGTTTCAAGGAAGCCGGCATCATGGCGCTGCTCGGCTGCGGCTTTGACCCGGGCGTCACCAGCGTCTATACCGCCTATGCCGCCAAGCACCACTTCGACGAGATCCACTACCTCGACATCGTCGATTGCAACGCCGGCGACCACGGCAAGGCCTTCGCCACCAACTTCAACCCCGAAATCAATATCCGCGAGATTACCCAGCGCGGCAAATATTGGCAGGATGGCCAGTGGGTGGAGATCGACCCGATGAGCATCCACAAGCCGGTGGAGTACCCGAATATTGGCGAGCGCGAGTCGTATCTGCTTTACCATGAGGAGCTTGAATCGCTGACCAAAAACTATCCCACCATCAAGCGCGCCCGCTTCTGGATGACTTTCGGCCAGAAGTACCTCACCGTGCTGAATGTCCTCCAAGAGGTTGGTCTCACCAGCATCAAGCCCATCAACTACGAGGGTAAGGAGATTGTGCCGTTGCAGTTCTTGAAGGCCGTGTTGCCGGAGCCGTCTTCGCTGGGCGAGGGTTACAAGGGACAGACCTCCATCGGCTGTCAGATGCGCGGCATCAAGGACGGCAAAGAGCGCACCTACTACATCTGGAACAACTGCGACCACGCTGCCTGCTTCAAAGAGATTGGCGCACAGGCCGTTTCATACACCACCGGCGTGCCCTGCATGCTCGGCGCCAAGATGATTCTCACCGGCAAATGGCAAGGCAAGGGCGTCTTCAACATCGAGCAGTTCGATCCCGATCCATTCCTCGCCGAGATCGGCAAGTATGGTCTGCCCTGGAACGAGCGCATCGACGAGCCGCTGCCCATTGAAAAGTAAAACACCTTGAGAATCAATCGCTTTTTCCTCTTTCTGATCGGCTTTGCCGTGATGCTGGCTGTCTATTTCGCGCAGCGCGCCTACATTTACCAACACAGCGCCTTCACGCACGGCATGCTGGTATGTGACGACCCGCTGGACCTGAAGTTCTATGAGGCAGACATGACCTTGCACTACTATGTGGATGGACGGGAGTACACCGTGGAGGTAAGGGATGACACCCGATTGGCTTTCAAGGAGTTGCAAATCCGTTATCCGCAAGGCAAGCCCGACAAGGGGCGCATTTACAGCACGTCGCGTTTTTGGGTGCTTCCCGCGCTATGGCTGCTGATTCCTCTGATGCTCTGGGGCGCCTTCATCTTCACCTATTTTAGGGAAAACAGCGGCATCCAGATTACATACGAGAAAAAAGAGTGACGTCGCTACCGTAACTCCTTCTCGATCACGTTGTGGATACGGGAGTAGATCTCGCCGGCCACGCGGGCGTTGTTCATCGTGTAGATGTGAATGCCGTCGGCGTCGTTGGCGAGCAGTTCGAGGATTTGGTTCACGCTGTAGGAGATGCCGATTTCGAACATGGCCTCTTTGTTGTCGCGGAAGCGGTCGAAGAGCACGCGTAGTTCAAAGGGGATGGTGGCACCGGCCATGTTCATGATCTTGTTGAACAGGTTGGTATTCACCAGCGGCATGATGCCCGGAAGAATGGGCACGGTGATGCCGCACTTGCGGGCGGCGCGGACGAGCCGGTAGAAGTAGTTGTTGTCGTAAAACACCTGGGAAATCAGGAATTGCGCGCCCATGTCCTGTTTGGTCTTCAGGTGAATGAGGTCTTCGTAAAGACTCCGGCACTCGATGTGCCCTTCGGGGTAGCAGGCGGCGCCGAGGCAGAAGTCGTGGGATCGGCGCAGGTACTCCATCAACTCGGAGGCGTGGTGGAAGTGCTTGAGGTACTCGCCGTCGAAGTCGGCCGGCGGGTCGCCCCGCAGTGCCAGCACGTTCTCCAATTTCTGCTCTTCCATCAACGCCGTGATGCGATCCACGCCGGCAGGATCAAGCGCCCCGCAGGTGAGATGCACCAACGGCTCGGCGTCGGTGTGCCGCTTGACGTAACTCGCCAGCGCCAGCGTGTCCTCGCTGTAGTCGCCCGACGACTTGAAGGTGACACTGATGAAGTCGGGACAGTACTGCCGCAACGCGTCGATGGTGCCGAAGACGGCATCAATTTTACTGATCTTGGGATTGGGGGGGAAGACCTCAAACGACAAGGTCTTCTTCTGTTTCAAAATTTCGCTAATACGCATGGTTCGAAAAAATGGTTGATGATTCGTGAAATCAGCGGTGCCGCAGCCCGTGGCGGCAAAATAGAGTCGGGCTATTTCGATAGGTAGATGGTCATGGGACGCTCCATCTCCACACCGACGAACTCCTCGCCCCACTGGTTGGTGGAACGGAGGTAGTCGGTGATCTCCGTCTGCGAAAACTGGTAACTGTTCAGGTTCTCGCCCTTATGTTTGACAAGTTCCTTGACCGACAGTTGGATGTCGCGGTTGCCGTCGCGGAAGGTGGGGCTGAGGAACTCGAAACCCTTGGCGGTGAAGGTGAGGCGCAAGGTGGCATCCGACGACACGTCGGCTTTCTTCTTGCCGGCGGGCAGGTCGGTGCAGGTCACCTTGTAGTCGTATGTGACGGTGTATTCACGCGACAGGGTGACGAAAAACCACAGCAATGCGCTGAAGGCCAAGCAGACAACGAAGGCCAACGGAGGCATTTTGATGTGCCCCCGCGGGTCGGTGATGGTCTCCTTGATCTGCTTGGCCCTGTCCATTGCGCGATGCTATTTGACGCTGTTCTCGTCGATGGCGACGGCAGCTTTTTCAATTTCGATGTGGGTGTTGTCCTCCACGGCGATGACGAAGGTCTTCTCGCGCACATCCACGATCTTGCCGTGGATGCCGCCGATGGTGATGACCTCGTCGCCTTTTCTCAGGGCCTCGCGGGCCTCCTGGATCTTCTTCTGCTTCTTCTGCTGCGGACGGATCATGAAGAGCCAGAACACCAGGATGATGGCAACAAAGAAGATCAGCATGGTCCAGCCACTACCGCCTTGTGCTTGTCCATTGGCGCCTTGCTGGCCGCCAGCCATCAATAAAAACAAATGATTCATAAAGTTCATAACGATAAATTAAAGTGGATAAATTATGGTTTTCTAACGGTTGCCTTGATAGTGAGCACGGCGGGCGACGGGTAGGCGTTGGAGGCCACCCGCACCTTGTTGGTGACTTCACCCATCTTGGTCTTGGAGTCGAAGGTGACGTTGATCTTGCCCTTTTCGCCCGGCTTGATGGGCGCGCGGGGCGGGGTGGAGGTGGTGCAGCCGCACGAAGCGCTTGTGGAGGAGATTACCAGCGGCGACTTTCCGGTGTTGGTGAAGGTGAAGGTGTGCGTGAGTTTCTCGCCTTGCATCACCACGCCGAAGTCGTACAGGGTGTGGTCGAACTTGATCTTCGGACCGTCGGGGTCCGCCTGCGACGGCTTCCCACTCTTCGTGTCTGCGGTCGCTGGAATGTTCACCACCGAAGTGTTGCTTTTGTTGTCGCAGCCCGCCGTCATCAGGCAGAGCATGCAGATGCCGATTGCAAAATACCAGACTCTCTTCATCGCTCAGTTATATTCAAACTCTCGTTCAACAATCCGCGCCCCTGTTTGTTCAAACGGCCGGTCTCGCGCAACTCCTGCGCTATGCGATCCACGATGCCGTTGATGAAGGTGCCGCTTTTTTCGGAGCCATACACCTTGGCGATCTCGATGTACTCGTTGATGGTGACCTTGACAGGGATGCTCGGAAACTCCATCATCTCGCACACAGCCATCTTCATCAAGATCATGTCGGTGGCGATGATGCGGTCGGACTCCCAATTCTTCAGCTTGTCCTCTATCAGTTCCTGGCACTCCTGGTCGTGCTCGATGGTCTTGCGGTAGAGTTTTTTGTAGAAAAACGTGTCCTCCTCCTTGTCCTTGAAAAGCGGGGCGGCCTTCACGTCTTCCGTGCCGGCTTTCCAGAACACCACGCCCTGATAGACCTGCAACAGCGCGTCGTTGTAGTCGTCGAGCCAGTGGGCCGACTGCTCTTCAAAGAACCATTGCAGTATCTCGCTGGGGGCGAACACCTTCTCGAAGATGTCAAGCACCAACTGCTTGTCGGTTTTGTAGTTGGTGGTTTCCGCCGCCATGTATGCCTGGTATTCGGGCATCGCCTCGATCTGCGCGAACAAACTGATGATCAGTTCCTTATGTTGCGACCAGTCGATGGGGAGCCGTGACCATTCGCGGTTGAACTCGCTGCTGTTCTCCATTTGGATGATCACCTGGTTGTCGATGAAACGGGTGTTGGGGTTGAGGTCTTCTTGGGTGGGGAAGATCTTGCCCTTGCGGTCTTCGAACTTGTTCTCCAGGTAGCGTTTGATTTCGGGAAGGATGGAGAAGAAGCAGTACGACAAGGTCTGGCACTGCGCAATGGACTTGTCGAGGTTCTTCTCGCCGAGGACGATCTCCTCCGACGGGTTGGCCTGACGGGCGTAGAGTGCCTGCATCACCTTGATTCTCAAATATCTTCTGCTAATCATTGCTTTTTAGATTTCGGGGTGCAAAAATACACTTTTTCCATTTCATTAATGAAGGACCACTTTTTCCACTTTCTGGCCGTCGGCGCCGATGATCTTGACTAAGTAGAGGCCGCGGACGAGGTCGGCGACGTTGATCTGGGTGGTGACGGCGGTCGGGTGGATGCGGCGCACAAGGTTGCCGATGGTGGAGTAGATGGCGATCTCCTCAATGCCCTGACCCTCCACGAACAGCGTCTGGGTGGCGGGGTTGGGGAAGACGCGAGCGTGGGCGATGGAGGCCTCCTCGATGCCGGTGTGTCCGTTCACCGAGTTGCTGAGGCCGGATTCGCCGCTGCCGCAGATGGCGCGCACAGCGTACATGTAGGTGACACCGGTCTCTACGGTGGCGTCGTCGTAGTGGTTGTTGGGCATGGTGGTCACCGACTCGCCGTTGCGATAGATGCGGTAGGCGATGGCGTTGTCAACGGGATCCCAAGTGAGTTTGACCTGGGTGGGATAGGCGTCGGCACGAAGCCCTGTCGGGATGTCACACGTCTCCGCTATGGGTTCGCCGACGGTGGCGCAAACCATCTCGCTCTCCAGCGACTCGAAGCCGCCTTCGCAGTTCACGGTGACGGTGTAGCAGTAGGTGCCGTCGGCAAGGTTGGCGTCGGTGTAGGTGCCGCCCGCCACGTTGCTGGCAACCAGTTCGCCGTTGCGGTAGATGTTGTAGGTCTGCCCCTGTACCGACCGCCCGCTGATGACGATGTCGTCCAAGCAGAAGATGTACTGGTCATTGGAGACGCAGTGGATGGCCACGTACTTGGCGCCCGCGGGCACGGTGTAGGTGTATTGCGTCCAGGTGGTGGTGGTGGTGACTACGTTGTTGTTGATGTTGGTGAAGTTGCTGGCTTCGTTGCCAGTGGTGGAGTAGGCCACGTAGAACTGTTCGGTGGAATAATTGGAGGAGTAGGAGCGGGCCCAGAAGGAGATGGTGCCGTTTTCGGTGAAGTTGAGTTCGGGGCTGATGAGCCAGTCGTCGTTTTGCACGGTATTTCCCCAACCGCCGCTGGCGTAGGCATCACCGAAGTACTTGTTGCCGGAGTGGGCCTCCACAATGCTGTTTCCGGTCATCTGGCTGTCGTCCAACACGATGAAAGCCATGGGACTGCCGCCGTTGGTGTAACTCACGCCCTGGAAGGTGCCGGTGTTGGCGCCGTCGCCGTCGATGTATGTCCAGCCGATGCTGCCGGGCGAGTTGATGTCGCCGTAGGTGTGGCCCTCCACGTCGTCGGTGAGGGTGAAGTCTTGGATGGTGGAGTTGTCGTCCCAGGTGAGAACGATGCTGTGGTTGTCGGTGGTGGCCTCCAGGCCGGTGGGCGCGGTGCAGTCGGCGCCGATGGCGGTGAGGACGAAAGAGCCGTTCCAACTGTCGTTGCCGTTGGTGGCGGTCCAGGTGATGGTGAACTGGTGTCCGGTGGTCACGTCGTCGGCCACGGAGACTTGGAAGTCGTTGGCGGCGGTGGCGCTGCCGCCGTTGGCGTTCATGACGGGCAGGGTGGCGCTGTTATCCATGAAGGAGAGTTGCGGGTCGTCGCAACTGAGGGTGACGGTGGTGTTGCCGGTGGTGGCCACGCCGCCCATGTTGTTCAGCGTCAGCGTAAGGTAGGGCTGTTGGCCGAACTCCACGATGGCGGGACTGTAACTGTCGAGCACGAGGTAGGGCACGTTGCCCGCTGTGCAGGTGATGGTTTCGTAGATGGTGGTGGTGTTGAAGGCGGTGACGACTAACAGCACGTCGCCGGCGGTGAAGTCGTGGGTGAGCGTCACCTGGCCGTTGGCGTCGGTGTAGGCGCTGTAATAGACGTTGTTTTGCGAGATGCAGACGAGGGCGTCCTCCACGGGGGTACCGTTGCGGGTGATGGTGGTGGTGAAGGGCACGCCCTGCATCACGGTGTTCAGCGACGAGGTGATGGCCTCGGGCTGCTTGGTGCGCAGTTGCAGTGAGGCGTCACCGAAGGTGGTCCAGGTGCGGAAGGTCTCCAAGTCGCTGGAGGTGCTGCTCTCACTGAGGGCGAGGTTGAAGGCGTTCACTACGATGGAGCCCCAGCGGGTGCGCTGCTCTTCGGTGCTGATGCCGTTCTGCCCGCTGTACTGGTTGTAGTCGAAGCCGCCGATGAGGATGTCGTAAAAGTAGTCCTGACCGCGCTGCGGGGGGGTCCAGGGCTGGTTGATGGTGGACATGAGGGTGACGACCGCGCCGCCGTTCTCCTTCTTCAGCCAGGCCTCGGCGAAGCAGTCGCCGCTCTGCTGGAACTTGCCGTTCACGCAGGCCACGGCCACGATGAAAGGCAGCTTGTCGCCATTGGTGGTGGCATTCACATTGTTGTTGTTGAAGCCGGTGGTCACAAACTGTGTCTCGGCACCATGGCCGCAATAGGCAATGGTGGAGGCGCCGGCATTGACGTGACCGGCAAGGGTGCTGGCACTGGGTGAACTGCTTATGTGGTAATTCGCCCTTTCTGTAATGTAAGTGAATGGCTGCAATCTCTCACTGAAGATACGCTGGACATGAACGTAGTCAATTTCATTGTCATCACCTTGTCCGCTTCCCTCGTTGGAACCGATGCCGATGAAGGTTTCACGCCAGCCGGCTTCCATGTTCGGGTTCTTCTCATAGTTGATGGCCTTGTTCACCTGCACGAGGGCCTGTGCATTGGTGGAGCAGGAGAAACGGCCGACGGCGATGTCGGGGTAGTTGTCGTTGCCGGCCACGCAGCCCGCGCGGGGGTCGGTGGGGGCGGCCACTCCGTCGGAGGTGATGGTGTTTGTCTTGATGTCGGCCCAGTCGCCGAACATCTGCACGTACATCAGGTTGCCGTTGGAGTTGTAGGCGGTCTGGATGTTGGAGACCACGTTGGCACCGGAGGCGACGACCTCCTTGGTGACGTTGTAGCCCATCTCGCGTTTCCATTGGATGTACAAGTCGGCGGCGTTCTCGAAGGTGGAGGGGGTGAGGACGAGGATGTCGCCCTTCTCGCCTTGCGCGAGGGCGTCGCGGGTGGGTTCATAGTTGAGGAAGATGCTCTGGTACAAGCCGATGGCCTCTTTCACCGGCGTGGGATTGCTCACCGTGAGCGGGTTGGTGGCCGGCCCGCTCGTCTCCGTCAGGACCACAGTCACATGGCGGTATGCGAGTATGCTCTGAGTGACGGCGTTGTACCGAAAGGGGAAGATGTGGACGGTGGTGCCGCGCACGTCGCGGATGATAAAGGGCGACTCCAGGGTGGCGGCGGCAGGATAGAACTCATCCACCACCGACTCGGGGGCGATCCGGTAGGGGATGCTCTCGGGATCCTGGTTGCGGTAGATGGTGCCGCGCGACGGCAACATCGGGTGATCCACATGGATCAGCATCATGTCGGAGCCGATGACGTCGGTAATCACCACGTCCTTGTCGGCCGGCAGTTGGATGGAGGCGCTCACGTAGGGCAGTTCGGCCCATCCCGCCTGCTCGCTGACGGTGCTGCTGGCGAAGTTCAACTTGCTGTAAGTCACGCCGTCGTGGGTCTCTTCCGAAATGCTGTAGTCGCCGATGTCGAAGGTCAGCACGTGGCTGCCCGAAGCATCCTGCGCATACGACACATGGTGCGACGGAAGATTGCGCTGTTGCGCATATCCTTGGATATTAATGCATAACGCACTAATCACCAATGCAATGGTAAAGAAAACCTTTTTCATATTAATCAGTTTTTACAAACTGCAAAAATACATGAAAATAGTGAATACCAAACGTCTCCATTTAAACTTTTCTGAATGATTTTCATTGAAAAACGGCTCTACTTATCCCACCACGAAATACCCATCCCGTTTCTTGTCGAACTTGGTTTTCCTCCAACAACCACTTGCCCCGCCGGCAGAACCCGTTGAAGATGCCGCACAGGAGTCAGAATGTGTATTGCGGAAACACCCTACATTGTCGAAAAATCGCTCCAATTCTTCCGAAATTTCAGTCAGAGGATTAGGACAAGGGCTTCCAATCCTCCATTTCATGCAGACAGAGTCATTTTGTATCTATTTTATAATCTGTTGATTTTTAATATATTAAAAAGAAATTAGATGAAAAAAACGCTAATGGGAGAAATTTTTGAAAAAAAATGAGGGAAAGGGTTGTGTGAAAGAAAAAAGTTGTAATTTTGCAGCTCCAAAAAGGAAATGGCCCCGTAGCTCAACTGAATAGAGCATTTGACTACGGATCAAAAGGTTACAGGTTTGAATCCTGTCGGGGTCACAACCTTCTTTTTATTTTAAACCAAAAAATAACGAAAATGGCAACAAGAATCAGATTGCAAAGACATGGCAAGAAGAATCAGCCCTTCTACCACATTGTTGTCGCAGATGGTCGTGCACCACGTGATGGTCGTTATATTGAAAGACTTGGCACGTACAACCCGCTGACCCATCCTGCGCAGGTAACCCTTAATTTCGACCGTGCGTTGTACTGGGTTGAGACCGGTGCTGCTCCGTCCGACACGGCTCGTGCGATCCTTCGTCACGAGGGTGTCTATTTGATGAAGCACCTCCGCGGCGGTATCGCCAAGGGTGCTTTCAGCGAAAACGAGGCAGAGCGTCGTTTTGCGGCTTGGAAGCAGGACAGAGAGTCCAAGATCAACAACATCAAGCGTGAGGATGCCGACGCTGCTCGCAGCATCATGAAGAAGCGTTTGGAAGCTGAGACGAAGGTGAAAGAGGCCATCGCCGCGAAGGTCGCTGAGAAGCGTGCCGCCGAGGCCGAGGCCGCTGCTGCCGCACAGCGCGAAGCCGAAGAGGCTGCCGCTGCCGCTGCGGAAGCCGCCGCTGCCGAGATGCAAGCCGAAGGCGCCGCCGAGGCTGCTCCCGAAGCCGCTGAAGCCCCCGCCGCCGAGTAATAATCCTCGCCAGCACAATAAAAAAAGGAGCGTAGCCATACGCTCCTTTTTTTGTGCCTACCTCCACAAAAAAAAGGGACACTTCCGCGCCCCTCTTTCCTATCGTTTTCGATAATGCTTAGTTGTTCAGCATCACCGGCATAATCAGCATGAGCACGTGCTCCTCGCTCTCCTCGGTCTGATCGACGGGGTAGATGAGGGCGGCGCGGTTCGGCTTCGACATGTCGATCTGCACCTCAGGAGTGTCGATGGCCTCTAAGATCTCGCGCAGGAACTTGGCGTTGAAACCGATATCCATCGGATCGCCGGTGTAGGTGCCCTCGATGCTTTCGTGGGCCTTGTTCGAGAAGTCGGTGTCCTCGGCGTTGATGTTGGTGCCCTCGTTGGTGAGGGAGATTCTGATCTGGTAGGTCGATTGGCTGGCGTATATGCCCACACGGCGGATGCACTGCAGGAACGCGTCGCGGGAGACGACGAAACTCTTGTCATTCTCCGTCGGGATCACCACCTTGTACTTCGGGTAACTGCCCTCCAGCAACGACGAGTAGAGCACGATGTTGCCGAAACTGAAACGGATGTGGTTGTTGTCGGCGGAGTAGTCCACATGTACGGGATCGTTGCTGCCGGCGATGACGCTCTTCAACTGCTGCAAGGGCTTCTTGGGCAGGATGAAGGAGGTGGGATCGACGGTGTGGATGGTGGAGTTTCTGTACTTCACCAACTTGTGCGCATCGGTGGCCACGAAGGTGATGTTGTCTTCGTTCAACTCGCAGAGCACGCCCATCATGGTGGGACGGAGGTCGTCGGTGCCGGTGGCGAAGAGCGTCTTCGAGATGGCGCGGTAGAGGATCTGCGCGTTGATGTCGAAGCCCTTGCTTTCGCCCAGCGTCGGAGCCGCCGGGTACTCGTTGCCGTTGTAGCAGTGGCCTACGTATTCACCGCCCTGAACCGAGAACTTCAGGATCTGGTTGTCGCCGTCCTCCTCCAACACGAAGTTGATGGGGGTGTCGGGCATCAGTTTGAGCGTCTCCAACAGGTTCTTGGAGGGAACGGCCACGGAGCCTTCACCCTCCACCGTGCTCAGGTTGATGACCGTGCTCATGGTGCACTCCAAATCCGAAGCGGTGACCGTCAGCGTGTTGCCCTTCACCACAAACAGGAAATTGTCGAGGATGGGCATGGTGTTGTTCGTACTCAAAACTCCACTGATGGCGCTGAGGTTTTTGTACAGTTCATTGCGGGATACAATAAATTTCATAGTATTATGTTTTCTTAAAATTTTCCTTGAATAACTATAACGTGAAAAAATATCCTATTATTGCAACGTTTTACGGCGTTGAATTGTTTTTTGTTACATTAAAATTCGTGAGTTTGTTGACGAGAAAAAAGAGCACTCCGCACCAGAAAAGTCCGAGGCACCAGCCGCAGAGGATGTCGATGGGATAGTGGACGCCGAGATAGAGGCGGCTGTAGGAGAGCAGCAGACTCCAGGCGATGGCGGCGGGAAGGAGCCAGCGCCGCTGTTCCCGGAAACAGAGGATGAGGAAGAGCGCGAAGGCGGCCGTGTTGGCGGCGTGCCCCGACGGAAAGCTGTATTGTCCGCCGCGATAGACGTTGCCGTCGCTGTCGGCGACGAGGTGAATCTTCTCCGCCAACTGCTCGGTATGCGACGGCCGCGGACGTTGCACGCTGCGTTTCAGTAGGTTGCAACTTTGGTCGGTGAAAAGGATGATCAAGGAAACCGTCAGCAAGGCCCAGAATCCGCGTTTCCCGAATTTCTTGAACAGAAAGAATATCGCCGCTATGTAAAGGGGAATCCAGGTCCAGGTGTTGGTGATGACCAGGAAGAAACCGTCCAGCCCATCGGCGTGCAATCCGTTGAAAAACAGGAAGATGTCGGTATCTACTTGGGGGAAGTCCATGACTATTGGAAATCGGGGTACAGGAGGTACAACGAGCGGATCTCGCGGAAATGGTCGAGGTCGTGCTGCCAGGTGGCGCGTATCTCCTCCTCGCTCATGCCCGCGGCGATCTGCTTCCGCAGTTCGGTGGTCCCGGCCAACTTGTCGAAGAAGTTGTTTTTCAGGAAGAACTGATCTTTTTTTGGGAAGTTCTTGTAGGCGGTGAGGATGTATTCGAGGGAGAACTTGTTGAAGGATCCCCACATGGCGAGGGCGTAGTCGGTGAGTTCGAAGCCGCGGCACTCCTGTCCGTTCAGGGGCGGGTTTTCGGAGACGCCCGGGATGGGGTGCGGGGTGAACTTGTATGCGCCGGCGGTGAGTGCCGGATGTCCGTAGATCTCGAACGGGCGGTCGGTGCCGCGCCCGACGCTGATGACGGTGCCTTCGAAGAGGCAGAGTGAGGGGTAGAGATAGACGGCGGCGGCGTTCTGCAGGTTAGGGGAGGGCGCGACGGGCAGGGTGTAGCGCACATTGTGGTCGTAGCCCTGCATCTTCACCACGTTGAGGGCGCACTGGGTGCCGTTGGCCAGCCACCCTTCGCCGTTGAGCATCATGCCGTATTCGCCGATGGTCATGCCGTGTACCACCGGCACGGGGTGCATGCCCACGAAGGAGCGCAACGCGGTGTCGAGCACCGGCCCGTCAATGAAGTAGCCATTGGGGTTGGGGCGGTCGAGGATGATGACGGCGGCGTCGTTCTCCGCGGCGGCCTCCATCACGTAGTGCAGCGTGGAGATGTAGGTGTAGAAGCGGCAGCCGACGTCCTGGATGTCGAAGATGACGATGTCGATGTCGGCCATCTGTTCGGGCGTGGGCTTCTTGTTGCTGCCGTAAAGGGAGATGATGGGCAGGCCTGTGGCGGCATCGACGGAGGAGTTGATGGTGGCGCCGGCTTCGGCGTCGCCGCGGAAACCGTGCTCCGGGCAGAAGATGGTGGTGACGTTCACGCCGCGGGCCAACAGGGTATCCACCAAGTGGGTGTTGCCCACCAGGGAGGTGTGGTTGCCGCATACCGCCACCCGCTTGTTGATGAGCAGCGGCAGGTATTCGTCCATTAATGCAGCTCCCACAACAGGCTGCGCCATTGTGGGAGTCGCGAGTGCTAAGATGACGGCAATCGCGAAGATTGCCTTTTGGATGTTAGTTTTCAAATATGATGGCTTTTTTGGCTTTGTCAACTGTGAATTTTCCATAGGTCTTGGTCAGGAAGTCCTCGCCGACGAGGAACGGGGAGGTGATGCCTTTCTTCACGACCACCTTCACGTTTTCGGCTTCGTTGTCGCCCATGTTGAAGTTCTTGAGGATCAGAACGGCGTTCTCGACGATCTGGCCGTCCTCTTCGTTGATGGCTGCGCTCTTGGCCTCGAAGTCATCCACCGTGACGATGTGGTCCTTGAGGAAGCGCATGGCGTCGGTGTGGTTCATATAGACCGTGTCGCCGGGAACCATTTCGAAGTTGAAGGTCTTGTTGTTGGCGAAGCAGGCGCCCTTCACCACACCTTTGGAGATGGTGACGGGGATGGACTTCTGTTTATAGACGTTGATTTGGCCGGCGTCGGCAACCGGAGCGATGCTGTCGCTGCCGGGCACGTAGTCGTCGCGCAGGATGTAGAGTTCGGTACGACGGTTCAGCTGGTGGGCGGCCTCTTGGTAATCCTTCGGCGACAGTGAGTTGATGTACTCTTCGGTGAGTTTGGTGCCCTTGGCGAAGGTGTATTGCTTGCGGTTGTAGGTCACGGTCATGTCGCTGGTGAGCACGCGCGGCATGTACTCGCCGTAGCCTTTCGGGCTGATGCGGGCGGGATCGATGCCCTTCACGTTGATGAGGTAATCGACACAGGACTGGGCACGCTTCTGCGACAGATCTTCGTTGTACTCGTCGTTACCGCGGTTGTCGGTGTGGGAACGGAGTTCCACCACCAACGTCGGGTTCTGGGTCATGATGTCATAGACGAAGAGCAAGGAGTCCTCATACTGCGGTTTGAGATCCCATTTGTCGAAGTCGTATAGGATTTCGGGCAGTACGATGGGCTCTCTGGAAAGCGGGGTGAGGCGGAAGTCCTGCTTGAGGTCGGTGTTTTCGGTGAGGCCGACGGTGGTTTGGCTGGCGGTGTTGTTCTCGGAGTAGTAGCCCGAGCGGGTCACGACCATGGAGTAGGTGGTGTTGGCGAGGATCTTGTCCTTGTCGAACTTGTAGAAGCCCTTGACGTCGGTCTTGGTGCGGTAGGTGGTGCCGTCGGAGCCGATGATTTCGACGGTGGCGCCGTCGATGGGCTGGAAGTTCGAGTTGTCCTTCACGAAGCCGGCGATGGTATAGACCAGCGGGCGGAGAAGGAAGTAGTAGATGTCGTCACCGCCCTTGCCGCCTGCGCGGTTGGAGGAGAAGTAACCTTTCTCCAGGTAGGGGGATTTCGACTTGGGGTCGAGGGCCGGGGCGTCGTCGAACATGATGCCGATTTCGTCGGCCTCGGAGTTGATGGGCGAGAGGAGGTTCTGCGGGGTCTGGTACTTGCCGTTGACGAACTCGGAAGAGTAGATGTCGAGGCCGCCGAGCCCGTAGTGGCCGTCGGAGGAGAAGTAGAGCAGACTGTCGCCGCGGAGGGCCGGGAAGACCTCGTTGCCGGCGGTGTTGACGGCGCTGCCGAGGTTCTGGATGTCGCTGGCGGAGAAGGCCTTGGTCTTCTTGGAACGGGTGACCTTGTAGAGGTCGTAGCCGCCGTATCCGCCCGGTTTGTCGGAGGCGAAGAAGAGCGTCAACTCGTCGCCGGTGACGAACGGGTGGACGTAGTTGAAGGAGTCGAGGCCGAGGTTGACCAGTTCGGGCTCGGTCCACTCTTTACCCTTCTTGGTGGTGACGTAGATGTAGCAGCCCTTCACCTCCTTCTTGTCTTGCGGACAGAAGGTGTAGTACATGGCGGTGGCCTTTTGGTTGGGGCTGGCTTCGCCTTCGTTCACGCCGGTGTTGATGATGCTGTTCTCGTCGTAGGAGGCGACGGGTGACCATTCGCCGGGCCATTCGGTGTTGCGGCTCTTGGGCAGTTCGGAGACGTAGATGTCGGAGAAGGCCTGACCGGTCCACTGGTCGGTGCCCTTGCCGTTGGAGCCGTCACGGTTGGAGGTGAAGAGGATCTGGGTCTTGCGGTCGGGGTTGCCCCAGCGCGGTGCCCACTCGTCGTAGCGGGTGTTGAGTTTCTTCATAGGATAGACCTCGTAGCGGGTGGGGGTCTCCTTCCAGTTCTTGGCGCGGGCGCACGACTCGATCATCACGTCGGCGCGGGTGTCTTCCGGCGAGCGTTTCTTGAACTCCTGATAGTATTTCAATGCGGTGTCGTAGTCGCCCTCGTTGATGCAGATGTTGCCCAGGTGGTACAGAATCAGTGGATTGTCCTTCTGGTAGTTCTTCTTGTAGAGGGATTCGTACTGTTTCTTGGCGTGTTTCACATCGCCCATGATGCGGTAGCACTCCGCGATTTGGTAGGCAACGCGACGGGATTCGACCTTGTTCTTCTTGATTTTTCCCGTAATTTTCTTGTATTCTTGCAAAGCCTTTTCATATTTGCAAGTCCGAAAAGCGTTGTCGGCTTCCTTCACGAGCGGTGCTTGTGCATTACAAACACTTAGTAATAAGATAGTTACGATAAAAGCAAATATTCTTTTCATATTCATAAAAATGAAAATTATCCCAATAAAAAATCAGGTTGCTAAAATAGAAAAAATTTTTCAATCTTAGCAACCTGATTTGAAATTTTATTTTCAAGTTTATTTCATCAACTGAATCTTGGCGACTTTGGCTTTTTTGTTGGAGCGTTTGAGCATGTCGAGAGCGAGGTTCGGGGCGATGAAAATGCCGGAGTAGGTACCGCAGATGATACCCATCAGCATGGCGAAGACGAAGCCCTGGATGTTCTCACCGCCGAAGAAGCCCATGATGAAGATGACGAGCAACACCATGATGGTGGTACCGCAGGTGTTGACGTTACGGCCAAGGGTGGAGTTGATGGCGTTGTTGAAGTTGATCTCGTAGGTGGATTTGGGCGAGATGGTCAGGTTCTCACGGATACGGTCATAGATGATCACCACGTTGTTGATGGAGTAACCGATAACGGTGAGCACGGCTGCGATGAACTGTTGGTCAACCTCCATGGAGAAGGGGGCGATTTTCCAGAACAGGGAGAACATGCCGATGGTGATGATGGTATCGTGGAGCAGGGTAAGGATACTGCCGAGACCGAACTGCCAGTTGCGGAAGCGGATGGCGATGTAGATGAAGATGATGATGATGGAGATGAGGACGGCGAGGATGGCCTTGCCGATGAGTTCGCTGGCCATAGCCGCTTGCACGCGGGAGGCGCTCTGGATGCCGTTTTCGCCAGCTTTCACGTTCTCAAATTCATCCTGTGAGATGTTATAGGTGTAGAAGCCCTTGAGGGATTTGTAAAGTTTGTCCTTACAGGCCTGCTCGACCTCTTCCGACGGGTTGTCCACATCGTAGTTGATGGTGACGCGCAGTTGGTCGGCAGCGCCGTAGTTCTTGACCTGCGGGTTGCCGCCGAATTCGGCGGTGACGGCCTTGGCGGCTTCGGCGCCATCGACGTCCTTGTCGAAGAGCACCACGTAGGTACGACCACCGGCGAAGTCGATGCCGCGCTGCAGGCCGAGGGTGCAGAAGGAGACGATCATGATGGCGATGAGGGAGCAGGAGATGATGTAGGCGATCTTCTTGGCGCCCAGGAAGTTGTAATGGGCGTTGACGAAGGCGTCCATGGTGACGCGGTTGCCGAGTTTGATGGTCTTGCCCTTAGCCATGCGGCGTTCGAAGATGAGGCGGGAGATGAAGATGGCGGTGAAGAGGGAGGAGAGGATACCGATGATGAGGGTGATGGCGAAGCCCTTGACGGGGCCGGAGCCGACCATGTAGAGGACGATACCGGTGATGAGGGTGGTGACGTTACCGTCGATGATGGCGGAGTAGGCGTTCTTGTAACCGTCGGCGACGGCTAAGCGCATACCCTTGCCGTTGCGCACCTCTTCGCGGATGCGCTCGTAGATCAGCACGTTGGCGTCAACGGCCATACCGAGGGTGAGCACGATACCGGCCATACCGGGCAGGGAGAGCACGGCGTTGAGGGAGGCGAGCACGCCCACGAGGAAGAAGACGTTGCAGAGCAGGGCGAAGTCGGCCACGAGACCGGCGCGGTTGTAGTACAGGAACATGTAAAGGAGCACCAAGCAGAAGGCGAGGGCGAAGGAGATCAAGCCGGAGTTGCGGGACTTCTCACCGAGAGAGGGTCCGACCAAGTCGGAGGAGATGATGTCGAGGGCGACATCCAGACCGCCGGAGTTGAGCACGATGGCCAATTCCTTAGCTTCCTGCACGTCGAAGTTGCCGCTGATTTGGGAGCGGCCGTTGGCGATCTCGTCGTTGATGCGCGGGTAGGAATAGACCAACTGGTCGAGCACGATGGCGATGCATTCGCCCTTATACTGTTTGGTAATGCGCTGCCACTGGTCGGCGGCTTCCTCTTCCATGGTCATGTTGACGATGACGCGCTGGTATTCGTCAACGTTTTGTTCGGCGTTGCGGATGATGCGGGCGCCTTTGCTGATGGTCTTGTTACAGAGCACGGGACCGCACTCCTTGGAGTATTTCTGCAGGGGGACGAGGGGGCACATTTTGTCCTTCTTGTCGGCCTTGCCCCAATAATAGACATAGTCGTAGGAGGGACCGAGTTTCTTGATGATGGCGGGGAGGTGTTTGCCCATCTTGGCGGTGTCGCCGAGCGGGAACTGGGCGACGGCGTAGGGGTCGATGCCGCAGTGCTGGGCGATGTCGAGCAGTTCCTTCTGAGCGTCGGCGTCGCCGTTGCTCTCTGCCTCCTGGGCGAGTTCGACCACGGCGTTCTTGAAGGTGGCGGGGAAGCCGTTGGTGGTGGGGACGACCTGCCAGAACTCGAGTTGCGCGGTGCTCTTCAAGAGGTCTTCAACGCGCTTCTTGTCCTTCACACCGGGGAGCTCCACGATGATACGGCCGGCGGCGTCGGTCTGGATGTTGGGCTGGGCCACGCCGTAGCGGTCGATACGGGTACGCAGGATCTCGTAGGTGTCGTCCATGGTTTCGGCACGTTTCTGTTTGAGGTTGGCGATGATGGAGGCGTTGTCGGCGTTGGGCATGCCGAGGTTCTCTCCGAAGAAGGTGGCCAACTTCACGTTCTTGGCTTTGGCGTGTTTCTCGTAGATGTCGAGGAAGTCGGTGCCGTTGGCGCCGTGGTTGTACTCCTTGACGGCGGCGTTGAAGGATTCGGTGAAGAGCGGGTCTTCGGCGTAGCTCTCGCCGCAGAGTTGTTGCACCAACTGCGGGGAGGAGACCGCCAGGGTGACGCTCATACCGCCCTGCAGGTCGAGGCCGAGGTTGATCTCTTTATCTTTGCTTGCTCCGTAGGTGAAACCGAGCCAGATCGAGGAGTCCTTCATTCTGTCAAGGTACTCGCGTTCGAGCGAGTTCTCCACATCCTCCGTGATACGTTTCTTGTCGCGCGCGGTGGCCTTGACATCATTGACATCCTCGAAGGTGGCGATGGCCTCTTTCACGGCCTTGTCGTGGGCTTCGCCGGCGGTGGCATAGGCCAGCGCTTTCTTCTCGACATTCTTCGTTGCGATCGTGAACGAGAGGCAATAGATGCAGGCAAGTGCGATGAGAATCGTAAAAAATAAAACTAAACCTTTGTTTCGCATATAGCTTAATTATTTGATATTTAATTAGTTATCTTCTTTTGTTCAGATTCTTTTTGAGCCTGCAAATATACAAAAAATATTACAAGTGCAACACCTGTTTCTTCTTTGTTTTTTAAATGTGAAAAAGTGAGAAAACCGTGTCGATTTTTTGGTGGTGAAAAAATAAAAAGTCGTATTTTTGCACGCCTTATTTTTGGGATATTTTATTCACTTAATATTTTAAACTATGACAGAAAAAATTCAAAGATTGATGAACGACAGTCCGGTCGCTCGATGGACAGCGTTGATACTCATCGCGCTGATGATGTTTTTCGGCTACATGTTCGTGGACGTGATGTCCCCGTTGGAGAGTTTGGTGGAGGCGGAGCGCAGTTGGGTGCCGGAGGTGTTCGGCACGTATGCCGCCGCCGAGTACATCCTCAACGTGTGCGGCTTCCTGATTTTGGCGGGTATCATCCTCGACAAGATGGGCATCCGCTTCACGGGTATGCTCTCTGCCTGCCTGATGTTCGTTGGTGCGGCCATCAAGTTCGTCGGTATCAGCGACTGGTTCCAGACCACGTCGTTCTGCCACTGGCTGAATACTTGGTGGGTGACGATGCCCGGTAGCGCGAAAATGGCGGCCCTCGGCTTCATGATTTTCGGCTGCGGCTGCGAAATGGCTGGTACGACAGTCTCCAAATCCATCGCGAAATGGTTCAAGGGCAAGGAAATGGCCTTGGCCATGGGCATTGAGATGGCTATTGCCCGTGTGGGCGTCTTCGCCATCTTCTCCATCAGCGAACCCATCGCCAGCCGCTTCGGCACCGTTCAGGCACCCGTGGCTTTCTGCACCCTCTTGTTGCTCATCGGCATTCTCAACTTCTTCGTGTTCAGCGTAATGGATAAGAAATTCGACAAGCAACTCGCCGTCGCCGGCGGTAGCAACGCCGAAGACGCCTCCGAGGAGGAGTTCAAGATCTCCGACCTGAAGAAGATCTTCTCCAGTCTCAACTTCTGGGTTGTTGCCCTGCTGTGTGTTCTCTACTACTCTGCTATCTTCCCGTTCCAGCGTTACGGTGCCAACATGTTGCAGTGCAACCTGGGCATCGACGCCGGCACCGCCTCCAGCATCTTCCGCTGGTTCCCCATCGGCGCCGCCATCATCACCCCCTTCCTGGGTTCCTTCCTCGACCATAAGGGCAAGGGCGCAACCATGCTCATCTGGGGTGCGTTGCTGCTCATCTGCTGCCACCTCATCTTCGCGTTCGTAGTCCCGGCCACGAACAGCGCCTTCATCGCCTATGCCACTATCGTCATCCTGGGTATCTCCTTCGCCCTCGTGCCCGCTGCTCTGTGGCCTTCTGTCCCGAAAATCATTGAAGAGAAGGTATTGGGTTCCGCTTACTGCCTTATCTTCTGGGTTCAGAATATCGGACTCTGCCTCGTGCCTGTTCTCATCGGTTCCGTCTTGGCCAGCAGCAACGCCGAAAGTCCCATCGTCAACAGCACCAAACAGGTCATTGAAGATTACCAGAATGTCTCTTTTGCCCTGAACGCCAACGACTATGACGGTTTCGCCAAGGAATATGCCGCTCTCCAAACCAGTTACCAGCAACTGGAGACCGTGTACAATCAGACCGATAAGACCAAAGCCATCGACAAGACTTTCGCTTCTGTCAAGGAGACCATGGATGTCTTGAATAACAACCAGTGCGCGATCACGTGTTATCTCCAAAACGCTCCCAAGAATGAGGTGAAAGAGGGTGGTCTCTTCTCCTGGATGTCACAATCCTCGAAGACGACCGAGATGACTCCGATTCAAGATCAGTTGAGCAAGGCCAGCAGCGGCATGTTCATTCCCTACCGCTTCACGGTACCGCTCATCATCTTCGCTTGCTTCGGCATTATCGCATTCCTCATTGCCATCTACCTGAAGGCACTCGACAGAAAGAGAGGCCTGGGTCTGGAACTCCCCAACATCAAGAAAGAGGAGAAGACTGAATAACCTTGCCCCTTAAGGCGAGATATGAAGTCAAGGGGCAGGCGACCGCAAGGTGTCTGTCCCTTGCTTTTTTGCCATCGACTCATGTCAGAAACCATTCCCATCCACACTTTGCCCAACGGCATCCGCGTCATCCACAAGGAGGTCGCCTCGCCGATCTCGCACTTCGGCGTCATCGTCAACGCGGGCACGCGCGACGAAGACCCCGGCTGCGACGGCCTCGCCCACTTTACGGAACACTCCCTCTTCAAAGGCACCGTACGCCGCAACAGTTACCAAGTCTCGCGCCGCATGGAGGACGCCGGCGGCGACCTCAACGCCTCCACCGCCAAAGAGGAGACCTGCTTCCACGCCTCCTTCCTCTCCGCCGACTACCCCCGCGCCATCGAGCTCCTCGCCGACATTCTCTTCCACGCCACCTTCCCCGAAAAGGAGATTGAGAAGGAGAAGACCGTTATCCTCGAAGAGATCAACTACTACCGCGACGCGCCCGCCGAGCTCATCTTCGACGAGATCGAGGAGGTCGCTTTCCCCGACCACCCGCTCGGCCGCAACATCCTTGGCAGCAAGAAGTCGCTTCACCGCCTCCGCCGCGCCGACATCGTCGATTTCGTGCGTCGTCACTACACCGCCGACAATTTGGTGCTCGCCTCTGTCGGCAACATCTCCACCGCCGCGTTTTTAAAATATTGTAACCGCTATTTCAACCAGCCCATCGCCGCCCGTTGCGAGCGGCAGCGGCTGCCCTTCCTCGATCACGCGCCCGTGGAGGTGCGCCGCCACAAGAACATCTCGCAGGCGCACGTCATGCTCTGCCATCCTGCCTTCTCGTTCCAAGAGAAGGAACGGCTACCCTTCACCCTGCTCACCAACCTGCTGGGCGGCCCGGCCCTCAGCGCGCGCCTCAACCTCGCCATCCGCGAGAAACGCGGACTCGCCTACTCCGTCGAAGCCAACTACTCCCCCTTCACCGACACCGGACTGTTCACCATCTATGTGGGGTGTGAAAAAGAGTCGATAGAAAAATGTATTAACTTGGTTTATAAAGAATTAAAGAAGATTTCCACCCAGAAGTTGGGACCACTCCAGCTGCAGACGGCCAAAAAACAGTTCATCGGGCAACTCGCCGTCACCAACGAGGCCAAGTTGCAGGAGATGCTGGCCATCGGTCGTAGTGCGCTCTTTTTCAACGAAGTAGAGACCACCGAAAGTTCCTTCCGGAAGGTGGAGGACATCAACGCCGAGGAGATCATGGAGGTGGCCAACCGCATTTTCATTCCCCAAGAATTTTCAACCTTGATTTATTCCGGTAAATAGTATTGCATATGAAAAAAACAACCATCTACATATTGGCCGTTTTGCTGTTGGGCTTCGCAGCGGGATGCAAGCGCGATGCCGACAAGCGGCCGACCACGCAGCAGATGACCGCTGCCGAGAAAATCTCCGCGGTGAAGAAGTTTGTCCAGCAGATGACCGACACGATCATGGCGGGCGACCCCGCACCGCTGAATGACGCCATCGACACGGTCGCACTGAAACAGCGTGTCACCGCCATCGGCGCCGCCCTCGAGATCGGTGCCGGCATGGAGATTTTCCACGGCAACAGCCGCTACGGCGACTATCTGCTCGACATTGTGGAGAACGGCGGCGACTTCCGTTTCGACACCTGCTATCTGCGGGGCGACACCGCCCACCTCGTGTTGCGCACTTACGACGAGGACGGCAGCATCCAGTTCGACGACCTGCAACTCGGATTCCGTGACGGGCAGCCCGTCATCCAGGATGCCTACGTCTATTCCCTCGCTGCCGACCTCTCCCGCAAGATCGCATCCGAAACGACCATCAACGCCTTCATGACCACCGACAACCCCACCGAAGCCGCCAAGAACATGGTGACCGTCTCCGCCCTCTGCAAACAGGGGCAGTATGCGCAGATGTGGCAGTTGTTGAATGATCAGAAATCTGATTTACAGCAATTTACGGACTACTACCGTTTCTATACCATCGGCATGTACGAATGCTCGAAGGATTTTATCACCGACTTAGAACAACTTCGCGCCGCCGGTCTCGACGAGAGGTTTGTCCTTTACCACAAACTCTGCTATCAGATCGGCGAGGGGCATGCCGACGGGGTCTATGCCACCATCCTGCAGTTGATGAACTACACGGGCGACGACCCCATCTACTGGCTGCTCTACGGCAAGACGCTTGCCGTCGCCCGCCGCTACAACGACGCCCTCATCGCCTACAATACCGCCAAGCAGGGCATGGACTACATCTGGGACATCTGGACCGGCGAGTTGGAGTGCTACGCCAACCTCGGCGACGCCGCCACCTTTCACAACTGCCTTTCCGCTGGCAAACACCTATACGGCATGACCGACGGCGAACTGACAGATTTCACCCGGCGGCATTTCCCGTCCATGGCACGATAATTCCGTTTTTGCAAACCATACCTTGAATATATGATGTTCCAACTTTCGATCCTGACGACGTTTGCGGCGGCGTATGCCGGCCGGGCGGTGGCGAAGTCCGAGCCGATTGCGCAGTCCGGTTCACACCGCGTCTATACCCGTCTGCTCTTCGCTGACGGCACCACGATCATGGGGGCGTATAACGACGACCTCAAGGAGAACGAGGCCTTCTTCGCCTTCACCGAGTCCTTCCTTCGTGAAGGAATCAATGTGCCTAAGATATTGGCTATCAGCGAAGACAGGGCGTATTACCTATTGCAGGACTTGGGCGACGAGACGCTCTTCGGCTATCTGAGCCGGCGGCGCAAGGAGGCGGGCGGCACCGACACCCCCGCCGACGTGCTCGACCTCTTCCGCGAGGCCTTGCGGCAACTGCCGCGCCTGCAACTGGCCGCCCGCCACGGCCTCGACTTCTCGCGCTGCTACCCTTGTGAAGAGTTCGGACAGCAGGCCATGCAGTGGGATCTCAACTACTTCAAATACTACTTCCTCAAACTCGCCTACATCCCCTTCGACGAGCAGACCCTTGAGAACGACTTTCAGACGCTGATTCGCGAACTGTTGCGGGCGCGTCACGACTATTTCATGTACCGCGACTTCCAGTCCAGGAACATCATGATTTACGAAGGTGAATTGTATTTTATTGATTATCAGGGAGGAAGAAAAGGTGCGTTACAGTACGACCTCTCCTCGCTGCTGTTTCAGGCGAAGGCGCAGTTGACGACGGTAGAGCGTGAGGAGCTGTTGGAGTTCTACCTTGACGAGTTGGAGAAGCACGAGCCGGTCGATCGCGACGAGTTCCGTCGGCAGTACTACGGGTACGTGCTGATCCGGCTGTTGCAGGTGCTGGGCGCGTACGGCTACCGCGGCTATTTCGAGCGGAAGCCGCACTTCCTGCAGAGCATTCCGCCGGCGGTGGAGAACCTGCGGTATCTGTTGGATAGCGGCAAGATACCGCCGGCGATGCCGGCGTTGACTGCCGTGTTGCAGGAGATTACCTCCCGCACGTGGACGCTTCCCGAGCCGCCCGCGGGCGTGCTGACGGTGGAGGTGGGCAGTTTCTCCTTCAAAAAAGGTCTGCCGGTGGACGACTCCGGCAACGGCGGCGGCTTCATCTTTGACTGCCGCGCCCTGCCCAACCCCGGGCGCGAGGTGCGCTATCGCCAAAGCACGGGCCGCGACCGCGACGTCATTGAGTATTTGGAACAGTACCCCGTGGTGGATGAGTTCAAACAGCACGTTTTCAGGGTGTTGGATATGAGTGTGGATAATTACTTGGAGCGGGGATTCACTCACCTGAGCGCCTATTTCGGCTGCACGGGTGGACAGCACCGGTCGGTCTATTTCGCCCAGCAGGCCGCCGATCACCTCCGAACGAAGTACCCGCAGGTGAATGTCGTGCTGAAGCATCGTGAACAAGAATCGATGTAAAAAATTTCACATTAAACATTCACGATATTAAAAAAAATGCTAATTTTGCCCATTCATTATGGGCGTTTTTAATCATAAAATGAACATGTTTAAGGATTGTTCGTCATTGGGTCCGGCCTATCGGAACTTCAAAGTCAGGGAAGAAGTGTATGTTCCTGAACCTGTGGCGGATTTCCCCGGTGACGACCCCTTCAAACGGATGACTCCCATCCGCGGGGAACTCAAGGATATCCGCTTCGACGACACCTACACCTATCTTGACAAATCGTTGAAGTTCAAGATCTGGAACAACATCATCTATTTCGTCACCTGGTTTCTCGCGTTCCCGTTGAATCGGATCCGTTATGGATTGAAGATCGAGGGGCGGGAGAAGATACGCCGGAACCGCAAACTCTTCGCCAACGGTGTGATGACCGTATGCAATCACGTTCATCGGTGGGACATGATCTGCGTGTTGCAGGCGATGCGCTACCGCAAGGCGTGGATTCCCATGTATGCCCAAGCATTCCGGGGCAAGGATGGTTTTCTGATGAAGACCATCGGCGGCATCGCCATTCCGGAGGAACGCAGCGGATTCCGGGCGTTCGACAAGGCCCTGAACGAGTTGCACGACAAGAAGCAGTGGATACACATCTTCCCGGAAAGTTGCAGTTGGCGATACTACTCCCCGCTCAGACCGTTCAAGACGGGGGCTTTCAACATGGCATACCGTTACGCGCTCCCGGTCATCCCGATGGTGATCTCCTTCCGTCCCCGCACCGGATGGCGCAAGTGGTTCCGCAAGGACGAGCCGCTGATTACGATCCATGTGGGCGATCCCATCCTGCCCGATCTCAACACCCCTCGAAAAGAGGAGACGGCGCGCATACGCGATTTGGCGCACCGGATGATGCTCGATATGGCCGGCATCGTCTCCAATCCCTGGCCATCCACTATTGATTGATATGTTTTTGCTATGAATAAAATCATTGATCCCGTACCCGTTGAACTGATCAAGGCGGAACTTACCAAATCCAAAAAGTTGGAAGACACCAACAAGGGACACAACGAACTTTATATTGTTACATGGAAGGATTCGCCCCATGTGGTAACGGAGATCGGACGACTGCGTGAACTGGCGTTCCGCGAGGCCGGCGGCTCTACGGGCAATGCCTTGGATCTGGACGAGTACGATAAGATGGAGAACCCCTACAAGCAGTTGATCGTCTGGGATCCAGACAATGAGGCCATCATCGGGGGGTACCGTTTCCTTTTCGGCTCCGAGGCGACGATAGACGAATCGGGGCAGCCCGTCATGGCCAGCGCCCATCAATTCCGTTTTTCACAGAAGTTCATCGCGGAATACCTGCCGCACGTATTGGAACTGGGGCGTAATTTCGTGGCTCCGGAGTACCAGAGTTCCAAGAACGGCGCGAAATCCATCTTCGCCTTCGACAATTTGTGGGATGGCCTGGTGGCCATCATCATGAAGACACCCGGCCTGCTCTATTTCTTTGGAAAAATCACCATCTATCCCTCCTACGACCCCATAGCCAAAGACCTGATCTATCACTTTTTATGGAAGCATTTCGGCGATAAGGAAGAACTGGTGCGCCCTTGGGACGACCAAGCGATCCGGCCCGCTTCGAATCCTGAATTGATGGACTTGATCGTGAACAAGGAGGACCTGCTGGAGGATTATAAACTGCTCAAGGCGGCGGCGCGGATGCGCGGGGTGAACGTCCCGCCGAACATGACCGCCTACATCCACATCACCTCCCAGATGCTGATGTTCGGCACGGCGGTCAACCGCTTGATGCACAACATCGAAGACACGGCGGTGCTCATCCCGTTCGATGAAATCTACCATGACAAGAAGTGGCGCCACATCGGGGCCTACCTTCGTTTCATCCGTTCGAGAAAGCGCAAGAACGAACTCAAGGAAACTCTGGAGAATGAGAATGAAATGATTGAGAATTGGCTGAACAAGCGGTACCGCAAGGTGAAGCGGTTTCTCAAGAAGGCCGGGCGGAATTTTTAGGGGACTTCTAATTTTTACTTCTTCACGCTGCTGCCGGCCTTGATGCGAAGGGTGAAGGCCATCAATGTGGTTTGCACTTGCAAATATACGCCCCATATCCTATCCGTTCCAATTCAAGGCACCTCATTTTGGATGGAGGTACTCCCATCCCTTAAACGAACAATATCAACAGCACGAGCAAGAGTGTGCCGAGGGCATAACTGGCCAAATTGGCCCACATCGTTGCCTTCAGAATTTTCTTTGAAGCGTATAATTTTTTTAGCATCAAATGATTGACAAGGAATTCAATCGATACCGAGAGAATGAGTGCGACGGCATAATAGATGGCGAATAGTTTGAGTTGTAGGGAATTATGCACATTCACTTCATGTGAGCTAACCCACGGATGCCAAACCACCAACCACCATCCGCCGTTCACCGCCAGGGAGATGATGATGCCTACGACTCCGCTCACGGCATTGCTGAGCAGAGAAGTAAGATAAATTCGTCTGTTCGCTTTGGTCCCCACAAGGTATTTGGAAAGGATGAATGCCTCGCCCAAAATGACGATCGCCATGTATATCTGGCCCGGAGGCGAGAAAGCGAATATTCCGAAGGAGATATTTAGCAGACTGTTCATGTTCATGGGGACTTCTGTTTTTTACTCTTTTCTCGCCATATCTCCAGACCCTGCGGAGTCCTTTAGCAGAATCCGGCTGCATGACGCTGCAAAGTTACATGTTATTTTCGAACAGTTCTAAATTATACTTGCGAAAGTGCTTGAATTTCAATATGATTAAACTTTGTATTCTCTTGGGGACATCTTCCCAAGAGAATCGTGCGGCCGGTTCTCATTGTAGTCCTGATTCCGTTCACCCGTGATTGTCTTCACATTATCCAATGTACTAAACACCTTCACGACCTTAGCTATCGTTTGATGAACTTGGAGATGGAAGAGTGTTGCTCGGTAGTGAGAGTGTGGATAAAATAGAGTCCATTGGTCAGACTGTTGACATTGAGGGTGTTCAGCTGTTCGGCTTGCCCATTGAAACTCATAAGCTGACGGCCGCTCAAGTCGTATATCACGATTTGCTGCATCGGTTCGGAGCATTGAACATGGAGCATACCCGTGGTAGGGTTGGGAAATACACGGGTAAGTATCTCCTCGCGGTTTGCAATACCTACATTGTCGTCCGTATCTTCCACACACAAGGTACCCATGCCAGGGAGAACGATATTGTCCACCCAAGCGCAGTCACTGCCGTCGATGACACCAGAATCCTTCTGGTAGCTGAATTTGAAGGTGTGCGTGCCGGGTGCGACTGGAAAGGAGGCCTGCGACCAACCGGTGTGCCCCGTTTGGCTGTCCATCTCGGTGTCGTCGATGTAAAACTTGAAGAAGTCATAGCCGTCTTCAGAAGAGACTTTGCGGAAATAGGAGATGCTTGTAGCGGCGGAGCAGTTGATTGTGATGAAGAATTCAGATTGCTCGTTGTTGTCCAAGTCCTGTTTGGAACGGATGCAGTAGTTGCCGGCGTAGGGTTGCTCATTGGTGACGAACCAGGGGTTGTGGTTGGTCTGCCACCCATAGGAGGTTAGGTCGCCTGTTTCGAAGGTCTCCGTAACACTACCGACTGTCAAGTAGATCGTGTCCACAATGATGTCCGGGCCTACCACGCATTTCAAGTAGAGCGGTACAATGGTCAGGTCTGGGATGGAGGCGTCGATCAACACTTGATACTGGGCGGTTGCAGTGGCCCCAGCAGGCAGCTCCGTAATGTTCTGGGCCGGGGTGTTCACAGTCACTAAGCTGTAATGGCTGGTGAGGTGCAAGACAGCATCGGTCAGGGGGCTGTGGCCGATGTTGGAGTACGTCACCGTCACGTTGGCCGTGTCGCCAGGAGCGAAGGAGGTGCTGTTGTTCGTGTTGTCAAGGGCCACGTTCTCAATGGAAAATATCGGAGTCGCAACCATTATTGTGACATACTTGGTGGTGGTTTCATTGCCGAAGGTGGTGGTGATGACAAAGGGAATCACATCGCCATCTTGGGCGTCGGCAGGCAGCACGATGCTGAATGCGTTGTGGTGCGTGCTGGTGGCACCAGCAGCAATGCTGTTGTCGCTCACGCTATTTTGGAGGATGACCACGCCAGGATAGTTGCTGCTGAGCGTGGCGGTGACATTGGTGGCCGTGGCCACGCCGTAGTTGGTCAGGTCCACATTCATATAAACGGTGGAACCTGGTTGAGGGACACTCTGCTCCGACAAGGAGGAAGAGGAAACAGCCACAAAGGGGCCTGCCGGGGCGATGACCTGCACGGTCTTGAAGTATTGGATGTGGTTTTGTGCTGAAACAGCCAACTCATAATCCCCCTGGATGTTGGCAGCGCTGAAGGTGAGGTTGGCATAACCTGCGGCATCCGTGAAGGCGGCGGCTACCAACTCGTTGTTGTAGGTCAGGGCCACGTAGGCGTAGGGTACGGTTTGCACGTTATAGCTGGTACTTCCCACCAAGAGAAAATCGTCGGAGTTGACGGTTAAGTTGGATGGAATCCCCATATACGGCTTCAGGGAAGGATCGCCCATCAGGTGGTAAGCTTCCCAGTAATACTGCTTCAGATCCGAGCTTGAGCCTTCCACCGCCAGATCGCCGGCGGTCATATAGCCCGCGATGCTGGTGACCCAGGCATTGTGATTCTCCCCGTGTGTATGGAAGATTCTGTCGTAGGCCCCCAGACCGTTGGCATTGTATGTCGGGGTGGAGTCGATGGTGCTTCGGAAGCCGACAGACCAGTAAAAGTCCTCATCCCAGTAAGTGATGTCGGACCCGCCGATATAGCCGACCGCCCCCTTGTTGGCGGCACGCAAGACCGCTTCGGCAAAACACTCCGGATTCGCAAATGTGCATGACAAACAGCAGTTTCCTATCATAAAACCATATTTGTCAGCATTGTTCATGTATGGCACATGGTCGCAGGTGAACGCGGGCTCGTTCCAACCATATCCGGAACCGTGAGCTGTGTAGTTGACCCAACCACATCCGGCACTGATTTCCTGTCGGATGGTCGCAGCCTCGCTGGAACAGTCATACAGATGCTTGTACACCGTGGTGTAGTTGTGCGTGGTGGAGGTGGTGTTGATGTAATTGTCGAAGATATAATTGATCTGACCGTTGAGATGGGTGGGAGCCCAGGTATCATCGTTGCCGGCAATCAACACAGCCTTGCCCAGGTAAGATGGATCCGGCATAGTATATTGCTCGTACATCAAAGTCTTCTCGATCTGCGGAAGCAGTTGGCTGATGTCCTGAGCCGAGAAACGGCCGTAGTAACAGTCTGGCAGATGGTCACCGCTGGTCCATGTGGCATAGTACAAGTCTGTCTTGTGGTTCTGAGTTCCCGTGAAAGCGGGTATCTGTTCAACATCGCCGATGAGCAGGAGAAAGGTGGGCGCCGGGTTCTCGGCCGTGGCATTGGCGTATTCCGCTTGGATATAGTTGCTGATGGCTGTGGTCGTAGTGCCGGTGGTGCTCGTGTAGGCGACTTCCACGAGGTAGCCGATACGTTTTTTCCAGTTGACGAAAGCCATCAGTTGCTCATTGTTGGCAAACATATCGTGGGCGATAATCAGATACTTGATAGGGGAGATGTTGAACTCGTTGCGCGTGTTCATCGGGTTGATGACGGCCTCCTTGGCCGTGTGGAACATCGGACTATGGTACTTGTCCTTCATCTCCAAGGTGGCCGGAATGTTGGCATTCTCGTAGGTGATTTCCACCTCAATGTGGCTATAGACATGGATTTTGTTCGTGACAGGGTTGTAGGTCACGGGGCTCACTATCACATTGGCTATGGTCACATCACGCATAGTGCCAATCTTGTGGGCGGTGACCACCTCCGGTTGCGAGGCGTAGAAAGCATCGGTTCGATAGACAGCTTCGTTCATGTTGAAGGGACGTTCTCCCGTATCGGACTTGGAACAGCTCGGCTGGCAGGGCATCACAGGATAAAGCACATTCAAGGCGGCAGCATCGTATTCCTCGTAGTCTGCCGTCACAATGTTGACATGAATCTCGTCGCACAAGGGGATCTCAATCAGCTTGGTGAGCTCCGGCAATGACGGGAATCCAACTTTCGTGGAGTTGTCATAGCCATCCATGGTGAGGGATGTATAGCGGGCATCTCCGGCTTTTACCACGCTACTCTGCAGTTTGGGTGTGGTGAACTCGATGGCAAGCTTGCTCATCGTGTTCTGGCGTATGGTGTAGCTCTGTGCGCTCAAGAAGAGGATGCTAACCATCAAGGTGCTGAATGATAATAACTTTTTCATTATTTTGTATTTCTTTCCTTTTATCTCAAAATAGGTTGCAAAAATAGCAAAATTCAAAAAACATCGGAATTATTCCTATGTGTCTTGTAAAAACAAAGAGATGTAGAAGATTCCACGATTAGAGTACTACAAGATTGAAGGGGATAATTCCGTTTTGAAATATATTCTGTAGGGGACTTCTATTTTTTACTTCTTCGCGTTGCCGCCGACCTTGATGCGAAGTCCGTTAAACATCAAGATACGCAAACAACGCTGCAAAATTAATTCTTTTAACTATTCATAGGATACAAAAAGTCCAAAAGGTTGCAGCTTGTTGATATTTTTTTTGTTTTAGTTGATTCAACTATTTGATTTTTTAGTTGGTTAATCAATTCATTCCAAGACGCATTACTTGCTCGTACCGGCACAGGTTGTAGACCAGGTTTGTCAGGGTGTTG
>JAEEKX010000040.1 GCA_016288655.1 Bacteroidales bacterium
CTTATATGGACTATTGATGATTCTAAGTGGTATCCATCAAAAGACTGCGAATATATCATCAGTCGTCATCCTGCTGGTGGTTATTATAAATTCAATCCTATTGAATAATCTGAATTTTCATCTATTCTATACACAGTGTGTCATTTACTATAACACAAATAATTGTATCTATTACCCCAAAATATACTATGAAAATATATCTCAACATTTTCTATTCTGACATCACTTTCCCGCCCCCTCCCGCGGCGCGGTACTACCATTCCACCCTCTCCATCTGGCTGAGCGTGGATCCGATGTCGGACAAGTACCCGAGCATGTCTCCGTACACGTATTGTGGGAACAATCCGGTAAGGTTGGTGGATCCGAACGGGGAGGAGATCTCTGATAATTTTGATTGGATCAGGGATCTTAAAACTGGTCAGTTCATCTGGAGAGATGATGTTACCTCTGCTGCCACAACACCAGATGGCTATTCATACGTTGGTCACAATGATAAGGACATTTTGCATTGTTTAAATATTCGTACTTCGTACCCCGAACAATCTTTTAAAAATGCAGGAATAGGGATTAAAGGTGTATTTGGATGGCCCGGATTCGCTGTCAATGTGGCATGGGGTGAAGGTCACGCAAATCTTTATGCCCAAGCTGTATCAGGGTATTCCGAAAAACTTAAAAACTCGAACAATTTGACAGGACGATGTTTTAAGGGGATTGAATTCATCTCGTATGTCACTCAAAAACAATTTTCGGGTTCAAAAAGCACACAAATGTTAGAAGCTGGTCATCTATCCATAGATGCTGAAAATATAGGGAATTGCTCAATCACAGGATATTATAAAATTCCGCAGGAGGCAATTATCGCACAACAAGGCACTTCCACGATAAAGGCCAGAGTGTTTATTCCCGCCCAATCAATTTTGCCAAACACAGTTTTCCACTCAGCGACTTGTTCCTTAGGCGATACCAACCCCGAACTTCTGATTCGAAGCAATCCCATCAAACTCAAATGGGGACTGATGCTCACCCCTATTATTAGAAGAATGCCATAATCTATTGAAAAAGTACCATGATAAAACGAACATTGATTTGTGTTGCCTTCATTTTAGTTGCGCAGACTTGTGGTTTTGCACAAAATGGACTTAATGCCTCAACAGAGCGCTGTCTTATCCTCAACAGCCAGATTAATGATTGGAGGGCAGAATATTTTGACAATGTGAGATTCAATGATTCAGTCATTGAAGCCGCAACAGAAGGGCTATCCATTTGTGAAGCCGATTCATGGTTTGAACAAGAATTCACCTTCAGTCTCGTGGAAGCATACGTGCGCGCCAAAAGATACGATGATGCTCTTCATACAGCATACATTCACCATAAAGTCATTGAAAACTTTTATCCATATCATTACAATATGCTATATGACGAAGTTATGGTGGTGAAATGCCACGACGAAGGGGATATTGAACAAAGGAATATTTACATTGCAAAATTGATTGCGGCAATAGAACCATACATAAAGAAACACCGCAGAAGGATTGATTTTTTATGTGGCATCGATGATTTTAATAACAACATCTCCAAGTATCATAAAGAAATCAGACTATGGGCCGACAACGCTATCTATTACTTTTTGCAATTGCTTGTTGACCCTGTCAATACACGGGCAAAACTTGCCTCAAAAAAATATTCTTTGGATTTTATTGATTATGTCAAACATAGTGTTAAATGTATTGTTTTTTTTGATTGCAACTCAAATATAGAACCGGAACAATAACCCCCCATGCCCCGCAACCTTTCCACTTCCAGCTCCACTTTTCCGCCCCCTCCTGCGGCCCGGCACTACCATTCCACCCTCTCCATCTGGTTGAGTGTTGATCCGATGAGTGACAAGTACCCTTCGACCTCTCCGTACACCTATTGCGCGAACAATCCGGTGAGGCTGGTGGATGAGGATGGGAGGGAGATTGGTTATGTAGATGAGGCGGTGCAAGAAAAGATTAATGCTTTAATAGACAAGAATAGTCCCGATTATTGTCGTGCATTTGCGCGTGTTTATCGTAGGCTGGAGAGATCAAAACAACTTTACAATTTTTATGATGTATCATCGAATGAACTACCAAAGGATGAATTAACGGGGAAACATTATTTCGGTTTATTTTCGCATAATTTGTATGGTGATGCCAATTTTAGAATTTGGCTGGGGGAAGGGGTCAGCATACAGGGACTTAATGGGGGGAATAATATCTATTCTAATTCCGAGTCACAAGAGAGGACTTCTGAAAAAGGAGGATTTAACCAACGTTATACTACCCTTTTTGAAGAAACATACCATGCTGCTGATTATGATAGAGGGAGATTGGATTATGACAATCCAACTTGTATGGATGAAGCACGAGCTTGGAAATTTGCAACAAAAGCTCCACATACAAAAATGTTGTATGGTTTTTTTGGTACAACTTTTGCTGGTTTAATAGCAGAGGGAACTACTATACAAAACGCAAACCTACTACATGATGGTGAAGTTGGCACTGATTTCGAGGGAATATGGCATGTATTAAGAGGGAAAAATGGTGGAGGCGTATTCGAAAATTTACCACTAAAGAAAAAAAACCAAAAAAAATGAGAAAATACCATTTGGATTTTTTGACATTCTGTTGGCTCTTCGCTAATTGTATATGTATACATGCGCAATGTGTTGAGCCAGATAATTTGACATATAAAAGAAACGCATACTATCTTAATGGGATGAAAGTGCCATATACCGGATGCGTTGAAGGATACGTTCACAATCCATTACATTCGTTGGGTGGTGGAAGGTTTGCAAATTGTATGATTGGCACCTATCAATTAAGCACTGGTGACTCCTCTGTCTATATCGGATGTGAATATGTCGCTTATGTTAAAGGCAAACTGAATAATGGGAAAGAAGTTGGTGTCTGGGAATTGTATGGGAGGAAAGACCAATTAATAGGAATATGTGATTTTTCTGCAGATAAGAAATTTGCAATATTGACTATATACGCTAATGGCAATCCTATCTGTAGAGGGCCAATGTATTATAATCGGAATAACAATGTCATTTGGAGTGATAGCCACATTGAATGTGATTACTCAAGGTGACTTATAGTTATCTTCCCTTGATAATCAATTGTTAACGGAATTATCCTTTTTAGTCTTGTAAGTATTTTCTGCTAATAGCAAAAAACGGGTTCACTCCTAAATAGTTCGTACCTTTGCCAATACTAAAACGTGGTGTGTACGGAATATACCACCACGTTTCGGTTAAACATTTACAAGAGTATGTTGATGAGTTCTGCTACCGCCTCAACCACCGTGACATTGAAAGTGCGTGGACGCACTTGATTGGGTTGGGAATTGGCGGAGTTGTGATACAGCAATTATTTTGATTTCATCGAATCATCAAAATATGTTCCGTTATCTTTATATTCGTAATTCCAATCATCACACAAGTCAACGGCGTATTTATATGTTTCGCAATACTGTGCGATATAATACACTCCGAGTTCCGTTGCCAAGTTTACGGATGAGTTGACTTTCAAAGGAATTGCTGACCACTTAACCACGGAATCCCTCAAACCTTCGTTGCAGGAAATTTTATTTCCATTTCTGTCATACCCGATAACTACAGCAAAAAATAAGTTTTTTGATTTTGGTGTCATTCGGAGATATAAGGATTCGTTTGTCATCTCGTCAATTTTTCTAATGTGTGTCATATTCGTTTTGTATATTTTTCTGTTATTATTTATACGATTTGATGCGCTTATTTTTGGATGTTTATTCTCATTATTGTTGTCATTATTCGTTTGTGGTTTTTTATCACTTTCATTATCAAGACCTTGCACACTATTCAAATAATCTAAAATTTCTTCTTTTGAATATGCGTTTTGTATGTGATTTTTTAGTATTTTTGCAACCTCTCCTTGAGGATGGGTGACGGGCGTTTCCGCCCCAAGAACTGCAATGGTATCCGCAACATCCTCAATGAGATTTTTTGTTAGAAATACTTCGTGTGCATATAATCTGTTAGTAATTGTGTTGTCTATCACCTCAACAACACAAATGTATTTTTCTTCCTTTATTATTATTGGTGCAGCAATCATCCCAGTTTTTTGCTTTTTACCGTGTACATTGTAATAATCCAATGGTAGTATAATTGTCCCATTTTCCAATGTTGGTTTTATTGCAGCAAAAGCGATTGCCTTGATTCTTGACATTCCGTGGTGTAGTGCATTTTTAATACCTTTTTCGTCAAAAAGGACATTGCCGAATTGTGTTGATGCTGAATTTCCACAAGTATTAAAATAGTCTATTACTTGCTGCTTCAAAGTTTTCCCTTCTATTGGTGAAAATTCTTCACCAGATAATTTACAAACTGGATTTTCAGACAGTAATTTGTTAGATATATTATCATATTCCTTTTTAATTTGTTGCTCATTATCCATATAGAAAAAATATTCCATATCTTTATATTTTATTATTTACAAGACTAAAAGGGGTGATTCCGGTAATAATATTAATGTACTTGTGTGTCACTATTACAAGACAAAAGGGGATTGTCCCGAGTTTATCTGGTTTCAGTCGAAACTGAGGTACGGCTTGAGTCTGTCGATGAGCTCGGTGTAGGCGTGGGTGATGGACTGGAATTCGCCGATGTCGTTGATTTTCCCGTTTTTGGACACGTAGTTGGTGATGGTTTTGGCCAAGTAGGCGTCGATGTAGGGGTGGGCGACCAACTCCTTGTAAGAGCTGCGGTTGACGTGGATGCGACGGATGGCGGCGGCGCTGACGGTGAAGTACTTCTCGCAGAGGGTGAGGTCGATGTTCTGGAGGATGTAGATCTCGCGCAGTTGCGCCAGCGAGTGGAAGCCGCCGAGTCTGTCGCGGTACTCCACGATCTTGCGGGCGCGTTTGCTGCCGAAGGTGGGCACGCGGGTGATGTCGCCCGTGTCGCAGCGGTTGAGATCGACCTTGACGATGGCGTAACCCTGCTCTCGGGGCAGGGGCTTGAGCGGGTCGTGGCGCTGGGACTGGCGGTAGCCGGTGCTGTCGCGCCCGTACTGTGGGTTGTTGGCGTGCCCTCGGCTGTAGTGCGGGTAGGCGCGGTCGCGGGTGTGGAGACGGCTGGCGTAGGCGGAGTCGCGGGCGGCCTGCACCGAGTCGGCGGCGGCCTGTTGCGACGCATAGAACTCCTCCACCTCCTGCCGGAAATCTTCCACGTTCACGACGGGTTCCCGATGCTTGTCGTACAGAAAATAGAAGGCGAAGGCGGCGGCGATGAGAGCGAGGAGCGTCGCCGTAGCGAAAAACTCTCCCCGCGAGGTGCTGAAAAATCGTTTCATAGTATATTTGAGTTTAATGAGTTGGTATCGTATTTCTTCCTAAAAAAAACTTTTCGGGCATTTTTTTATGCCGTTGACAAAGATACAACTTTTTGAAATACAACACTATGCTTATTTGTGGCGCAGTCGCGGACAGCCGATGGAATTTGAAAACAGCACTCTTTTTTCACTTTTTTGTACTTTTGCAACCTTAAAATCAATGATAATGAAAAAAACATCGCTTCTTTTTTGTGCCATCCTGATGGCTTTTTTGTTCGGTGCGCAAGCGCAGAGTGTGGTCTATTACACTCGGGAAATCACTCCGGAGTCGTTGCTGAAGATATACCAGGCGTTGGGCGTGGAGGTGGAAGGCCGTGTAGCCGTGAAGATCTCCACGGGGGAGAGCGGCAACAACCACTATCTGAAGCCCACGCTCATCCAGCCGTTGGTGGAGGCCGTCAACGGCACCGTTGTGGAGTGCAACACCGCTTACGGCGGTTCGCGTCAGGATGTGAAGAAGCATTGGGCCACCATCCACGAGCACGGTTTCGACACGCTCTTTGCTGTCGATATCATGGATGAGTACGACCAGATCCGCATTCCCGTGCAGGATCGCACGCACCTCAAATACGACATTGTGGGCGGGCACTTGGCCAACTACGACTGGATGATCAACTTGGCGCATTTCAAGGGGCATGCCATGGGCGGTTTCGGCGGCGTGTTGAAGAACGCCAGCATCGGCGTGGCTTCCACTGCGGGCAAGGCGTACATCCATTCGGCCGGAAAGACCGACGACGCGTCATTGGCCTGGACTCCTAAGTACCTCGCCGCCGGCGCCACGCAGGATCTCTTCCTCGAGTCGATGGCCGCAGCCGCACAGGCCGTCCACAACTACATGAACGGCCACGTCATTTACATCAACGTGATGAACAACATGTCGGTCGATTGCGACTGCGACGGCACGCCCGAGAAGCCGAAGTTGAAGGACATGGGCATCGTCGTCAGTCTTGATCCCGTGGCGGCTGACCAGGCCTGCCTCGACATGGTCTTCGGCCATGTGGCCGCCGATGGCGACGACAACGCCCCGCTCATCAAGCGCATCAACCGGCAGCATGGCACCTATATCACCGAGTATGCCGAGAAGATCGGCCTCGGCTCGCGCAAGTACGTGCTGATTGATTTGGACAAATAGGGTAGGGCAGGGGTGCTTGTCTGCTATCGCTCCACCTTCACGACCTTCACTTTCCCCTGGCGTTTGAGTTCGGCGAACTCCTGTTTGGCGGCGGCGAGTTGCTTTTGGAAGGCCTCGCTGGCGTGCAGGCGCGCCACCACGCCGGCGGCGATGAGGTAGCCCGCGTCAACGTCGCTCTGCCAGTGGTAGCCGCAGATGACGCGGCTCTCTCCGAAGGCGATGCCGCGGCGCAGGATGGTGTCTTGGTTGTCGGGGTTGATTTCGGCGAGCACGAGCGCTACGGCAAAGCCGCCTGCGGTATGCCCCGACGGATAGGAGCCGTTCTTGGAGAGTTCCTCCTCGTCGGAGGGCTTGCAGGTGCCGTCGTTGAAATAGACGAAGGGGCGCGTGCGCTTGTAGTACTCCTTGGCCTCGGTGGTGCCGTACCAGCCGGAGGCGTCCTGCAGGATGCTCACGAGTTTGAAGAGCTCGGGGGTGCTCTCCTTGTCGATGGTGACACCGAAGGCGGGGCTGAAGGCACGGGCATCGCCGGCGGCGCTGCAGTCGCAGTCCTCCAACGCCTGTGCGCCGCGCGGGGTGTCGCGCATCGCCCGGCCCCAATAGTAACGGTACTGGTCATAGACAAAGCGCGCGCTGCGTTCCGCCGGCGGCGTCTCCAGCACGTTCAGACTACTCGGGACCTCGTCCGGACGGATGACGGATTTCACATCTTGCGCCTGGGCGGATGTCGCCATCAACAGAAGGGTGGCTATCAATAGGGATGAAAAAGGATGCTTGAGCATGGTCGATAATTTTTTTGCAAAGATAGGAATATTTTTCTCTTATCCATGTTTTTGACATGAAAAAAGCCCGCCATGATGACGGGCTTTTGTATGGGATTGAGTGATGGATTACTGCTTGGTGCCAGTGAAGGTGGCAATCACGATGTCAGCTTCGACGCCGAGGATGGTGGCTTTGTAGTAGATCTTCATCGTGACCGAGGAACCGTTGAAGGTGGCTTGGGCAAGGATCTTCTCAATGGTCTGGTCGGTATATTCACTGATGCCGATCAGGTTGGTGGCGGTGGTGATCATCTCGCCCGTGAGTGAGTTGGGGTCTGTCTCGTATCTGCCGGTACCAGTCTCATCCATCTCGATGACGTACTCCCACATCAGGTTCTGCTTGTTGACGGGGTTCTGAGCGAAGTGCAACTTGCCGCTCTTGGTGGAGGTGGAGTTGTCGGATTGCTTGATGATGTTGAAGGTGCCGCTATAGGTGCCGACATACTGGGCGGAATCGTAGTTTTCGTCCTTGCAGCCGCTGAAGACCACGGCGCAGATGCACACGAGTGCGAATAACATTTTTTTCATTGTGGTAATTTTTATGGGTGAATAATTTATTGTCCTAACTCTTTCTTGATGGCCTCTTGGATGAGGGTCACGAAATCGGCGATGGGCATCACGCCCTGGTCGCCGGCGCCGTGCTGGCGGACGGAGAGGGTGCGGTCGGCCTCCTCTTTCTCGCCCACGATGACCATGAACGGGATCTTGCCGACCTCGGCATCGCGGATCTTGCGGCCCGCCTTCTCGTTGCGCTCATCGACAGTGGCGCGGATGTCCTGCTCTTCCAGCAGTCGCTGCACCTCATGGGCGTAGTCGAGGTATTTCTCGCTGATGGGCAGGATGATGACCTGGTCGGGAGTGAGCCAAAGCGGGAAGTTGCCGCCGGTGTGTTCGAGCAGCACGGCCACGAAGCGCTCCATGGAGCCGAAGGGCGCGCGGTGGATCATCACCGGGCGCAGTTTGCTCTGGTCGGGCGCGGTGTACTCGAGTTGGAAGCGCTCGGGCAGGTTGTAATCCACCTGCACAGTGCCCAACTGCCACTTGCGGCCGATGGCGTCCTTCACCATGAAGTCGAGCTTCGGCCCGTAGAAGGCCGCCTCGCCGTACTCCACGACGGTGTTGAGCCCCTTCTCGGCGGCCGCCTCGATGATGGCGCTCTCCGCCTTGTGCCAGTTCTCGTCGCTGCCGATGTACTTCTCCTTGTTGTTCGGGTCGCGCAGCGAGACCTGGGCGATATAGTCTTTGAAGTCGAGGGTCTTGAAGATGTAAAGGATGATGTCGATCACCTTGCAGAACTCCTCCTTGATCTGGTCGGCGGTGCAGAAGAGGTGGGCGTCATCCTGGGTGAAGCAGCGCACGCGGGTGAGACCGTGCAGTTCACCGCTCTGTTCGTAGCGATAGACGGTGCCGAACTCGGCGATGCGCAGCGGCAGGTCGCGGTAGGAACGCGGCTTGGAGGCGTAGATCTCGCAGTGGTGGGGGCAGTTCATCGGCTTGAGGAAGTACTCCTCGCCCTCCTGCGGGGTGGTGATGGGACGGAACGAGTCGGCGCCGTACTTGGCGTAGTGGCCGGAAGTCTTGTAGAGTTCCACATTCCCGATATGGGGGGTGATGACCTGCTGGTAGCCGTATTTCTTTTGCACTTTCGCCAGGAAGTTCTCCAGGCGCTTGCGCAGGTCTGTCCCCTTGGGCAGCCACAACGGCAAGCCCTGGCCGACGCGCGGCGAGAAGGTGAAGAGCTCCATCTCCTTGCCCAGTTTGCGGTGGTCGCGCTTCTTGGCCTCCTCCAGCATCACCAAGTACTCGTCGAGTTCCTTCTTCTTGGGGAAGGTGATGCCGTAGATGCGGGTGAGTTGCTTGCGCTTCTCGTCGCCGCGCCAGTAGGCACCGGCGGTGTTGATGAGCTTGATGGCCTTGATGGGCGCGGTGTTGAAGAGGTGCGGACCGCGGCAGAGATCGGTGAACGGACCGCTCTCGTAAAAGGTGATGGTGCCGTCCTCAAGGTCGTTGATGAGCTCCACCTTGTAGGTCTCCTCTTTTTGGGTGAAATAGTCGAGGGCCTCCTTCTTGGAGACCTCGCGGCGCACGAACTCGATCTTCTGGGCGGCGAGTTCCTGCATCTTCTTCTCGATGGCCGGAAAGTCGTCGGAGGAGATGGTGTCGTCCATGAAGTCGATGTCGTAATAGAAGCCGTTCTCGATGCTGGGGCCGATGCCGAACTTGGCCTTCGGGTAGAGCTGGGCGATGGCGGCGGCCATGAGGTGGGCGGAAGAGTGCCAATAGACGGCCTTGCCCTCGGGATCATTCCAGGTGAGCAGGGTCACGGCAGCGTCGTCGTCGATGTTGTAGTTGAGGGCCACGACCTTGTCGTTCACTTTCGCGGCCAGCACGTTGCGCGCCAGACCCTCGCTGATGGAGAGGGCGACCTGGTACGGCGTGGTTCCTTTTTCAAACTCCTTCACGGAGTTGTCGGGTAGGGTTATTTTTATCATGATAAAACCGATTGTTGATGACGTTGTAATATGCGCTGCAAAAATACGAAAAAAATGTTTACGCGCCGACATCGCCGGAAAATGTATCGTGGACGGCACGTGACCAAAGGAAGCAGGGGACGCTGCTTTCTCTGATTTCACAACCTTCCCCTTCTCCCTTTAACCTTTAACCATTAACCATTAACCATTAACGAAGCACGTCCGTGCGAAGCTACACGGTCTCTTCGGTATTGCCGGTGTCGTCGGTCGCCTCCTCGGCGCCCTCGACCTCCTCGGGCTCGTCCTCCTCGCGCGGCACTCTCGACACCGCCGCGATGACATCGCCCTCGTTGAGGTTGATCAACTTCACGCCCTGCGTGGCACGCCCCAAAACGCGGAGCGAATCGACGTGCAGACGGATGGCGATGCCCGAACGGTTGATGATCATCAGGTCGTCCTCGTCGGTCACCCGCTTGATGGCAATCAGGCCGCCGGTCTTGTCGGTGATGTTGAGCGTCTTCACGCCCTTGCCGCCGCGGTTGGTGATGCGGTAGTCCTCCAGCAGCGAGCGCTTGCCGAAGCCGTTCTCGGAAACAACCAGGATGTTGTCGTCGGTGCCGTCCACGCGCACCATGCCGATCACGCGGTCGTTGACGCCGGAGAGCGTGATGCCGCGCACACCCATCGAGTCGCGGCCGACGGCGCGGACGGTGTCCTCGTTGAACCTCACCGCCTTGCCGGAGTAGCCGGCCAGCAGCAGTTCGTTGTCGCCCGTGGTGAGTTGCGCCTCCACCAAGTGGTCGTCCTCGCGGATGTTGATGGCGATGATGCCCATGGCGCGCGGACGGGCGTAGCAGGAGAGCGCGGTCTTCTTCACAATGCCCTTCTCAGTGCACATCACAATGTAGTGGTTCTCGCAGTATTCGCTGTCCTTCAGGTCTTTCACGTTGATGACGGCCTTGATCTTGTCGTCGCTCTCGATCTGGATGAGGTTCTGGATGGCGCGGCCCTTGAAGGTCTTGGGGCCTTCGGGGATCTCGAACACGCGCAGCCAATAGCAGCGGCCCTTCTCGGTGAAGAAGAGCAGGTAGTTGTGGTTGCTGGCGATGTAGAGTTGTTCGGTGAAGTCGGCCTCGCGGGTGCTGCTGCCGCGCGAGCCGCGACCGCCGCGGGCCTGCGACTTGTAGTCGGAGAGCGGCGTGCGCTTCACGTAGCCGAGGTGCGACACGGTGATGGCCATGTCGGTGTCGGCGTAGTTGTCCTCGATGCGGAAGTCGGCTGTCTGATAGTTGATGTGCGAGCGGCGTTCGTCGGCGTACTTGCCCTTCAACTCGGTGAGCTCGTCCTTGATGACCTGCATCTGCAACGCCCGTTCGGCGAGGATGCTCTCGAGACGCTGGATAAGCGCCATCAGGTCGTCGTACTCCTTCTGCAGGCGCTCGCGCTCCAGTCCGGTGAGCTGGCGCAGGCGCATCTCCACGATGGCGCCGGCCTGGATCTCGGTGAACCCCCAGCGGTCCATGAGGGCCTGTCGGGCATCGTTGGCGGTCTGCGAGGCGCGAATGGCGGCGATGATCTCGTCGATGATGTCGAGTGCCTTCAGCAGGCCTTCGAGGATATGGGCGCGTTCCTGCGCCTTCTTCAACTCGTAGCGGGTGCGGCGGACCACCACGTCGTGGCGGTGGTTCACGTAGCACTCGATCAACTGCTTCAGGTTGAGCGTCTCGGGACGGCCGTTCACCAAAGCCACGTTGTTGATGCTGAACGATGACTGCAACGCCGTGTATTGGTACAACTTGTTGAGCACCACGTTGGGAATGGCCTCTTTCTTGAGGTCATAGACAATGCGGGTGCCGTTGCGCTTGTTGCTGAGATTCTCGATGTTGGAGATGCCGTCGATCTTGCCCTCCTTGACGAGGTCGGCGGTGTGCGAGATCAGGTCGGAAGGCCCGACAAGGTAGGGGAGGGAGGTGACGACGATGTGGTTCTTGCCGTTGTGCTCCTCGATGGAGGCGTCACCGCGCATGACCACGCGGCCACGGCCGGTGGTGAAGGCGCTGCGCACGCCGTCGTAACCGTAGATGGCGCAGCCCGACGGGAAGTCGGGACCTTTGATGTACTGCATCAACTCCTCAATGGTGATGTCGGGGTTGTCGATGTAGGCGATGATGCCGTCGCACACCTCGCCGAGGTTGTGCGGGGCCATGTTGGTGGCCATGCCCACGGCGATGCCGGACGAGCCGTTCACCAACAGCGCCGGGATCTTGGCAGGCAGCACGGTCGGCTCGTCGAACTCCTCGGAGAAGTTCTTCCGCATATCGACGGTGTCCTTCTCGATGTCGTTCAGCAACTCCTCGGCGCACTTGCGCAAGCGGGCCTCGGTGTATCGCATGGCGGCGGGAGAGTCGCCATCGACGCTGCCGAAGTTGCCCTGCCCATCCACGTAAGGCAGGCGCATCGACCAGTCCTGCGCCATGCGCACCATCGCGTCGTAAACCGCCGAGTCGCCGTGCGGATGGTACTTACCAAGCACCTCACCCACGATACGCGCCGACTTCTTGTAGGGCTTGCCGGCCACAATGCCTTGGTCCCACATGGCATACAAAATGCGGCGGTGCACCGGCTTCATGCCGTCGCGCGCGTCAGGCAGTGCGCGGGCCACGATCACCGACATCGAATAGTCGATGTAGGCCGACTTCATCTGCTCTTCTATGTTTACATGAACGATTTTTTCTCCTTCTGCCATTTTATTTTCCTTTATTGTTTTATAATATATTGATAATCAGTTATTTATGTTTGAAAAACAACATGGCAAAGATACGATTTTTTTTTGAAAAAATCAATCTCTTTTGATTTTTAGCGAAAAAATTTTCTTCTCGCCCCCCTGTCACCAAATTTTTTACCCGCCTCAAATCGCGCCGTTTTGCCCCTTAAATGCCCAAAATCGAAAAAAATGACATTCTGATAGTATATCCTTTTTTTATTTGGGCGCCGGACGGGCTGTCCGCTTTACTTCTCTTCGCGGTCGCCACGGCAGCAGGGCGGGCGACATAGAGCCGCACGGCCGTGCGGCTCTACAGCGGCTTCCGTCGGTCGCCGCTCGCCCGCCGCTGCCGTAGGCCACCGCGTGCGTTCCGTGCCCGCTCCCATCCCTGGCGCAAGGCAACGTACACCCCGTCGTCCTCGACGATCCCCTCTCCCGAGCCGCACTCCCCCGCTCCATTGGGAGAAGGGGCCCGGGAGAGGTTAAACATTTAAACTTTCATCGGGAACGCCAATTGCCAAAAAAATGCTATCTTTGCAAACCGATTCAGACCTTTTCTCAAAATGTCTGATTCTATCTTAAATTATTGAAATTCAGAAAATTATAAACATCAACATTAAAATTAAAAATACTTATGGAAAGAGACAACAAGATTTTTGAATTGATCCAGAAGGAGCGCGAGCGCCAGACCAAGGGCATCGAATTGATTGCGTCGGAGAACTTCGTGAGCGACCAGGTGATGGAAGCCATGGGTTCGGTGATGACGAACAAATATGCGGAAGGTTATCCGGGAAAGCGCTATTATGGTGGCTGTCAGGTGGTTGACCAAAGCGAGACCATCGCCATCGAACGCGCGAAGCAACTCTACGGCGCCTGCTGGGCCAACGTGCAGCCCCACAGCGGCGCCCAGGCCAACATGGCCGTCTTCATGGCGTGCCTCAAGGCCGGCGACACCTTCATGGGCATGAACCTCAACCACGGCGGTCACCTCTCCCACGGCAGCGCCGTCAACTTCTCCGGCATCATGTTTAACGTGGTCGATTACAGCGTCCGCGAGGACACTGGCATGGTCGATTACGACGAGATGGAGAAGCGCGCCCTCGAGACCAAGCCGAAACTCATCATCGGTGGCGGTTCCGCTTACAGCCGCGACTGGGATTGGGCCCGCATGCGCGCTATCGCCGACAAGATCGGCGCCATCCTGATGGGCGACATCAGCCACCCCTCCGGCCTCATCGCCAAGGGCTACCTCAACAACGCCGTCAAATACTGCCACATCGTGACCACCACCACCCACAAGACCCTCCGCGGACCTCGTGGCGGTATGATTCTCATGGGTCAGGATTTCGACAATCCTTGGGGAAAGACCACCCCGAAGGGTGAGATCAAGAAGATGAGCGCCCTGCTCGACAGCGCCGTCTTCCCGGGCGTACAGGGCGGACCGCTGGAGCACGTCATCGCCGCTAAGGCCGTCGCCTTCGGCGAAGCTCTCACCGACTCCTACGACCAGTACATCCAGCAGGTCATGAAGAACGCCAAGACCATGTGCCAGGCCTTCATCGACAAGGGCTACAAGGTCATCAGCAACGGCACCGACAACCACCTGATGCTCATCGACCTCCGCACCAAGTTCCCCGAACTCACCGGTAAGGAAGCCGAGAACGCCCTCGTGGCCGCCGATATCACCGTCAACAAGAACATGGTCCCGTTCGACAGCCGCAGCGCCTTCAAGACCAGCGGTCTGCGTATCGGTACCCCTGCCATCACCACCCGTGGTCTCAAGGAGAACGAGATGGGCGTCATCGTCGATATGATTGACTCCGTCCTCTGCGACCCGACCAACGAAAGTCTCATCGCCAAGACCCGTGGTCAGGTGAACGAGATGATGCAGAACCGTCCGCTTTTCGCTTGGTAATCCTATCTTTGCAAATACCGAAAAGGCCTCTGTGAAAGAGGCCTTTTCTCTTTTTCAATTCAAAAAAATGAAAACAACTCCTTATTTCTGTCTGTGCGAGTGTGACGAAAAGTGGAGCGCCCTCTACCTGAAGGCGTTGAACATCGCCACGGAGCGGCATCGCGGCCAGTGCGACAAGGGCGGTGCCCCGTACATCGGTCATGTGATGCGCGTCTCCCAAAACTGCGATACGCCGGAAGCCGCCGTCGTGGCGCTCTTGCACGACACCATCGAGGACACCGGCGTCACCGCGGAGTGGTTGCGCGCGCAGGGCTTCCCGAAACGCGTTGTGGATGCTGTGGTCGCCCTCACCAAGCGCGAAGGCGAGACCTACGAGCAGTTCATCTGCCGCGCCGGCCGCAACAAACTCGCCCGTAGTGTCAAAGTCGCCGACTTGGAGGACAACATGGACATCCGGCGCCTACTCGACCTGCCCGAAGAGGGCGTCGAACGGCTGCGGCGCTACCTTTGGGCCTGGCACTACCTCCGCCGCCTCGGCGACCGCTAATTTCAGTTTGTTGCAAACGGGCACTCCTTTCGATGAAAGTCGTGCGTTAGCGACACAACTGAGCGCCGCAGAATCAAACTGCGGAATCGGCGTTGTCGGCCAGCTCATTTTCCCCTGTTGGGATGACATGTCCGAAATAAAGTCATACGGGCCGGAACCCTGTCGGCGTGCCGACAAGTGCGTAAATCCTTAGTTATTGACGTTCAACTTCTTATATCGTTTCTGCCGTTGTTGCCAACGCTCGCGCGCGTACTGCTGCATGTCGGACACCTCGTCGCTCTCGTCGATGATCTCCAACCCGAAGATGGTCTCGATGATGTCCTCCAGTGTCAGAATTCCTTGGAAGCAGCCGTACTCGTCGATGATGAGGGCGATCTGCGACTTCTGTTTCAGGAGCGAGTCCCAGATATCGCTGATGGACTTGTCTTCGTTGAAATAGGGGAGGTCGCGCTTGATGTCGCCGAGGGTGAGGTTGAACTTGTCCTCGGCAAGGTTCTCGAGGGCGTCGTCGCGGAGGACGTAGCCGGTGATGTATTCGGGCGACTCGGCATAGACGGGGATGCGGGAGAAGTGGTCATACTGGTCGTCGTCGTAATACTCGCGCAGGGTCATCTTCTCGGGCGCGATGGCGGCCACCACGCGCGGCGTCATCACATCGGCGGCCTTCACGTTGTCCAACTTGATGATGTTCTGGATGATCTTGTTCTCGTCCTCTTCGATCACGCCCTCCTCTTCGCCGGCGTTGGCCATCGCCAGCACCTCCTCGCGGCTCACGACCGACTCGGCACCCTCCCGGTTGACCAACCGGCCGATGAACTGGACCAGGACGACCAACGGGTACATCAACACGATGAGGATGCGGATGGTCTTGACGGTGAAGCCCATCAGTTGCTTCCAGTGCGTGGAACCGATGGTCTTCGGGATGATTTCGGAGAAGATGAGGATGAGCAGGGTGGTGACGACGGAGACCAGTCCGAACCAGACGCTGCCGAACACGAGGGTGGCCTGCTGCCCCACGCCCGCCGCACCGATGGTGTTGGCCACCGTGTTGAGCGACAAAATCGCCGCCAACGGCTTCTCCGGCTCCGTCTTGTATTTCTTGAAAAGTGCCGCATGTTTATAGCCCTCTTCCTCTTTCATCATGATGTAAGAGAGCGATGTGGACATGAGCGCAGACTCCAACAGCGAGCACAAGCATGAGATGGCCATGGCGCCGAGGAGAAAGACAAATAGTAGTATCATGTTAGTTTTGTGATGGTTATATGTGCTGCAAAAAATGCGGCTGCAAAATTACACATAATATTTGAGATACAACACGGGAATTTGTGAGGATGTGAAATACTTTATCCGCGTCTTTCTCCGTTATAGCTATAGTTTCAACATTTTGATGTTTGAAAAAAATAGGTGGAGATGGCGTGGGGAGGGACTCTCCGTTGTAATTTTGCAACCAATTTGTAGATAAAAGTATATTGTCATGAACATCCCGTTTTTGTTGGAAACCGTTCCTACGGAACAGCACGTGAGTTTTTTTAAGTTAGTGTTCGCCCCGGCCAGTCTCTGGATCATGATCCCGTTGCTGCTGATGCTGTTGTGGGTGATTTTCGTCTTCGTGGAGAGGTGGCTGGCGCTGAACGCCGCCGCCAAGGAGGACCCGAACTTCATGAACCACATCCGTGATTTCGTCCACGACGGCCGCTTCGACTCCGCCGTCGCGCTCTGCAAGGGCAACGAGTCGCCCCTCTCCCACATGATCGAGAAGGGCATCTCCCGTATCGGCAAGCCGCTGAGCGACATCAGCACGGCGATCGAGAATACCGGCCAGCAGGAGGTGCAGGCACTGGAGAAACGGCTCTCCTCCGTCGCCACCATCTCCGGCATCGCCCCGATGATCGGCTTCCTCGGCACGGTCACCGGCATGATCTCCGCCTTCAGCGAGATGGCCGCCAACCCCAACAATGTCAACATCGCCGACCTCTCCGGCGGCATCTATACCGCCATGATCACCACCGTCGGCGGCCTCATCGTGGGTATCATCGCCTACGTCTTCTACAACATTCTGGTGGATAAGGTCTCCTCCCTCATCCATACCCTGGAAGGCCATACCACCGAATTCATGGACCTTCTCAACGAACCCGGCCAATAGCCCTTTAACCTCGAAGTCATGGCTATCAAATCCCGTCACAGTAAGAAAATCGAACCCAACATGTCGTCGATGTCCGACTTGGTGTTCCTGCTGCTCATCTTCTTCGTCATCACCTCCACGTTGGTGTCGCCGAACATGATCAGCATCGACCTGCCGGCCAGTGAGGAGTCGCAGCAGCAGAATCCCCCGCGCAACGTGGAGGTCTATGTCGATACGTTGCGCATGTACTACGTCAACCCCGACGACCCGACCAGCGTCGGCACGCTCTCGCTCGACACGCTTGCCTCGCAACTGCGTTTCGCGATGGAGAACGACCAGTCGCAGCAGAACGTGGTCATCCTGCGCGCCGACCGCGATGTGCCCGTGCAGTGCATGGTCGATATGATGGGCGTCGTCGCCACCCTCAACAAGGAGCGCACCGCCGAAAACAAGGAGATGTACAAGATGGCCATGGCCACCGTCTATCCCTCTGAATAAAACCTTATCACACCATGAAACGCGACAACGAATACAAACTTATCTCCGCCGGCGTCACGCTCGTGTCGTTCGCCTTGCTGATTGTCTTCCTCGTATTCTGCGGCTTCACCTACCTGGATCCTCCGCCGCAGCCGGAAAACCAGGTGGAAGTGATGGTGCAGGAGATCGAGTTGGCGGAAGATATGGGCGGTGGCAACCTCATGGACGGCGGCAACTTCAACCCGCAGAAGCCCACGCCCTCCCCCGAAGTGCCCCCCACACCTACGAAAACAGGGATGAGAAACAATACCCCTACGACCAACACGGCCACCAGTCCGACCGGTCCCAAGGCCAGTGTCCCCGAGCAACCCAAACCCAACAGTTCGGCGATGTTCGGCACTGACAAGGTGGGGACGGGGCAGAATGCCTCCACGGCGGGCGGCAACACTTCCGGTCATGGCGGCGCCTCCGGCCACGGTGACGGTCTCGGCTACGGCAACGCAGCCGGCAGCGGCGGCGGCACAGGTGGCGGTACGGGCGGCGGCAGCGGCAAGCCCGGATGGGCCATCGCACCCAACTGGAGCGGCATCACCTCCCCGCAAGACTTCACCTTCACCCTCAAGGTGACCGTCGATGACAACGGCAACGTCACCGACGTGCGCCGCGGAAGCAACTGCAACGCCCCGGAAAATATTGTCAACCAGGCCATTGCCCGCATCAAGAGCGCCAAGTTCAAGAAGGGCTTCGCAGGCACTTACGACCAACCATGCTCCATCAAGAAAAACAATTAGTTAAAATTGTTGTAGCATAGTATTTTATATCAAAAAAAAGTGTACTTTTGCACCGCCGTTCCCGAGAGGCTCCGAGAACGGCGATTTTTATAGTTAACCCTCATTGTTTCACCATTTTAACCGATTCAAGAGAATCACCCACTTTTTGCAAATGGCAGAAGAAATCATCAACAATCCGGAGGAAATCTCCGAAAACCAACCCGTAGAGGCAGCCCCCGCTGCAGAAACTCCCGCTGTGGAAGAAGCTCCCGCTACCGAGAGCGCTTCTGTGGAGGAGGCCGCTCCCGTCGCTGAGACTCCCGCTGAGGAGGCCGCTCCCGTCGCCGAGGCCGCCGAGTTGCCCGAGACCCCCAAGGCCCCGCGCAAACCCCGCGAAATCGAAAACGCCTACGGCGAAATCATGGCCAACTTCGACTGGAACGCCCTCGAGAAAAAAGGTCAGGGCTATAATGCCGAAGAACGCAAGAACTTGGAAGAACTCTATACCAAGTCCTTCAAATCCATCGATGAGAACGAGGTCATCATGGGCACCGTCGTCTCCATCAACCAGCGCGAAGTCGTCGTCAACATCGGCTTCAAGTCCGATGGCGTCATCTCCGCTTCCGAACTTCGTTACAACCCCGACCTCAAAGTCGGTGACGAGATCGAAGTCTATGTCGAGAGTCAGGAAGATGCAACCGGCCAGCTCATCCTTTCCCACAAGAAAGCCCGCCTGCTCAAGTCCTGGTTGCGCGTCAACGAGGCCTACGAGAAGGAGGAGATCATCACCGGTTACGTCAAGTGCAGAACCAAAGGCGGCTTGATCGTCGATGTGTTCGGCATTGAGGCCTTCCTTCCCGGTTCCCAGATCGATGTCAAGCCCATCCGCGACTACGACATCTTCGTCAACAAGACCATGGACTTCAAGGTTGTCAAGATCAACCAGGAGTTCAAGAACGTGGTCGTTTCCCACAAGGCACTCATCGAGTCTGAACTCGAGGCCCAGAAGGCCGAGATCATCGCCGGCCTTGAAAAGGGCCAGGTGCTCGAGGGTACCGTCAAGAACATCGCCAGCTACGGTGTCTTCATCGACCTCGGCGGTGTCGATGGTATGATCCACATCACCGACCTCTCCTGGGGCCGCATCATCCACCCCGAAGAGATCGTCCAACTCGACCAGAAGATCAACGTCGTCATCCTCGACTTCGACGAGAACAAACGTCGTATCGCCCTCGGTCTCAAGCAACTCACTCCCCATCCGTGGGATGCCCTCGACCCCAACCTCAAAGTTGGCGACAAGGTACACGGCAAAGTCGTGGTGGTCAACGACTACGGCGCCTTCCTCGAGATCATGCCCGGTGTGGAAGGTCTCATCCACGTCTCCGAAATGTCCTGGTCGCAGCACCTGCGCACCGCTCACGACTTCCTCAAAGTCGGTGACGAAATCGACGCCGTGCTCCTCACCCTCGACAAGGAGAACCGCAAGATGTCCCTCGGCATCAAGCAACTCATCCCCGACCCGTGGGCCAATATCCTTGAGAAATATCCCGTCGGCTCGAAACACACCGCCATCGTCCGCAACTTCACCAACTTCGGCATCTTCGTCGAACTCGAAGAGGGCGTTGACGGCCTCATCCACATCTCCGACCTCTCCTGGTCCAAGAAGATCAAACACCCCGCCGAATTCACCAAGATCGGTGAGAAGATCGACGTCAAGGTGCTTGAAGTGGATGTCGAGAACCGCCGCCTCAGTCTCGGTCACAAGCAACTCGAGGAGAATCCTTGGGACGTCTTCGAGACCGTCTTCACCGTCGGTTCCGAGCACGAAGGTACTATTGTCAGCATGAACGACAAGGGCGCTGTCGTCTCCCTGCCTTACGGCATCGAAGGTTTCGCCTTCAACCGCAACCTTCTGAAGGAAGACAAGAGTTATGCCAAGGTCGATGAGACCCTCAAGTTCAAGGTTGTCGAATTCTCCAAAGAGGCCAAGAGAATCACCCTTTCCCACACCAAGACCTGGCAGTTGACTCCGGAAGAGGACCTCAAGAAGGCCGAAGCCGAAGACAAGAAACAGGCCAAGGAGATCAAGAAGGTGAACGAAAGCGTCGAGAAGACCACCCTCGGTGACCTCGCCGCCCTCCAGGCCCTGAAGGAAAAACTTGGCAAAGCCGGTGAATAATCCACTCCTTTTCATACAAAATGCCTGTCGGTACTCCCGACGGGCATTTTTTTTCACTTTCATCCCATGCAACAGGTAACCCCCAAGAAAGCCCTCGGCCAACACTTCCTCTGCGATGACGACATCGCCCGTCGCATCGTTGACAGCTTGCAGGCCGACAATCCCAACGTGCTTGAAATAGGTCCCGGTATGGGCGTGCTCACGCAATTCCTTCTCCAGCGCGACATCCCTGATTTTCAGGTGGTTGAAATAGACCGCGAGTCTGTCGAGTACTTGCAACAGCACTACCCGCAACTCTCCGGTCGCATCCTCGCCGCCGACTTTCTCCAACTTGACTTGGCTCAGATGTACACCGATAAGGTGAGTATCATCGGAAATTTTCCCTACAACATCTCTTCCCAAATCCTTTTCAAGATATTGGATAACAAGGATTTGGTGACGGAGACCGTGGGCATGTTCCAGAAGGAGGTCGCCGAGCGTGTCGCCTCCGCCCCTGGTCCCAAGGCCTACGGCATCCTCAGCGTCTTGTTGCAGGCCTTTTTCGACATCGAGTATCTTTTCACTGTCGGCGAGAACTCCTTCAACCCGCCGCCGAAGGTCAAGTCGGCCGTCATCCGGCTCGTGCGTAACCCCGAGAAAAAGTTGCGAAGCGACGAGAAGCGTTTCAAACAGGTGGTGAAGACGGCCTTCAATCAACGCCGCAAGACCTTGCGCAACTCCCTCAAAATCTTCACTTTCGACGTCGATTTTATCGCCAATCCGATATTCTCCAAACGTCCTGAGCAACTCTCCGTGGCGGAGTTTGACGAGATTTGCTTGCATATTTTGGAGTAAAATTCCGTGAAAATGAAAAAAATTGTATTTTTGCTTCCTAAAAATTGAAGAAATTTTTAGGAAAAGCGATGATTACAATTTAAGCATTTTAAATTAGAAATGATTATGGACGAACAAGGACAGCAAAATCAGCAGGATGCGTTGAACCAGCAGCCCCCGATGCCGCCGCAGTTGCCACAGGAACAACCGCAGCAGCCCCCTCAACTCCCTCAGGATGGTCAGGTCCCGCCGCCACTTCCGCAGAACCAGCAACCTTCTCAGTACCAGCAGCCACCGCAGTACCAGCAAATGCCGCAGTACCAGCAAATGCCTCAGTACCAGCAAATGCCTCAGTACCAACAGGTGCCGCAGTACCAGCAAATGCCTCAATATCAGCAGGTCCCGCAGCAGCCGCAAGCGCCACAATATCAGCAAGTGCCACAGTACCAGCAGGTGCCACAGTACCAGCAGGTGCCACAATATCCACAATCCCCCAACCCATATCAAGTCAGCCCCATCGCTCCCTATGCCGTAAAGTCATTGATTTTCGGTTGCGTTGCCCTCTCTACGGCTTGGTTTGGAGCCGGACTGGTCTTTGGCATTCTCGGTTTAGTGTTTTCTAAAAAGGGTGCGATGATCTATAATCAGAACCGTGGACTTTACAGAAATGGTGCCATGCTCCGTACGGGGAAGGCGCTTTCCCTCGTTGGTTTGATCGTGGGAGCGGTCTGCCTCTTCCTTTGGACGGTCGCTGTTATTGCTGAATATGCGTAATTATATGATTTATTGATAACTATAAGTCGTTTTATTGCTTGCGTCCTGCTTTCAGAAATCGTTCGAAGGCAGGACGTTTTTTTGTCCGGTATTACCATTTCTCTTCCACTACATCACGTCGTAGGGGCAGGGGAGCATGCCGTCGCGGATTTTTTTCTCCTTCTTTAAAATATAGTATAGCGAGATCTCCAGTCCGCCGCGGGCGTGGCTCGCCACCGTCAGCGTGGAGAAGTTGAGATCGTAACTCACCCCTAACCGCAGGTTTTCCCACTGCACCATCGCCATGAGGATCAGTGCGTCGTTCCAGCGGTAGAAGACGCCGCCCCCCGCCGCGAACCGGTTGCTGCGCGGGTTCTTGTAATACTCGTACTCCAACTGTGTGCCGAAGACGATGTTGCGGTAGGTGTGCTGGAAAGAGGCGTATGCCATCGGCGAAAGTATCAAGTTGTCGGCAACGGGAATGTGCGTGATGGCGTAGGCGGTGTATTTCCGGTGTATGCTGCTGCGCTCCGTATTGAGCGTGGTGTTGGGCTCTGTGAGGTGACTGACGCTCACGCCAAGACTGTAACTGCTTCTTTTGTTGGGTGTTAAAGTCCATGATGCTCCGACGCCGCAGTCGAAAAAGATCAGTTTCTCGCGGGAGAATACTTCCGAAATCGGCGCGGTCGGGTCGAACATGCCGCCCGAAAACTGCTCGTCGAAAGTCAGGGCGTCGTAGTCGATGTGCCGCTGGTCGAAACCGCAGAAGGCGCCGATGGAGATCTTGTTCCGGTTGGCGCGGTCGAGCGATTTGGAGAGCCCGATGGAGAGGTTGCCTTGGAAGATGCGGTATTTGGAGTCGCCGGCGCGGTCGGTGTTGAGTTGCACGCCCGCCCCGATGAGGAAGCGTTGCGCGTTGCTCTTGTACAGCGGGGCGTCAAAGGAACCGGAGAAGGTGAGGAACGGCTTGGAGACCGACAGCCACTGCGTGCGCTGGTTGACGCCCACGCGGAAGATGCCGTCGGTGGCGCCGGCGTTGGCTGGGTTGAGATAGAGCGGGTTGGCGTCGAACTGCGAGTAGTGGAAGTCCTGCGCGAACGACGGCAGCAGCGATGCAATGAACAGGGCGATCATCAAGATGTAGCGGTACTTCTCGCGCCAGCAGTTGCGCAGATACCGTCGCAGTTCGTTCTCCCGCGCGTTGTTCTGCGGCTCGTAGAACTTCATCCCGCTGATCGACTCGGGCAGGAACTCCTGGTTGACGAAGTTCTGCTCGTAGTCGTGGGCGTACTTGTAGCCCGCATGGAAGCCGATCTCTTTCATCAACTTGGTGGGCGCGTTGCGCAAATGGAACGGCACCGGCAGGTCGCCGGTTTTCTTTACCCACGCCATGGCCTCGTCGATGGCGAGATAGGAGGCGTTGCTCTTGGGGGAAGAGGCGAGATAGACGGCTGTCTGCGAGAGGATGATGCGGGCCTCCGGCATCCCGATGTGGTGAACCGCCTGAAAACAGTTGTTGGCGAGCAGCAGAGCGTTGGGGTTGGCGTTGCCGATGTCCTCGGAGGCGAGGATGATCATGCGGCGGGCGATGAAGAGCGGGTCCTCACCTGCCGTCAGCATACGCGCCAGCCAATAGACCGCCGCATTGGGATCGCTGCCCCTCATCGACTTGATGAAGGCCGAGATGACATCGTAGTGCGTGTCGCCCTTCTTGTCGTACATGGCAAGGTTCTTCTGTATCACCTTTTGTACCAGCGCATTATCAACAACCAGCGTTTCGCCCTCCTTGACGGTGTTGGCTACTAATTCGATGGCGTTCAACAACTTGCGGGCGTCACCGCCGGAGACGCGCAACAGCGCCTCGTTCTCGGGAAACTCCAAATGGATGTTCCGTTCCTTGGACAGATATGTTTTCGCCGTTTCGATGATCTGCTCCAAGTCGCTGCGTTCCAGACTGTTGAGGATATAGACCTGACAGCGCGACAACAACGGCGAGATCACCTCGAAAGAGGGGTTCTCGGTGGTGGCGCCGATCAGCGTGACCACGCCCTGTTCCACCGCGCCCAACAGCGAATCCTGTTGCGACTTGGAGAAACGGTGGATCTCATCGATGAAAAGAATCGACTTGCCCGGCTCTTTCTTGGCCTGCTCGATGACGTCACGCACCTCTTTCACGCCCGAGTTGATGGCACTGAGCATGTAGAATTTTGCCAGCGTGACTTCGGAGATCAACAGGGCGAGGGTGGTCTTGCCCACGCCGGGCGGGCCCCACAAGATCATGGAGTGCAGATTGCCCGTCTCGATGGCTTGGCGCAGGCTGGCGCCCTCTCCCATCAAGTGCTTCTGGCCGATGTAACCTTCCAATGTCCTCGGCCGCAAGATCTCCGCTAACGGCTTCTGCACGACCTTTATCTTTTGTTATTTGATTATCAATTTCTTATGAACGATTCCTCCTTCGCGCAACACCACGCGCAATACGTATGTGCCCGGAGCGGTGTCGCCCAATTCCATCTCGACGCGCTCGTCCTTGCCCTCGATTCTCCGTACCAAAGCCCCCGCAAGGTTGTACAGTTCGATCATGCGGATCTGCTCGTGGTCGGTGGCAATGGTGATGCGGTCGATGGCGGGGTTGGGGAACACATCCACATCGGGCAGGTTCGTGTAAGTATGGATGCCGATGGTGGTGTCGATGACGGTGATGGAATGGCTGGCACTGCTGGAGCAGTGCGTCGTGGAGTGGGTGGCGGTAACACTGTAAGTATAAACACCGGCGGTGTCGGGTTCGATGTAGATGAGCGAGTTCTGTTCCCCGGTGCTCCATTCAAAGTTGCAGTGGCTGGCCTGAGCTACCAACATCTCTCTGTCACCCAGTATCATCTCGCTCGGACCGACGATGGTGACGGATGGAACGGGATAGACGAACAGGGTCAGGATGACGGTGCTGTCGCAGCCGAGATGTGTCTGGTTGTGAAAGGTGAAACTGCCTGACATGGTGCCCTCTTCAAAGAGGGTGTCGCGCCAGGCGTAGGGGAGTTCTGTCTCGCAAATCTGCACCAATTCGCTCTGATTGTAACTCGGGTTGACGGTGAGGTGCAGTGTCCACAAGCTGTCGCAGCCATAACTGGTGTGGTGAGAGAACGGGTAGTCGCCCGACGTCGTGCCGACGGGGAAGGTGCGGTTTTCGCGCTCGTAGTAGTAGGGGAGTTCGCTGGAACAGATGGTCAGCGACTCCTCGCCCTCATAGTAGGGATGAACCGCGAGATTCAGAATCACTACGCTGTCGCAGCCAAAGGCATTCTGATAGTGGAAACGATAGGTTCCGGAGGTGGTGCCCACGCCGAAGGTGGTGTCGGTCTGCGCATAGTAGTAGGGAAGCGCGTTCTCGCAAATCTGTGCGTAGAAGGTTTGGGTGAAGGTGGGACGGACGGTCAGCACGAGGGTGACGACGCTGTCGCAGCCGTGTTGGCTTTGGCGTTCGTAAGTATAGATGCCGCTGATGGTGCCCTCGGGGAAGGTGACGTCGCGCCAGGTGTAGGGCAGGTCGCTCTCGCAGATGGCGAAGGACTCGTTCTGGCTGTAGGTGGGATAGACGTTGAGTTGCAAAGTGACGATGCTGTCGCAGCCACGCACGGTCTGGCGGTGGAAGGTGAACTCGCCACTCGTAGTGCCGGCCAGGAAGGTGGTGTCGCGCCAGGTGAACGGGAAGCCGTCGGCGCAGACATTGACCGTCTCATACTGTTCGTAACTCGGCTGTACGATCAGGGCGAGGGTGACGACGCTGTCGCAACCGGCGACGCTGTTCCGCGAGAAGGTGAAGACGCCGCTCTCAGTGCCGATGGCAAAGAGGGTGTCGCGCCACTCGTAGGGGAGGTCGTTCTGGCAGATCACCTCGGCCACGTTCTCTTGGTAGGTCGGGTGGACGGTGAGATGCAGGGTGATGACGCTGTCGCAGCCGTCGGCGGTGATGCGACGGAAACGGTAGTCGCCCGTGCGCGTGCCTATGCCGAAGGTGGTGTCCAAATCATTGTGATGATAAGGCAGTTCACTGTCGCAGATCTCTGCGGAAGTCTCCAGGTTATAGACGGGATTGACGGTCAGGTGGAGGTGTACCAGACTGTCGCAGCCGTGTTCGGTGGTGAGTCGGAAGTCGTGGTCCTGACTTTGGCTGCCCACGGGGAAGACAACCTCATGGTAGGTGAAGGGGAAGTCGTTCTGGCAGAGGGTGATGTAGTCGTCCGTCTCGGCCGTCGGGTAGATGGTGAGGTGCAGGTTGACGATGCTGTCGCAATGGTTCCGGGTGGTGTAGTGCAGTGTGTAGTCGCCGCTGGTGGAGCCGGGCAGGAAGGTGGTGTCGATGAAGATGAAGGGCAGCTCGCTCTCGCAGATGGCGATCTCTTCCGTTGCTTCGTAGGCGGGGTTGACGGTCAGGTTGAGGACGACGGTGCTGTCGCAACCGCCGCGGGAGGGCTTCACAAACAGGTAACTGCCGCCGCGGGTGCCGACCTCGAAGGTGGTGTCACGCCATGTGTAGGGCAGTTCGCTGTCGCAAATCGTCACGTCCTCCGTCTGGCGATAAACAGGGTTGACCACCAGATTCAACACCATGATGCTGTCGCAGCCGTACTGGGTGTGGCGGGCGAAGGTGTAGGACCCGGATGGGGTGCCGCGGGCGATCAACTCGTTGTGCCACACGATCGGAAGCTCATCCTCGCAAACCACCACAGTCTCGCTGCCGCCGAAACTCTGGCGGATGTTGAGTGTGAGGTAGATGACGCTGTCGCACCCCATCGAGGTCTGACGGTGGATGACGTACAGGTCGGAAGGCGTGCCGACGTGGAAGATGGTGTCGTAGTATGTGTAGGGCAATTCGCTACGGCAGATGTCCAGGGTCTCATAACGGCTCTTGACGGGGTTGACGGTCAGGTGCAGGTTGACGACGCTGTCGCAGCCGCGTGCTGTCTGCAGATGACGTGTGACGACTTGCGTCTGGCTGCCCTCGGCAAACAGGGTGTCGCCGAACAGGTAGGGCAGGTCGCTGTCGCAGATGGTGGCGAAGAACTCCTGGTCGTAGGTCGGATGGATGACGAGCCGCAGGTGGGCGATGCTGTCGCAGCCGACGGCGTTGGTGCGGACGTAGGAGTAGTCGCCGGTAAGGGCGTCGGTGCGGAAGATCTGGTCGTGCCAGATGTAGGGCAGTTCGCTGTCGCAGATCTCCACGGTGTCGTATGACTCGTTCGCCTCGTTGATGGTCAGGTGTAACGTCACGGTGCTGTCGCAGCCCTTGACGGTCTGTCCGTTATACACGAAGGTCTCGCTCACGGCGTCGGTGGCGAAGGTGTGACCGCGCCACGTGTAGGGCAGTTCGCTACGGCAGAGCACGACTTCGTGCTCCTCGTTGTAGGTGGGATCGACCACCAACGCCAGCGTCACGATGCTGTCGCAGCCGTGGACGCTCTCGCGGCTGAATGTGTAGAGGCCGCTGACCGTGCCGGCCAGGAAGGTGGTGTCGCGCCAATGATAGGGCAACTCCTGCTCGCAGATGCGGGCCACCTCGGTCTGGTAGAAACTCTCATAAACGGTCAGATGCAAGGTGACGACGCTGTCGCAGCCGTGCTCGCTCAGGCGCGTGAAAGTGAACACGCCGTCCTCTGTGCCGAGGTCGAAGATGGTGTCGCGCCAGGTGTAGGGTAATGCCTGGTGACAGATGGTGTCATACTCTTCCAAATAGAAGGAGGGATGGATGGTGAGCGACAGATAGATGGTGCTGTCACAGCCCTCGAGGGTCATGCGGTGGAAGATGATCTCATTGCTGACGGCATCGGCCTCGAAGGTGGTGTCGCGCCAGGTGACGGGAAGTTCGTTCTGGCAATAGACCAAGGTGTCGTACTCGGCGTGGGAGTAGTGGACGGTGAGGTTGAGGGAGACGATGCTGTCGCAGAAGTAGGCGCCCGCCTGATAGAGCGTGTCAGTATAGAGTCCGCTGGTGGTGTAGGTCTTGCCCAACCACACCATGCTGTCGCAGGCGACGGCTGCCGTGGTGTCGCCCACAACCGAACAGTAGGGGGTGAAGGTGACGACGTCGGAGAATGGACTGGGGTTCTTCGGGTCGCAAATCGACTGGACGTACACGTCGATGGGCTGTTCCCCAATCAGGCCAGTGAGGTCGGCGAAGGTGTCGTTCACGATGAGGGTGGTGCCAGTGGTGTCATGGTTGAAGCCCGCTGGGCCGTACTCCACGAGCCAGGTGTCTTCCACGTCGCCAGGAGTCCAACTGACGCGGGCGGTGGTCATCATCACGTCGCTTACCTGCACGTTGGTGACGGCAGGGCAGGGGAGGAACTGGATGTCGATGTTGTCGATGGCACAGTTGAAGGAGAAGCTGTTGCGGTCTTGCCGCCAGCGGAAGGCCAGCCGCGCCCCTTGCGGAATGCCGCGCTGGTACAACGAGACCTCATGGCTGCTGACGGACGTGCTGTTGGCGATCGTCTCTAAAATCACGTAAGTGCTTGTGTCGGTGAGGTCGGCGATGTAACCCAACGACAGTTCACCAAAACCGGCGTTCTGCATCTTGGAGGAGAAGGAAATCTTCGTTCCGTTCAGGTCGGAAGAGAACCAGGGCAGCACCACGAAGTTGTCCTTGCCCTGCGAGGCACTCGTGGAGGAGGTCATGATCACGTCGTTGTTGCCGGAAGTCATCCATGTACTCACATGCGGGTAGTACGTTTGCGAAGCAGAGGAAATGACGTTCCAGCAGATGGCCATGGGACCGGGAGTGCCGTAAGGCGTGCCGGTATAACTCTCAAAATCTTCGTGATAGGGAATCTCAGCATCGACGCATGGGGTCATGCGGCGTACGACCGGCGTCCAGTCGGTGGTGTCGCCGTTTGGACAAAGCCCGCGGACGTAAAGGTCGTAGGTGGTCTGGGCCGTCAGCCCGGTGAGGTCGGCCAGCGGCTGTTGGAACGGCAGGAGCGTGCCGTCGCCATGGCTGAATCCGGTCGGACCGTACTCGATCTCCCACGCCTGCTCGTTCCACCCGCGCTCCCACGTCACTCGGATGTGGCTGTCGGAAAGGACAGTCGCGGAGGTGACCACGGGCGTGAGACAGAGTTGCAGAGAGTCAATGGAGACGAGGTTGATCCTACACTGGGCGCAGGTGTCGTTGTTGCCCCAGGAGAAAGCCAAACGGTCGCCTTCGGGGATGTTGCGGCCGCGCAGATTGAAGGTGTAGAGGGAGTCGTAAGTCGTGCGGGGAAGCACTTCCAATGCCACGAAATAGGAGGCGGGCCCATCCACATGCCAGTAGCCGAGGGCCAAGTCGCCGGTGGTGTCGTTGTCCATCCGCACTTGGAAGGTGATGGCGAGCGCGTCGTAGGGGGACGCGAAGTGGGGCAGCAGCAGGCAGTTGACAGAGCCGTACTGCGGCTCGTCACCCGCGATGAGCACCACGGAGTTGCCGATGGCAGTCGTGTCGGCGGTGACATGCGGCGTGTACGTGGAGTCGTTGCCCATGAAGACGAAGTCCCAGCATTCGGGCAGCATCCCGCGCTCGTTCCAAGCCACGGGTGTCACCGTGTCGAAGTCCGTCAGCGACGGCACTGGCAACGGTTCGCACTCCTGTTGCGCCCGCGACGGCAACGCCACGGCGATGCAAATCGTCAGGAAAAGAAGAATCCTTGCGCCAAAAGAGCAGGCCGTTCTCTTTTTATCAACACCTGCTGAAAATGTTCTTTTTCTGTTCATGTCGTATAAATTCATGATTATTAGCAAATTACAATATTCAACCCACCAGCAGCCCTGAAGGCAGGGCGCTTTTTCCACTATTATACAAAAATCGGGCAAAAGTAATGTTTTTTCCCTACATGACAATGACAAAAATTCTTAAATCTCATCGGCAGATCTCTTTAAAACAAAAAACCCATACATCTTTTGACGATATATGGGGGTAAATGTAAAATTCAGAGGTCCTTTTATGCGTAACTGTGCAGTCCGCCTAAGATCAGGTTCACCCCGAAATAGGTGATCAACACCGACAGGAATGCCAGTAAAATGTAGAGATGGAACAGCAGCGGTCGTTTTTCGTTTTGGCTGAAAAGCAGCGGCAGCGCATAGATGATGGCGGTGACGAGAGCCCAAACTTCCTTCGGATCCCACGACCAGTAGTTGCCCCAACTGATGTTGGCCCACACCGATCCGATGATGATGCCCGCCACCAGGCAGAACAACGCCGGGTAGAGCATGATTTCGGAGGTGTGTTGCAAACGCAGCACCGGCTCGCGCCACTCTTTGCGGAAACAGCGCGTCAGCAGCGCCGCGATGGAGTTGAGCAGCGTGAACGCCAACAGCGCGTAGGCGAACATGATGACGGCCACATGGATGAGCAGCAACGGCGACTTCAACACCGGCATCAGGTGCGACACCGGCGACTGCGCCCCTTCGATCATCGCCGCCAACAGGATAAAGCCGATGGCCAACAGACTGTTGGACAGTACGATCGGGAAACGACGGCTGAATATCAGCGAGAAGAGTGCGGCACATAGGGCCAGGAACATCATCGTCTCATAGCCGCCCGCCATCGGGACATACCCTTTCACGATCCATCTCAGAATGAACAACATCAGCAGATAGATAGCTAAAACGCAGAGTGCGATGAAGTTGCATCTGCGCAACGCGATTCCGAAACGGTTGTCGCGGAGTCGCGGGACGAACACGGCAAGGGCGAACAGAAGGACGCCCAATGTCAGCAGCAGCATCGCCAGCCAACGGCCCGGAACGGCGCGGTTGTAGAACTTCTCGGCACGGAACTTGCCGTCCGACGGGAGAATGCTGCCCGCCTGTTTCTTCTGGAAAATCTTGTGCTTTTCAAAAACGACATTCAGATTCTTGAAATCGTTTTGTAAAACCAACATCTGACTGTAACTCACTAACTTGCGGACATAATTGTAGGTGTCCGTGGAGAGACTTTGCCACGGCAGGTCGTCGGAGTGCGAGTACCAATCCAGTTTGCCCGTGCTGTCGGCTAACGGGTATATCTTCAGCAGCGTGCCGTCGTACAGCGACACAATCTGCAAGTATTTGGCATTGGCGGCCTTGAACTCCGCACGTCGCGGGTCATCCATCTTCATGGAATCCAGCAAGATGCCGACTTTATTGCCACCATTGGGATCTAGAAAATCGTTCAAGGATGCGTATTTTCCCCGGATGCCCAGCACCTTCTTGACTGCCTCCCCTTTGATTTTGATGATGGGCTCGTCGCGCCACTGTGCGGAGTAGAAGATCCAACCGGCGAGTACCTGTTCGGCGCTGAGACCCTTGTAGGAGGTCTTCCCGTAGAGTTGCGCGGTGAAATCGTAGGCGAGGGTCTGCATCGGACAGATGCGGTCGTGGTACATGATGTAGATGTCGCCCATCTTTTCGGCCGTGGACTTCGGCAGGGTGGGCGGCACTCGCGAGGCCGCGTTGCCGATGAGCGTGCCACCGGCGATGAGCACGAACAGCATCGCCGCCTTGACTGCCGTCTTTGAGATCAGTTGGCGGAAACGGCTCTGTTTGTCGATGAGTATCAGGATGAAAGCCAGCAGGTTGAGGAAGAATCCGAGGTAGGTCACGGTGATGCCGAGCCGGTCGCGGGACACCAGCAGTTCGATCGACCCGCTCTTCATGTCGTAATCGTTCATGTAGAAGCGGTATCCCTGACACTTTCCGATGTTGTTCATCGACACCGTCGTGGCCTGGCTGTCACCGCCGAAGCGGACGCGCGCGACGAAGTCCATGGGCATCTTGCTGCCCGGATAGGTCACCACGTCGAAATCCTCCAGCGTCACGTCGAAGGGCAGTTCCTTCATCGCCTTGTCGTCGGTGGTGAAGGTGCGGGTGGCTTGTCCGTTGACGAGTTTCATCGCACCGGAGGTGCCGGTGGTGTTGGTGAAGACGGCGCCTGCGAAGATGAGCCACAGCGACGCGATCATCGTCCAGCCCCACAAGCGGATCTGCTGCCGGTGCATCACCAACGTCGCGGTGACGACGCAGAGCAGCAGCGCCCACAGCGCGACCATCCAGGGCGCGTGGTAGATGGCGGTGATGGCCTGCTCGGAGCCGTGGAATTTTTCATAAACGGTGCCGCCGGCCATGAGGAGGACCATGATGGCGGCGAGGATGAATGAGATGCGTGTTAGGATTTTCATTTGAGGTGCAAAAATAAAAAAACTCTTCGACATGCATGTGCCGAAGAGTCGATGATGAGGTGATTAAATTGCGTTGATGAATGCCACCACGGCGTCGCGGTCGGCTTTGGAGAGTTGGCGGAACTTCTCCACCGTCCAGCGGGCGTCGCTCTGGGCACTGCCGTGCCACATGATGGCTTCGATGACGTTGCGTGCGCGGCAGTCGTGCATGCGGTCGGAGGCACCAGTGCAGATTTCGGAGAGGCCGCGGCCCCACAGCGGAGTGGTGCGGCACCAGCCCGTGCGGATGTCGTTGACCATGTGCAGTCTGTGCTGGATCATGTCGGAGTAAGGCCAAATCTTCTGGTAAGGATAGCGGGGGAGACGTCTGTCTCCGTCGGCGAAGAAGTGGTTCGGGTCGGAGAAGTTGTCGCTGCCGGTGGTCCAGGAGGGACGGTGGCAGGTGGCGCAGCCCATGTCGCGGAAGAGTTGGCGTCCGCGCTGGATCTGCTCATCGCCGAGGTTGCGGGCGGCGGGAACGGCGAGACCGCGGTGCCACACCATGAAGTTGACATAGTCTTCGTCGCTCATCTCCACGGGCAACGTGTCGCAGGTCAGGTAGTTGTAGATGTCGTCGTGGACGTTGCCGGTTTTGTTCCACTCCGGGAAGTAATCATAGAAGCGGGCCTGCACGTCGGGGTCGTTGGCAGCCGTGTTGGCGTAGATGGAGGGCACGAGGCTGAGGTAGTGCTTGCGGCGGTCGGAGCGGGTCACGTTGGTGATGTTCCAGATGGCGTTGGCGCCCGCGGCATCCTGCAGCGGACCTCTCGACAAGGCGTAGGTGAAGCGCTTGGGATGCGTGGTGCTGCCGTAGTAACTGGCCCAGTCGCTGCCTGCCCAGATGGCCGGGTTGAGGTCGGCGCCGGCCAGGTACTCCTTCAGGTACTGGGCCTTCAGGGAGTCGTCTGGGATGGCGTCCAGCAAGCCCGTGCCGTAGATGCCGATGGTGCTCTCCAAACGGAAGCCGAGGTTGGCGTAAGGAGCGTCCGTCGGGGCGTAGAAGGCGGTCTGCGGGATATAGACCTCAGGATAGATCAGGTCGTAGGACTCGCCGTCGGGGAAGCGGTTGCCCCACTCGTCGGTGTAAGGGAGCCAAGAAATCTGGATCTGATCCTCGTCAATGGAGGGCTTGAAGGGCTCCACCGCCTTGGTCTGCGGCATGCCGGCGACGGACTTCTCGTAGGGCTCGCCTGGAGCGGTCTTGTCGTAGACGACCAGCAGGTAGCCGTTGCCCCACTCGTCGGCGCGGTAGCGGTCCATCCGCTTGCCATGGCCGTAGCCCGGGTGACAACTGATGCAGGAGCTGCGCACGTAGAGCGGTCCCAATCCGTTGAACGGGGAGGTCCCCTGTGTTATCGTGCGCTCGAAGAAGTACTCGCCGTACATGAATGCGGCGGTGAGGCCGGCGCGTTCCACGGCCGGGGTCGGATCCTCATAGGCAGAGGAGGACGAGTTGAAGGTGGTGCCCAGCAAGCCGCCAGCGTAGGTCTCCTCCTCCAACGGAGAGAGTTGCGACTCGGGATCCTTGTGACAGCCAAAGATGAGCATCGAGCATGCCAACCCGATGCAGGCCATCCGGATTTTTCTATTCCAATTCATGGTTGTTTAGGTTTAAGTGAGTATTGAGTGATGATTGATTACATGGTGCGAATGGCTTCGATGACCTCGCCCAGCACGGAGTCGAGTTGCTGGCAGGCCTCGGATGCGGCGCCGGCGGAGGCGTGAGTGTAGTTTTGCACGAAAGGCGCCTGCATGTTCTGGATCTTCGTCAGGGCATTGTTGATGGCGGACTGGACGCGGGCGTCAAGGTCGGGATTCAACTGGTTGACGAAGGCCTGCACTGAGTGCTCGGCGTTGCGCTGGCCTGCCACACCGCCCATGTAGGCGTTTTGCACGCTGATGATGTTGTCGTAGAAGTCCTGGATGGATTTCTGGCTGTAGGGGGATTCGATGTAGGTGACATCCTCGCCGTTGTGGGGCTTGCCGATCTTGGAGGTACCCACTTCGTCGGCGATGGCGGCGCAGCCGTCCAAGATCTCCATGATGGCGGCGGCGCGGGAGGAGTAGGTGCTGCCCGCCTGCCCAGCGTTGCGCATGTTGGTGCCGAAGGAGTTGCCGTTGCCCACGGTGCAGTTGAGTTCGAGCTCTTCCACCACTTCGCGATGGTCTGCGGGCGCCTTGCTGCCGAGCCAACTCACCTCCAACTGGAAGCAGCGGTTGCGGAGGTCGCCGGCGACGGCCACCACATAGATCATCTCGTTGTCGGTGATCTGCGCGGCGCTCTTGGGCTGGCCATTGGAGAAGAGAATGTACTCGATGCCGTGGAAGCCGAGCAGCGCGTTGCCGAGACGCTCGCCGGCCACCACGTCGCCGTCGTCGCCGTCCAGCGCCTCAATCATGGCGGGACTGTTCATCAGGGTGTTGAAGGCGGACTCGTCCAACGGCCAGGAGTCGATGTGCGGGTCGATGCCGAAGTCGCCTGCGGGACCGAACAGGAAGGCCTCGCTCATCTCCCACTGGGCACGGGCCTCCAAGAAGATGTTGCAGGCGGCGGCTACGTTGGCGTCGGTGCGGCTCTCCTGAAGCGCCTCCAAGGCGTCAACCAATTGGGCACTCTTCGCCGCCAAGGATGAATAGGTGGGCGCAATGGTGTGATCGACATACTGCTCAATGATGTTGCCCATCAGAACCTCGTCATCGGTGACAGGGTCTTTCCTACAAGAAACCATCGCTGCGCCAAGTCCCACAGCGATCATTAACGTGAAAATTTTTTTGCTCTTCATTTTTTGGGATGTGTTTTTAGTTGAACATTTGGTTGGATAGATTCTTGTTGAAGAAGCCGCAGTAGGCGATGCCGATGGCCATCCACGGTTCGTTGTTGTATTGCTTGTGCATCATCCGGTAGCCCGCCTCTGCCTTGATGACGATCTCCGGGATGGGCTTGTAGTTGAGTCCGACGGCGATGACGTGGCGCTCGGTCCAGGTGAAGTCCAGCACGTTCTCGGAGGCCGGGGTGTAGGAGTCGTAGTAGTTGTAGCGGGCGAAGACGTACAGTTCGTGGCGGATGCCGAGGGGCAGCGTGTTGCAGCCGATCTCCACGGCGGCGTCGTAGGCCATCTTGCCCACGGGCGTGTGGGGATAGGGGGCCGACGAACTGTTGGGCAGGTAGTTGTTGTAGCGGGTGATCCAATCGGCATCGCCCAGGTAGCCGAAGTCGCCATTGCCGCGCAACACCAGCCGTTTGTACTTGTACAGGAAATCAAAGGCGCCGAAGAACATGACGCCCCGCACCCCCTCGTATTTGGTGGAGTGCTCTTCGGTGACGATGTCGTTGTTGAAGGTGCCGCCCACATAGCCGCTCAGCCCAAGGCGCAGGCCTTTCACCGAGGTGTTATCGACGCGGAAGGCGGCCGCTAAGTTGTTGGCAGGCCGGAACTCGTAGGGTGAGGCCGAGGCGTCGTGCGCCCAGCCCTGCACGTTGAACATCGTCGAGTTCAACGCGGGCAGCAACTGCACCTCATAGCGCCATGCCCCGGCTTTCCCCCACAAGCTTATGCCTGTCTCGTGCCACGTGCATGGGATGATCGTGTTCTCCCCCTCCGGACGGAAGACCGTGAAGAACTCCGTCGGCATGTGGCTGTTGTTGGTCGCCCCTACGGGCACCACGATATGCCCCGCGCGGACGTTCAACTTGCCGTCAAAAAAACTCTTCTGCAACCAGAACTGCTCTAAGGCGACCTCGCCGCCGCGTTCGATCTCCTTCTCGTACTCGCCGCTCTCCTCCGCTTCAATCTCCACGGCCGCTTCCACGCCGCCGTGCTCGAACTCGATCTCCGTGCCCATGCTCCAGCCGTGGCCGAAGTCGTAACCCAACATCAGCACCACATGCGGCAGATCCACCTGCCCGAACCCCTTGGAATCCTTGTATCTGTCGGGAAAAGAGTAGCGGAAGGCGTTGTCGCTGTAAAAACTGTATTTGTAGGTCGCCTCACCGTAACCGCCGATGGTGAATCGGGAGAGGCGCAGCGTGCGGAGACTGTCGCGCTCCTCGGGTGTGCGTTCGGTTCTATTTTTCTTTTTAACTTCTTGTGCTTCAATGTTTTGAATAGAAAATAGGGAGATGGATAGAATGAGTGTGAAGATGAAGATAAAGTTTTTGCGCATGTCAAATTCTTTTTACGACTTTCGGTTTGCAAAAATAGGACGCCCGCTACGGACGGGTTATCGCCAAAAAGGGGGATTTTACAGCGATTGGGTAGTCATATTTGATGAAATGAAAAAAATGGTGGAGAGATGTAGCAATTTTTTAGCGGATGGCGTCGTTATAATGAGTTAAAAGTGTAATTTTGCAGTTGAAGAAAATTTATAGTATGAAAGTAGAATCTACTCCTAAATCCACGGCTGTCAACGCCATCTCTTTCGCTGCCATCATCTCCCTTTTTTTCATGTGGGGATTCATCACGTGCATGAACGACATCCTCATTCCCGAGTTGAAGGAGATGTTCCATCTGAGTCGTGCCGGCTCGATGTTCGTGCAGTTTTGCTTTTTCGGTGCCTACTTCGTCGGCTCGTTGATATACTTTATTATATCCGTCACCGCGGGCGACCCGATCGGGCGGATGGGCTACAAGAAGGGCATTCTCGCCGGGTTGTTCACGGCGGCGGCGGGCTGTGCGCTTTTCTACCCGGCCTCCACACTCAACCTGTACGGGCTTTTCCTGGCCGGGCTTTTCGTGGTCGGCCTGGGTGTCACCATCCTGCAGATCGCGGCCAACCCGTACGTCACCATCCTCGGCTCGCCCGAGGGCGCGTCAGGGCGCCTCAACCTGTCGCAGGCCTTCAACTCTCTCGGCACCACGCTGGCCCCCATGCTGGGCGGCATCCTGCTGTCGCACTTCGCCGACTCGGCCCACATCCACATTCCTTACCTCATGTTCAGCGGACTCTTCCTACTGGTGGCGATGGTCATCGCCCTCGTGCCGCTGCCGTCGTTTGAACAGCACGGGAAGATGGAAGGCGGTGCGGCGGCCCTCAAGGACAAAACCCTCGTGCTTGGCATCTTCGCCATCTTCTGCTATGTGGGCGCCGAAGTCAGCGTCGGCAGCAGTTTCATCAACTGCGCCCACGAACTCATCCCCGACATTTCGGAAGAGACTCCCAAGATCTTCCTCGCCTTTTATTGGGGCGGCCTCATGATCGGCCGTTTCCTCGGCTCGCTCGCGCTGGTCACCCACCGCAGCAGCGCCGCCAAGTACGGGCTGATGGCCGCTGTCGCTGTCGGCACCTTCCTGCTGCTGCTCGGCGTCACCTACTTCCTGCATCCCAACTTCTCGCCGCTCTCTATGTGGCCCTATCTCGTCTTCATCGCCATCAACATCTGCGGCTTCATTGTCGGCCAATCGCAGTCGCTCAAGATGATATCCATTTTCGCCGGCGTCAACATTATCCTGTTGGCGGTGGCGATGGTCGTCACGGGCTACCCGACCATCTGGTTCCTGCTGGCCACGGGGCTTTTCAACTCCATCATGTGGTCGAACATTTTTTCCGGCGCCATCGCCCATTTGGGCAAATACACGGCGCAGGGCTCCTCGTTGCTGGTGATGGCCATCCTCGGCGGCGCGCTGCTGCCCCCGCTGCAAGGCCTCGTCGCCGACGGACTGGGCGGCTACCACTACTCCTACTTCATCCCTATGATCGCCTATGTCTATCTCATCGTCTTCGGCGTGCTGGCCTACAAACGAGATCAACGACTGAATTCATAAACCTAACATGATTCCAAACATGATGAACAAATTCAAACAACTATGTCTCGCCGTCGCCCTCACTTGGGTGTGCGGCACGGCCTTTGCGCAGGTCGATACCACCTCCTGGAAATACACCCTGCCGCGCTACGAAATACAATTCTCCATCGGTGACCCGCTCTTGAGCGGCTTGTCGAGCGAACGTGTTCACTTCACTTGCTGCTCCCCCCATAACTATCCCTATGCGGATATGTACGAATGGTTCCAGGAGGAGACCTATCGCAAGCCCACCATCTCGACGTGCGCTCTCAACCTGAGTTTTCACGTTCGCCTCTGCAAGTGGTTCTGGTTGGGTGTAACCGCCTCGTATGTTGGCTGGTACACACCTATTTACAGTGCCGTTACGGGTTTGCGCGTCGGCAGCAACGACACGCACTACTTCCTCTTGACCCCCACGGTCCGATTCTCGTGGCTCAACAAAGAGTTGGTCACCCTCTACTCCGGACTCGGCGTGGGTTTCGGTTTCATCCAGCAAGACCGTTATTCCCAAAACTCCTATCTGAATTTCGCCTTGGGAGGACAGGTTACCGCCGTCGGCGTACAGGTGGGAAAACGCTGGTATGGCAGCGCTGAAGTCGGCATTGGCTCCCAGGGATTCCTACGCCTTGGCTTCGGCTATCATTTCAAACCCCTTTCTAAATAAATTGTAAATTATTGATTATGAAAAAGATATTGATTGTATTGCCCCTATTGGCTATGGCCTTTCAAAGTTGCATTTGGGACCGTGGTGATGAAAAACCTCAGCCCACCGACCGCGGCTTCGAGATCTTCCAGACATGGAATGCCTACACCAACTTTCTGATGCGGGGACCTGTGGACATGGCCTTCAAGTTGAACGCTTGGCTTGCCGCCCCCGACGACAGTGCCCGCTACGAGATCGAGGACCGCTATTTTCCCCAACAGCGCATCCGCGATTACGGTAACAACATCTATGTCGTAATGCTTGGCGATGAGGAACTTTATTCCTTCAACACAGGTGGTCTGTCGCTCTCCGACAGCGGCAGCACCTGGCAAGTCTCGGGAAGATTCAACCAGTACCTTGACATGGATCGTTACATGCCGCTCTTGATTGATCGCAAACTGTTGATATCCAGCGGTTCGGACTATACTTGGCACATCGCTTTCGATACGGTCGGCGCCAAGGAAACCGTGGTTGATTGGACGTTGGCATCCAACGACGGTGTGCCTGTCGATTTGGCGAGGACCTCCTGCCAGATGAGCGGCACCGGGGGGTATTTCACAGGTTGTAACGATGACACTATTCTGATCTCGTTCGGGATCACCGAGCCGTTGGTCAGCGAGACCATCAGTAACGCCAAATACCGTTGGCGTGCCGGCGCGGTGCACATCACGGTCTCCCACGCCCAGGACGATCCCATCGACGTCGATGCGCGCTTCCTCAACGAAAAGGAGGTCCGCATCGGGTACATGGGGCTCGTGGGGGTGTATTAGACGAAGGGAAGAGAAGAGATTCTGTTGGGTGTCAACACGAACATGAGAAAATGGGGGTGTCGGATGAGCTTACGTCCCAGCACATAGGAATCCTTTCGGAATCCTGAAAATCTTTTTTGTAGTTGTAAAATTCCTCAAAACCGCAGCGTCACGCTGGTTCCCGTCATCGACAGGGTAGTGCGCTTCCCTTTCACGTAGAGCACGGCTCCGGCGATATAGAGCGGCACCGACGCGCCGACGAGGGCGATGCCCGAGATGGAAAAGACCGCGCCAACGCTGCTGGAATCGCCGATCATGGCCCAGGCACTGCCGTAGAGCGCGGCGCCGGCCGCGGTCATGCAACCCGCCGTGATGAGCAGCGCCTTGCCGGTCTTCAACGGGTCGCGGAGTCGCAAATCCACCTCCGGCGCCGGGGATTGCGGGGCGCCGCCGCCCTGCTCCCAATAGAACTGCGGTGGCTTGGACGTCTCGAAGGTGGCGATATGCATCTGCTGGGCCGACAGCCCGCAGCAGAATAGGATGAGTATGGAGGTGATGAAAGTTCTCATGATGCTTTTTTTAGTGGGAAGATTCTTGTTCCATTCGTTCCAAAAGGAAACTGACGGGGCGGAATCCGTCGTTGCAACTGATGAGCGCCGAGGCGGGGTTGCGCATCCAGCCGTCGTAGAAGTTGCCGCGTCCGGCGGCGAGTTCGCCGACAAACCAGCGTACGCTCTCCCAGGCGCTGTCGCAGAAGCCGTCGGGCTTCCGCCCGCCACGGCAGATCCACTGCTGCCCCTCGCACACATCGCAGGTATGCTCGATGGGATTCTCGTAACGCGCCTGCAGGTCGCGGTAGTCGGCCTTCCGGATGACTGTGATTCTTACGTCGTGCATGTCCTTCCTCTCTTTGTTTATAATGCTGCTCTCAAGGTCACTCAGTCGAGTTTGAAAGTGATGGGTATCTGACAAAAACTGGAGATGGGCTTTCCATCCTCCGATTGCGCGGGCTCCCAACGGGGCATTTTCTTAACAGCTTCCACCGCCGCCCGGCTTAACTCAGGATCCGGAGAAAAGATGGTTTCGATATTGGAAATCTGCCCGTCTTCATCCACGAAGAACCCTACCAACACCATCCCGGAGATGCCTTTGACACGGGCTCCTTCCGGATAAATAAGCTCCTTTGACAAAAAATCCTGAAGCGCCTCCTTTCCTCCGGGAAACACGGGAAATACCTCTTCAGGAGTCGCTTCTATGCCACCGAATATCAGTTCATCCTCTGTGTTGTTTCCGCTGGTCTCGGTCGGGAGATTGACCTTGTGACTTTTTGTCGGAACATCGATGATGTCGTTTGTTTTTTCAACCACGCCTTGCAGGGGTACTTCATCCTGGAAAGATGATGTGGCACTGTCCGCTTTGGGAACGATGCGCAGGGACGCGGAGGTGTCCGGCCGCTCGTTGCCCTGCGTCTGCGTTGTGTTGGCGGGTGCCGCGTCGGGGGATGCGGGCGTGTTGCAGCCGGGAAGGCCGGCGAGTAGTCCCACGGAGAGTCCGGCCACGACGGCCACCTTGCCCAACTGCTGTCGTCTGTGCAGTTCCTGCTCGAGGTAGCGGACCTCGGCCTCGCAGGCGGGACAGGTGCCGGCGCAGTCGCCTTGGTGCCGGCACTCGGACGTCACGAAGGCGATGTCGTTCTTCTCCGCAATCTGCTTGCGGATATCTTTCAGGATTTTGCAGGTTTTC
>JAEEKX010000041.1 GCA_016288655.1 Bacteroidales bacterium
TGTGAAATCTCAAAACTGAACGACATGGAAAAACAAGAGTACAAGAAGAGCGTGCTGGAGTACGCCGACGTGCAGGACGCCATGCGCTGCTCCTTCGAGGACGGCGAGAAGGAGGGTCTGCAAAAGGGAATGCAGCAGGGAATGCAGCAGGGAGCACTGACCATTGCCAAGAACATGAAGGTGCTTGGGGTTCCCGTCGCCTCCATCGCACAATACACCGGACTGACGGTAGAGCAGATCAACGGACTGGAGGCCACGACGGTTGTCAATTGAGAGACTGGGAATTGAAAACTGCGCCGACACTGGCGACGGCCCCATTTCCCCTTCCTTGAAGAAGGGGTGTCGCGCGGTGGCGGGAAAGTAGAATGGTAGAGACGTTTCCACACGCCTCTTGCCAGCCATTTCCCAACCTGCAACCTGTCATCTGAAAAAAAATTGTATCTTTGCCGCCGCAATCATTTTTATGAATTTAATACAGAAAGCAATGACTGATTACGAATTGAAGTACAAAGTCGCCGACATCAAGTTGGCCGATTGGGGACGCAAAGAGATCGAGGTCTCCGAAAAAGAGATGCCTGGACTGATGGCCCTGCGCGCCAAGTATGGCGACAGCAAGCCGTTGAAGGGCGTGCGCATCATGGGTTCGTTGCACATGACCATCCAGACCGCCTGCCTCATCGAGACGCTGGTGGCTCTCGGCGCCGACGTGCGCTGGTGCAGTTGCAACATCTTCTCCACTCAGGACCACGCCGCGGCCGCCATTGCCGCCACCGGCGTGCCCGTGTTCGCCTGGAAAGGCGAGTCGCTCGAAGACTACTGGTGGTGTACCTCCCAGGCCTTGGCCTTCCCAGGCGGCAAGGGCCCTCAACTGATTGTGGATGACGGCGGCGATGCTACCCTGCTGATACACAAGGGTTACCGCGCCGAAGAAGACGCCTCTACCCTCGACGTGCAACCCTCCTCCCACGAGGAAGCCGTCATTCTGAACACCCTCAAAGACATCCTCGCCGAGGATCCGCAACGCTGGCACCGCGCTGTCGCCGAGATCAAGGGCGTCTCCGAGGAGACCACTACCGGCGTACACCGCCTCTACCAGATGATGGAGAACGGCGAACTGCTCTTCCCCGCCATCAACGTCAACGACTCCGTCACCAAGTCGAAGTTCGACAACCTCTACGGCTGCCGCGAGTCGCTCGCCGACGGCATCAAGCGCGCCACCGACGTGATGATCGCCGGCAAGGTGGTCGTGGTATGCGGCTACGGCGACGTCGGCAAGGGCTGCGCCAAGTCGATGCGCTCCTACGGCGCCCGCGTCATCGTCACCGAGATCGACCCCATCTGCGCCTTGCAGGCCGCCATGGAGGGCTTCGAGGTCAAAACCGTAGAGGACACCCTCGGAGAGGGCAACATCTACGTCACCTGCACCGGCAACTGCGACATCATCACCGCCGAACACATGACCAAAATGGCAGACCAAGCCATCGTCTGCAACATCGGCCACTTCGACAACGAAATCCAAGTGTCTGCGTTTGAGCAGATCCCGAATATCCGCAAGCGCCAGATCAAACCGCAGGTCGATGAGTACATCTTCCCCGACGGACACTCCATCTTCATCCTCGCCGAAGGCCGCCTCGTGAACCTCGGCTGCGCCACCGGCCACGCCTCCTTCGTGATGAGCAACTCCTTCACCAACCAGACGTTGGCGCAACTTGAACTCTGGCAGCACCCTTACGAGATCGGCGTCTATTGCCTGCCCAAGCACCTCGACGAAGAGGTCGCACGCCTCCACCTCGACAAGATCGGCGTCAAACTCACCCACCTCACCCAGAAACAGGCCGACTACATCGGCGTGCCGAAAGAGGGTCCTTTTAAAGCTGATTTTTATCGCTACTAATATTCTGAAAATCAATAAGAACAGTAGAAGACTAAACCTTTCGGACTTCTACTGTTCTATTTTTTTTATGCACCGTCTTATAAACTGTCATTGCCGAATAGTCGAATCTTTAGATTGATCCTCTCAAAATTTTCTAAAAATGAAAAAAATTGCCCTCACCGCCCTCTTTTTCCTCTGCACATTCTGCTATGTTTTGGCACAGCCCTCGGGCTATACCTTACAGCAGGGAACAGCGCAAACATCTTTAGTACAAAGTATTACGTCGGCATCATCAAAAATGCAGACGTTGAAAGTGGATTTTGAGCAGACGAAGACCTCCAAATCGTTCACGCAACCGGCGGTCTCCAAGGGCACGTTGTCATACAAGAAATCCAACCAACTCTGCTGGGCCTATAGCACGCCGCGCGCCTACTCGATCATCCTGAACGAACGCGGCGCCTTCATCAAGACCGCCAAGGGCTCCACAAAGAACAAGATGGTAGGCGAGATGGCCGGCCTGATCCTCCGCACCATCAACGGTAGCGGCTTGACTGACAACACCGACTTCACTGTCGCCTACTACAAATCCAGCGACATCTTGGTCTATCTCACCCCTAAGAGCAAGCAGTTCAGTGAGATGTATAAAAGCATTGAAGTCTATCTCAATCCGCAGACATACGTGGCGACGCGGGTGAAGATGACGGAGAAAAACGGCGACGTTACGGTCATCAAGTTCACCAACCCTCAGAAAAACATCACTTTGCCGGCTGGGGAGTTCCAGGAGTAAGGTTTCTTTTTCTTTTTTTGCCCCGATAGGCAACAAAATCGTCGTATAATCCGTAAAAATAGAAAGACCGATTCTGTAAAACGGCACCACGACGATGAAAAAGTTAGCGATCACCGGCGGTATTGGAACGGGTAAGACGTTCATTTCCAAGCAGTTCATTGCGGAGGGAATCCCGGTGTTCTATGCCGATGAGGAGGCGAAACTATTGTACAGCGATCCCGAGGTTTTGCGTCAGATCCGAGAGGCCTTCGGAGATTCCGTTTTTGATGGAAATAGACTGGATTTCAGCAAAATGGCAGCGATAGTCTTCAATGATGACGCCCAGTTGCAGCGGTTGAATGCCATCATTCATCCGTTGGTGATGAAAAAATTCGACGAGTGGGCCTCCCGACAACATGCGGAGGCCGTCATGATGGAGTCGGCCATCATCTTCGAGGCGCATTTGGAACACTATTTCGATAAGGTCTATGTAGTGAACGCCTCGCTGCCGACGCGGATGGACCGAATCCGTCGCCGTAATCCGGAACTTTCTGATTCAGAAATACTTGCCCGCATCAATGCCCAGTTGGACCAGGCGGTGAAGTGCTCTTTGGCGGACGAAGTCATCGAGCATGATGTTGATTTATAGCATCTTCTGTCTCTTTCTTTGAAAAAAAACGGCAAAGTGGTCGCATGAACGCGAAATTCATGTAAATTTGCGCTTTCATTTGAAATCAAAAATTCAACATAGTGAAAGCATTCGACCCCACGCAAAATTACGAGAAATCGCGTCAGAAAATCGGTTATGTAAACCGTAAGGAAGCGACTCAAAAAGATTATGACAGAATTGGTTACAAATCAGGTCTGGAAGTCCACCAGCAGTTGCTGACGGAGAAGAAACTCTTTTGCCGTTGTCCTGCCGGCCGTTATCAGAAGGCCGACGAGTACGACGCGGAAATCATCCGTCACATGCGTCCTACCCTGTCGGAGATGGGCGAATATGACGGCACCGCGCTGATGGAGTTCCGCACGCGCAAGGAAATCGTGTATCACATCGCTAACCCGACGGCCTGCACCTATGAGGTGGACGACACTCCGCCGTTTTTCATTGACAATCAGGCGTTGGAGATCGCCATCGAAGCGGCCTTGGCCTCCAAGATGAGCATCGTCGGTGAGGTACACATTACCCGTAAGCAGTACTTGGACGGCTCCATTCCAACGGGTTTCCAGCGTACCGCCATCATCGGCATCGAGGGCGAACTTCCGCTCAAACACAAGACTGTCAAGTTGATACAGATGAGTTTGGAAGAAGACGCTTGTCGTGAGGTTTCCGACATCGGTCACCGCCGTGTCTATCGCACCGACCGTTTGGGCATGCCGCTGATTGAGACGGTCACCTATCCAGAGTTGATGAACCCGGAGGAGTTGCGTGAGGCCTGCAACGCCATCCGCTTTCTGAACCGCAGTCTGGGTAAGGTGCGTACGGGCATCGGCGCCGGCCGCGAGGACGTGAACGTGAGTTGCACCGGCGGCACCCGCATCGAGATCAAGGGCGTCGCACACACCAAATGGATCCCGGAACTCGCTCACAATGAGTGCTATCGCCAGTGGGCGTTGCTCGCCATCCGCGACGAACTCAACCGCCGTTGCAAAAAAGACGAGTGGAAGATGCAGTCGATGAAACTGAATCCCAAGGATTTGAAGTTCTACTTCACCCCGATACAAGATGCCATCGCGCGTGGCGAACAACTCTATGCCGTCAACATGCCGCACTTCGCCGGCTTGCTGTCGCACTTCACCCAGCCGGGCAAACCGTTCTACGACGAGTTCGCCGGCCGCCTGAAGGTGATCGCCTGCATCGAGCGCCCCAACATGGCCACATCCGAGGACCTCGACGATGTGGTGAGCGACAGCGTCTTCGCCAAGGTCGCCAAGATGTTCAATGCAGCCGACGACGACGCGCAGATCATCTTCTGGGCTCCCGACGCTGACGTGGCCATGGCCTTGGATGTCATTGAGGAACGTGCGCTGATGACCTTCGACGGCGTGCCGCAGGAGACCCGCAAGGGCCTGCCCGACGGCACCACCATCTTCGAACGCGTGCTGCCCGGTGCTGACCGTATGTACCCCGACACCGATTCCGCGCCCATCCCGCTCGACAACGCCCGCATCGAGGAGATCCGCAAGAACGTACCCGCCATGGATGTGCCCGCCCGCTATCAGCAACTGCAGCAGTGGGGCGTGCCGGAAGATTGCTATTTCTACCTTTTCACTCATAACCTCTTCCCGCTTATCCAACGGATTGTCAACGAGTTGAAGATCGACGGCAAGTATGTCGGCACCTTCATGGGCCAGCGTTTCAAACACCTTCACGGCAAGTATCGTCAGGTGCCGTTCGCTTTCGACCGCGTCTATGACATGTTTGCCTTCCTGCAGAAGGAGAAAATTGACTTTGCCGTTGTCAACGCATTGGTGGAGAAGATGTTCGCCGAACCCGAAGCCGAGTTCAGCGCCCTGTTGCCGGCCAGTTGCAACTGCAAGACGCTGGCGATGGTGAAGGAATTGGCCAGTTGCTTGGCGACTTTCAAACCGAACCGCAAGCGTACCAACGACAACGACAAGTTCAACTACCTGATGGGGCAGATGCGCCGTCGTTGCGAAGGTGCGGCTCCGATTGCCGAACTGACGAAGGTAGTGAAAACCACGTTGCATGTTAAATAGTCTGATAGAAAGCTTCTCACGGGCAACGGTGCTCGTCATTGGAGATGTCATGGTAGATGCCTACCTGAAAGGGGGCGTCGGACGCATTTCCCCGGAGGCGCCGGTGCCGATCGTCGATGTGCACGAGCGATACTATCGCCCGGGCGGTGCGGCGAACGTGGCAATGAATCTGCAATCGTTGGGTGCGACGGCGCTGATGTGTTCCGTCATCGGCAATGATGAGAAGGGTGCAGAGTTTGTGGCGTTGATGGAGGAGCACAAACTTCCCACACAATACCTGCTGAAGTCCGCAACGCGCAAGACTACAGTTAAATACCGTATCATCGCCAATGCACGGCAGATGCTGCGGGTGGATGAAGAAGATGCCTCACCATTGGCTGCCGACGAAGCTTCACGATTGTTGAATGAAATAAAGCAAATTCTTGATACTCAAAATGTTAACGCTATCATTTTTGAGGATTACGACAAAGGAATCATTTCGCCGGAGTTGATTTCTCAGGTCGTGATGTGGGCGAAAGAACGTGGAATCATCGTCACTGTAGATCCGAAACGCCGTAATTTTTCTCATTATAAAGGAGTTACACTTTTCAAACCCAATTTGAAAGAGTTGAGAGAGGGTTTGGAAGAGGGCTCTCGGGAAATGGAAATGACGGAGGTGGAGCAGCGGGTGCGTCGTTTCGCCCAAGAAAACGGCATAGCGTATCTTTTCACCACCATGTCGGAAAATGGCGTCGCCATATACGATGCCGAACATGATGTTTTTTACACGCAACCCGCTTATCTACGACGTATTAGCGATGTGTCAGGTGCTGGCGACACGGTCATTTCAGTGGCCACATTGTGCCTGCTTTCCGGCTTGACGGCCCAGCAGACGGCGCAGATTTCCAATCTCGCGGGCGGTATCGTCTGCGAGTACAGCGGCGTCACGCCCGTGCCGATGGACCGTCTGATAGAGGAAGTGCGCAAATACCATATTATATAGTGCTTATGAAAAAGGAGAAAATCCGCAACTTGGGGCGTTCGCATGGCGAGGTCATCACCTTGGAACAGATGACGCACGCCGACTGGGGACGCCACAAAAAGAAGAAAGTCATCACTCATAGCGTCATCGGCACGCCCTACGGGAAAATGCTCGTTGCCTCCTTCGGCACGGGAATTTGCTTCATGGGAATGTATGATAGCAATGATGTGTGTATGAGTAGGTTGCGTGAGATTTATCCGAATGTCGAGTTCAAGCGCCAGACCATGCCGGAGCATCGCAATGTGCAGAATTTCTTGCGTTGCGACTGGAGTAAGGTCGAACCTATCCGGCTGTATGTCAAGGGAACGGACTTTCAGATCAAAGTGTGGCAGGAACTGTTGAATATCCCGGTGGGGAAGGTCTCCTCTTACGGTGAAATCGCCCGCAACATTGGCAATCCCAGGTCGGTACGTGCTGTGGGCAATGCGGTGGGAAGAAATCCTGTGGTCTATTTAATCCCTTGTCATAGAGTGATTTGTAATTCTGGAAAGCCAGGCAATTTCCTTTGGGGGCCGGAGGTGAAGTTGCTTTTTTTGAACCATGAGTCCGCACCTGGCCGCAAAATGGTCGGCTATTTCAATTGGGAACCCACACTTTTTTAGACCGGCAATGACTGCAACAGAAGATATCACCTTTAGGTTTTTCGCACCTATCCAAGTCAGAATGAGCGACTTGGATCCCTTTGCGCATGTCAACAACGGAGTACAGTGCAACTATTTCGACTATGGGAGAAGTTGCTATTTCGAACATGTTTTCGGCGAGCAGATCGACTGGCTCTCCATGGATATGGTGTTGGTGCATGTGGACATGGACTTTCGAGGACCGATCAAAGTGCATGATCAAATTGTTTGCGAAACAGCCATTTATGAATTCGGGAACAAGAGTTTCAAAATGGTACAACGGTTGAAAAGTGCGGTGACGGGTCAGGTCAAGACGATCTGCCATAGTGTATTGTCAGGTTTTGACCGAAAGACGGAGCAGTCGGCACCCATCCGTGCCGACTACAAGCGAAAGATCGCCGAATTTGAGCATCTGGAACTGTAGCGTGCGATGAAGGGGAGGATGAAATTCTTCCAAAAAACAGCCATTTCACTATGTTAGATATTGGCAGAGGTGATAAGTTGTTGATTTTCAATAAAATAATTTTAAAATATTTTCTTAAAACGTTTGGAAATCGGTAGCCCCTTAATGTATCTTTGTGACGAAAGATCAACAAGGGGTAGCAGCCCTTACGTGACTCGACAATCTCATGACGCTTAAAGAAACCGATGTCTAACTAAAAACCTGATGCTGAGAAGAAAGACCGACATTCAATGTGATCATTGACGATGATACTGCATCCCAAGGGATGTAATACTGCGAAAGTGTAAGCTCAACAACTCATTAACCTAAAAAACACGATTATGAAAAGAATGTTTATGATCCTGTGTCTATGCTTAGTGGCAATGACATGTTTCGGCAAAAAGGTGTTAGTGGTGGAGGTCAACAAGTCCGGCGAGGCCTGGCAGAACCTCTTCAACTGTTACCAGCGGGTGACGACCAGTTTTGTGGGATGCGAAAATGGAGTCAACATGGCTACATTGGACTGCTATGGGCCCGGTTACAACTTCTGCCGTGCCTCGCGGGAGATCGGTGCCAGCGACTGCGGCGCATTGGGCGGCACGCTGTTGTCCCATGCCGGCGTGCTCAATGCCATCAATGCGTTGATCGCCACCTCGGAGACGGCGGCGAACAGAGGCCGTTACAGCGGTCTCGCCACCCAGAAGGTGTCGATTAGCGATGGGACGAAATCGCAACTCTACTTTGTCAAGGCCGAATGGCGGTACGACAGCAAAGACCTCCATCAGGGTACGCTGACCATCACCATCGAGACTGACGACAGCAACCTGCTTCCGAACGCCCGCCAATAAGTGGTGAAACGACTATATCAATGATTTTACAGGGCGCGCTTCGGCACTTCCCCTGCTCGGAGTGTGCCCTTTTACAAAACCCAAACTTGCGATGATGAAACGACCAATACGATGGATATTCCTGCTTGCCTGCTGCATGTTGGCGGACGTTACGGCCACGGCACAAGAGCATGTGTCGCACCGCTTCCGGCTGGTGGCCGAGATGACGCTGTCCGCATCCTCCTGTGCTTGTCGGCCAGGCAGGATTCTGGGATGCGTGGATGGCCCCCGGCTTTACCTGTGCCGATCGGAGGTGGAACACCAGCGCGGACGGGGATGCCTGCTCGAAGTGGAAGAGTGGAACCTGCTGTCGGAAACCTGCCGCACGATTCAGGTGCCACTGCCGGAACCGAAAAGAAATCTCCTCGGGGTGCGCAAGTACTGGCTGAGCGCGTTGGCAGTAACGGATGGCTCCCTCGCCTTGGCCACCCATGATCGGCTGTTCCTGTTCGAGATCCGCAAGGATGCCACCTGCCGTTTGTCACAAGCCCTCGCATTCCCTGACGCGGACTTCCCCTTCTGGGATGACGGCAAGGCCTATGCCGTCGCACAGGTCAACGACGACGGCTTCCTGCTGTCGGCCTGCACCGACAACCGGCTCGACTCCGTGGCCCGCTTCCCGCTGCCGGCCCCCTTCCTGCTGCAGTTCGCCCCCAACACTCTTCTCAAACCTCTGGGCGGCAATGTCTATCTGCTGCCGACACCGGAACCGGTGTTGCAACGCTACGACCTGCACGGCAATCCGACTGGCGTGTTGCGGTTGCACATCCCACGATGGAATCCCATGCCCGCCGACTATCGGCAGACGGTAAGCGCCATGCCCTATGGTGGCGACCGCGCCCTGCACATCTTCAACAGCTGTACACCGTACTCCTTTCCGCTCGAGGTCTTTCCTATGAACGACACCACTTTCTTGCTCTCTTGCCATCAGTACGATTCCGCCCGCGCCCGCCGTGACATCTTCCTCTACCGGGTGCAGACGGACAGGACGTGGTCGGCGGCGGTGTGCGAACCGCTGGCGAAACAGTTCGCGGCGGACCATCGAATGGCGACGGAGGAGTATCCGTTCTGCTACGCCGACCGCGCCCTGCGGCTGATGACAGGCGGTCGGGACATGCTGGTGCAGGTGGTGAAGAGTTCGGATGAGCCGTATGTCGGGCGCACCGAAACAGAGTACGCCGCTGCCCAGGAGACGTTCTTCGCCCAATCGCCACCGCAGCTGAAGGTGCGGGCGTTGCGGCCGGCCGAATCCGCGCCGCAGGTGGATGCCGACCAGCTGGCACTGACGGACTTCTCCGGAGGCCCCTTTGCTATGGACAGCATTCCGACCCGACGGGCCCTCTTCATCGTCAACCGCCCGCCGCAATGCCACGCCTGTGAGGAGGGGCTCATCGACTTCGCCAACACGCTCGACCTGGGCGACTGTTCCCTATATGTCGTCGAAAGTAGGGCGGTGAATGCCCTCGCACGGCGTGAGAGTCTGGAAAAATTGCACTCCCGACTGCAGCTGCCCTTCACTCCTCTATTCCCTATGCCGGCGGAGGAAGGCGAACTTATGGCTGTGATCGGCGATTGCGAATATCCCGTCATCCTGCTTTGGGACAGGCAATGGAAAACGCTTACCCGATGGTCCGGTGCAGCTCTGTACCCCGACAATCCTTGGGAAGCGCCCCCCAATGGACAAGCGCGGGATTTCATCCGCAGTTTCGCCGCGAGGCGGTCGCCATAGGACATAAATTATTGCGCCTTGCAAACGCCGATGTCGGTAGTTCGCAAAATAGTTGTACCTTTGCACGGTTTTTCGAAAGCACGATAAGCGTATGGAATACAAGTTGGATTTGTCGAAAGTAACACAGTACGACAGCCTCGAGTTCGTCGCCAAACAGGTCGTGGAGGGCTTCATCACAGGCATCCACAAAAGTCCGATGCACGGATTCTCCGTCGAGTTCGCCGAGCATCGCCAGTACAACACCGGCGAGCCGACCAAGCATATCGACTGGAAACTGTACGCCAAGACCGACAAGTTGTTCGTGAAGTGTTACGAAGAGGAGACCAACCTGCGTTGCCACCTCATCATCGACAACTCGTCATCCATGTACTTCCCATTGCAGCCGAACTACACGCTCGCCTCGCCGAACAAGATCTTCTTCTCCATCTACGCTGCTGCCGCCATCATCCAGATGCTCAAGAACCAGCGCGACGCCGTCGGCCTCAGCGTCTTCTCCGACACCCTCGAACTGCATACCCAGGCGAGGGGAGGGGACATGCACCAGAAGATGATCTACCGCGAACTGGAAAAACTGCTCCGCCCCATCTCGCAGGACGTTCGCCGCAAGACCATGGTCACCGACACCCTGCACCGCATCGCAGAGCAGATCCACCGCCGCTCCATGGTCATCATCTTCAGCGATATGCTTGAAACTTCCGCCGACCTCGAGGAACTGCTGCTCGCCCTGCAACATCTCAAGCACAACAAACACGAGGTGATCCTCTTCCATACTTACCACAAAAAACTGGAGTTCGACTTCGCACTGGAAAACCGGCTGTACAAGTTCATCGACATGGAATCCGGCGAGGAACTCAAGATCCACGCGAACCAGATCCGCGATTACTATCAGGCCACGATCGGCGACTACTTCAAGGAACTGAAGGTGAAGTGCGGGCAGTATCAGATTGACTTGATCCCCTGCGATATCACCAAGGGTTTTGACCAGATTCTCCTGCCATACGTGCTCAAGCGCCAGAAGGCATATTAGTTTTCCCCTGTTTCATCAACCAGGCAACACGCCTCCGCTATTCGATTCTTTATGACCTCGAACAACTCATCCTATACCCCAAATCTCCCCATCACACAGTGGTCGGTGTCGGACCGGCCGCGGGAGAAGTACATGGCACACGGTGCCGCCGGCGTGGGCGACGCTGAACTATTGGCCATTCTGCTACGCACGGGCAGCGCGCAGGAGTCGGCCGTGGAACTCGCCCGCCGCCTGCTGGCCGCCCACGACAACAGCTTGAACCAACTTTCGGAACTGTCGATCGAGGCACTGACACACATCAAGGGCGTCGGGAAGGTGAAGGCCGTCACCTTGCACGCCGCCTTCGAGTTGGGACGGCGGAGACGCGCCGAAACCGTGGAGCAGAAACAGAAGATCGGCTCCGCGGAAGACTTGGCCGCCCTGATGCAGAGCCGTTTCGCCGAAGCCCGCCACGAGGAGTTCTGGGTGGTGTTCGTCGATGCCGCCCTCTGCATACTCAAGATCCAGCAAGTCGGTGTCGGCGGTTTGGACAGAACGGCCGTGGACGTGCGACGGATCGTCCGACAGGCACTCGAATTGAATGCCGTCGGCATGTTCGTATGCCACAACCATCCCTCCGGCCGCCTGCAACCGAGTAAAGAGGATGTCCGACTGACCAACCAGATCAAGGAGGCGGCAGCCATGTTCAGCATCAAACTCCACGACCATGTCATCCTGCATGGGGATGAATTCTACAGTTTCGCAGGCGAGGGAATGATGATGTGATTTCATCCCTGCAATCTATCCCTACCCACTGTAACTTAAAACCTGTAACCTATAACCTATAACCAATAACCTATAACCAACAACCACCCTGAATTCTAATACTCCGTCTCCTCGCGGTTGATGGGACACGTCATGCAGCGGGCGCCGCCGCCGCCGCGCGGCAACTCCGAACCGGCGAAGGTGACCACGCACTTGTCGTAAGAGAAGGGATCGATGCCGCCATCGACCACCTCTTCGGCGGGCAGGACATGGTAACCGGCACGCGCCAACGCGTCAATGGTGCGGGGATTGCGGCGATAGCCGATGATGTGGTCCTCGCCCAAGGCGAAGAAGTTGGCCCCGCTGTGCCACTGCTCCCGCTTCTGCGCCCACTCGTCATCGCCGCCGCAGAAGATCGGCTCCAAGTCGATGCCGCAGGCCTTCAACGCCTCCAAGATGTTGGGCATCTCGCGCGTGGTGACCTTGCCGTTGTCGCTGCTGATGATCGTGGTGCGCTTGCCGGCGAAGATGCCGCTCTTCCGAATCAACGGCTCATAGGCCATGCAACTGTGGGGACCGAGGAAGGTGAACACCATGTCAAGGTGGATGAAAGAGTCCGGTGCCAGCGGCAACTCCTGTGCGATGATGGTGAACTTCGGCAGGTGCCGGTGCGCCTTCATCAGGTAGTCGATGCCCGCGTGGTTGGTGCGGATTCCGCAGCCCACGCACAGCAGGTCGTTGCGCACGATCTGCACGTCGCCGCCCTCCGTCCGCGCGTTCGGATCAGCCGTCTGAGCACAGAACGTGTCGGCGTGGAAGAAGTGCTCGAAAATGGCACGGTAAATCAGCGTCTCGCGCTGGCGCACGTGGAAAGACATCGTGTTGATGAGCGCCCGGTCGTGGACGCACGAGGCGGCGTCACGGGTGAAGAAGAGGTTGTACAACGGCTTTAGCACATACCGCGCATCCGCTAAATGGACGGGATCCTTGCCGGGACGGTACTGAACACCCTCCACCAACTCGTGCGCCAGTTGCTGAGGCGTGTGCGTCAGCAACTCGTCCGCCAGGTGCCCGCAGGCGTCAATCTGACAACTTTTGCGCACTAAATCCTCCGCGACTGCCGGCGTCTGAAGGATCTCCGCCAGCAAATCCATCACCTCGTAAGTGTGTGTGCAGCGGTTGAATACCCCGCGGAAATAGCGGTACTCCTGACTCACGATGTCGAGACTGAGGATGTCGCTGTACAGGGCGTCATGGGCGTTTTCGGGCGTCATGGCCTCGATTTCCGGACCCGGAGTGTGCAACAAAACGGCATTCAGCCGGCCGATTTCCGAGTATAGTTTGACGGGGATTCTGTCAGTGGTCATTATGGCTTGCGTTAAGATTTGCGATTCTTTTTTTGGAGGTGCAAAGATACGCGTTTTTTCGCTATCTTTGCCGCGTGATTAAAACCTTTTTTATGAAAAGAATACTTTTTACCCTCGCCCTCGTTTTCACTGTCGCCTTCTCCAGTGCCCAGGCGCTGCTCTGGAAAGTCTCCGGCAACGGCATGCAGTCGCCCTCCTACCTGTATGGCAGCATTCACATCCAAGACCAGCGCGTCTTCTCCTTCGACACCACCGTGCTTACAGCGCTTTACTCCTGCGACGCCTTCGCCATGGAAATCCTCATGGACGAGATCGACCCGAAGGAACTCAAGTCCGCCATGTACATGCCCAAGGGCAAACTGCTGTCGGAGATGATGCCGGCAGAGGATTTCGCTAAGTTGGACAGTCTGTGCAAGAAGAAGATCCATGTTTCGGCCTATCTGATGAACACCACCAAGCCCTTCTTCGTCATGTCGGCGTTACAGTCGTCCTCCTTCTCGCAAGACCAGGAGGAGGCCCTCGACCTCTTCTTCCTGAAGAAGGCCCGCGAAGCAGGCAAACTCTGTTACGGCGTGGAGAAGTACCAGACCCAGGTCGATGCCATCGACGCCATCAAGTTGAAGGAGCAGGTGAAGATGCTGACGGAGTCCATCAACGACACCTCCGCCGACACCGGCGACGACCAGATGTTGGGCCTTCTCAACGCCTACCTCGGTTTCGAACTCGATTCGCTGCTGGCGTTGAGCGACGACGCCAGCATGCCCAAAAAATTCAACAAGGTGTTCCTCATCGATCGCAACGTGGGTATGGCCAACAACTTCGAGAAGATCGCCCGCGAGCACTCGCTCTTCTGCGCGGTCGGCGCGGCGCACCTCGGCGGCCCCAAGGGCGTCATCTCCCTCCTCCGCAGGAAAGGATACACCGTCGAGCCGGTCCCCTTCCAGTGGAAAGAGCAACTCGCTCCTGCCAAAGAATAAGGGTTAATACATTGCCTTTCAATATGTAACCTATAACCATACGAGGGCGCCCCGGCGGGGCATGCCCCACCATCATCTCGCATTTTCTTCTGTGTCCCACGGGCGTCTCGCCTGTGGGACACCTAATGTCTCGCCCCGCCGGACGGGCTGTCCGCTTTACTTCACTTCGCGGTGAACACGGCAGCAGGGCGGGCGGCATAGAGCCGCACGGCCGTGCGGCTCTACAGCGGCTTCCGTCGGTCGCCGCTCGCCCGCCGCTGCCGTAGCCCACCGCGCGCGTTCCGTGCCCGCTCCCATCCCTGGCGCGCGCTCTTCCGTCACCGCCATGTAATTGCGCGGCAAACCACCCGCTGCCGTCGTCGCACCCGCCACCGTGCCGCGCCGTCAGATCGCGGAATACCTGTTTTCGTCATCCTTGAGGGTCACGTACTGCACGAAGGAGTCGCTGCCCCGCAGGATGACAAACCGATGAAAACTCATGCCTCGGTGACATCGTCGCATATTTTTCCGCAAAAACACGACAAAATTGCGGAAAATCGTGTAAATTTGCGCGCTAAAAATGGTCTTGTGTAATTGAAGACAATTTATTGTTTATCAATACTATAAAAAAAAGAGAAACACTATGACACTCATCAAGACGATACAGGAACTCCAAAAAGCGCTGGCACCGGCACACGCCGCCGGGAAAACCATCGGGCTGGTGCCCACCATGGGCGCACTGCACGAAGGGCACCTCTCGCTCATTCGCCGCGCACACGCCGAGAATGACCTCTGCGTGGTCTCGGTCTTCGTCAACCCCACGCAGTTCAACAACGCCGAGGACCTGCAGAAGTACCCCCGCACCCTCGACGCCGACCTCGCCCTCGTCGGCGACTTGGCCGACATCGTCTTCGCCCCCAGCGCGGAAGAGGTCTATCGCATCCCCGCCACGGAACACTATGACTTCGGTCCCGTGGAGCAGGTGATGGAAGGCCCTGCCCGCCCCGGCCACTTCAACGGCGTCGGCATCATCGTCAAGCGCCTGTTCGACTGGGTGGATCCCACCCGCGCCTACTTCGGCGAGAAGGACTACCAGCAGGTGGCCGTCGTCAAGACCCTTGTGCGCCAGTGCGGACTGAAACTTGAGATCATCCCTTGCCCCATCGTTCGCGAAGCCAGCGGCCTCGCCCTCAGTTCCCGCAACCAGCGGCTCACCGCCGACCAGCGCGCCACCGCCGCCAACATCTACCGCATCCTCAAGGAGTCGCGCGACCTTCAAACCACGGACACCCAGAAGATCATTGCGTTCGTCGCCCGCGAGATAGAAAAGTACGACCTCTTCAAACTCGAATATTACCAAATCGTAGATGGAGAGACGCTGCAACCCATCGCCGACCTCACCGCAGCACCCACCGCCGTCGGCTGCATCGCCGTTTGGGCCGACAACGTCAGACTTATCGACAACATCCGTTATAAATAGTACATAGTACAATGCAGATCGAGATTTTAAAATCCAAAATTCACCAAGTCGCCGTCACCGAAGCCAACCTCAACTACGTCGGCAGCATCACCATCGATGAAAGTCTGATGAAAGCCGCCAACCTCATTGAGAACGAGAAAGTTCAAGTCCTCGACATGAACAACGGCGAACGTTTCGAGACCTACGTCATCAAGGGAAAGAAAGACTCCGGCGTCATCTGCCTCAACGGCCCCGCCGCACGCAAAGTGCTCGTCGGCGACATCGTCGTCATCATCTCCTACTGCTCCATGGAGTTTGAGGAAGCCAAGAAATTCCACCCCACGGTGATCTTCCCGAAAAACAATAGAATTTCATAACATACTGTAAATCACATTTTTATAAAAATAAAGTTCATACCATGCATAGATTAGTACTTATCCGCCATGGCGAAAGCGAATGGAACAAGGCCAACCTGTTCACCGGCTGGACCGACGTCGATCTGTCGGAGAAGGGCCTTCAGGAAGCTGCCGAAGCCGGCATCGCCCTCAAAGACGCGGGCTTCCAGTTCGAATACGCCTACACCTCCTTCCTGAAACGCGCCATCAAGACCCTGAACATCGTGTTGGAGAAGATGGACCAACTATGGATCCCGGTGGAGAAGACGTGGCGCCTGAACGAAAAGCACTATGGTGCGCTGCAGGGGTTCAACAAGGCCGAGATGACCGAGAAGTACGGACCGGAGAAGATCAAACAGTGGCGCCGCAGTTATGACATCCGTCCCGAGAGTCTGTCCGACGACGACGAGCGCAACCCGGCCCTCGACCCGAAGTACCGCAACATCGACGACCCGCAGGCGAAGCCACACACCGAAGCGCTCTGCGACACCATCGCCCGCATAGTCCCCTATTGGGAGAACGTCATCCGCCCGCGCGTGCAGACCTCCGGCGACATCATCATCGCCGCCCACGGCAACAGCCTCCGAGGCATTATCAAGGTGCTCAAGAACATCTCCGACGACGACATCATCGGACTCAACCTGCCCACCGGCATCCCCTACATCTTCGAATTCGACGACGACATGAAGTTGCAGAAGGACTATTTCCTCGCCGACGAAGAGACGGTGAAGAAACTGATGGACGCCGTCGCCAACCAAGGAAACCGAAAATAAACACCGGGCATCTCGCCCCGCAATATTCACAACGTGCAAAAAATCAAGAATATAGCTATCATCGCCCACGTTGACCATGGCAAGACCACCCTCGTGGACCGATTTCTCTATCAAAGCAACCTCTTCCGCAAGGAGCAACAGACGCAAGAACTGCTGCTTGACAACAACGACCTTGAACGCGAAAGAGGCATCACCATCCTGTCGAAGAATGTGTCTGTCCGTTACAAGGACTACAAGATCAACATCATCGACACTCCCGGCCACAGCGACTTCGGAGGCGAAGTGGAGCGCGTGCTCAACATGGCCGACGGCGTGCTGCTGATCGTGGATGCCCTTGAAGGCCCCATGCCGCAGACCCGCTTCGTCTGCCAGAAGGCCATCGAGATGGGATTGAAGCCCATCGTGGTCATCAACAAGGTCGATAAGCCCAACTGCGACCCCGAACTGGCGCAGGAAGCCGTTTTTGAACTGATGTTCAACCTTGGCGCCAACGACGACCAACTCGACTTCCCCACCGTCTATGGCTCCGCCAAGCAGGGATGGATGGGCCCCGACTGGCGCACCCCCACCGAAGACGTCAGCTACCTGCTTGACCAGATCATCAAGTACATCCCCGACCCGAAGGTGGAAGAAGGCACGACCCAATTGATGATCTCCTCGCTCGACTACTCCTCCTACGTCGGCCGCATTGCCATCGGCAAACTCAAGCGCGGCACCCTCGACTGGGGGCAGAACGTGACCCTGGTGAAACGCGACGGCACCCGCGTGCAGTCGAAGATCAAGGAGTTGTATGTCTTTGAAGGACTGGGAAAAGAGAAGATGAAACAGACCATCTACCCAGGCGAGATATGCGCGGTACTCGGATTGGACAACTTCGACATCGGCGACACCATCGCTGACTTCGAGAACCCCGAGCCGCTGCCGCCCATCAAGGTCGATGAGCCGACGATGAGCATGCTCTTCACGATCAATACCTCGCCCTTTTTCGGCAAGGAAGGCAAATACGTCACCTCACGCCACCTCCGCGACCGCCTCTACTTGGAGTTGGAGAAGAACCTCGCTTTGCGCGTGGAAGAGACCGACTCCCCCGACCGTCTGACCGTCTTCGGCCGTGGCATCCTGCATCTGTCGGTGCTTATCGAGACCATGCGCCGCGAAGGCTACGAACTGCAGGTCGGTCAGCCGCAGGTCATTATCAAGGAGATCGACGGAGTAAAATGCGAGCCGGTAGAGCAACTCACCGTGCTGGTGCCCGAAGAGTTCTCCAGCCGCGTCATCGACTACGTGTCGCGCCGCAAGGGCAGCCTAACCTCTATGGACACCGTCGGCGACCGCGTACACCTCAACTTCGAGATCCCGTCGCGCGGCATCATCGGCCTGCGCAACCAAGTGCTCACTGCCACCGAAGGCGAGGCCATCATGTCGCACCGCTTCCTCGAGTTCCAACCCTGGAAAGGCGACATCCCCGGCCGTCACTGCGGCGCTCTCATCTCCATGGAGACAGGCCAGTCGTTTCCTTACGCTATCAACAAACTGCAAGACCGCGGCTCCTTCTTCATCGAACCCAACGACATGGTCTATGAAGGACAGGTCATCGGTGAGCATATCCGTCAGGACGACTTGGTCATCAACGTGTGCAAGTCGAAGCAACTCAGCAACATGCGCGCCGCCGGCTCGGATGAGAAGATGCGCATCGCGCCCTCCATCAAACTGTCGTTGGAAGAGTACATGGAGTTCATCGCCAACGATGAATATTTGGAAGTCACTCCCAAGTCGTTGCGTGTCAGAAAGATCCTGCTGAACGAAATCGACCGCAAGCGTGCCCGTCAGCGTGCGGAGAACGCCGCCAACGAAGAGTAACCTTCCTCCCCGACCGAAAATACCAACGATATGTCCAAAGCACAACAGCCCTTCGCCGTGGGCATCGACATCGGCGGCACCAACACTGACTTAGGGCTTGTTACCGCCGAAGGCGTCTGCGTCCGTCGGCAACATCTCGCCACCCGCGATTTCAGCGAAGCGAACGCTTACGCTGACGCCCTCGCCAATGCGGTACGCGAACTGCTCGCCGCCCAGAAGATCACCCTCTCTGACATCGCCGGCATAGGCATCGGTGCCCCCAACGGCAACTTCTACACCGGTTCCATCGACTACGCCCCCAACTTGCAGTTCAAGGGACGGGTGATGCTGAAGGAGTTGATGGAAGCCCGCTTAGCCACGACTGTCACCCTCACCAACGACGCCAACGCGGCGGCGTGGGGTGAGAAGGTATATGGTGGCGCGAAGGGGATGAACGACTTCATCCTCATCACCTTGGGTACGGGCGTTGGCAGCGGTATCGTCGTCAACGGGCAGATGGTCTATGGCCATGACGGCTTCGCGGGCGAACTCGGACACGCCACACTGCGCCCCAACGGGCGGCGCTGTTCCTGCGGCCGGCGCGGCTGCCTGGAAGAGTATGCCTCCGCCCGCGGCATCGTGCAAACCTATAGGGAACTGCGCCGCCGCCACGGACTGGAGACACCCGCTGACATCACCTGCAAGGACCTGACAGCCCTCGCTGACAGCGGCGACGCGCTCGCCCAACGCACCTGGGAACAGACGGCCAAGCACTTGGCTTTGGCACTCTCCAATGCCGTCACCTTCTCCTCCCCCGAAGCCATCTTCCTCATGGGCGGTCCCGTGCGGGCCGGCCACTGGCTGCTCGACCCGCTGCGCATCCACTTCGAGAAGTGCCTGCTCTCCATCTTCCAGGGAAAGACGCAGATCCTGCGCTCACAACTTGCCGACAACGATGCCGCCATCCTGGGCGCCGCTGCGTTGGCAACTTATTAGCATCCAATAATTTACAAAAAAATACCATGAACTGGGATCTTCTGCTCACCGAAAGCCGCATCCGTCCATCAAACCGCAAGAGCGATGCCCGAAGCGCCTTCGAGAGCGACTACGGACGTATCATCTTCAGTCCTGCCACCCGCCGCATGCATGCCAAGACGCAGGTGTTCCCGCTCACCGAAGACGACAACATCCACTCGCGGCTTACGCACTCGCTCGAAGTGATGTCGCTGGGATACTCGCTCAGCATCCGCTTCTGCGAAAGCGATGAGTTACAGCGTCGTACTGGTCGCGATACCTACACGCTCTTCCGTGAGATCCCCGTCATCGTGCAGAATGCTTGTCTGGTACACGACATCGGCAACCCGCCCTTCGGGCATTTCGGCGAGACTGTCATCGGCGAGTATTTCCAGAAGTTCTTTGAGCGCGACGACTGCCCGCTGACCCTCAGCGCCGACGAGCAGCGCGAGTTCATCCACTTCGACGGCAACGCCCAGGGGCTGCGCGTGCTCACCAAGTTGCAGCATCTCAACGACCGTTACGGGCTCAACCTCACCTGCCCCACGCTGGCCGCCGGGCTGAAATACCCCAACCCCAACGCCATCGACAAAAGTCGCATTGAGACCCGCAAGGTGGGAGTCTATCAGTCTGAGAAAGAGTATCTTGATATCATTGCCGACCATTGCGGGCTGCGGGTCGGCGAGCGCATCGTGCGACACCCGCTCTGCTACCTCGTCGAAGCCGCCGACTCCATCTGCTACCTCACTATGGATCTCGAAGACGGCTTTGGCAAGCACCTGTACACGTTGGAGATGCTGCGCGATGCCATCCATGCCGACTTCCCCGAAATCAATGAACTGATTTCGGAGAATGTTCCCGACAAAGCGAAGATTACCAAGATCCGCAATGCGTTGATCACCAAATTGGTAGATATCGCTTTTACCCGCTTTGAGCAGAATATCGACAGCATCGAAGCCGGCACGTTCAACCAGGAACTGATTTTCTCCAGTTCAGAATTGGGAAACCACCTGCAGGCCTTCTGCATCGAGCATATTTTCTCGATTTCCAGCATCTACGAGCTGGAACTGCTTGGGCATAATGTGCTGACAGCCCTGCTGGACTTTTTCACCGACTGCCTGTTTGTCAGGGGCAAGCAATACCGTCGCCGCGCAGTCAAATTGCTGTCGGACAATATCCTGCAAGTTGCCTTGATGGAAATTGGCGCCGCCACCTTCAACGACCTGCCGGACTATTACAAACTGCGGGTGGTCGTAGATTTCCTCACCGGCATGACCGACCGCTACGCCCTGAACTTCTATCGGAAGGTTTCCGGCATCCGATAGCAAGGTTCCGCAGATCGCGTTTTTTTAACAGGAACTTATTTTTAATCCGCAACCATCCCTGCAGCATGTCATTCCCCCATGGGCACCGTCAGGGAGACCTTGAAGGCGAAGTTGTCGATCACCTTGTCCAATGAATAGGGCCCGTACCGGTAGAAGATGCCGATGCCGAGTCCAAGCAAGTCCCTGGCTGTCAGAATGTCTTCGATGACGATGCCGCTCTCGAAATATCCTTTCTTCATACCGCCCGCCTCCACGCCGAGGTGGTCGCCGCTCCATCGCATCCAGCCGAAACCGATATTTTGGCAAATGACGATGCGGGGTGAAAAAATGCCTTCGCGCATTTTGCCGAAGTTGTGGCGGAAAAAGAGCGCCATGTAGGCGTCGGCTACGAACTCACTCGGCCGCATCGTGGCGAACTGCTCGCGCCCGTAGAAGCCGATCTTGGAATACCCTGATGGCATCACGAACAGCAGCGAGTAGGGGAGGGTGCGGTCAAGCCATCCTCCAACAATAGCTATTTCGCTGTAGCCCAGTATTTTGTATTGCTGCAAATGGTGGATGCGCGCATTCAGTTTGTTGTAACTGTAGCCACTGCCGAAGACATGGGGCAGCCCATGCTCATAGGTGATTTGCAGGGTGGGAAATTTCGATCGTTGGTAAAAGGCCATGTTGCGCGTGCGGTAGGTGGTCTCGTGGTACGCAAACCGCACTCCTCCACTTACATAGCAGTTGGTGAAGGAGAAAAATGGATTCTCTTCAGGAATCTCCTCGCTCTGAAAACGATAGGGATAGAGGGTGTGGTTTTGCGAGTAACCTGCTGCCACATTGAGCGTTATGTTCTTATCTACGCGCATCTGCAGCCGACCGGTCAGGGCGCGGCTGCGGTCGTAGTGGTCAAGAATCCAGTGGCGGTAGTACTCGCCGTTGAGCAGGCCGCTCTCGTCGCGACTGACCCAGCGAGAGGCGCCGCTCTCCACGATCTCGTCGTAGAACCGCAGTTTCAACATCAGACTGTGCTTTCGTTCCAACTCCCAGTCGGTCATCACGAACCACTTCCATTGCTTGTCGCCGAAGCCATAGGCGAAGTAGCCGCCGAGTTTGCACCACCGCGCCAACCGTTCGTTGGTGTATAGCCCCAGTCCAACGCGCCACCCTTCCGTCTGTCCGCGGTTGACGATGCTCGCCACGTCGATGTCGATAGGACCGACGGGGATGCAGAGCCGCATGAGCGAGGGCAGCATCTTCCAGCGACGGGTGAGTTTCAACTTCCGACTGAGACTGTCCCACATTTCGTAGGTCTTTGATTCCTTGATGGTTAGAAGACTGTCGCGGTAGGTTTCCAAATGGCTTTCGCTGGCTCTTTCCGAAGCCACATCCTCCTCCACGTCAATCAGTCCGAAGACGTTGTTATGCAGGGGCAGGTCGATTTCCAAATCCTTGATTGTCGCCGTGGCGAGGGCGAACGACTCCATCGTGTCGCCGCGCAACGCGATGCGGGGCATCTTCAGCCGTGCCTCTATCCGCTTGGGGAACCAATACCCGTTTTCGGCCTTCTCGTATTCGTGCGCCACCCGTATCTTCAGGATGGTGTTGGGGTCGGTGGGCATGGCCTCCAACCGCGTCACAGCATAGTCGCCCAAGTGTACATACAACTTGCCTTTCAACGACCGGAAGGCGACGCCGGAACGGGGCGCGTAAGAAAGGGATACGATGGTGTCGCTGCCTGTTTCGATGCTGTCAATAATCTGGTAATCATAGAGTTTCAACGCTTTTTTTGCCAATGGACTGACGTAGGCCACATCCATGATGGAAAAATCATCGTCGGCATAAAGGTTGTGGAAATGGACGCGCGAAAGGATGAGGTTGACTGCGGGATCTTCCAGCCCGGATGTCTTGGCGGCGATCATCCGTTCGTAATGTTTGGAGGGATGCTTGAAGTAAACCTCGGTCACAGACTCGCTGAGGAAAAGGTGCTGGTCGTTGAGGGCGCGTAAGCTGTCGCTCAGATACGAGGGCTGGAGCGACATTTTATGGTATGTTATATACTTGAATGACTGTGAATTGTATGCGCTGTTGGAGTCGCGGTGCTCCGCCACCTGACGCATGATGAGGTCGGCCGGATTGACGCCGCCGTGGATGGTGACGTTCTCCAAGGTATGGCGTTGAACCGTGTCGGATTGCGCGGAGGCAACCACAAAGAAGGTGATGAGGAGCAGAAAGGAAAGCAGGCGGGAGGCGAGGCGCATCGTCGTCGGGGAGCTTTACTCTACGACTTTGCGCAGGAAGGTGCCGTTGGCGTCGAACTCGCAACGGAGACCGTCATTGTAAGTGACTTTGGTGATTCCAGTCGAAGGGTTGCGGTTGATTCTGACGGCATTGCGGGGATTCTCGCCGTGAGCGACGATGGCCTGACGCAGTTGCTGGCTCAGTACTTGCGTGATGTCGCTGGAAAAAGACTCCACCTCGATCCACTGTCCGTCGGAATTGAATCCAACCGTAATATCAGACGACAACTCTACACGGTACGCCATTTCGGAGTGGTCGTAAAAGGATATGCCGGTTTCCGTCGCATCCGGGAAAAAGGTGTTGATGAAGTGGTCGGCTTCCGTCGGCAGCGTCTGTGCTTGACAAAATGTGATGCCCCAAAGGCAAATGGCTATAAGAAGGAGTCTTTTCATCGGAGGATTTATTTGAAGATTAAACACGCTGCAAACATACGAAATTTTTTTCAGAATGGTTATCTCACGCGTAATTTTCTGCCAATCTGTAAAATCGTGGTCTCTTTGATGTGGTTGAGTTTGCAAAGTTTGGAGATGGTGGTGTGGTATTTCTTGGCGATTTTCCCGAGGTTGTCGCCTTTGCGGATGGTGTAATAGACTTTGGATGAAGTGGATGTGCTGGCGTGGCTCTGCGTGGGTGTGGAGGAGGGTTGCACGGCCACGGCACGGTTCGAATACTGGGAGGCAGGATTGTAGTATTGTTTGTAAATGGTGACGGTGTCGGTGCGCAGGCAGTTGTTGGTCACATCGACCACGCGTTCGGGGTCGAAGGCCTTGCCCATGTATCGGGTCTCGAAGTGCAGGTGCGGACCGGTGCTGCGGCCGGTGCTGCCCGCTAAACCGATGACTTCGCCTGCGCTAACTACCTCATTCTCTTTGACTAAGATCTTGGATAGATGGGCGTAATAGGTCTCTAAACCGTTGGGGTGGCGCACGATGACTAAATTGCCATACCCGCCGGTGTTGCTGCTGCCCTCGCTGATGCGCACGATGCCGTCAAAGGCACTGTGGATGGAGTCGCCGATGTGCTGCGGGATGTCGATGCCGCGGTGTGGACGTTTGTGACGCCAGCCGTAGCGCGAGATCACGTAGCCCTTCGCGGGCATGCAGAACTTGTGCGTTGAGTCGCGCAGGATCAGCGTCACGCTGTCGGGCATGGCGCTCACGTCAATCTCTTTGTATGCGTGGATGGCCTCCGTGTCCCAGTTCGCCATCAGTGATTCCTCGTCGATGTCGGGACGTTCCAACTCCAAATATTCCCAGGTATAATCGTCGAAAAGAATGACTTTCTTGAATTTGTCGGCCGTGCAGAGCGTGTCAATGGCCACGGCGTCGGGCGTCTCGCGGTCGTTGCTCTCCTGCGCGAACGCAGTCGTCGTGCCCAAAAGTAAAACAAGCAATAGTATGTGGAATCTCTTCATAAGGTCATGTTTAGTACAGAAATTTACAACGTAAAATTTCACCAGATTATTATAAATAAGGTGAAAAATGGGAAGAAAAATTGAAAACCGTCAACGAAGTTGCCATTCGGCAAGGTTCATGTCGCTGTCGTTCAGGATGTTGAGGTAATTTTCGTAACGATGTGGGGCGATCTCGCCATCTTCCAGCGCCTGTAACACGGCGCAACCCGGTTCGTGGGTGTGCGAGCAGTCGCTGAAGCGGCAACGGTTGTTGTATTTCCGGATTTCTGGAAAATAGTCGCGGATCTCTTCCGGACGATAGCGGATCAGCCCGAACTCCTTGACCCCCGGGGTGTCGATGAGAAAGCCGTCGCCCACAGCGAACATGCTGGCGAAAGTGGTGGTGTGCGTGCCCTTGCTGTGAACGTCGGAGATCTTGCCCACCTTCAGGTTCAACGTGGGATCTATATGATTGATAATGGCCGACTTTCCCACGCCGGAGTGACCGCTGAAAAGCGACACCTTTCCGGCCATCAGCGCCTTCAATTCCGCCATGCCCTCGCCCGTGACCGTGGAGGTGCGGAGGGTCGGGTAGCCGATCTTCTCATATATCGCTTCCAAAGCGGCAATCTCCTCTTTCTCTTCTTCGGAATAAATATCTATTTTGTTAAAAATCAGATGAGTATGAATGCGAAAACCCTCGGCAGCCACCAAAAACCGATCGATGAAGCCGAGCGAAGTGCGCGGATCTCGCAATGTGACCACTAAGAAGGCCTGGTCGATGTTGGCGGCGATGATATGCGAGATCTTCGATAGGTTGGTACTCTTGCGGTCGATGAAGTTCCGGCGCGGTTCCAATGTCGTGATGTAGCCGCAACCGTCCTTTTCGACGAGGAAACGTACGCGGTCGCCCACCACCACGGGGTTTGTCGTCTTGATGCCCTTGGTGCGGAACTGCCCGCGCAGTCGGCAACTGACGATGCCGCCGTCGTCGGTGCGCACTTCGTACCAACTGCCCGTTGAACGCATCACCAATCCGGATATCAACTCACTCATTCCATGTTGTTTATGTTATCTCAGGAGCTACATCTTCTCCGGCACGTTGATGCCGAGCAGCGCCATAGCGTTCTTGATGACTAAGGCGGTCATCTCGGAAATCTGCAGGCGCAGAAGCCGTTTGTCGGGGTCGTTCTCCTTGAAGATGGGGGTCTCCTGGTAGAAGCGGTTGAACTCCTTGGCGAGGTCGAAGGCGTAGTTGGCGATGAGCGCGGGGCTGAAGCCGTTGCCCGCCGCCTGCACCACTTCGCGGAAATCGTACAGGATCTTGATGATGTCTTTTTCCGCCTTGCCCAGCGGGGATTTCGGGGTGGCGGCGCTCACATCGATGCCGTTGTCGCCGGCCTTGCGCAGCAGCGAGCGGATGCGTGCGTGCGTGTATTGCAGGAACGGACCCGTGTTGCCGTTGAAGTCAATGGACTCCTCGGGGTTGAAGAGCATGTTCTTCTTGGGATCCACCTTGAGAATGAAGTACTTGAGCGCGCCGAGTCCGATCATCTCGTAGAGTGCTTCGGGCGTGGTGCCGCCGCCGTCCTTGCCCAGTTCGGAGGTTTTCTCGCGGGCTTGGAACACCATCTCCTCCATCAGATCGTCGGCATCGACGACGGTGCCCTCGCGCGATTTCATCTTGCCGTTGGGCAACTCCACCATGCCGTAGGAGAGGTGGTGGATGTGCTTCCCGAACTCGCGCCCCAACTTCTCCCCGATGACGATTTTGAGCACGTCGAAGTGGTAGTTCTGCTCGTTGCCGACGACATAGATCATCTGCTGCGGGTGGAACTCCTCGTGGCGCAGTTGCGCCGTGCCGAGGTCCTGCGTCATATACACGGAGGTGCCGTCGGAACGCAGCAACACCTTTTCGTCCAGCCCCTTGTCGCGCAGATCCACGCGCACCGAACCGTCGGTGTGGCGGTAGAAGGCACCCTGTTGCAGTCCCTCTTCCACCAACGACTTGCCGAGAAGGTATGTATTTGATTCATAGTAGGTTTTGTCAAAAGTGATGCCCAAACGGCGATAGGTCTCGTCGAAGCCGGCATAGACCCAGCCGTTCATCTGGTTCCACAGTTGGCGCACTTCGGGGTCGTTGGCCTCCCATTTGCGCAGCATCTCCTGCGCCTCCAACATCAGCGGAGCCTGCTTCTCGGCCATCTCCTTGGCCATGCCGCCCGCCACCAACTCGGCAATCTCCGCCTTGTAGTGTTTGTCGAACTCCACATAGTACTTGCCCACAAGGTGGTCGCCCTTGATGTGGGCGCTTTCAGGCGTCTCGCCGTTGCCGAATTTCTGCCATGCCAACATCGACTTACAGATGTGTATTCCTCTGTCATTCACTAAGTTGACTTTCACCACGCGCTTGCCGCAGGCCGTCAGGATGCGCGATACGGAATCGCCTAACAGGTTGTTGCGGATGTGCCCGAGATGCAGCGGCTTGTTGGTATTGGGGGAGGAGTATTCGATGAGCGTCACCGGCTCGTCTGCGGCGGCACGGGTGTAGCCGTACTCCATCTGCTCGCGGTTTTTGTCTAGGAAATCCAACCACACCGCATCTGGGAAGGAGAGGTTGAGGAAGCCCTTGACCACGTTGTACTCGCAGCCGGTCAACTCCTTCATCTTCGCACCCAGTTCGGCGCCCACTGCGTCGGGCGACTTCCTCGCCTGTTTCACGAATGAGAAGACCACGATGGTGAAATCACCCTCAAACTCCTTCTTCGTCTTCTGGATGAGTGAAGTGTCCGGTGTCCAGTCAATTTGATATAAGTCGTATAATGCTGTTTTTAAGGCATTTGCCAATTGATTTTTCATAAAATGAGAATGTTAGAATGGGGGTAAATAAGTGAATTAGTCGTCAAGGACGTCGTCGAAGTCGCGCCAAGCCCACTTGCCGGTGACTTTCCCCTGCTCCACGCGGATGATGCCCGGGTTGGAGTGGATGGCGTCGCGCACGAAGTAGGGGCCTTTGGCCACATCGAAGTAACTGCAACAGAGAATTTCAAAAGGTATCTTGTTGTCCTTCACGAACTTGTCAATCTCCACGCGCGGGGTGTTGGTCAGCCCGTAGAAGTCGCAGTCGTGGGTTTTACAATATTGGATAATCTCTTGCAAATCATCATCTTGCAGGGCCTCCATTTCTGTCTGGTCCAAATCCTGCATGAAGAGCAGGTAGAGCGGACGTTTGTTCTTCTTGTTGATCAGACTGGATTTCAGGTCGTTGTTGTCCTTGTCCTCCATGGTGAAGTTGTAGTTCTCGGCGCGCACGAACTTCTGGATGGTATCGGTCTCGTCGGAAACGTACTCCATATTGTATATAGGACTGTCGTCGGGCAGTTCCGCCATCTCCTCCTCGGTGATCTTGACCACTTCACCTGTGGCGGTATCTTGGTAGATGAAGACGGACTTGGTGATAAGATCTTGGTCTATATACTTCTCAGTCAGGTCGGTACCGATCTTCCAGTCGCTGTTGTCCTTGAGGGGAAGATGGCGGTAGCAGTGGGCTTCGAGGATGAGGCAGGAGATGCAGGCGATTCCGAAGACCACCCATTTCCCGAGAGCTGTCATCCGCACATCGGGGATGCGTTTGCGGTAGAAGAATACGATGACGGTGGGAATGATGAGTATCACATTCTTCATAAATGTCTGGAAATTAGTAAGTTTTACCTCTGTTCCGAAGCATCCGCAGTCTTTGACTACGTTGAGGTTGTAACCGTAATTTTTTTCCAGGTGTTCTGCCAAGGCAAGCCAGGCCGTCAGCAACAGGAAGAAGGCCATCATGATGAGGTAGAGACTGGAAGTGAGTTTGATGTTGATTTTCACGAGCATCATCACACCGAGCACGAACTCTATCATCGGCATGACGAAAGCGGCGAAGGTGCTGAAAATCTGGAAGAAAGAGAGGTGGAACGAGAAAAAGTAGTCGTCAAAGGTGTAGGAGGTGGCCACGGGGTCGAGGGCTTTGGCTATGCCGCTGTAGATGAACACGCACGCGATGGCGATGCGTAGGATCATGATGATGATGGGTTCTTTGTTGGCGTTCATATTCGTTTTACTTAATGGATGACTTGGAATGAAAAAGGGTTATTCCTCATAGAGTTTGATGAGGGCGAAGACGGCGTAGTTGATGATGTCGAAGTAGTTGGCATCCAACCCTTCGGAGATGACGGTCTCGCCGCCGTTGTCCTCTATCTGTTTGATTCTCAATAATTTCATAAGGATGATGTCGGTCAGCGAACTGCGACGCATCTTGCGCCAGGCCTCATCGTAGTCGTGGTTCTTGTTGCACATGAGGTCCTTGGCGGCTTGCAGTTGCTTTTTATAGCGCTCGATGGCCTCTTCGGCGGGCATCAACTCCTCGATGGTGTTGGCCACGCCGAGTTCGAGTTGGATGAGTGCCATGGCGGAGTAGTTGATGATGCCGATGTATTCGGGGATGACACCTTCATCGACCAATGCTTCTCCTTTTTGTTCTATACTTCTGATTCTCTGTGCTTTGATATAGATCTGGTCGGTCATGGAAGCGGGCCGCAGAATGCGCCACGCCGTTCCGTAGTCCAGCGCCTTCTTGGAAAAGATGTCGCTGCACTTTTCAAATACCATGTCGAACTCTTCGCTGGTGGTCATCTTCTTCATTCTATGATTTTTAATTCTTTCAGGGCGTCGGAGATCTCATTCTCGACGATATCTTTCTTGATGATTTTCTTGTCCTTGTCTAAAATGAACATGTAGGGGATGGCGCGGAGGTCGTAGAGGTCCTTGGCATTGATTTCGCCTTGAAAGTCCCAGCCGTGAAGATACTTGGGGTTGGCCTTCTCCTGGAGGTAGCGGCGCCAGAGGGCTTCGTCGTCTTCAAAGTAAATGGTGACGACCTTGAGTCGTCCGCTGGCGATGGCGCGGTTGAGTTCGTCGTTCACGGCGAGGCGGCCGCGTACCTCGGTGCAGGTGGGACAGTCGGGATTCTGGAAGTAGAGCAGGAGGTACTCGCTCTCCACCGCATGGAGGGATGATTTCGTGCCGTCGCTCCAAAGCACGGGAAAGTCGGGGGCGACGTTGCCGGGCAGGTTCTTGTTGTAGATGTCCATTTCCCGCTGGTAGAAGTTGCGATCGGATTGCGACAACCCGTTGTATGCCAGCGCATTCTTGAGCATGGCGCGGTAGATTTCCTCGTTCCAGTAGGCGGTGCCGATGGTGCCGAAGGTCTTCTGCAGCCACTCGAAGAAGAAGTGGTAAGTGCGCGAGTCGGCTTGGGCCTGGGTGAGCAGCAGGGCGGCATAGCGGCCGGCCTCTTCCGGCGGCAGGTAGAGTAGGTTAGCGGCGAACTCGTATAGACGATAGACCACCATGGGTGTGGAGAGCATGCGCGTGTCGGCGAAGGGATAGTAGTCGAAGGCGTGCTCGATGGTGTAAACCAGCAGCATACCGCGGTTGCGGTAGTATTCTTCGGGCGGCAGCGGGATCTCCTGCGAGAACTGCACGATGGAGGCGAGCAGCGTGCCCGCATTCTCCTCCATCACCTGACGCTTATATGCCTCCGCCTCCTGCATGATCTGCTGATCTTGCGCCATCAACTTTTCAGCCAACGTCTGCAACATGTAGGGCTGCATGGTCTTCTGGGCATCTTGAAACTCCTGACGCAGTGCGGCACGCTGGTTTTGGTAAGCAGCGGATTTCTTGTTGTATTCTAAACAGTTGGCGTTTTCCGGACTGTCTTCGAAAACCACATCTTCCAGACCGTTGACACGTACGGTCATGCTCTGTTTCTTCTGCTCGGAGATAAGCAGGTCGAATAGCAGCGAAGTGTCAGCGTACACCTGATAATGTCCGGGTCGCAGCACGCTTTTGCTCTTCAGGACCGTTTTCGCGGAGAAAGGCACCGACAGCGTATCGCAAAAATCGCGTTTGCCGTCGAACATCTTCAAATGCAGTGAGTCGGCGTGGATGCTGCTGTTGACCGTCAGCGTGAATCCTTGCGCCACACTGTACAAGGGCAGCAGTGTCAATGCGAATATGATGATGAGGATTTTCTTCATGAATTAAAAAAATGAGCGTGCAAAAGTACGATTTTATTGGGAATTAGAGGTTGTGATTTCAAGTGGGTTTAAGGTATGATTTTGAGATGGCGCAGCCAGTCGGAGATCTCGAAGTGGGCGATGTTCTTGCGGATCACACGTTTGTCTTTGTCTAACAGGAAGATGACGGGGATGGCGCGGAGGTCGAAGAGGTCGCCGGCCTCGATCTCGCCGAGGTAATCCCAGCCGTGCAGGTACTTGGGGTTGGCCTCGCTCTGGAGGTATCTGTGCCAGGCGGTCTCGTTCTTGCCGAAGTAGAGGGTGACGACGGTGAGCCGGCCGCTGGCGATGGCCTGGTTGAGTTCGGCGTTCTTCGCCAGGAGGGCGCGCACGGCTGCGCAGGTGTGGCAGTCCGGGTCGTGCAGGTATAGCAGGGTGTAATCACTCTTCAGTTCGTAAAACGTGGAGGTCGTGCTGTCGCCCCACTGGATGTGCAGGTCGGGCAGTTGCGCCCCCGCGAGGTTCTTGCTCTGTAGTTCGTAAATCTGCTGGTAATATTTCACCCTTCTTTCTTCCAACTGACTGTAAGAAAGCGCGTTCTTGAGCATGGCGAGGTAGATCTCCTCGGTCCAGAAGGAGACACCGATGGTGCCGAAGGCGCGTTCCATCACGTTGAATACGGCGTGGTAGTTGTCAGCGTTGGCCTGCAGGCGGTTGAGCCACTTCTCGGCGATGGCGGGCGACTCGGCGGGATTCATGTAGAAGAGATTCCCGCAGGCGTCGATGACTATGTCCATGGCTTGCGGCGTGGTGCAGAGCCGGCCGTCGGTGAAGGTGAAGTTTTCGAAGGCGTGCTCGGCGGCGTAGGCGGTCATGCGCCCGCGGTCTTGCAGGATGTAGGCGGGCGGCGGCGGCAACGGCATCGAGAGCTTCACGATGGAAGCCAACAACGTGCCCGGGTTCTCGGATATTGTCCGAGACTGGAGTGCCTGCAGGTCGGCGGACAGCCGTTCGGCGCTGGCACTGAGCCGTTGGACTAAATCTTGCAATATGTATTGCGGCAGGGTGGCTCGGGCCTCCTCATACACGCGGTTGAGAGAGTCCTCGCTGTGGCGGATGGCCGCCATCTGCTCCGTATAACGTTGGAAATTGCTGTTTTCCAAGCTGTTGGCGAAATCCACGGCCCCGTTGGCATCAATGTTGACGGTGATCTTCTGGCTCTTGTTTTCCGAAATCAGCAGGGGAAAGAGCAGGGTGTCGCCGACCGTCACCTGATAGTAGCCGGCGGCGAGTTTCTCCTTCGGTTTGAAGACGGCCTTGGCGGTGTAAGGGAGCGCGGCGACGTCGCGATAGACGATGCTGCCCTCGAAGCGTTGGTGCTCGTCGGTGAGTTGCACGCGCTGGATGCGTTGCAGGTGCAGCGTGTCGCCGCGCGGGGCACTGCTGTTGACAGTCAGCGTAAGTTTCTGCCCGCAGAGCCACAATGGAGCGAGGATGGCAAATAGAAGAAGCAGTTTCCTCATGGACTTACAGGTCTTTCATGGTTTTCACGGGGTGGAAGGTGGTGAGGGGCACTTCCACGAAGACGGTGATCCAGCGGGCCATGGCGCCGTTCCAGAGTCCGGGGAGCTCCATCGCCTTGAGGGCGCGGCCTTCGTAGGATTTGGAGGAGATGAAGCCGGTGGCGGGATCCACGAAGTCGGCGAGCGGGTAGAAGGTGCCGTCGGCCTTGCGGAAGGCGCAGACCAGATCCACCGGGTTGAAGTGGGTGGAGTGGAGCAGGATGGACTTCTGTTCGGGCGCGGACGTGTCGATCTGCGCGCTCTCCACGATCTGCCACGAGTACTCGCCCTGGGCGTTTTTCACGAGGAAGGGGCCGCCGCCGGGCTCACCCTCGTTCTTCACCATGCCGCACACGCGGATGGGACGGTCGAGTTGCTGGATCAACTCCTGCTGGCCGGGATGCTCCGTGCCGAAGCGGATGAATAGTTCTTCTTCTGCAAAATGTTGTATTTCAAATAATTCACTATCGGAAAGCGGACGTTCGCGCAGCCGTTTCAGCGCATCGAACACCTGGGCCTGCAGGGTGATGAGGTAGGCGGCGAGAAGTTTCTTGTACTTCGTGGTGTCGGCAACGGTGTCGTCGGTGAAGACGTTGTCGATGTTCTTCACGAAGACGATGTCGGCGCGGAGTTTGCCGAGGTTGTTGATGAGGGCGCCGTGGCCGCCTGGGCGGAAGAGCAGGTTGCCGTCGTGGTCTCGGAAGGGCTGGTTGTCTTCGGTGGCGGCGAGGGTGTCGGTGGCGGGCGACTGCGTGGAGAAGGTGATGTCGTATTTCACTCCGAAGCGTTGTTCGTACTTGGCTTTCACACGGTTGAGAAGTTCGGTGAAGAGCGGCAGGTGTTGCGGGGAGACGGTGAAGTGGAGGTGGCAGGTGCCGTCGGCCTGGCGGGCGTAGAGCGCGGCCTCCACCAGATGCTCCTCGAAGGCGGTTCGGCAACCGTCGGCGTAGCGGTGGAACTGGAGCACGCCTTTGGGCTTGTTGCCGTAGTCCAACCCCTTGTCGGTGAGGATGTACTCGAAGACGGTGCGGTAGTTGTCGCGCCGGATCTCGTCGTCGAGGGAGAGTCCGTCGCGGCTCATGACGGCGCGGAGGTCGTCGGCGAGGGCGAGGCGGGGGAGGGTGTGCAGTTGCTGGATGGCAGCGGCGCGGGTGGCCTCGTCGTCATTTTCCAAGTAGCCGTATTGCTGCTTGAACATGCGGGAGGCGGCGCCGGAGGCGGGCACGAACTTCAGCAGACTCTTGTCAGCCGTGAGCCGGTCGTAGTCGGCGAGCAACTGCGCGCTCTCGGCTTCCGAAAGCCGCACGATGCCGTTGCCGACGGTGGCGGCGCACTGCAGGTCTGCGAAGGCGAAGCCGGTGGTGAAGTATTGAAACTGCCGCTCTACCGCGGATTCGTCGCTGCCGCGCTGGCGCAGGAAGGCAAGGTCTTGGGGGGAGAAAATGCTCATGTTGATATTTTTGAAAAAGACGGTGCAAATTTACGTAAAAATCGCGAATTTTAATGTAATTTTGCACCCATCATTTTACAATCACTTTTCACATGGCAATAGCAACAAAGTACGATCCGCAACTTATTGAAAACAAATGGTATGAGTATTGGGAACAACAGGGACTGTTCTCGTCCGAACCCGACGGCCGACCCTCGTTCAGCGTGGTCATCCCGCCGCCGAACGTCACCGGAATCCTCCACATGGGACACATGCTCAACAACACCATCCAGGACATCCTCGTGCGCCGCGCCCGCATGATGGGCTTCAACGCCTGCTGGGTGCCCGGCACCGACCACGCCTCCATCGCCACCGAGGCCAAGGTGGTCAACATGCTCAAGGAACGCGGCATCGACAAGCGCTCGCTCACCCGCGACGAATTTCTCAAGTACGCCTGGGAATGGAAAGAGAAACACGGCGGCATCATCCTCAAGCAACTCCGCAAACTCGGCGCCTCCTGCGACTGGCACCGCACCAAGTTCACCATGGACCCCGAACTCTCCGAAGCCGTCATCGACGTCTTCGTTGACCTTTACAACAAAGGCAAGATCTACCGCGGCGTCCGCATGGTCAACTGGGACCCCAAGGCCCTCACCGCCGTCTCCGACGAAGAGGTGGTCTATAAGGAACTTCAATCGAAACTCTATTATGTGCGTTATAAGATTGAAGGAACTGAAAACGAATACGTTACTATCGCGACCACCCGTCCCGAGACCATCCTCGGCGACACGGCCATCTGCATGCACCCGGAAGACGAACGCTTCCAACACCTGCGCGGCAAACGCGCCATCGTGCCCGTCGTCAACCGTTCCATCCCGCTCATCTTCGATGAATATGTCGATCGCGAGTTCGGTACCGGCGCCCTCAAGATCACCCCGGCGCACGACATCAACGACTACAACCTCGGACTGAAATACAAACTCGACACCATCAACATCTTCAACGACAACGGCACGCTCAACGAGAATGCGCAGTTCCTCGTCGGCGTCGATCGCTTCCAAGCCCGTAAGGACATCCTCCCGCTTTTGGAAGCCGAAGGCGCCCTCGTGAAGATCGAAGACTACACCAACAAGGTCGGCTTCTCCGAGAGAACCAACGAGGTGATTGAACCGAAGTTGTCGCTGCAGTGGTTCTGCGACATGGCCTCCTTGGCCAAGCCCGCCCTCGACGCCGTGATGAACGACGATATCAAGTTCTACCCCGAAAAGTTCAAAAACACCTACGCCCACTGGATGGAGAACTTGAAGGATTGGTGCATTAGCCGCCAGTTGTGGTGGGGGCACCGCATCCCCGCCTACTATCTGCCCAACAAGGAGGTGGTGGTCGCCCGCACCCGTGAGGAGGCACTTGCCCAAGCACAGCAGAAGTTCCCCGAACTCCACCTCACCGACGCCGACCTGCGGCAGGATGAGGACGTGCTCGACACCTGGTTCAGTTCCTGGCTCTGGCCCATCTCCGTCTTCGACGGCATGCGCCATCCCGACAATGCCGACATCAACTACTACTATCCCACCTCCGTGCTCATCACAGCCCCCGACATCATCTTCTTCTGGGTGGCCCGTATGATTATGGCGGGGTTGGAGTGGCGCAAGGAAGTGCCCTTCAAGCACGTCTATTTCACCGGCACTGTGCGCGACCACCTGCGCCGCAAGATGTCGAAGTCGCTCGGCAACTCGCCCGACCCCATCATGCTGATGGAGAAGTACGGCGCCGATGGCGTCCGCATGGGCATGCTGCTCAGTTCGCCCGCCGGCAACGACCTGCTCTTCGACGAGAGCTTGTGCGAACAGGGCCGCAACTTCAGCAACAAGATGTGGAACGCCTTCCGTCTCATCAAGGGATGGCAGGTGGATGAGCAACTAGCGCAGCCGCTCTACGCCGCGGCCGCCGTCGATTGGTTCAACCACCGCCTCAACGAAGTTATAGGCGAAATCAACGACCACTTCGACAAGTTCCGTATCTCCGACGCCCTCATGGCCGCCTACAAACTCACTTGGGACGAGTTCTGTTCCTACTTTCTCGAGATCGTCAAGCCCGGCTTCCAACAGCCCATCGACGGCAAGACCTACCACGCCATTATCGACATCTTCGAGAAACTGATGCAGATACTGCACCCCTTCATGCCGTTCATCACCGAAGAGCTGTGGCACAACGTGCGCGAGCGCGGCGCGAATGAGTCGGTCATGGTGAGCGCCATGCCCGCTTTCGTCGAAAACATGCCCGGCAACGACATCCTCGTCCGCTTCGCCAACATGCAGAAGGTGGTCGAAAGCGTCCGCCGCGTGCGCAACGACATGTCTATCCCGCCCAAGCAGGCCTTGCAACTGCTTGTCATCCAACAGGGTGCCGCCGACGCCGAAATGGACGCCATTCTTACTAAACTTTGCAATATCTCCGAAATCCAATACGTTAAAGAAAAAGTCGCCGGCACCTGCTCCTTCATCGAGAACAATATCGAGTACATGATCCCTGTCGCTCAGAACATCGACGTGGAGGCCGAACTGAAGAAGTTGACCGCCGACCTGGAGTATATGGAGAAGTTCCTCAAGTCGGTGATGGGCAAGCTCTCCAACGAACGCTTCGTCAACAACGCCCCCGAAGCCGTCGTCAATGTGGAGAAGAAGAAGAAATCCGATGCCGAGGAGAAAATCAAACTGCTGAAAGAACAAATCGCCAACCTGAAATCATGAAGGAGGGACTGAAAGATCTGCTGCGCCTCATCATCGTCTGCGTTGTACTGTGCGTCTTCGTCTATATCTATCCGGTCGAAGACCCTTCGCAGAAACGCGACATGTACTACGGTGTCGTCGGCGGTGGCATGACGGCTTTCCTTGTCTTCTTCATTATCAAGGCGATACGCGAGAAAACCAAAAAAAAAGACCAGGACAAGAAATAGTCGAACCTTTCACTTGAAACCTTTATCATGAAAAAGATCCTCACTTTCCTGCTGATTGTCGCAATGCCATGGGTTTTGATGTCTCAAAATACTGATAACCAGTTGAATAAAGACGGGAAGAAACATGGTTATTGGAAAAAATACGACGAGAACGGCAAGTTGCGCTATGAAGGCCATTTCAACAACGGCGTGCCCGTCGGGACTTTCAAATACTACCATCCCAACGGCAAGTTGGAGAGCAAGACCAACTTCATCGAGGGAACGCACAAGGTACACACGTTGCTGTTCGACCAGAACGAGAAATTAGCCGCCGAGGGCGACTTCGTGGATCAACTCAAGGACGGCGAGTGGAATTATTACAATGAAAAGGGAACGCTCATCCAGACCGAGCACTTCCGTGAGGGCGTGAAGCACGGCGAGTTCAAGACTTACTCCTCGCAGACCGGCATCCTGCTGGATTCGTGCCGTTACGACAACGGCCTGCTCTATGGAGACCGCGTCACCTACTTCACCGACGGCAAGATCAGTGCTCGTACCCACTACATCAATGGTGAGATGAATGGTCTGACAGAGAGTTACTTCCCGAATGAGGTCCTTTTCTACAAGGGAAACTATCTCCATGGTTTGGCGGTGGGCAACTGGGAATTTTACGATGAACAGGGCCGTCCGCGCAAGACCTTGGAGTACAAAGACGGTGCGGTGGAGAAGACCTATCTCTTCCTGAACATCGCCGGCGGCTGGCAGAAGGTCAACCAGGCCAACATCGCCTATTTCCACAAGGAGGGACAGCAGACGCGCGTGACCACCACGTCGGGCAAGACCTTGATGTGTACGCAAGTGTTTGAGGATCTGTTGAATTATGTTGACTTTGTCGATTTCGTCCTTATCAATGCCAACTATGCCGTGAGTTATGGCAGTTTGGTGCGCTATCGCGATGCGGGGAGAGACCGCGTGGAGGTGGAGTTGTACCCTGCCACTGCGGAGCCGGTGATCTGCGAGGGCGACTACGCCAAATCGGTGAAGATGCTTTTCAACAACGAGGTCCCGAAAGAGGATTAGCTGTGGCGACGAAGATTGAGTTGTTGGCGCCCGCCAAGGATTTGGAGTGCGGGATCGCGGCCATCGAACATGGCGCCGACGCGGTCTATGTGGGTGCGCCCGCCTTCAGTGCGCGCGTGGCCGCCGGCAACACCGTGGACGACATCCAGCAACTCTGCCGCCACGCCCACCTCTATCATGCCCACGTCCACGTCGCTCTCAATACTATTCTGGAAGACAATGAGTTACCCATCGCCCAGGAGATGGTTTCCCGCCTTTACGAGGCTGGCGCCGATGCGCTCATTATCCAGGATACCGCCTTGCTGCAACTCGACCTTCCTCCCATTGCTATCCATATCAGCACGCAAGCCGACAACCGCACTCCCGAGAAGGTGAAGTTTTGGCAAGATATTGGAATCCAGCGCGTTATTTTAGCACGAGAGTTGTCGTTGGAGCAGATTCGTGAAATCCGTTCGCAGACGACCGTGGAGTTGGAGGCCTTCGTGCACGGGGCGTTGTGCGTGAGCTACAGCGGACAGTGCTACCTCAGCGAGGCCTGCCTCGGCCGGAGCGCTAACCGCGGTGCGTGCGCCCAACTCTGCCGCCTGCCCTACGACCTCTACAGCGCTGACGGACAACTGCTGCGCAAACAGAGTCACCTGCTGTCGCTCAAGGACATGGACAGGTCTCAGTACTTGGAGGAAATGATCAATGCGGGCATCACGTCCCTCAAGATCGAAGGACGGCTGAAGGGCATCGACTATGTGAAAAACGTCACGGCGTATTACCGACGGCAACTGGATGAACTCTTTGCCCGCGACCACCGCTATATTCCCGCTTCCGATGGGCGGGTGACGACGACTTTCGTTCCTGACCCGCGCAAGACCTTCAACCGCGGGCAGACTGACTATTTCTTGCACCACCGCGAGAAGGTAATGGTGGATCCCGACACACCCAAGTCGATAGGTGAGCCGGCGGGACGTGTTATCTTTTTGAAGGGCAACACGTTGGCGTTGGATACGTCGTTGGAACTCCACAATGGCGATGGCCTGGGGTTCGTCGATAAGGATCACGAGTTGCGGGGATTCCGCATCAACAAGGTGGAAGCCCCACTGCGGACTACTCCGACAGGGAAGGGAAATTGCGCCAACCGCATCACTACGCTGGAACCGATCGATGGTCTGGAAGTGGGGATGTCGGTTTTCCGCAACCACGACATCGTCTTCGACAAGTTGTTGAACGGACGGTCGGCGACACGTAAGATTCCTGTCGATATCTTGTTAGAGGAGGTCGAGGGTGGAGTCGGCTTGATGATGGTGGATATGTCGGGTGTGGATTGCAGGGTGTCCTTTCCGGTTCTCAAGGAGCCGTCGCAAAAGGGCGAGGCGGCGACGGAGTCCATCCGTCGTTCGTTAGGCAAGTTGGGCGACACCCCCTTCGAGGCGAAGCGCGTGGATGTGAAGTTTGAGCGGCCGCTTTTCTTCCCCGCTTCGGTGGTGAACGAGTGGCGCCGGAAGGCCGTTGACATACTGATACAGAGGCGGTTGGAAACGCATAGAAGACCGCTATGCGAGCACCGGGACGGCGCCATGGCCGTGATGCCGTTGCCGGAGCCGGGCTGCGCCGACTACCGCGCCAATGTGATGAACTCCGTCGCCGCCGACTTCTACCGGCAGCACGGGGCCTCCGACGTGCGGCCTGCCTTCGAGCAGAAACCGGTCGTCGATGCCCGCCTGATGACCTGCAAGCACTGCATCAAATACACTTTGGGATATTGTTCTAAATCTTCGAAAAAACCGCCTTTCAAGGAACCTATTTTCTTGAAAAGCAATAATATAACACTCCGCCTTGATTTCGATTGCAAAAACTGCGAGATGATTGTACGGGGTGCGGAAAACGAAAACAACAGATTGCCATGATTCATTCTAAAAAGAAGTCGAAATATATCGGCTATGTTCTCGGTATTCTTTTTATAGTATTCTGTATCAGTGTATTGCGGATGCTATTCGGAGGTAATGCCTCAAAGGATATGACATTGGTGGTTGCTGGTGATTCCACGCCCGAGCAGGTGATGGAGCAGATGCGTCAGGCGAACTTGCTGGAACATGAGACCTCTTTCAAGATTACTTGCAAGTTGTTGTTTTACAAGAATGTAAAACCCGGAAAGTACAAATTTGAGAAGGGGGAGAGCAACTTTTCGATGGTGAAGAAGTTGCGGCATGGGCAGCACTATCCGGTGAAAGTCACCTTTACGGGGGCGCGCACGGTTCCTGATTTGCTGAAAAAGTTGTCGAAGTACGATTTCTATTTCGATTGGAAGGAGTTGGAGCGGCTTTTGTCTGACAAGGATTTCTTGGACAACTACGCGCCGATGGGGGAGAAGTTGACCCCGCAGACGGTCATAGCAGTCTTTCGTCCAAATACTTACGAATTTTACTACGATATTACAGCCAAGGATTTTTTTGAAAAAATCTACAGTTATTATGAAAAATTCTGGACGGAGGAGCGGCAGCAGAAGGCGCAGAAGATAGGGTTGACGCCGATGCAGGTGTGCGTGTTGGCCTCGATTGTGGAGGAGGAGAACCACAAGCCGGCGGAGCAGCCACGTATTGCGGGGCTTTATATGAACCGCTTGCACAAGGGAATGCTGCTGCAGGCCGATCCCACGGTGATTTTCGCGGTCGGCGACTTCAGCATTCGCCGCGTTCTGGATGCTCATATAAAAAAAGATTCCCCTTATAACACGTACAAATACAAGGGTTTGCCGCCTGGTCCGATACGGTTGCCGTCGGACAATGCCATCGACGCCGTGCTCAACTACGAGCACCATGACTATATATATATGTGTGCCAAGGAGGACTTTTCGGGGGCGCACAACTTCGCGAAGACGTACAGTGAGCATCTGCAAAATGCTCGCCGTTATCAGAAGGCGTTGAATGCGAGGGGATAAAAAAACAAAGGCGCCGGAAGAGCCCGACGCCTTTGGCAAAACGTTGCGCTATGGTTTAGAACACGTTGGGCATGTCATCTTCCATCATGCTCTCTTCGTCGCGCGGGTTGACCGTGCGTTGGAGGGAGGCAACCAGCGAGCCGATCATCTTGGTGAGTTCCATGAGTTGGTTGCGGGAATACTCCTTGCCGTCCTCGTCCAGCAAGTTGAGCTGGGAAGCGATTTCGGTGTAAACGACACACTCTCTCACAGAACTTTTAGCCATCTTGAGATAATAGACGAACTGCGCTTTGTTGCGGGCGGAACCCTCTGCGATGTTCAAAGCTATGCCTTGTGCTGATTTAACAAAAGAATCGCCGACAATGGTCGCTCCCGTGCCTGCAAATGCGGCAGCAGCGGAATGTACCCATTTGATGTAGTCAAGTGCTTTGGCGTAGATCCGTAAGTCTTCAAAGCGGAAAAAACTTACATTGTTTTCTTGTTCATTCATAATTTGTACGGGGTTTAGTTAGAAAATCGCCGCAAAGATATAGATTTTTTTTTAATTAAAATGCCTGTTTTGTGGCCTGTTTAACTCTTTTTTTGGATATTTTTGTATTAAACTGATTATCAAAAAATTACAAAATCTATTTTTATGGTGTGTAAAGACGTAATTTTACTGTTTAATAAACTTTTCAGTTCTTATAATTTGCTGATTATTGCAAATTTGCATAAGATAGATACCTGAGGGAAGATTTTGGATGGAGATTTCGGTATCTGTCGCTTGGAGCGTGTACTGCGCCAATAATCTGCCGTAGGAGTCGAAGATACGGCAGGAAATTCCGTTCAAATTGTCGGGAACGACAGCGTGGATGGTGTTGCCGGCGGGGTTGGGATAGAGAGTGCAGTCGGCGATCTGATGGTCGATGACGCCAGAGTGGTCGATGGGCGCGCCCACCACGGCGCGGATCATGGGCGTGCCTTTGAGGAAGGGCTCTTGCCAGTTGCTGCCGACGCGATATACCCAGTGGGCGCGCGAGTCGGTGTTCTGGTCGAAGCCGAGGTTGAGTTGTGTGGCGTGGTTCTGGAAGAATCCGACGTAGAAACTGCCCTCGACCGCCAACGGCTCGTCGATGTAGTAGTTGGCGAAGTCCTCATACTGCTGTCCGTGCTTTGGCAGTTGGTGTTCGGCTTCGTAAAGCACCTCACCCGGCAGGCCGTTGTCGTCGTCCCACACCAAGAGGGTGAACTCGGCGATGTTGGCGTCGTCGAGAACGGAGTTGAACCACATCCGCACGCAGCGCAAGGTGTCGGGCTGGTTGAGTGAGAAGCGCATGGCAAAATAAGCGACAGGGTTGGTGAGGTTGGAGAGGATAGAGTAGCCGGCTTCGGCGGTGCCGTCGTCGTAGGCGTAGAAATTGCTGAATTTCTGCTGGAAGACGCAGGTGTCGTTGCAGCGCATCTGACTGCCGGTACCCACCTCCTGGAAGATGTGGGTGATGGTGAAGGTGGCACTGTCGGCGTTGTCGGTGGGCAGCGAGGAGAACTGGAACGGTGGCGTGGCGTGGACGGCCGCGTCGTGCAGACCGTGTTCCCAATAGGGTTGCGCGTTCTCGTTGTTGGGCGTGTAGTTGGCCACCTGGCTGCCGCCCACTTTCCGGATGTTATAGGTGTAATAACTGTTCTTCACGTTGTTGGAGAGATTCACCAGCGCGTTTTCAAAGTGGTTGTCCAATTCGCTGTCGCGGTATTGGCTCCACGGCATGGCCTGGTATTCGCGCAGGATGGAGGTGGTGGGCATCACGAAGGCGAGGTCGTTGGGGTAGAGGTCGTTGTGGGTGCGGTTGACGTCGAGGCGGATGTAGTCGATGTTCCACTGGTCAACGTTGCCGGCCCAGCCGACGATGCCGTTGTCTTCCATGCTGGCGAGGTTGCGGAAGCGGAACTGGAAGTTGTCGATGAACCAGCGGCTGTCGGTTATGGGAATCATCACCTGTTTGAAATATTGTTTATCGTTCTCAGCCAGCCAGTTGTCAAGCAGTTCGCCCGGGGCGCTCCAGATGTGTTCCCAGATCATCTCGTCTTCGAAGAGCGAGTCGCAGGGCATCGGGATGAGGTCGCCGGGAAAGGCGGGACCTTCGAAAATGTAGAAAAGTCCGGGGATGAAGGGGTTGAAGAGGGTGTCGCCGGCGATGTACATCTCGTCGTCGCCGAGGAAGTAGTCGCAGTACTCATAGCCGGCGAAGACGATGTTGCCGGTGGCGTAGCCGAATTCGAGGATGAGGGAGTCGTGGGCTTCCGGGCGGTTGCCGAGGCGTTCCCACTCAAAGCCGCTGAGCGAGCCGCCGGCGGGCTGGTAGTAGAAGCTGAGATAGACGGAATCGGAGGCGTGGATGGCGGAGTTGTTGGTGAAGTTGTAGTCGAGGCGGATGGGCAGGGAGGTGAGGGCGTCGGCGCGGAAGCCGTCGTTGGCAGCGCGTTCATATACCCGGCCGTTCTCGTCGAGCACGTCCAGTGTCGCCACGCCGAGGGTGGGCGGCCGCAGGGCGAAGCTGCGGTTGACGTAGGCGTAACGGTCCTGCCATCGACTAGGGTCGGGCAGTCCGGTGTAGTTGGAGAAGTCCTCCACGAAGGGCAGGTGCAGCGGGTTGCGGAGGGCCTCGGCGCGGGGCGACTGCGCGGCGCGCGCCACCGGTTTGTTGACGGACAGCCCCGTAAGCACCTCCTGCGCCGAGAGTGTGGTGGCGCAGAGTGCCAGGAGGATAGTGAGTAAGATGATGTTAAGCGGTCTCTTCATTTCAGTGTTATTGGAAAGGTCAGAATTCTATGTTGCCGGCTTGCGGATCAGCCTCGGTGTCGTCGCTCACGTCGCCGTCGCCGCCGTAATCGACGGGATTGCGGCGCGCCACGCCCACTTCGAGTTTGATCTTCTCGCCCTGTTTGATGTCGGTGCCGGCGGCGATGGCCTTGCCGGTCTTCTCACGGTACTGTCCGAGCACGAGGTTGGGGGAGTCGCTTTCGGTCTCCACCACGGTGCCCAGTTCCAGCCCGGAGTCTTCCAGAATGTGCTTGGCCTGGCGCAACGTGATGTTGCCTGCCAACTGCGGCATCTTCACCGTCCGTGGGACGGCGGTGGAGAGCGTCAGCAGCACCTTGCGCCCGCGCTTGACGTTGCCGCCGGGGTCCGGCTCCTGCTTCACCACGGTGCCCTCCGGCTTGCTCTCGTCGAAGATCTTCACGTTGCTCACCTCGAAGACGAACTTCCCTACGGTCGCGGAGTCACGCAGGTCGTTGTAGTTCTTGCCCCGATAGTCGGGCATTGACAACTCGTCGCCGTGGTGGGTGTAGGACGACAAAATCCAAAAGGAGCATGCCGCCAAGACGAGCGTGACGACGATGGCCAGCAGGAAGTGGAAGGGCAACCGTCGCGGATGGAAGAATTCAGCAATCTTATTCATAAAGGATTTAAACTACTTTTTTGACAAATTATTATATTCGCGGCAAAGTTACATGAAAAAATGGCAGGATGCCTTCTGTGCGATGTGATAGAAGACCTTGACACCGATTGGCAGTAGGGCATCGGGGAAGTCGAAGTGCGGGTGGTGCAGCGACGGCTGCTCCGTGCCCGAACCGAGTCCGAAGAGCGCTCCTGGGTAGTGCTGCGTGAGGAGACCGAAGTCCTCGCCCCAGGAGAAGGGCGTTGGCTTGTCGAGGTACGGCAGCCCGCAGTCGGCGGCGGCACTCCGCACACTCTCCACCGCTCCGGCGTCGTTGCGGGAGGCGGCGAAGTACTCTTTCCAGGTGATCTCACTCGCAAGTCCGGGCATTTTGGCCGTCTCCTCGGCGGTGACCGTCTCCGCCTCCCGCTTCATCGCCTGCAGCCGAGCGTCTTCCTTGCTGCGGAGGGTGAAGCGCACGACACCGTCGCCGGCGGTGACGCCATAGGCCTGCTCGCCTACGCGGAATTCCACCAGCGTGGCCAACTGAAAGTCGTCGGCCGTCATGTCGTAGCGGTTGAGGGCGAGCAGACGGTCGGTGATGGCTTTGGCGGCGGGGTAGGGGCAGAGGGCCTTCTGCGGCTCGGCGGCATGCGAGGCCCGTCCGTGCAGCGTGATGTCGCAACTCACAACCGAGCAGGTGAAACTGCCCGGCCGACAGACCACCGTGCCGAGCTCCACGCCCGGGATGTTGTGCAGGGCGAAGACGCAGTCGGGACGGTAACGGTCCAAGATACCGGTGTGCAGCAACTCGCCCGCGCCCTGGCCGGTCTCTTCTGCCGCTTGGAAAAAGAGCAGCACGCGACCGCATTCAAGTGGCTGTTGGTGAAGTTGTTCCGCCAATCCGAGCAGGATGGTGGCATGACCGTCATGGCCGCACTTGTGGGCGACGCCGGGCGTGGCAGAGGCGTAGGGGAGATTCAACGTCTCATCCACTCGCACCGCGTCGAAGTCGCCACGGAACAGCAGGGTCGGACCGGGACGGCCGGTGTCGAAAACCGCCAGAATGTTGCGGCTGTCGGGGAACAGATGCACCTGCGATGGCTGTTGCTTTTCCAGGATTTGGAGAATCAGTGCCCGGGTGTTTTTCTCTGCACCAGAGGGTTCCGCTAACTTGTGGAGCGTGTGGCGGATGTCGGGAAGATCAAGGGGAGTCATGGTCGTTATTTGCCTAACAACTTGAACATGTTCTTTTTGTAGGCCTCTACGCCGGGTTGGTTGAAGGGGTTGATGTCGAGCATGTAGCCGCAGATGGCGCAGGCGAACTCGAAGAAGTAGATCATCTCGCCGAGGGTCTCTTCGTTGATCTCGGGGATGGCGATGCGCAGGTTGGGCACGCCGCCGTCGATGTGCGCCATGCGGGTACCGGTCTCCGCGATCTGGTTGATCTCGTTGATCCGTCTCATTTGCAAGTAGTTGAGGCCGTCGGTATTCTGCTCGTCGAAGGGGATGGGCAGGGCGTGGTGCGAGTGTTCGACGGAGATGACGGTTTCGAAGAGCATGCGCACGCCCTCCTGCACGTATTGGCCGAGGGAGTGCAGGTCGGTGGAGAAAATGCAGCCGGCGGGGAAGATGCCCTTGTTCTCCTTGCCCTCGCTCTCGCCGTAGAGTTGTTTGTACCATTCGATGAAATACTGGAGGCGCGGCTCGTAGGCCACCATCAATTCGACGGTCTTGCCGTTGAGATACAGATGGTTGCGGATGATGGCGTACTGCATGGCGGGGTTCTGGGATACCTGGTCGTGTTGGAGCAGTTCTTCGCGCATCCGACGGGCGCCGGCGAGCAACCTGTCGATATCGAAGCCGGCGATGGCGATGGGCAGCAGACCGACGGGGGTGAGCACGGAGTAGCGGCCACCGACGTTGTCGGGGATGACGAAGGTGTCATAGCCCTCTTGAGTGGCGAGTTGCTTGAGGGCGCCGCGGTGCTCGTCGGTGATGGCGACGATGCGGTTGCGGGCGTCCTCCTTGCCGTATTTGCGTTCGCAGTGCTCCTTGAAGATGCGGAAGGCAATGGCGGGCTCGGTGGTCGTGCCCGACTTGGAGATGACGATGAGGGAGTAGTCGCGCTGGTCGAGCACGCTCTTCAGGTCGGCGAGGTAGTCCTCGCTGATGTTGTTGCCGGCGAAGAGCACGAGCGGTGTGCCGTTGGTGCGCTGGAGGGTGGGGAAGTGGGGCTGCAGGGCCTCGATGACGGCGCGGGCACCGAGGTAGGAGCCGCCGATGCCGATGACGACGACCACGTCGGACTGCCGGCGCAGGCGTTGGGCGACACTCTTCACTTTGTCGAGGATGTCAGTTTGTATGGGCAGGTCGAGCCAGCCGAGGAAGTCGTTGCCGGCGCCAGTACGTTCGGTGAGTTGGCGGAAGGCGGCATGTGCGCGGGCTTCCGAAGTGGCGAAAAGGTCGGCGGGGAGGAAGTTCCGTGCGCCATCGGTTATGAAGTTCATCATGGTATTTGGTTTATTTGCGTTGACTTTGCAAAAGTACGAAAAAATTAGGTTTCAGGAGCAGGGGACAGTTTTCAGTTTTTGGTTTTGTTTTTTGTGGAAGAGAAAAAAAACAGGAAGATGCAAACGGAGGTTTTTTTGTGTTTTTTTGCGATTTCAATGGGTTCAGGTCATCCTGCTTCTCTCTCATAATAAAAACACAAAAGCATACATTATGAAATTTTACAACAGAAAGAACATGGCGACGCCGCTGAGTGTGATGAGGGTGCCGAGCACCTCGCGGGCGGAGATCCGCTGGCGGTGGATGAGCGCGTAGGGCACGATGATGAGCACCGGGGTGAGTGCCATCAGGGTGGAGGCGATGCCGGCGTGGGTATATTGCACGGCCATGAGCGAGAGCGATACCCCCACGAACGGTCCGAAGAAGGTGGTGAGGGTGGCGAAGGTCATGCCCTTGCGGTCGCGCAGCGCTGTGCGTACCTCGCTCAGTTGGTGGCGCAGGGCGAGGATGAGGGTGAACCCTACGAGTCCGGCGAGGGCGCGGATATAAGTGCCGGCGAAGGGGATGAGCGTGCCGAGGTGTGCGGGCGTGTGGGCGGGCAGGTCGGCCACGTAGCAGTCGAGCCCGATCTTGCTGAGCACCAGCCCCACGCCTTGCCCCACGCCCGCGCCGATGCCGAAGAGCACGCCCTTCAGCGGCAGCCGCAGCCGGAAGGAGCGGCCACTGCGCACCAGGATGGAGAAGGCGATGCCGAACAGGGTGACGGCCATGGCTAGCCAGGAGGTCCACCGCATCTGCTCGCCCAGGAAGAGCCAGCCGGTGATGCCCGCCGTGGGCGGCGCCAGCGTCATGAAGAGCTGCCCGAACTTGGACCCGAAGACGATGTAGGAGTTGAAGAGGCAGTAGTCGCCGAACACGTAGCCGACCACGCCGGAGAGGGCGAGCCAGAACCACGCCTCGCCCGAGGCGAACGCGGGGTAGGGAAGCCCCGTGCCGACCCAGAGCAGCAGCGTGAGCATCAGCAGCGACAGCACCATGCGGATGAGGTTGAGCGGCAGCGCACCGAGACGATGGCTCGCCTCGTCGGCAAAAAGCGCCGTCGCAGTCCACGACAACGCCACGATCAATGCAAGGGTTTCTCCGAGGTAAGGCATGGTGTTCTTTTCGGACTGCAAAAATACAACATTTCTCCGCCGTGAGAAGATGTCGGATTCCAAAAAAAAGACGTACCTTTGCACGTTCTTTATTTATTCACCTAAATCCAATGTTATGGGTATCATCATTTCGTTATTATTGGGCGCATTGGCGGGCTTCCTCGCCGGCAAACTGATGCGTGGCGGCGGATTCGGCCTTCTCGGCAACATCCTCATCGGCCTCTTGGGCGGCTTCATCGGTGGCCTGATCATGCACCTTTTGGGCATCAACGCGGGTGGCGGCATGGTCGCGCAGTTGGCTGTGGCCGTTCTCGGCGCCGTGGTCCTCTTGTGGATCGTCTCTCTGTTCAAGAAGAAGTAAAAATGGAAATCCGAACTTTTAGCCCCGGAAGCGTATGCCTTTCGGGGCTTTTTTTGCATTCCGTCACCTCATCTTTATCCTTGGAAGATTTTTTTTCAACAATCATCCCTATCTATAAAAAAAGTTGTACTTTTGCAGTCGGGTAAGTCTTATACAATCTGCTCCCTTTCAACTCCCCCAGGGCAGGAATGCAGCAAGGGTACATTGGTCGTAGCGATGTGATGTAAGTAGCTTACCCTCTTTTATTTATACGTCATGCTACTGAAGATATATCCCGAGAACCCCAACCCCAGAGAGATCCGCAAGGCCGTGGACGTTTTGCGCAACGGAGGCGTCATCATCTACCCAACCGACACCATTTACGGCATCGGGTGCGACATCTTCATGCCCAAGGCCATCGAACGCATCACCGAAATCCTCGGCAACAAGAAGAAAAAGGATGCCATGACCTTCATCTGCCATGACCTCAGCCACCTCTCCACCTTCACCAAGCCCATCGGCAACAACATCTTCAAGGTGATGAAACGCGCCCTCCCCGGACCGTTCACCTTCATCCTCGAAGCCAACAACGACGTCCCTAAGTTGCTGCAAAGCAACAAGAAGACCGTCGGCATCCGCGTGCCCGACAACACCATCGTGCGCGAGATCGTGCGCGAACTGGGGCATCCCATCCTCTCCACCTCTGTCAAGGACGACGACGAGATTGTGGAATATACCACCGACCCCGAGCTCATTGAGGAGCGCTACGGCGACCGTGTAGATCTGGTCGTCGATGGCGGCTACGGCGACAACGTGCCCTCCACCGTGGTCGATTGCACGTCGGGCGACATCGAGGTGGTGCGCGAGGGCAAGGGCGACGTGGAACTCTTGTATTAACCTATCGGCGTCGGCGTGCTCAGGAAAATCATCAACACCTTCGGTACCAAAATGTTGAGCGCGCTGCTCAACTTCGCCATCGCCGCCGTGGTGTCGCAGGCCGTCGGCGACGTCGGCAAGGGCGAGCAGACGCTCGTGCTCACCACCGTCGCCTTCATCCTCATCTTTTCCGAAATCGTCAGCGGCGGCAGTCTTGTCTATCTCGCCTCCCGCCATCCCTTCTCCAAACTCATCCTGCCTTCCTACCTCTGGTCGCTGCTGGTCGGACTTGTCGCCGCCGGCACCGTGCCGCTTTTCTACCACGGTCTGCCCACCGACGTGGTGCTGCACATCTGCGCCCTCGCGGTGCTCGCTTCCGCCAGCAGTGTCAACAGTTCCATCCTCGTCGGCCATGAGCGCGTGCCCGCCTCCAACTACCTCAACCTCTGGCAGCCCGTCGCCATCCTCGGCATGCTCTGCCTCTGTTACTTCGGCTTCGGCATGCTCGACATCCACGCCTACCTTCTGGCGCTATATGTGGCCTACGGCGGCAGTTGGCTCATCGGCATCCTCATGCTCCTCAAGGAGTTCCGCGGTTTCCGGCTCCATCCCCTCCGTGAGTACAGCGACGTGCTCCGAGACCTCTTCCAGTACGGCTTCCTCAACCAGACCAGCCACTTCGTGCAGTTCTTCAACCTGCGCCTCAGTTACTATTTGCTCGACACCTTCGTTGATACCGGCAGCACGGGGGTCTTCTCCAACGCCGTCTCCCTCGCCGAGGCGGTCTGGATCATCAGCCGCAGCATCGCGCTGGTGCAGTACGCCCGCATCGCCAACGCCGGCGACGGCGACTATGCCCGCCGCCTCACCCTCGACCTGCTCAAGGCCTGTTTCGCCATCTCTCTCGTCGCCATGCTGGTACTCGCCTGCTTCCCGTCGGGCTTCTACCGCTGGCTCTTCGGTCCGGAGTTCGGCGCTGTGGCCCCACTCATCCGCATCCTCATCCCGGGTACGCTGCTATACAGTGTCTTCCTGATCATAGGGCACTACTATTCCGGTATCGGGAAGTACCAGATGAACACCTACGCCGCGCTTTGCGGACTGATCTTCACCTTCGCCTGCGGCTTCACCCTCATTCCCGCCTACGATGTCTATGGCGCTGCCGTCACCACCAGCGCCGCGTATGCCGCCAATGCTGTCTTTGTGCTTGCTTTCTTCCTGAAACGCAGCGGCTTCCGACTTCGCCAGTGCCTCATCACCTTGGCCGACATCCGCGGCTATCGCCGGCAGGCAGGCGTTTTTTTACAGGAACTTCTTCACAAAAAATAACCGACCATGAACAAAATCGCCAAGGCCTTCAAGGCATTCGGGCTTATCTGTCGCCATCCCTACCTGCTCAACCACGTGCTCGACGACGAGCAGGTGCGGAAGCGGGAGGTGCTGAAGCACTACAACTTCCCGCAGGGGCTGCCCGTGGTTGATCTCGCCGACCTCTTTCCCGGATTTCATCAGGTGGTCGATCCCTACGCATACCTGTCCGGCGCGACCATGCCTACCGACATCGCCTTGCTGAAGTCGCTGGCGCAGAAGATCGGCGCCCGGAGTTACTTTGAGATCGGCACGTGGCGTGGCGAGAGTGTCGCCAACGTTGCCGCCGTGGTTCCTGAGTGCGTCACCCTTAACCTCTCGCGCGAGGAGATCATCGGCTTGACCGGGTCCACCGCCTACGCCGATCTGCACGGACTTTTCTCCCGCGACCTGTCCGGCGTGCGGCAGATTTACGGCAACTCCATGCAGTTCGATTTCTCCCCTTACGCCGGAAAGTTCGACTTGGTCTTCATCGATGGCGATCACCACTACGAGGCGGTGCGCAACGACAGTGCGGCCGTGATGCCGCTGCTTCGCGACGAGCATGCCGTCATCGTGTGGCACGACTACGGCTACGATCCCGAGACGGTGCGCTGGAGCGTTTTCCAGGGAATCCTCGACGGACTGCCGGGCGAATGCCACCGTCGGCTGGTACACGTCGCCCACACCATGTGCGCGGTACTGCTGCCCGATGATATTCTTAAAACATTGAAAACAAAACCGTTAGGGGAGTTTGAACGCCCCAATCATTATTTCGAGGTGACTTTGGATGCCCGAGAAATGGAGCGAAAATAATTTCGAAAAAAATGCTGCTATTTCGTAATTCCGTTGTATTTTTGCAGTTTCATTTTGACGTACTATTTTAAATACTATGGATTACAATTTCAGAGAAGTCGAAAAGCGTTGGCAGCAGGCATGGCGTGACCAGAAGATCTACCATGTGGAAGAGGATGCCGGCAAACCCAAATTCTATGTCCTTGACATGTTCCCGTACCCGTCGGGCGCGGGCTTGCACGTCGGGCATCCGCTCGGCTACATCGCCTCCGACATCTACGCCCGCTACAAGCGTCAGAAGGGATTCAACGTGCTGCACCCCATGGGCTATGATGCCTTCGGTCTGCCCGCCGAGCAGTACGCCATCCAGACGGGCCAGCACCCCGCCGTTACTACACGGCAGAACATCGCCCGTTACCGCGAGCAACTCGACAAACTCGGCTTCTCGTTCGACTGGGACCGCGAAGTGCGGACCGCCGATCCGAAATACTACAAGTGGACCCAATGGGTCTTCATCCAACTCTTCAACCACTTCTATGACACGCAGTTGGAGAAGGCGCGGCCGGTGACCGAACTCACCGCCCATCTGGCGGCCCACGGCACAGACGGACTTCACGCTGCCCAGACGCAGCCGCTCGAGTTCACCGCCGCCGACTGGAATGCGTGGGACGAGAAAGGCCAGCAGGAGACCCTGCTCAACTACCGTCTCGCCTATATTGCCGACACGTGGGTGAACTGGTGTCCGAAGTTGGGCACTGTGCTCGCCAACGACGAGGTGGTGAACGGAGTCTCCGAGCGTGGTGGCTTCCCTGTGGAGCGCAAGTTGATGAAACAGTGGATTTTACGAGTCTCCGCCTACGCCGAGCGACTGCTTCGCGGTTTGGAGACCGTGGAGTGGAGCGACTCCATCAAGGAGGTGCAGCGCAACTGGATCGGCCGGAGCGAGGGCGCCTTCATCCGCTTTCCCATCGTAGATAGCACCGAAACCCTCGACATCTTCACCACCCGTCCCGACACCATCTTCGGTGTCTCGTTCATGGTGATGTGTCCGGAACATGCTTTGATAGAGCAGATTACCACCCCCGACCGCAAGGAGGAGGTGGCGAAATACGTCACCTGGGCGCGAAACCGTTCCGAAACTGACCGGCAGACGGAGGTGCGCAAGGTGAGCGGCGTCTTCACCGGCGCCTACGCCATCAACCCTTTCACCGAGGAGAAGATCCCGATCTGGGTGGCAGAATACGTATTGGCTGGCTACGGCACCGGCGGCATCATGGCGGTGCCTGCCCACGACAGCCGCGACTACGCCTTTGCCAAGCACTTCCAACTGCCTATCCGCGAGGTGATTGCGGGCGGCGACATCGAGAAAGAGGCCTTCGAGACCAAGGACGGCATCGTTGTCAACTCCGGCTTCATCAACGGGCTGAAGGTGAAGGAGGCGGGCAAGCGCATCATCGAGAAGGTGGTGGAGATGGGCATAGGTTACGGCACGGTGAACTACCGTCTGCGCGACGCCATCTTCAGCCGTCAGCGCTACTGGGGCGAGCCGTTCCCGGTCTATTACAAGGACGGCGTGCCCTACATGATTCCCGAAGAGCAGTTGCCGTTGCTGCTGCCCGAGATCGACGAGTACAAGCCGACCGAGACGGGCGAGCCGCCGCTGGCCCGCGCCGCCAACTGGAAGACCCCCGAGGGCTACCCCCGCGAATACAGCACCATGCCCGGTTTCGCCGGCTCCAGCGGCTACTACCTCCGCTATATGGACCCCCACAACGACAAGGAGTTCGTCTCCAAGGAGAAGAACCGCTACTGGGAGAACGTTGATCTCTACGTTGGCGGCTCCGAGCATGCCACCGGTCACCTCATCTACTCCCGTTTCTGGAACAAGTTCCTTTTCGACCTCGGATTGGTCTGCAAGGACGAGCCATACAAGAAACTCATCAACCAGGGCATGATCCAGGGACGCACTAACTTCGTCTATCGTATCAACGGCACCAATCGCTTCGTCTCCCTCAACCTGCGCGGGCAGTACGAGACCACCCCTATCCGCGTGGATGTCAATATGGTACACAACGACGTGCTCGACACCGATGCCTTCCGTGCTTGGCGCCCCGAGTACGCCGACGCCGAGTTTGTCCTGGAAGATGGCAAATACATCTGCGGCTGGGAGATTGAGAAGATGTCGAAGTCGAAATACAACGTGCAAAATCCCGACGACTTGGTGGAGAAGTACGGTGCCGACACGTTGCGGCTGTACGAGATGTTCCTCGGCCCCATCGAATTGTCGAAGCCGTGGGACACCAACGGTATCGAAGGTGTCTTCCGTTTCATGAAGAAGTTGTGGAAACTATACCACGACGGCAACAACGAGTTCTGCGTCACCGACGAGGAGCCGACCCGCGGCGAGTACAAGTCGCTGCACAAGGCCATCAAGAAGGTGGAGGAGGACAACGAGCGTTTCTCTTTCAATACGGCGGTGAGCACGTTCATGATCGCGGTGAACGAGTTGACCGACCAGAAGTGCCACAAGCGGAAGATTGTGGAGCCGTTGGCCGTGTTGATCGCTGCCTACGCGCCGCACGTGGCCGAGGAGTTGTGGCACCTGCTGGGCAATACCGGCAGCGTTGTCGATGCCGCCTTCCCGAAGTTCGATGGCAGTTACCTTGTGGAGAACGAGGCAAAATATCCGGTCTCCTTCAACGGCAAGGTGCGGTTGCAGCGCGTCTTCCCCGCCGACATGCAGCCGAAGGATGTCGAGGCGGCCATCCTCGCCGATCCCGATGTGCAGAAGTATCTCGACGGCAAGACGCCCAAGAAGGTGATCGTGGTGCCGAAGAAGATCGTGAATATCGTGATGTAAGGTTGGCTTGCCAAAGAGAGGCGCTTTTGCCACTGCCTGCATGACGTTGGGTGTGGCGCCAGCTTCTTTCCCAATTACTGGTATTCGTTGGTCTCATCCATATCTATCAGGATGTGGAGCAGGCGCCCCAACATGTTGTGGCCGTTCGGATTGATGCTCAGCCGGAAGACTATGCCATCTTCTTCCTCTTCTACCACTATTGAACTTTTCTCGTTGAACATGTTGTGCAACGCATCGAAGAGAATCTGGTCCTTCGGAGATAGAGGAATTAGATACTCTTCCTCCGTGAAGCCGAACAGATTCCCGAGATCTTCCGCCTTGAAGAAGCAGAGGTCGCCTGCATGAGAAAGCGCCTCCGTCTGCAGAGCGCTGGTCTCCTTCGCTTGCGCGGGATTGAGGTTGTCGAGGAAATCCTCCGATTTGCTGGCTATCAGGTAGTTGCCTTTGATGGCAATCACTACCTTCGTATAGCGGGTGGTGTCGTGGACCATTTCCCAATACACATCATCCTCATTCACAAAGGATCCTATGTTCCTGTCGTAATATTGGCAGTCTCCTGTTTCAGGATTCCACTCGATGCGTGCGTTGCATTCGTTCTGGTGTGTGATGATTTGTTGCTCCACTTTCAAAACCGTCATCCCATTCTTCTCGTATTTGTGAAGCAGTTGGCTGGTGTGGGTTGTGTGACTATATTTGGCGTCGTAGTCGGCATGTAATTTTTCGCATAGGGTGTTTCCCTCGTCGGCGCGGCCTTCGATGAAGACCGCGCTTTCGGGGAGGGTGTCCTCATACACAAGTTCATCAACCATCTCCACCGCCACTTCATTTAGTGTTGCCATCTCCTTTTGCGCTTCATCGTATTCTTTTTGCGCTTCATCGTTCATGATTTCCAGCGCATTTTCCACTTTTTCGGGGCGGTCGGCTTTGCATACAAATACTCCCTTGTCGTTTTCGTCTGTGAAAAAGGCGAAAACAGGGGAAATGCCTATCTCTTCAATGGCGGATAGGAAGTCGCTGTCGGAATTCGGTCTATCGGGATCACTATACTGTTCGCGGATATTTTGGAAGATGTCGGTTAGGAGATCGCCGTAGAAGGGCATGTTGATGAACCCGATGCAGTGGGAGTTGGGGGATGCGAATTGGAGCATGTCGGCGGGAATGGGTGTCTGGGGCTTGATGGCTTGGCGCAAGCGCTCTACAGCATCCTTCTCGCCCACATACCGTGCGCAGCCGATGGCGCCCTCGGGCGTGAACTCCAAATGGTATTCCATGTCGGTGGCCATCGCAATCGGCTCTTTGTCGTGGAGCGAAAGCCCCAGTGCCTTTTCTGCCATCTCCCAGTATTCCTTCATTCTCATGAATCCGTCAAGACCTTTGGTGTGCGCTGCGAAAGTCTGGAAGTTGGCGTCTGTTTCGATGGCGCGCGGCGACTGGAGGCGTTTTTCCAACATGTCAACGATCGGCAGCATCGATTCCATGGCGAGTTGCTCATCTTCGCCCATCATAAAGCCCCTGTAGGCGTTCTTCAATCCGGCTGCGGAGAAGTCCCTGTAGAAAAACAGCAACTTGTCGCACAGAATAAGACCGTTCGCAACATTGTCCGTTTCCGTGTTCTTGATATAATAGTATTTGCGGCTGAACTGCTTCTCCTTGTCGGCTATCGGGATGGCTTTGAGATGGATTTTGCTGATCGCTTTTTTGAAACTGTTCACGTTGGCGATGGGGATGAACACTTGCATGGTGGAATCCTGCGTAGAGACGAAGACCCAGTCGGATTGGAAGTCGAGGCCGCACTTGGCGTCGCCGTTGGCCCAACTTTGCAGGAGCGGATAGAATCCCTGCTGCTCCATTTTCTTCTTTACGACAGGTCGTTTCAGCCATTGTGGCAACTCCATCCATTGACTCACTTTTTGAGGGGAGACGGATACGACAAAGACATCTTTGTCGGTAACGTAAGCCAGAGGGGAGTCGGACGGCGAGGCCATCTCTTTTTGTTGTGCAAATGCGTTCAGTATCATGCAAATGCACAAAGCGAAAATCAGAAGAGATCTTTTCATGGTAGGTGATATTGGGGACTTCTTTTTTACTTCTTCACGTTGCCGCCGACCTGGGTGCGAAATCCGTTAAACATCAAGGTGAGCAAACAACGCGGCAAATTAAAACATATTTTTATACATAGGATGCAAAACTTTCAAAAGGTTGCAGCTTGTTGAATTTTTTTGTTTATTTTTTGTTCAATTTGTGGATATATTTGCCTGTAATTAACTAATAATCAGTTGAAAATAATTAGAGGACCCTTACAGAAAATTCCGAATCACTTGACGGGGAATACTGATCCGCGATTCTTCCCATTCTTTCCCAATCGATGGGTATGCCGGCGATTTTTCATCAATCGCTCCTTTTCCACCGTTGAACTTGTGCGGATGAGGGGAATCGAACCCCTACTCCTTGCGGAACCAGATCCTAAGTCTGGCGCGTCTACCAATTCCGCCACAACCGCAAATGACGGTGCAAAGATACAACTTTATTGGGAAAAAACGGGCGTTCGTTATTCAAAAAAAAATCGTAACTTTGCCCCCGAAAGGGAAATTGTGTTTTGTGGGGTATTTTTATTGTCAAATCATTACTAATCAAATAATTATATAAAAACAACCATTATGGCTAAATCACTTTTGTTAGGAGTCGAGGCCGTTGCGCAGGGCGCACTCGACGCGGGTCTCTCCGGCGTCTATGCCTACCCGGGCACTCCCTCCACTGAAATCACCGAGTACATCCAGAACTCCAAACAGGCCGTGGAAGGCAACGTCCACCGCATCTGGGCGGGCAACGAGAAGACCGCCATGGAGTCGGCTGTCGGCATGTCGTACGCCGGCAAGCGCGCCATGGTCTGCATGAAGCATGTGGGCCTGAACGTCGCCGCCGACCCCTTCATGAACTCCTCCATCACCGGCGCCAACGGCGGCCTGGTGGTCGTGGTGGCCGACGACCCGTCGATGCACTCCTCGCAGGACGAGCAGGACTCCCGCTACTACGGCAAGTTCGCCCTTATCCCGGTCATGGAACCCTCCAACCAGCAGGAGGCCTACGACATGGTGTATGACGCTTTCGACCTTTCCGAGAAATATCATACCCCCGTCTTGCTGCGTGTGACCACCCGTCTGGCCCACAGCCGCGCCGGCGTCGAACGCCGCGCCGCCCGTCCGCAGAACGACCTCAACGTCTGTGACAACCCGAAGCAGTTCGTGCTCCTGCCCGCCAACGCCCGCAACCACTACCGCGCGCTGCTGGGCAAGCAGGCCGACTTCGAGAAGGAGTCGGAGAGCTCCAAGTACAACTTCTACCAGGACGGTCCCGACAAGAAGTTGGGCATCATCGCCTCCGGTATCGGTTACAACTACGTGATGGAGAACTATGTGGGCACCACCTGTCCCTACCCCGTGCTGAAGATTTCGCAGTATCCCGCTCCTGCCAACCTCATTGGCAAGATGGTGGATGAGTGCGAGAGCGTGCTGGTGGTGGAAGAGGGCTATCCGCTGATTGAGGACCACCTCCGCGGCTTGCTCAACCGTACCGGCAACATCAAGGGCCGTATGGACGGCACCCTGCCGCGCGATGGCGAGCTCAACCCGAACCTTGTGGCCAAAGCTCTCGGCCTCCCCGAAAGCTACGGCTCACCCGTTCCCGACATCGTGGCACCGCGCCCGCCCGCGCTCTGCAACGGCTGTCCGCATATCGACACCTACCTCGCCCTCAACGAGGCGATGAAAGAACACGGTCCCGGCAAGGTGTTCGCCGACATCGGATGCTACACCCTCGGCGCACTGCCGCCCTACAAGGCCATCTACACCACCCTCGACATGGGCGCTTCCATCACCATGGCCAAGGGTGCCGCCGACTCCGGCATGAGTCCCGTGGTGGCCGTCATCGGCGACTCCACCTTCACCCACAGCGGCATGACCTCCCTGCTCGACTGCATCTACGAGAACACCCCCATCACGGTGATGATTCTCGACAACAGCACCACCGGCATGACCGGCGGTCAGGACAGCCATGCACTGGGTCGTATCGGCAGCATCTGCAAAGGTCTCGGCGTGGCCGAAGAGCACATCCGCATCATCACTCCGTTGAAAAACAACCATGATGCCAACGTGCAGGTCATCAAGGAAGAATTGGCCTACCAAGGGGTTTCCGTCATCGTCCCCACCCGCGAGTGCATCCAGACCCTCAGCCGCAGAATGAAGGCACAGGCGAAGCAGAAATAACCCGCCGTTTTTCGAACCCATTACTAACCAGAAAAAACAAACACAATGAAAATAGATATCATCTTAGCAGGTGTCGGCGGACAGGGCATTCTCTCCATCGCCTCCACCATCGGCGTTGCAGCCGTAAAGAAAGGCATGTACCTCAAGCAGGCCGAGGTGCACGGCATGAGCCAGCGCGGCGGCGACGTGCAGTCGCACTTCCGCCTCGCCGACCATGAGATCGCCTCCGACCTCATCCCCATGGGCAAGGCCGACATGATCATCTCCGTCGAGCCGATGGAGTCGCTGCGCTACCTCCCGTGGCTGGCGAAGGGCGGCTGGGTCATCACCAACGACCAGCCCTTCATCAACATCCCCAACTATCCCGACGAGGCGGTGCTCAAGGCGGAACTCGACAAACTGCCCAACAAGGTCGTCATCAACGCCGACCAGATCGCCAAGGACCTCGGCAGCGCCCGCTCGGCCAACATGGTCATCCTCGGCGCCTCCACTCCCTTCCTCAAGATGGAGTACAAGGAGATCGAGGATGCGGTGCGCGAGACCTTCGCCCGCAAAGGCGAGGCCGTCGTCAACACCAACCTCGCCTGCCTCAAAGCCGGTTACGACTTTGCCATGCAGAACAAGTGAGGTAAGCTTTTCGGAAGTCCCCATGCCCACGGCAGGGGGACTTCTGTCTTGTTTCAGACCATTAACCCAACCTTCATTCATGGATAATTATTCAACCGAACTCAAACAGTTGCTGGAGGCCGCGGAGGCCGTCGCCCGCCAGTACCACTTCGCGCAGGTGAGTTGCGAGCACTTCCTGTATGCCCTCATCACCTACCCGGAAGAGAGTTATGCCAAGCAGTTGCTGGCCGGCTTCTCGTTCGATATGGAGCGTGCCGAGGAGGAACTGCGGCGCTGGTTCTCGGAAGCCGACGCCACCGCCGACGTTCCCGCCGACACGCCGCTTCCGCTCAACGCGCAGATGCAGAACTTCATGCGGGCCGCCGTGCTTCACGCCAAGGCGCTCTTCTCCCCGATTGTGGAACCGCAGCATGTGTTGCTCTGCATGCTCAAGCCCGGACCTACCGCCAACGGCGTGCGCACCATGCTCAACCGTGCCGGCATCACCGCCGATGCCTTCATGAATCGGATGAAGGGTGGGGATTTGAAGAACCGGCTGCGCGACAACCCCGGCATGTCACTCCCCGGCGGGGACGACGAGGACGATGACTACGACGACCGTCGCATCGGCCAGGGGACGAAGGGCGGTAAGCGCAGCGCGACCCCCATGCTCGACAGTTTCGGCAAGAATCTGACCCGCTACGCAGAGGAGGGCAAACTCGATCCCATCGTGGGCCGCGAGCAGGAGTTGGAGCGCATCGCCCAGATTCTGCTGCGCCGCAAGAAGAATAATCCTGTGCTCATCGGCGATCCGGGCGTGGGCAAATCGACCCTCGCCGAAGGCCTCGCCCTGCGCATCAAGGAGGGCCGCGTGCCCCGCGCCTTGCTCAACAAGCGCATCGTCGCCCTCGACATGACCTCTCTGGTGGCCGGCACCAAGTACCGCGGACAGTTCGAGGAGCGCATGAAGAACATTATTGCCGAACTGGAAAAGAACCCCGACATCATCCTCTTCATCGACGAGGTGCACACGCTTGTCGGTGCGGGCGGTTCTCCCGGCTCCCTCGACGCCTCCAACATGTTCAAGCCCGCCCTCGCCCGCGGCGAGATGCAGTGCATCGGCGCCACCACCCTCGACGAGTACCGCCAGTACATAGAGAAGGACGGCGCCCTCGAACGCCGGTTCCAGAAGATCATCCTCGAACCGACGACTCCCGAACAGACCATCACCATCTTACAGAATATCAAGGACCGTTACGAAGACCACCACAGTGTGCGTTACAGCGACGAGGCCATCAAGGCCTGCGTGCAACTGTCGAATCGCTACATCCCCGACCGCTGTCTGCCCGACAAGGCCATTGACGCGCTCGACGAGGCCGGTGCCCGCGTACACATCCTCAACGTACACGTGCCCCCCGAATATTTGGAGGCGGAACAGGAGATCGAAAAGTTGCAGCAGGAGAAGAACCAGGCCATCGCCGACCGCCAGTACAACGAGGCCGCAGCTTTGCGCGACCGCATCAAGGAGGCGGAGGAACGCCTCGACGCCATCCGCAAGCAGTGGGACGACGGTGACATCGAGTCCCGCCCCGAAGTCACTGAGGAGAACGTCGCCGAGGTGGTCGCCATGATGACCGGCGTGCCCGTGCAGCGCATCGCCAAGAGTGAGAGCGAGAAACTGCTGCGCATGGGCGACGAACTCAAGGGCAAGGTCATCGGCCAGGACGAGGCCATTTTCAAGATCGCCAAGGCGATCCGCCGCAACCGTGCCGGACTCAAGGACCCCAACAAGCCCATCGGAACCTTCATCTTCCTCGGTCCCACCGGCGTGGGCAAGACCTATCTCGCCAAGGTGCTCGCCACCTACCTCTTCGACTCTCCCGATGCCATGGTGCGCATCGACATGAGCGAATACATGGAGAAGCATACCGTCTCCCGCCTCATCGGCGCGCCTCCCGGCTACGTCGGCTACGAGGAGGGCGGACAACTCACCGAACGCATCCGCCGCAAGCCCTACTCCATCGTCCTGCTCGACGAGATTGAAAAGGCCCACCGCGATGTGTATAACGTTCTGCTACAGGTGTTTGATGACGGACAACTGACCGATGGAATGGGTCGCAAGGTCGATTTCAAGAACACCATCATCATCATGACCTCCAACGTCGGATCGCGCGAACTCAAGGACTTCGGACAGGACATGGGCTTCGCGACCTCCGCCACCCGCGCCGGCAAGGACAAGAAGGCACAGAAAATTCTCGAGAACGCCCTCAAGAACCAGTTCCCGCCCGAATTCCTCAATCGTATTGACGACACCATCTTCTTCAACAGTCTCGACCAGGAGGATCTCAAGAAGATCGTCAAGTTGGAGCTCAGGAAGTTGCTCGACCGTGTCGGCACCATGGGTCTCAACGTCACCATCACCGACGCCGCCACCGACTTCCTCGTACAGGAAAGTTGGGACAGCAATTACGGCGCCCGTCCGCTGAAACGCGCCATCCAAACCCATGTAGAGGACATTCTTTCTGAAGAGATCTTGATGAATGAAAATATTGAGAGTGAAACACTTATCGTTGATTATGACGACACGGTGGAGGATCTCGTCGTGAAGAAATCCGGCAAAATGATCGAAGAGAAATGAGACGGCTGATGGCAGGTTGGGTGCTGGCGCTGACGGTGCTGGCGGCTTGGGGACAGGCGACTTCGGTGGTCTTCACCGGTCAGTCGCTGATGCCCTATTATGGCCAGACCGTCTGCTTCAACCAAACCCTCCATGTCATCGACCGCGCTTCGTATTCCTCCGGTGATTACCTATATTTATCTTATGAGCGCATTCGGATGCCGGAAGATGTGGCGGCACCGGGCACGTTGGTTTACGACTCGCTCGTGGCAAGTAATGCGAGCGCCTGTATTACAGCGCGTTGCACTAACTGCGACATCTCCATGGTCCGACTGGGCGCCACCATCACCCATCTGACGGCGGTAGTGACGGGCGACCACAGCATCCGGATCGACGGACCGCTGACGCTGGCACACAACGAACGGCCGACGACGCGCCCCGACGTGGGCGACGCCCGCCTCGTGGTCTGCGGCGCCAACTTGGAGTACTATTGTCCCATTTGGGAGGACACTTATGGAGCCGCCAGCGATGAGGAGTTCGCCCTGCAGCACTTGAAGACCGTGAAGGCGCTGCTCAACATCGACGCCGACATATACGCGCTGGCGGAGTTGCAACAAGGGGCAACGGCCCTTGACACGCTTGTCGCCGCGTTGAACGCCGCCACCGCGCCCGGTCGCTACGCCCACGTGGATGACTGCGACTCCGTCGATAACACATACATCAAAGTCGGCTTCCTCTATCGCACCGACAAGGTGCGGCCGGTGTTGCATCTCGGGCATCCCACGATGCCCAGCGCCAACATCTCCGTAACCCAGTACGGTGACTACCGCCGCATGGAGTTGCAGTGCTTCGAGGAAATAGCCACAGGTGAGCGTTTCGTGTTGAGTATGAATCACTTCAAGTCGAAGTCGGGGGGCGACAGCACCAACAACTACTACAATGCGCAACGGGTGGAAGAAGCCGAGAATCTGATCGCTTTCCTCCATACCGAGTTGAGCAACGACTATTACGGTGACGAGGATATCCTCATTTTGGGAGACCTTAACTGCGGCACAATGGAAGAACCCATTGCCGTATTGGAGGATGCCGGTTTCGAGAATCAGTTAATGCGTTTCTCTCCAGAAGGTTACAGTTACAGTTTCAGTCGGCAGGTGGAGTATCTCGACCATGCGTTGGCCTCCGAGTCGATGGCGGCGCAGGTCACTGGGGCCGCCCCCTACCATGTGAATGCCGACGAAAGTTACCTGCTGCACTACAACTACAGCGATGACACCACGCTTTTCCGCTATTCCGACCATGATCCCATCATCATCGGGTTGAATTTGAATTCGACGACGGAGGGTGGCTGTCGCAGTCTGCGGTATGAGGAGAGTTTCCTGACCTCCTTCGGCTGCTTCGAGCCGGTCAACCAATTGGGAGGCAGCACGTGGTATGGATATACCAACTATGAGTGCGCCGCCATCAGTGGATACAGTACGGGCGCCAACGTCGATTGGCTGGTGAGTCCCACTTTCGACCTCTCTGGCAAGCGCGATGCCACATTGAGTTTTACGCATACCATCGGCTATGCTACGCCCGCCACCTGGCCGCAGACGTGCAAGGTGATGGCTTCCAGCGACTTCGATGGTGATGTGAATGCGGCGACGTGGATGCAGTTGCCCATTTCCCACTTTCCTTCGTACAACTGGGAGTGGCAGCAAAACGACATCATATTGCCTGCCGACATGCAAGGTGCGCCAGCGGTGACGTTGGCTTTTCTTTACGAGGTGGGCGAAAACGACATTCCGATGTGGGAGATTAAGGATGTGTCATTCAGGGCTTTGTGTGAGGAAGATGACGATGGGGTAGGGGAGACGGAGCGACCGATGACGCAGGTGTGGGGCGGCGACGGTGTCGTCCGGATCTCCAATGCTGAACCCATCGACGTGGAGGTCTATGACCTTGCCGGCCGTTGTGTCGGCTGCTGTACGTCCGTGACCGAGGCATCGGTCCCTGTATCTTGTGCCGGTATTTATCTGGTGCGTTGTGGTTCCGAAATGCACAAAATCTTTGTTTGTCGAAAATAATCACCTCATATTTTAACACTTTTTAACCCAAATAATCAGTTATGAATAGAGAAGAAATCATCCGCGTGGTCAACGAGTTCTTGGTTGACGAGTTGGAAATTGACGCTGCGTTGTTGAAGGACGACGCCCGTCTGAAAGAGGATTTGAAAATCGACAGTTTGGACTTTGTCGATATCGCGGTCATCGTGGAGCGCCAGTTCAAGATCAAGATCAAGCCGGAGGAGATGAAGACGGTGAAGACGCTGGCGCAATTTTACGACTACGTGGAGGGCAAGTTGCAGTAATGGTGGAAGATACGCGGCAGCGGCAGTGGAGCGGGAAGACGGGCGGCGGCAATTTCGGCCAACGCTTCCTCTTCTGGTTCCTGAAGCGGGTGCGGGTGAAGTTCCTTTACCCCGTGCTCTATCTTGTCGTGCCCTTCTATTGCATTGTCAACCACAAGGCATTCGGATGCATCTATCGTTATTTCAAGGAGATACATCATTTTTCGGGATGGAAGTCCTTTGTGTCAACCGTACGCAACCATCTCATCTTCGGACACGTCGTTTTGGACCGTTTCGCCATCATGGCGGGTAACGAGAAGCAGTTTGACGTCGATATTCCCGACGCGCACGTCTTCAACGACATGCTCTCCCTGCCTCATGGTTTCATCGTGGCGGGTGCCCATATCGGGAATTTCGAGGCGGTGGGGCATTTCTTCAACCAGGATATGAAGAAAATCAATATCTTGGTTTTCGATGGAGAAAATCCTGATTTTCAGGCACGTAGGCAGGCGTCTTTCTTGGCTCACAATGTCAATATGATTCCCGTGAAGGCGGACATGTCGCACATCTTTGCCGTTAAGGAGGCCCTGGACCATGGGGAGATTGTGGCCATCGTGTGCGATCGCATGTTTGGAAGCACCAAGGCCGTGGAGGTGGAGTTCATCGGGCGGCAGGCGAAGTTCCCGTTAGGGGCTTTCTTGCTGGCGGCGCAGTGGGAGGTGCCGGTGGTGGCGTTGTCGGTGGTGCGGGAACGCGGCTCGCGTTATCGTGGGTTCGTGAGTCAGTTGCCGGCCCCACCGCAGGGGAACATCCGCAGCCGCAGCCAGTTCTTCGCGCGCGAGTACGCCGCCTTCCTCGAAGACGTCCTCCGCCAGTATCCCGAACAGTGGTTTAACTTCTACGACTTTTGGGAGTGACAGAGCATCAGTGAGTTTGCGTTTTTTTCGCTTTGCCGTTGAGAAATCCATAGATTTCATGTATTTTTGCAATCCTTTTTTTGACCTAAAAATGATACGATGAATACAATATTAGGATATATAACCTGGAAGGTCAGCCCGGTGGCTTTCTCCATCGGCAGTCTGCAGGTGCGTTGGTACGGCATCCTGCTGGCCGTCGGTTTCGTGCTGGCTTACTTCACTTTACAGAAGATTTTCAAGAAGGAGAACATCTCGCAGAAGACCCTGGACCGCTTCTCCATCTGGACCATCGTTTGGTGTGTTGTCGGATTGCGGCTCTGTCATTGCCTCATTTACGATGGCGATTACTATCTGACATCCGAGCATTGGAAGGAGATATTCCTGCCCATTGATGAGACGGGCAAGTTCGTGGGCTATGCCGGGCTGGCCAGTCATGGCGGCGCGGCGGCTATGTTGCTGTGGACCATCTACTTCTGCTACACCCGGAAGATGAACTTCTTCTGGCTGCTCGACCGTCTCTGCATCGCCATCCCGATTGCGGCGGCCTTTGTGCGTTGTGGCAACCTGATGAACCACGAGATTGTGGGCAGTGTCACCGACGTGGCTTGGGCCTTCGACTTCACCCACTGTTCCGATGACTTTGTGTGGATCGGTGGGCAGGTACAGCATGCGACCACGCCGAGGCATCCCGCCCAACTCTATGAGGCGCTGGTCTATCTTACTCTGTTCCTCGGTCTGGTAGTGTACTATTTCAAGTTCGCCAAAGGGAAAATCGCACCCGGGCGCACTTCCGGTATCATGGTCACCACAATCTTTGTTGCCCGTTTCCTCATCGAATTTGTCAAGGAAAATCAGGTCGCTAAAGAAAGCGGACTTTCCCTCAACTTCGGACAGCAACTTAGTATCCCTTTCATTATCATAGGAATAGGGCTGATCATATACTCCATTATCAAACGAAAGGATTGTCCGCAATATGTGGAGTCTATCCCGCAGCAACCTGCTGACAATCAGAAAAAAGCAAATTCATAACCATGGAAGAAAAAGATTTTCGCGTCGGCACCCGCATCGAGCACGAGAAATACGGCGAGGGCATCATCAGTCAGAACAACAACCTGACTATCAAGGTGTTGTTCGTCCGCGGTGGTGGGGAGATAGAGTTCTCCAAGGCCAATGTGCAGTTCGACGTACTGGAAGCCAGCGAGTTGCCGGATGACGGCCGTCCACGGCTCGATGTCCGGGAGTTCGAGCGCATGCTCACGATTGTGCTCGACAAGTACAACGGCCTGCAGCATACCGCCGAGTTGGGCAAGAAGTGGGAAGGTGGCACCATGCTGCTCCAACCCGCCAACAGCGAGTTGAAACCCAAGGAGATCCCCATCGAGACCTTCTTTCATAAGATCGTGATGATGCGCGACCGCCTGCGCGTGCTCGAACAGAACATCAACAGCAGTCCCAGTCTCAGCGATGAAGAGAAGGTGAACCTCCAACAGTACATCACCCGGATTTATGGCTCCATGACCTCATTCAATATCCTTTTTGACGACAAAAACGACTATTTTGTAGGAAGTAAGCTCTAGTTTTTATACTTTTTTAACCTTAATCCATCTTTTCAACCTATAATTTCAAAAACAACCAAAATGATTCAGAGAATCCAATCACTACTTCTTTTAGTGGCCGCCGGCGTGGCCATCGCCATCAACTTCATCCCGATCGGGGAGTTAGTTCAGAATGGTGTCGCTCAATATCAATATGATGCCTTTACTTTGAAAAAATACCAAGATGGAGAATTGGCCGGTTCGGTGATGAACACCACCTACGTGGCGGTTCTGTGGTTCGCCTCGGCCTTGATGTCGTTGGTAACCATATTCTTATATAAGAACAGAGTGCGCCAGATGAGGTTCAACCGCATCAACATGCTCATTATGCTGGTGGCCTTGGCTGTTATGCTGTTCGTCTATCCCGACTTGGTCTTCGCCAAGCAGTCGTGGTATGGGGCGGGCATGGACATCTCCTTCAACAATTGGATCATGGTGTCGTTCCTGGCTGCCGTCGCGCTTTTCTTTGCCACCCGGGCCATCGCCAGCGACGAAAAGAAGGTGCGTGCGGCCGACCGTTTGAGATAAATGAGAAACAATGCCTGACTTCATCACTTTCGGAATTGCGGATGTAGTTGATATCCTGTTGCTTGCCATCATCTTGTACTACATGTACAAGTTGTTGCGGGGAACGGCGGCGGTGCGTATTTTCTGGGTCATCGTTGCTCTCTTCGTGCTTTGGAAGTTGCTGAGTGCCTTGCACATCAACGTGGTGAGTGCCATCATCGGGCAGATCATCAGCGTGGGTGTGATCGCGCTGATTGTCGTGTTCCAGCCGGAGATCCGCAAGTTCCTGCTGATGTTGAGCCACACGCGTATCATCAAGGCCCTGAGGTTCCATAAGAAGGAGGATGAACTATACAAACCCGACATCAACGCCGTGGTGCGTGCCTGCCGCCGCATGTCGGACTCCAAGACCGGCGCTTTGATTGTCTTTGAAAAGGATACGCCGCTGGACGAGTGCATCAACACGGGTGAGCGGTTGGATGCCATCGTATCGCGCGAGTTGATTGAGAACATCTTTTTCAAAAACAGTCCGTTGCACGACGGGGCGCTGATCATCCGCCACCATCGCATCTGCGCTGCGCGTTGCATCCTGCCCGTCTCCGATCGCGAGGACATCTCCACCGATCTCGGTCTGCGCCACCGTTCCGCCATCGGCGTGACGGTGCTGAGCGACGCTGTCGTGGTGGTCGTCTCCGAACAGACCGGCAGCATTTCGCTTTGCCGTGGCGGCGAGATCACCCACGGCATTTCCCCCGTGGTCTTGGAAACCATGCTCACGGATATTTTCGTCAACAAGAAAGATGAGGTGACGCCGGAGAAATAGCCGTCGTGCCTGCCTTTTGTAAATATGATTGTATGAACAGCAACCTCGACCCATCCCAAAAGCGTCTCTCCGCGGCGGAGAAGGAGTTTGAGCGGGCCATCCGTCCGGCGGACTTCCACAACTTCTACGGTCAGGCGAAGGTGATCGAGAACATCATCGTCTTCGTGCAGGCTGCCCGTGCGCGCGGGGAGGCCCTCGACCATGTGCTTTTGCACGGACCTCCGGGATTGGGCAAGACCACTTTGTCGCACATCATCGCCAATGAGATGGGTGTCAACATGCGCGTCACTTCCGGGCCGGTCATCGACAAGCCCGGCGACCTCGCGGGGCTGCTCACCAACCTGGAACCCAACGACGTGCTCTTTATCGACGAGATCCACCGGCTCTCGCCCGTCGTGGAGGAGTACCTCTACTCTGCGATGGAGGATTACAAGATCGATATCATGATCGAGTCGGGACCGAGTGCCCGCAGTGTCGAGATCGCCCTCAACCCGTTCACGCTGGTGGGAGCCACCACCCGTTCGGGGTTGCTCACCGCGCCGCTGCGTTCCCGCTTCGGCATCAACCTGCGACTGCAATATTACGACACGCCCACGCTGGCGCGCATCCTCAAGCGCTCCGCAGGCATCCTCGGCATCGAGATATACGACGATGCGGCACTGGAGATTGCCTCCCGCAGTCGCGGCACCCCGCGTATAGCCAACCTGCTGTTGCGCCGCGTGCGCGACTTCGCCCAAATCAAGGGCAACGGCGTCATTGACTGCCCCATCGCGCGGCTGGCCCTGGAGGCCCTCAACGTTGACCAGCACGGACTCGACGAGATGGACAACCGCATCTTGGGCACCATCATCGACAAGTTCAAGGGCGGCCCTGTCGGACTGACCACCATCGCCACGTCGGTGGGTGAAGACCCTGGCACCATCGAAGAGGTGTATGAGCCATTCCTCATCCAGGAGGGCTATCTGATGCGCACTCCTCGCGGGCGCGAAGCCACCGACCTCGCTTACAAGCACCTCGGGAAGATCCGCCCCGCCGGCGCCAACGGACAGCCCGAGCTCTTCTGATTCGCGCCCTAATCCGTCCCGCCGTGAAATCCACTCGCCAACATCCGCTCGCCTTCATCCTCTGGATTTTCGTCTGCCTGCTGCTGCTGGCTCCCGCCGCGTTGTCGCTTGTCCCTCAGTGGAAAGGGCAGCCACTGTACGGCGTGCAGAAATCGTCGGAAGAAAATGCCGCTTTTACGGGCAAGAACATCTTCACTGGCCGGTTTCAAAAGGCCGCCGACGAGCGCGTCCGCCGCGGTGTCGGGATTTCCAATGCTTGGATTCGTTTTCATCATGAGTTGAATTACAGAATTTTCAACTATACCAGTGCGGAAAAGTTGGTGCTGGGTTCCGACGGCTGCTTTTATGAGGAGATGTACATCACCGAATACCTCGGGCGCAACTACATCGGCGATTTCTTCATTGAGAAGAAGGTGCGGGAGTTGAAGCAGTTGCAGCAGGTGTTGCGCGATGAGTACGGCGTGGATCTGCTGTTGGTCTTCGAGCCGGGCAAGGCGCACTTCCACCCCGAAGGCATCCCGGAACGCTATCATCCTGAAATCAAGGGGAAAACGAACTATGAGGGATTTACAGCCGAATGCCGACGCGCTGGGGTCCGATACCTCGACCTCAATGCCTACTTCTCCGATCTCAAGGCCAAGTCACCCCACCCTTTATACTCGAAATACGGGGTGCATTGGAGTACATACGGGTTGTGGAAAGCCACCGACACGCTGGTTGGATTTATTGAAAATCAGTGTTGTATAAATTTGCCCGACATCATAGCAGTCGGCGACAGCAGTTCGCGTTTCAACAAGGATCTTGACTTCGACATGGAGCCGTCGATGAACCTGCTGTGTGGACTTCCCCACGAAACACTCAACTTCCCCATCCGCAGGTTCGAGTACGACGGCACGAGCCACGTCCGTCCGCGTGTGCTTACCATCGCCGACAGTTACTACTGGAGTATCGTCAACAGTGGGATTTCGGATAACCTATTCGCCACCAACGAATTCTGGTACTACAACGAGGCCGTCTATCCCGACATTTGGAATCCGGTCGTATGGGCGGACAAGAGCGACCTGTGTTCCACTTTCCGCCATCACGACATCATCCTGCTGATGATTACGGATGCCAACCTCTACAACTTCGGGTGGGGGTTCATTGAGGAGGCGTTGGCAGCCGTGGTGCCGGACTGGCGCCCCGACCCATCTGTGGAGGCACTCGACTGCATTATGCAGACCAAGGAGGAGGGGCAGCACAAGTGGTACTTGGAGTTGTTGAAACGGGCGACGCGCATGCAGCGCCCCTTCTCGCAGGTGTTGCGCGACGAGGTGGAGGGTATCAAGAGGAGATAGCGGACACCAATAGTTCCTTTTCTTGATTCACGTGGCAAAGGTACGACAATAATTCCACATTGCATTCCTTCCTTGCCGTTTATGAAGATGGTTACCTTGCGGGTGTTGCTGTTTGCCATGGCTTGGAGTTTTGGGGGCTTTGACTGCGGCTTTGCTACCTTGATGTCCGCGACAACGATAGAGTGGATACAAGCACGCCAGTGCAAAATCTGAACGGATAGCGTACCCGATCGCCCAATAGATAGCATTTCGGAATGAGTTTCCTCCTTCAAGACTAATGGAAGGTTAGATAAAATAACGAACTTGAAATCTGTATTGAGACGGGATAGAAGATCAAAAGTTCATATTTATTCCCATGTCGATTTTTAGAAAAAACAGTATGTCAAGAGGAAGGTATGTATTCCACTTTTTGGGTAATTTTATTGTATAAATAAAAATAAACAATATCTTCCCCATCAAATATGAAATCATGAGGGAGAGGAGACTTGTATTCTATGGGAAAATGGCTGTCCCCTTTTTCAATAAAATCCTCCATTCCAAATAGAATAAAAAACATACTATTCCTGTATTGGAAGAATCCTTTCGCTGTTCTGACATCAGTAAGATAATTGATCGGCTTTATTGCAAATACAATCTGCGAAGATGTATCGTCCAATGAATAACCAATAAGCAAATAGTAATTGCCTTGATGCCGATTCCAAATAAAATTTAAAATACTATCTGATATTACCATTTCATCATATACCAAGCAAGTGTCGATTTTGGCACTTGACATTGTGTATTTTTCGTTATCGAACAGCAGACTACATTGCTGCTGTACCTGTTTTACTTTTGAAATGCAAAGCTGCTGTTGGTCTGTCTGTTGTCCATAGCAAATGCCCGTAGACGAAATAAAAAATAAAAGATATAGTAAGTTCCTTTTCATAAGATCATTTTTTGAAAATGGCAGAAAACCTGATGGGCACTACCATGCTTTTTGCTTTTGAACTATAATAGGGTGTATCATAGTCATAGGTTTCTATTTGTTTAGTCCTTTGTGAATACAGTTCCATCACGACATTGGGATTGCGGAGCCAAAGTTCATATGCGGCATCACTATCAGCTTTGGAAATCACCCAATCTCCAAAACCCAGCATAGGGTGGCTATGCATATGGTGATCGACAACGATTTCAGGAATAAATGTCATTATTGGATCTAACAAACTAGTTGATCGTTCGTCATTACTATTCCCTATAAAACTGCCCAAATTCGAATTGATGCATTCGCTTTCAATGGATAAATTATCTCCAAAAAAGAGAAATAATCGCTCACTACTTTCATTATTATTTGATGAAAAAATCGAATATTTTTCATCATCTAATATTAAAGAGAACGTTCCTGCTTTAAATGTTTGACTTTCAGCTATACATTCTCCAGCTCCATTGACGATACGAAATAGGTCTATCTCATTGTCTTCATAATGATTAATGATTTTACCACATTCATCAATCTCCCATATATCCCTCCCATCCTCATCCACCAACCTCACCGGATTGTTCGCACAATACACGTACGGACTCAGTCCAGGGTACTTGTCCGCCATCGGGTCAACCGAGAGCCAGATGCTCAGTGTGGAATGGTAGTGCCGTGCCGCGGGAGAATGTACAATTGACAATGAACAATGTACAATGGGCGGTGATGCGGTTATTCGATGATGCGGGGATGGGGTGCGGGGCATGGGGGGGGATTGATCTGTTCAGGTATATATTTAAGCTGTGAAAACAGGTGGCGAATGGGCTATTTTATGTCATTACGTCGTTCGTCAGGAAAAATCCATAAACCAATTGAATAGAAAGCTCTGCTCGTTTTGGGATAACGTTTCAGTGGCACAAAACACTCCTTGTGCTTATTATAACGGGATCGACATATTTTGCAAGAACACCCTATAAAATTATTGGATAGTAAATTGACGACAGTATCAATTATTTGCTTTACCTCATTGGTATCAATGAAGTTCAAGTCTTCATATTTATAGCATGACCATCCAGTATGGTCAAAATTGTAGAATGAAAAAGTTTTTTTTGATTCGTCAGAGACCCACACATGGTCCGCATAGAATTGACGAATTATCCCCCAAGCACAATAGTTCGTGTCAACTCTGTCTGTGTCAAAATATACTACAAAACTCACATCAATATTGATGGGGACTGTCACTCCGAGCCACACTGTATCGGGAATTCTTTCTACATTATAGAATGTCCAGCTGAAGCCGTCTCGGCCATACCAGTAGTTTCTCAAATCTTTTTGAGAATCTTGCCCCCATAGGAATAATGGTGCAAGAGCAATCATGATGGTTAGTATTCTTTTTTTCATTGATCAAAAATCAGCTCTCTTAATAAATTCCTTTTGGGTATTTGTGTGGAGTATTTATCATAATCCCCATTCATATTTGCCTTAGACTTCTGTTTGTATTCTTTGCGAATTGGTCTGAAAACATTATTAAATTCTTCTTCCGATTCGGGAAGTACACTATTCCATTCCCTGAATTTATTAAAGGCTTCATAATATCCATCTCCCAATCCGTCTGTGCGTCTCGGAGTCAGGCCATTATTACTCAGACCAAACATAATGCCCTCAAACATATACGCTTCTGTTTCGTTATGTGTATTGGTACCTCCTTGGCCTTTGAGATATTGATAACCATGAAACATTTCGTGAGCGAGTGTTTTAGTTAATGGATCGCTTTGCCATGCTAAGTCCTCTGATTGGTTTAGATATATCGTATGATTTGGATTATAGTAGCATGGCTTGTCGGTTTTTGAACATTTCGCATCGGTAATTTTGTACACAGTGGTGACATTATTCATTCTGTCAATTACCTTTTTCCCTAGTGGGGTAGCGTATATTCGTTCCATCATTCCCCATAGAATTTTGGTCCTTTCGTTATCTCCTGTGTATTCTGTTCCTGGCATGTATGTTTCTCCCAAAATTTCCCATGTCCTCCCATCCTCATCCACCAACCCCACCGGATTATTCCCACAATACGTGTACGGAGACATGCTCGGGTACTTGTCCGACATCGGGTCAACGGAGAGCCAGAGGGAGAGGTCGGAGTTGTAGTGCCGCGCTGATGGAGGGGGTAAAATGGTCGTGGAATGATGCAAATAAGATAACATAGATGCAATCTTTGATATTAAAAAACTACGGGAGCTGTGGGAGATTGTCTTCCTCTACCATTTGTAGGGCCTTTTCACGAGACACCTTGATGAATTTTCCTTTTTTTTCATTATACACGTATACACGTTTTTGTTCTTGTTTTATTCTTAAAGCGTTGTTGTGAGCCTGTATAGGACCGTTCATTGCATATTCTGGTTTCGGATAAACATGGATAATTATGGATTTGCTTACATGTCGAGCTGGTGGTACGCTATGCCCTATGCCACTCCAATGAGAGTCGTCGAAAACATGCATCCAAAAGAATGTCACATGTGAACATTTTATCTTTTCTAAATGCACACACACAGAGTCTAATTGGAACAAAATGCCATTGTCTATTTTGAATTTCACCTTGATGTCATTATATGAAATGACATATTTTGTTGAATACTTTCTTTCTTGCTTAATGACCAAAAATGCAGTGTCATTTCTGGAAAGTTTCTGCCACCGAAAGTTATGGAAATCGGAAGAAGGAGATTTAAAATATCCAAGAATCTCCTGTCCATGGAGTGACAAGAAAGACAAACAAAGGATGAAAATCGTAACGAATACTCTCATGTTAGAAATCAATTTTTATAAAACCGCCAGTCATATCGGGGATGAAGCAATTTACACCATACTTCAAATCACGATATACCCCATTCCACATTTTGTGATTTTCAGGAAAGCTCAATTCGTATTTTTTCACCAAATCATCTCTCCATCCAAATTTAAAAACGACTGCAATTTCACCTTTGGAAGCATTTGTTATCCAACCCATAATTGTTCTATGAGTAATGCCATCCATATCAATATATGAAGTTACTGTATTGGATGCTCCAGCTGAAAACTTCCAAGCTTCAGCTTCATTTATGCAACTATGGTTTAGCAAACCATGTTTATCTTGGAATGCATGGTACGTCTCTTCAAACAAATTTCTAAACGGACTTGCGCCTATAGAACGGTCAGAAACCATCGGGCTATCGCCTTTTGAAAAATTTATGGTTGACGTTCCGTCTCCGTGATTTTCATACATTCCTTCTTCAAATCCGCTACGATTGGCATCATAATGCCAACTCTTAAAGGTATAGGTGTGATCTGTTTGTTCATCTAATTCTTTATAGATATCATGAAAACTTTTTGAATAATTATCACTTTTCGGATCAATTAATTGGTTTATAAAGCTTCTGTCCTCTTCATCCGGGATTACAACAGTCATCCCATCAGGATCCACCAACCTCACCGGATTGTTCGCACAATACGTGTACGGACTCACTCCCGGGTACTTGTCTGCCATCGGGTCCACGGATAGCCAGATGCTCAAATCCGAGTTGTAATATCTTGCGCCGAAGTAGCCGTAGCCGGTCTCTTCGTCGCGCTCCTTGCCCGAGAAGGTGTAACGGGTCTCGTAAGATGAATAGAATTCACAACACATTGTCACATTCTAAGTAAATATTACCTGCCCAATGAAACAGAGGGACAAGGAATTCCTTCCTTTTATATTTTACTTTTACCCCCAATGTTGGGTGCCCTAAAAGCATGTTTTTCTCCCATATTGGGAACAAGCATAACGAACTTACTTCATTGACATTTATTTTTTTATGAGGATTCCTAAATCCCACAAGTTCCATCATAAAGTACGGGCGATCGACAGGATGTATTTTGCAAATCCAACACACACGTTTCTTTTTAGGCGGCTTACTCGTTTCGGAGGGGATATAGCATTTACTCTTAATAATTTCTTCAACGAAGAAAGCCGTTCGGAGAGTATCCTTGTTCTCTTGGGAAAACAGAATGGTACTATGGAACATGACTAATAAAACAATCGTTAACCTGATTTTCATTCTCGATTTGCGGGGCAAAGATAGGGAAAAATTAGTTTTTAATTTGGAGCCAATATTCTCAATTATTTTCTTTTGTATATATTTCTTTTGTGTCTAACGAATAATCTATTGGGGTCGCGAAGTTTATTCCGTGAACAAATCCGCCAATGAGGATATTCCCAGTAGGGAGCACTATGAGGAAGAGCACCTTGAAACAGGTATATATTGATTTCATATCCAATGTGTGCAGGATAAACGACCATCGTATCTGTTAGAAACGTAGAGCAGACAATGCTATCGAAGACACCTATGATAGTGTCGTTTTCTGCAAAATTGGTTGAAAAATTCTCCTTCAGGAATTGCCCATATATATCAATGGTACTCGCTTGGGGTTTTGTATTTTCTTTATTATAAAAATGGAGTATCGTGACAGAATCTCCAAGTTCTGGCTTGTAGAGATACCGGTTGACATTGCCAAAATCCAATATCAACTCACGGTCTTTTATGGTATATTTACCTGATAGGGTATCTGGACCCAGCATACCGATTCTCGGTTCTGTTAACACAAAGTTACCCGAATCCTCGAGGAGTATAGTCCACCTGACTACAAAATATCTGTTAGGAAATTCCATGGCATATTCACCGCAGATGTTCTCATAGGAGTATATCTTGCATGATGAGAGCAAGATAGCTATAGTCAAATATACCCAATGATTGACTTTAATGAAAAAAACCATTCGCCTTTTGTACATCGTATGATTGTTTTTGCATTGGTGTTAAGGAGTCATAAGAACGAGGTTCCTTTCGATTTTGGAGTTCACCTAATTTGTATGCTCTTTCTAATGAATTGATATTTATATACCCAAACATTGCCCCCCGTCTTATAGCAGCTAGCTCGTCCGTATAATCAAAAAGACACCCACCTTGTGTCCCATCCCAATTAAAATCTATCTCATGTTTAATGTATTGGTGCCCATGCTTTAACTCATGTGCCAATATCATCATCGGGGTAATGTACTCATAGAAGCCATTTTCATTCAATAACCTTTGTCCATCTCCTACGTTTATATTGACTTCACTTGTCTCAAGATCATATGTCGTTGAACCGTATGCCGAAACAGATGTGCCCGTTGTATGGGCATTTATTCTAAAAACAGTTTGGGATTCTTCCATCTCTGTTAATTCATCATAAATGTTTTGATACTTGTTGACTTCATTTTGAGCACGTCTTATTTTTCTGTTTCCGATTCTTTCGCCTGCTATTTTTTTTTGCTCTAATTCTGATAACGATACTCTTGCATTATTAAGACGTCTGTTAACTTCTGATTTGTAGTCAATATACAAATGTCCTGCTTCATCGTCATTTGGGACAATCACCCTTCCATCCGGATCCACCAACCGCACTGGATTGTTCGCACAATACACGTACGGACTCACTCCCGGGTACTTATCCGCCATCGGATCAACGGAGAGCCAGATGGAGAGCGTGGAATGGTAGTACCGCGCCGCAGGAGGGGGCGGGAAAGTGGTTATTCGATGATGCGGAGATGGGGTGAGGGGCATGGAGGGATGGTTTTGTGGGGGCAAAGATACGTTATTTTCAATTGGTAACAAACTAGAATATCAA